>CAJXKL010000013.1 GCA_913055915.1 uncultured Candidatus Nemicrothrix sp. | reverse complement strand
CTCCCCGCCTCATAGAGCGCTGTCGTGGATGTCATTACACTTCATCATCACTGAGACACGTTTGTAATTTGTCTTTTTTTCAATACTCCGCCCACCCCCAAGTCCTTCCCTAGATCTCTCCTCGGCAGCGTCAGATTTTTATAAGAGACAGGGCCCTTTCCGCCGACAGCCTCCTCGCCCGTAGGCTTGTATCCCATGGTTTCTGCCCCAGAACCCGAGAGGAATCTCCGACTGGTCGACTCGGGTGGGTCGGCGGTCGACCCGCTGGTCGATCCGATTACCGACGACGCTCCCGTTGCCCACCCGCTGGGTCCAATCGGAAGGGCGCTCGATGACGCTGTCGACAAGGTGTGGGAGCCACTCCGCGGCCGTCCTCTCGTTGACAGGGTCTTCTACACCGCAAGCGAACTGGGCGACTTCAGCCTCATCTGGCACATCGCCGGCACGGCCCGCGGCCTGACCACCCGCCGTGGACACCGTGAGGCCGCACGCCTGGCGTTGGCCCTCGGCATGGAGTCGGCGCTCGTAAACGGTGCTGTCAAGTCACTGTTCCGACGCGACCGACCTCTTCACGAAGAGGAGAGGCCACACAACCTGAGGCAGCCGCTCACCAGCAGCTTCCCGTCGGGGCACGCTTCAGCTGCATTCATGGCCGCAACCCTGTTGTCGGAACGCTCAAGGGTGAAACCGCTCTGGTACGGGCTGGCAGGGGTGGTTGCCGCCTCAAGGATCCATGTGCGCATCCACCACGCCAGCGATGTCGTGGTGGGCGCCGGAGCAGGCCTGCTCATAGGCCGCGTGGTCCGGAAGGTCTTCTCGCTGAGATAGTCCGTTGACCGGCTGACCATGCCGGTCCTGAAACTCAGTTGGCTGAAGCGGCCTCTATTGCAGCGTCACTCGTTGCCAGCAGCAGGCGAAGGTCGAGCAGCAGGTCGGCCACCTCGGAGGAGGCAATGAGCTCACGGCTCTTGGTGGTGCCGAGCCCCCGGTCGATGATGGTCTTGATCTCGTCGATTGTCGCTGTGTCGAGCGTCTCGGTCACTGCCATCTCCCATCGGTCCTCTTCGGCAACGGATCAACCTGCCTGCGTGGAAACCACACTAGACGCTCCCCGACGCGATCCGCGCATCACGGGCAGGGCCCTCCAGTTCCACAACGGCTGGATGTCACACCCTGTCTTAATGCTTGTGGTCATGAACGAACAACTCAGGCTCACGAGACCGACGAAGAGACAGGCAGCATGGCCCCGCCACCGCCCGATGGATGCACGCACCCGCCAAATCGGCCTGGCAGGTGTCGCCGAGGCACGGGCGCTGTTAGCCAGCCACCCACGGTCGCGATTCGACCCGTCGGTCGGGCCGGACGCATCGGACCCGACCGTGGGCGGGCGTGACGGGAGCGACGATGAACCAGGGATCGCAGATGCCGCCTGACCTGGCAACCAACGGAACGGGTCTGCTTCAACTGGCCCGGGCCCACCCGACCGAGAAGGTTGCAACGGTGTTTGTCGGTGCACTGATGGGCCTCATGATCCTCGGAATGGGCCTCGCCGCCTACTCACGAGGCCAACCACCCTCTGACGGACTCGGCACCGTGGTTGGCGTCATAGACGGAGACACCGTCGTCATAGACCTGGCCGGCACCGACGAGATCGTCCGGCTGCTGGGAATCGACACACCCGAGACCGTGCACCCCGACCGCCCGGTCGAATGCTTCGGCTCCGAGGCATCTGCACGCATGGCCCTGCTGCTCCCACCCGGAACCGCAGTGCTCGTGCAACGAGATGTAGAGGCACGCGACCGCTACGGCCGGCTCCTCGCATACGTCGAGCGGCTGTCAGACGGTCTGGCGGTCAACGCATCCATGGTCGAACGGGGCTTTGCCGCATCCCTCCACATCTCCCCCAACGACGGGCTGCGCCACGAACTGGCAGCAGCGGAGAGCCGCGCCCGGTCGGCCGGGCTGGGGCTCTGGTCGACCTGCGGTGGAGCCCACGAGCCGCTTTCCTGAAGGACCACTCCATGGACTGGGCAGGCCGGTACCCATTGGCGGGCAGCCCTGTTCCCCACCCACACACCTGGAGTACCGTTCCACCCGTGACAACCCTCACAGAGGCCCTGGGCCACGCTGCCAACGACAGGCTCCTGGTGCTCACCTCCGACCAGCTCGGCATGTGCCACGCCTCGAATGTGGGCGTCTACGAGAGCCTCCGCTCCGGTCTCGCCACCGGGGCCTCCCTGATGGTTCCCGGCCCGTGGGCACGAGAGGCCGCCTTCCACTACCGGGGTGAGGCGGTCGGCGTACACCTGACGCTCAACGCTGAACTCGACTGCTACAGGTGGCGGCCCATTACGCATGCCCCGTCACTTCTTGACGGCGACGGAGGCTTCCCGCGCACGGTCGAGGACCTCTGGGACCACGCCGACCTCGACGAAACCAGACGGGAATGCAGGGCTCAACTGGAGAGGGCGATCCTCTGGGGTTTTGACGTCACCCACATCAGCTCGCACATGGGGGCCCTCCAGAACCGACCCGAGTTCTTCGACGTGTACCTCGAGATGGCCGTCGACTTCGACCTGCCAATGAGACTCGAAGGAGCACCGGCTGAGACCACCGCAGGCTTTCCCTTCCGGTCCCTTGCCGCCGAAGAGGGCGTGCTCACCGTTGACTACCACAGGCTCGAGAGGCTGGCCGACCCAGCTGCCATCGAGCGCTCTGCCATGGATCTGGCACCCGGTGTGACCGAGTTAGTTGTGGAGCCGGCAGACGACACACCCGAGCTGAGGGCCCTCTGCCATGGCTGGGGCAGACGCGTCGAGCACCGGGACCTGGTGTGTGACAACTCCGAGTTGTGGGCCGATGTAGACCGGGGTGGAGTGACCCTCGTCAGTTGGCGCGAAATCCGAGACGTCCAGCGGGACGCAGCCTGAAACCGGAGGCTCTCCTACCCGAACTCGGTTGTACCTGCCAAGCCGGTTAGCAGCCCCGCCCAGGTCTCGCTTCCGAACATGGGCCGCAGCCCGAACACGTAGGCCTCATAGTCGCCCTCAACCTTGCACCGACCGGTCATGAATGCGACGTCGGGGTCCAACTCACCCCGGATCCAGGCCACTGCCTCCGGGTACTTCCAGGTGACCGTGGCATCGGCCTCACCCGGCTTGCCGGGGACCACGTCGGCCACTCGGCCATCGGCGACGACCGTGCGGAACTCAACACGCCCCAGCGGGGTGCTGGTTACAACGAACCTGACGGTGCCATCCACTCCGGCCTGTTCCGGAAGAGCGGAACAGGCCCCGGCCAACTCCGCCAGCCAGTCCTCGGACAGGAACTGGGTCATCTGGTCTTGTCCATGAGGGCCTCGCCGTCGGGTGGCCTCCCACCGACACCCCGGTGTGCCAACACCTCGACCTCACCGGCCGACATGTCGCGGATACCCTCGAACAGGTCGTCCTCGATTCGGCCATCGACGGGTCCGCCCACAAGCGACTGTGCCAGCACATAGTCGTCGAAGGGGTGGACGGTCCTGGCCACCTCGTCGGGCAGGCCGAACCAGAACGGTGACTCAGGGTCGACCTGGGTGGCGTGGGCGAGAAGGGCATCACGTCGGACATTCCAGTGGTCGCCGGCCGGCACCTGTGTGGTGATGAGGTGGTCCTGGGAGGGGCGCTTGAACCACCACTCGCTGTAGGGCGACTCGATGCCCAACTCCAGGTGCTTGCGATGGAGGCCTTCGATGCGGGCACGGGACCAGGTGGTGAAGTAGAGCTTCAGTGGGTGCCAGGGTTCACCCGCCTCGGAGCAGCAGTCGGGGTCGCCGGCAATCTCGAAGGCGGGAACGGAGATGTCGTGGACCTGGAGGTGGTCGGGGTGGTTGTAGCCCCGCCGGTCGTCGGGATAGGTCACGATCACGTGCGGCCTGACCCTGCGGATGACCTCAACGAGGCGGGCGATGGCCTCATCGGGGTCGGCGTTGGCGAAGGCATCGGGGTGGGCATTCTCCTCGGAATCGGGCATGCCGGAGTCGCGGTAGCCGAGCATCACGACCTCGTCGTAGCCGATGATCTCAGCGGACTTCTCCAACTCCGCTGCCCTTACGTCGACCAGGTTGTTCCGGACCTCTGGGGTGTCCATCACCGGGTTCAGGATGTCCCCCACCTCGCCGCCGGTGCAGCACACCAGCACGCAGTGCGCTCCGTTGGCATGGCATGAGGCAACCGTCGCCGCACCCTTGGAGGCCTCGTCATCGGGGTGGGCATGGATCGTCATGAGCCTCAGTTCAGACTCAGCCGGGTTCCCCATGGGCGGACACCGTAGCGGCGGGCACTGCCTGCGCTGCACGCCCCCGCAGGACCCGTAGTACGTTGCTGGCACAAGCAGGGTCTACCCGAGTCGCTGACATATCCGGGTGGATCGAACAGGCTGAGAGAGGAGCCATCAGGTGGAACCAGAGGTCTGGCGCTGGATCTGGCTGGTTGCATCGGCAACCTTCGTGGTTGGCGAGATCGCAATGGCCGGAACCTTCTTCCTGCTCCCGTTCGGTGTGGGTGCGGCAATCGCAACCGTCGTGGCATTCGCCGGTGCCACCGCCTCCTGGCAGTGGCTGACCTTCGTGATCGTGTCAGCGGCCGCATTTGCCGCAGTACGGCCACTGGCCAGACGACTCGATCGGGGCGGCAACCCGATCGGTGTCGGGTCCAGCCGACTGATCGGCGAGACCGGCGTCGTCATCGCCGACCTGTCGCCCGACCCTGAGCAGATGGGAATCGTCCGGATAGGTCGCGAGGAGTGGCACGCCGAGACGGCCGACGACGGGCACCTGCCGTCCGGTACACGAATCGAGGTCGTCCAGATCGAGGGAACCAGGGCAGTCGTTAAGGCTGTCAGCGAGCCCGACTGAACCGGCCCACCGGATCAACAAGGCCAACCAACAAAGAAAGCATCAACATGGCAGCAGTAATCGTCCTAGTGGTCATTGCCTTCGTCCTGTTCGTGTTCGCCGCCTCGGCGATCAAGATCGTCAGGCCCTTCCAGCGCGGCATCATCGAACAACTCGGAAAGTACAAGATGACAACCGACCCGGGATTGAAGTTGATCATCCCGGTGGTCCAGTCGCTGGTCCGGATCGACATGCGCGAGCAGGTCGTCGACGTACCTCCCCAGGAGGTGATCACCAAGGACAACGTGACAGTCACCGTGGATGCGGTCATCTACTACGAGCCGACCGACGCCCAGCGTCTCGTCTACAACGTGGCCAACTTCCTCATGGCCATCACCAAGCTGGCACAGACCAACCTGCGTAACGTGATCGGCGAGATGAGCCTCGACCAGGCCCTCACGTCGCGCGACAACGTCAACGTAAAGCTGCGCGAGGTGCTCGACGATGCAACCGACAAATGGGGCGTACGGGTGGTGAGGGTCGAGATCCAGCGGATCGACCCGCCGGGCGACGTCATGGCGGCCATGCACGAGCAGATGAAGGCAGAGCGCACCAGGCGGGCCGTGGTACTCGAGGCCGACGGTGTCCGTGAGGCATCGATCACACGCGCCGAAGGTGAAAAGCAGGCCCTGATCCTGGCCTCCGAGGCCGTCAAGCAGCAGGCCATCCTGGAGGCCGAGGGCGAGGCGCAGGCCATCGAGGCCGTGGCCGACGCCGAGCGCTACCGGCAGCTGACCGTGGCCGAGGGCGAGGCCGAGGCGATTCGCAAGGTGTACGGCGCCATCCACGAGGGTGACCCCACGCCGGACCTGATCGCCATCAAGTACCTCGAGACCCTGGGCGAGATCGCCGACGGCCAGGCCACCAAGATCTTCCTACCGGCAGAGCTGAGTTCGACAATGGGCTCACTGGGAGCGATAGCCGAACTCTTCAGGGGAGAACCTGCAGACGGTGGTGCGGCTGACGGTTCAGCAGTGCCCGAGGGTAGCGACGGCTCCTAACCAGTTACCGGCGAGCCGGGACCAACTCGTCCTCGCCCTCTTCCTCCTCGACCAGATCCCAGCCGCACAGGCGGGCCAGAAGCACCCGGCCCTCGTCGGGGCCGCTGGCGATGATCTCGTTGCCGGGCTCCAGGCGCACCTGCCCACGTGGCCTGTACACGTAGCCGCCTCCCCGACGAACGGCCAGGACCGTGAAACCCGGCTCGATGTTGAGCTGCAGTTCCGAGAGGGTGGCGCCATCCACCTCTGAACCGGCAGCGACGGGATAGCGCACCACGACCTCGTCGGCCTCGCCCAGGGCAATGCCGAGGATGGGGTGGAGCTCCTCTTCCTCCTCGATAAGCCACACCATTGCCTGGGCCTGGTCGCCGATGTCCTCGGCAGCCTCGGCCAACTGGAGCACGCCCAACAGTTCAGAAGGGTCGAGGTCGCTACCGGCGGACCTGAGCACCCAGAGCTCCAGATGGTTCTTCATCTCGTCCAGGCGGTCCTCGAGGTGGCGCACCTCGGCCGCCAGACCCCGGTCCGCCAGCACCAGCGCGCTGTACGCGAGGCCGACTGCTGCCTCGGAGAGGTTCTTCATCTCGACGAGCACGTCCACGGCCCGATCCAGGTCGGTGAGGGCCTCGCCCTCCACAGCATGAGGTGCCTCCCAGACCGGTGCTGCGGCCAGCTCGCGCAGGCGGGTGATTCCCTCAGGTGAGCCACGCAGGAACAGGACGTCGTCGGGTACCAGGACCGTGTCACCGGCCACATCGGTGATCCACTGCCGGCCCCGACGGACCGCCATGACCCGCATTCCGGCCTGGATGGTCAACTCCAGGGCCTCGAGCGGCCGGTGTGCCATGTGGGAGCCCTCGCGTACGAGGACCCTGTGTGACACCTCCTCGGCGTCAGACAGGTCGGCCACCAACTGTTGCGGTATCCCGAGACGGCGCGTGACGATGCGGGAGATGTCAACGGCGTCATTGGCGATGCGCTCAATGGCGGAAACCACCTGGAGCACCGACGACATGCCCTCGGCCTCACGCGGGCTGCGGGCGGCCAGGACGCAGACAGCGCGCATGTCGTGCACCATCTCGCTCATCTGGGCCTCGAGCTCGTCGACCTCCTCGGCCATGTCAGGATCGTTGAAGTAGACCGATGCGTAGGCGAGGTCGACCATCAGCTCGGATGTGTCCTTGGCCTCAGCCAGCATGGCCCGCAGGTTGCGGGGTCTGTCGTCCATCAGTTCCTCGTTGGATCTATTGGGTGAATGGTACGCCCACCGGGTCGGCGGGTATTCGGGAATAGGGGTCTGTCGGTATCTGAGAGGTAGAGAGGCGGGATCATCACGCCACCCCCACGGCGACCATCGCCAGGATCAGGGTGAAGGCGCCGGCCAGGTCCAGCGTCGAGGTGACCACCGGGATGCCATAGGTGTCGGGGTCTAGGTCGAAGCGGACTGCAGCCATGGTGGTGTAGTAGGCGACCACGGTCACGAAGAGGGTTGCTGCCAGACCCGCAAGCAGGGCCAGGGCCAACAGGTCCGCGAACCCAGGAGTCGTCTGGCCTGTCGTCTCGGCTGCCACGTGGGCGACCACCGCGGCCAGCATGAACACGGGGACGGCCAGGGCCACTAGCGCCCGCATGTCACGCAGGCTTGCCCGACTCGGGAGCGGTGTTGCGTCGTCGAGTCCCAGGTGGAACTGGGTGGAGAGGCGGCTGGACAGGATGCCGCCCAGGGCTCCGGCGACCCCCAGGAAGGCTGGAAGCAGTATCAGCACGGCCTCGGCGGCAAGCAGGTCGTCGAGACGCCTCTCCACGGTTACGCCGGCGATCAGGTCCAGAAGGGCGGCTGCAGCCAGAACCGGGACCGACTGGCGCACGATGGTGCGAACCTGCTCCCGGTGGCTGTGCCATGCGACCACGAGGGAGACGGCTGCCACGATGGCGGCGACCGCTCCGACAAGGCCGGTCAGGCCATTTCGTCCGGCCACGGTCGCCGCCAGCACCAGTGCGGGCACCGTGGCCAGGTCTCCGAGGGTGCTGACCAGTGGTGCCATCACGTTGTCCAGGTCCCACCCGAAGCGCACCGAGCCTGCTGCGAGGCCCATCGTCGCCAGGCTCACCCCCACCGACGCCAGGAGGCCACCGAGCACCGACACCACGATGAAGTCCACGAGGGTCATGGTGGGGCTGATGGCGAAGACGATGGCCATCCCCTTCGCCATGACTGCCAGCACAACGCTCAGGGTCAAACTCAGGACGGCAGCGGCCGTGAGGTTCTGGGCGACGACCCCCTCGGAGTGCAGGCCCAGGCGGAACGTTCCTGCGTGAACCGCGGTGCCGAGCCGGCTGCCCATGGCGCCAAACACGTTGCCCCTCAGGGCGATGGCACCGGGTACCAACAGCAGCAGGCCAGGCAGGTCCCGCAGGGTGTCGTCGGCGGATGCCAGAACCAGGCCACCTGCGGAGGCGGCCAGCACCCCGATCAGGAGCGCGACGAGCCGCTGTCCAGTGTCAGCCGACGGAGCGGCTACAGGGGCGCGGCGCATAGAACGCATGGCACCAGTGTGGTCGCCCGCCCGCCCCCCGACGGCGCATTTCGCCCAATCGCCGACCATCCCCCTCAGCGGAAGTCCCTGGCCCTGCCGGGGCTGGCCAGCAGCAGGGGCTCCAGGCGCTCTGCCACCACGTTGACCACCCCGTCTGCCACTTCGGCCCTGCCCCTCACCAGGAGGGCCACCGCACCTGCCGCCACCTCACGGTGGTGGGCCCAGCAGCCCTTCGAGACGATCACGTTGACGAGGCCCGTCTCGTCCTCGAGGTTCACGAAGGTGACCCCTCCGGCGGTGGGTGGCCGCTGGCGGTGCGTCACCACGCCGGCCACCACCACCCGCTGACGGTCTGCCACCGACGCCAGGTCAGCTGCGGTGAGCACCCCCTCGACTGAAAGGCGCTCACGCACGAACCTGGTCGGGTGGCCGTCGGGCGACACCCCCGTGGCCCAGAGGTCGGCCCGGGCGGTATCGGGTTCTGAGAGCCCGGGTAGCGCCGGCGGCTCCACCCCGGTCACGATGCCCGGCAGGCGGTCGGGGCCCGAGGCGGCCAGGGCCCCCGCCGACCAGAGGGCAGAGCGACGGTCGATGTCGAAGCACCCGAAGGCCCCGGCGGTGGCGAGGGCCTCCATGACGTCGCTGCCGGGACCTATCCGGCGCTGCAGGTCCTCGATGGACCTGTACGGCCGGCCGGCGGCGACCCGCTCGGCCAGGTCGTCACCCACCCCCCTCACCGACCCCAGGCCCAGCCTGACCGCGGGGCCGGAGGCATCCTCCAGGGTCGCTCCTGCACCGGACAGGTTCAGGTCGGGGGTGCGCACCTCCACACCGTGGCGGCGGGCGTCCTGAACCAGGGTGTGGGGGGTGTAGAACCCCATGGGTTGGGCGTTCAGGAGGGCAGCGCAGAACGCCGCCGGGTGGTGGAGCTTGATCCAGCAGCTGGCGTACACCAGGTGGGCGAAGGACACCGAATGGCTCTCGGGGAACCCGTAGTCGGAGAAGGCGGCCAGCTTCTCCCAGACCTCAGCGATGGCCTCCGGCGGCACGCCCAGTTCGGCGGCCCCGGCACGGAAGCGCTCCTGCAGGGCGGCCATGCGTTCCCGGCTGTGCTTGGAGCCCATGGCCTGGCGCAGGCTGTCAGCCTCGGAGGCGGTGAACCCGGCCACGTCCATGGACAGCTGCATGAGCTGCTCCTGGAACAGCGGCACCCCGAGGGTCCTGGACAGGGCCTTCTCGCAGAGGGGATGCGGGTAGGTGACCGGCTCGCGGCCGTTGCGGCGCCGGATGTAGGGGTGCACCGACCCACCCTGGATGGGGCCGGGCCTGATCAGAGCTATCTCGACGACCAGGTCGTAGAAGCAGCGGGGCCGCAGCCGGGGCAGGGTGGCCATCTGGGCACGGCTCTCGATCTGGAACACCCCGATGGTGTCGGCGGCGCAGACCATGTCATAGACGGCGTCCTCCTGGGATAGGCGGGACAGGTCAACCTGCACCCCCTCGTGGGCGGCAATCAGGTCCACGGCCCCGTGGAGGGCGCTCAACATGCCGAGGCCCAGCAGGTCGAACTTGACGAGGCCCACGGCGGCACAGTCCTCCTTGTCCCACTGCAGGACACTGCGGTCGGCCATGGTGGCCCACTCGATGGGGCACACCTCGGCCAGGGGGCGGTCGCAGATCACCATGCCACCTGAGTGGACGCCCAGGTGCCTGGGGGCGTCACACAGCTCGTCGGCCATCCGGGCCACCTGTGCGGGGACGCTCCCGGTGCCTCCCACCCGCGACCTGCGCTCCAGCCCCTTTGCGAAGGCATCCTGTTGGCCCTGGGCGTAGCCGAGTGCCCTCGCCACGTCGCGCACCGCTGAGCGGGCCCGGTAGGTGATGACGTTGGCCACCTGGGCGGTGTAGCGCCTCCCGTAGCGCCCGTAGACGTACTGGATGACCTCTTCGCGGCGACCGCTCTCGATATCTATGTCGATGTCGGGTGGCCCGTCACGCTCAGGTGACAGGAAGCGCTCGAACAACAGGCCCAGGCCCACAGCGTCGGCGTTGGTCACGCCCAGGGCGTAGCAGACCGCCGAGTTGGCAGCCGACCCTCGGCCCTGGCAGTAGACGTCGGAACGGCGACAGAACTGGACCAGGTCCCAGACCACGAGGAAGTAGCCGGCGAGCCCCAACTGTCCGATGACAGCCAACTCGTGGTCAACCTGCCTCCATGCCCCTGCGACCCGCTCGGACCCCCGTGGCCCGTAGCGGTCGGCGGCACCGGCCTCGGCGAGGCGACGGAGGTACCCGATCTCGTCCAGCCCGTCGGGGCACGGATAGGGAGGCAGGTCGGGGGCTATCAGGTCCAGGTCGAAGGCGCAGCGGCCCCCCAGTTCGGCTGCAACCTCGACCACGCCGGGAAAGCGGGCGAAGCGGCGGGCCTGCTCGGCCCCGGAACGCAGGTGGGCGCTGCCGGCCGCCGGCAGCCAGCCGTCCAGCTCCTCGAGAGAGCGGCGGGCCCGCACGGCGGCCATGACGGTTGCCAGGCGGCGGCGGGAGAGGTCGTGGTAGTGGACGTTGTTGGTGGCCACCGCCGTGACTCCGGCCGACACGGCCAGCCGGGCCAGGGCCTCGTTCCTGCCTGCATCCAGGGGGTTGCCGTGGTCCCAGAGCTCGACAGCCACCCGGTTACGGCCGAAACGGGCCACCAGGTCGTCGAGGACACGTCGGGCAGCCGACAGGCCATCGCTGGCGAGGGCTGTGGGCACCGCCCCCTTGCGACAACCCGTGAGCACCAGCCAGGGAGCGTGTCCCTCTCCGCCCGTCCCCTCGTACAACCCGGTCAACATGTCGAGGGAGAGCCGCGGATGGCCCTTGCTGCCAGCCAGCTGCGCCTCGGTAATGGCCGTGCCCAGGCGGGCGTACCCGGCGGGACCCTCGGCCAGCACCACCAGATGGGTGCCGGGGGGATCCGGGGAACCGGTACGGAGCGAGGGGGCGTCGATCGTGAGCTCGGCGCCAAACACCGTGGCCAAGCCGTGTTGTCGGGCCGCCTCGGCGAACCGGACCACCCCGTAGAAGCCATCGTGGTCGGTGAGAGCCAGGGCGGTCAGCCCCAGCCGGGATGCCTCAGCCACCAACTCGGCGGGGTCAGAGGCACCGTCCAGGAAGCTGAAATGCGAGTGGCAGTGCAACTCGGCGTAGGGGATGGGGCTGGGCACGGCCTCCGACCGTATCGAACATATGTTCGATACTCAAGATATCTGGTGGCCAGCCGCCGGGTTTGCTCCTCAGCCCACCAGGCCGCTGATGAGAGCGTCGATCTCAGGCGGACAGTCGCCCAGGTCGCCATCGGCAATACATGGTTGACCCAGGAGTTGTGCGACAATCTCAGCGCCCATGCCACCGAAGGTGGACGGCACGGTCACCGACGGGGCGGTAGATGTCGTGGCCTCCCCTGCCGGTGGTGCGGTAGTTGGAGGAGCAGTCGTGGTGGTGGGCACCGACGGAACCCCGCCCGTGCCAAAGCCCCGGGCTGTGTTCTCAGCCAGGTGGGCGGCCCTCGTGGCTGGCCCGTACCAGCCGTCCACGGTCACGCCGAGGACGGTCTGGAGGGTCCTGGCTGCAGTGCTCTTGCCCCACACGTAGTGGGCGGTGAGGACAGCCTCCTCATCGATGGGAACGGTCGTGGTGGTAACGGGCGGAGGAGCGGTGGTGGTCACGGGTGCGCCAGGCACGGTTGTGGCTACGGGAGCCACATCAGCAACCGTCGTTGCGGGCGTAACCGCCACCGTGGTGAACGGCGACACCGTGGTCGTGGTGGTCGGCGGAGCGACCGTGGTGGGCGGCGCCGGGTAGAGCACGGGACGCACCGAGGGTTCAGCGGCGCGAGAAGCCAGCACACCGCCCGCGGCGATCAAACACAAGGTCACGACGACCTGAATTACCCTACGAAACATGGCCCCATAGCCTCGCACCATCGGGCCTGAGATCCGCGGCATACCGGCTGATCTGCGGTTTCTGTGCCAAATGACCGTTTGCACACTTTGTCAACCCGGACCTGCAGGCGGCGGTAGCCTGAACCTCCAATCAGCCTGAATTCCCAGCCAGGACAGCCCACCGGGAGACAGATAGCTAGTGAGCGTTCCAGAGAACTTCGATCACAGCAGGTTCGGCCTGCTCACCGACCTCGTCGACGACGCCGGCTACCAGCGCAGCGTCGACCGCTTCAGGTCCTGTGGAATTGTTCTCCCCACCTTCGCCCAACTGGCCGACCCGTCACGCATCCCCGATGGGATCAGGAGTCGCCTCGCCGACATCGACCATGACGCCGCCGACCCGCTCAACTTGTTCCGGGTCCACTGGTACAACGACCTCCACGGAGGCATCGTCGACGTACCCGAGCACGTGGTCCTCCCGACCGAGTTGACCGGCGTGGAGGCACCGATCATCGTGGCCTTCGGCAACCGCTTCCCCATGATCGGTGCACACAAGGTGCTGGCCGCCTATGCCTGCCTCACACCCAGGGTTGTGACCGGACAGTTCGACCCGACGGTCCACCGTGCGATCTGGCCATCGACGGGCAACTACGCCCGTGGTGGCGTGGCCATCTCAACCCTCATGGAGTCACGTGGGGTCGCCGTGTTGCCCGAGAACATGAGCCGCGAGCGCTTCGAGTGGCTCGACCGCTGGATCGCCGACCCCGACGACGTGATCCGCACCACCGGGTCTGAGAGCAACGTCAAGGAGATCTACGACGCCTGTGACGAACTCAGCCTCGACCCGGGCAACTTCATCTTCAACCAGTTCACCGAGTTCGCCAACCACGTCGGCCACCACGAGGTGACGGGTCGTGCACTGGAACACGTCTACGAACACAACCGCGACAGGCAGCCGGGGCTGAAGCTGGCAGCCTTTGTCGCCGCATCCGGATCCTCGGGCACCCTTGCGGCAGGTGAACGACTCAAGTCCGACCACGGTGCCCGGATCGTGGCTGTCGAGGCCCTCGAGTGCCCCACGATGCTCAACAACGGCTTCGGCGAGCACAACATCCAGGGCATCGGCGACAAGCACATCCCGCTCATCCACAACGTCACCAACACCGATGTCGTGGTGGCGATCAGCGACCGGTCGTGCGACGAACTGGGTGTCGTGTTCAACACCAACGCAGGCAGGGAGGTGCTGGCCGATACGCACGGTGTCGACCAGAACGTCATCGACCAGCTCGGCCACCTGGGTCTCTCCAGCATCTGCAACGTCCTTGCATCGATCAAGACCGCCCGCACCCTCGACCTGGGCCCCGAAGATGCCATCGTGACCATCGCCACCGACGGAGCCGAGATGTACGGCAGCGAGCGTGAGTCGATGGCTGCTGGCAGATACGCCGGTGGCTTCGGTTCCGCCGAGGCGGCCGACGCCATAGCCGAACACCTGGCAGGAGCCGACACGCAGGACGTCGAGGTGCTCGACGACTTCGGAAGGGACCGCATCTTCAACCTCGGCTACTTCACCTGGGTCGAACAGCAGGGCGTTGAGTTCGAGGACTTCGAGGCTCGCCGCCAGCAGTCCTTCTGGAAGCAGGTTCAGAGCCTCGCCCCGGAATGGGACGCCATGATCGACGAGTTCAATGCCCAGACAGGCGTGTCGGGCGACTGAAAACCGGGTGAGCTCGCCGCAGCGGCCAGTTGGTTGGCTGGGATCCCCTCCGGGTGCTCGTTGGCCCACCGGCTCAGAGGACCTCGACGCCGACCCCAACCCGTTCGTCCGCTACCGGTCGATGCTCTGGTCCCATCATCGGGCCATGGAGGCTGGGTTCGACGACGAAGCCTTCGTCGAGATCGTGCGCCGACTGGATGGTGCCGTAGCCGAGGTCGACGGCACCGGGTTCCGGGACACGCCCCTGGTCGACCTGGCCGAGGTCGGGTCCGCCTTCGGCCACACAGGCAGGCTGCTCGGCAAGGACGAGACCGGCAACGTGTCCGGGACGCACAAGGCACGCCACCTGTTCGGCCTTGCCCTGCACCTTGAGGTGGACGGTGTGTCCGCCGAGACCCCGCTGGTCATCGCCTCGTGTGGAAACGCCGCCCTTGCAGCCGCTGTCGTGGCGCGGGCCGCCAGCCGGCCACTCACGATCCACGTACCGGTCTGGGCTGATCCGGCGGTACTTGCCATGCTCGACGACCTGGGTGCCACCGCGAAGACCTGTGAGAGGCGCGACGGCGAGGTTGGCGATCCGTGCGTCCTACGCGCCCGTGAGCTGGTCGCCGATGGAGCAATCCCGTTCACCTGCCAGGGAACCGAGAACCTCATGACAATCGACGGCGGCCGGACCATCGGGTTCGAGTTGGCGACCGGCCTGATGGAATCAGCAACCACCTGTGATCACCTGTTCATCCAGGTTGGTGGTGGGGCCCTGGCCAGCTCGGCCAGCCAGGCCCTCACTGAGGCAGCTGGTCTGGGGGCCCTTGCCTCAAGGCCCAAATTGCACGCCGTCCAGTCAGAGGGCTGTGCCCCACTGGCGCGTGCGTTCAGGCTTGTGCAACAACTGGACGATCCCCTTGCCGCCCTGACCAGCCCAGACGACTCTTCCCTCATGTGGCCATGGGATGACCCAGGCTCGCTGGCCACCGGCATCCTTGACGACGTCGTCTACGACTGGCAACCGATCGTGACCACAATGCTGGAAAGCGGCGGTTCTCCCGTGGTGTCGACCGAGGCGGAGGTGGCCGAGGCCCATCGCCTCGTCCACGACCACACCGGGGTACCTGCCGACCCGACCGGCACTGCCGGCCTGGCCGGCCTCCTGACAGCCCGACGCCACGGCATGGTCGACGACGACGACACGGTGGTGGTCCTGCTCACAGGTGTCGAGCGCTGACCGCCCGTCAGCGTTCCTCGCGCCGGTAGGCGATGCCCAACGAGGCGGGAGCCGGCGATGGACGGTTCCTCGCCCGAACTGAGATCACGACGAGTACGCCGATGGTCAGCAGGTAGGGAAGCATTGACAGCAGGATCGGTGAGAAGTCCACGCCGAAAGTCTGCAGCCTGGTCTTGAGCGCCAACGTGCCGCCGAACAGCAGCGCTCCCAGCGCCACCCGACCCGGCTTCCATGCACCGAAGATCACCAGCGCCACGGCTATCCAACCCCGACCGGCGGTGATCCCCTCGGCCCACTGCGGGGTGAGCGAGAGGGTGAGGTATGCGCCGGAGGCGCCGGCAAGGCCTCCACCGACGGCTACGGCTGCGAGGCGGAGGCCCACAATGGAGTGGCCGGCCGCATCGGCTGTCGACGCCGACTCCCCTGCCGCCCTCAGGGCCAGCCCGGTGCGTGTCCGGCTGAGCACGAACCAGACAACCACCCCGACAAGGACCGACAGGTAGACCATCGGCGACTGCTGGAAGAGAACCGGCCCCACCCAGCGAATGTCTGAGAGGACAGGCCAGTCGACGGGTGCCAGAACGGCACCGGGTGGTCGGCCGACAGCATTCTTACCGAGGTAGGCCGCCAGGCCCAGACCCAGAATCGTGAGAGACAGGCCTGACACGACCTGCTCGGCTCCCAACACGACCGTGAACCAACCGTGTAACAGTGCAACCAGGGCGCCAGCCAGCACGGCCACCACCAGCGCCAGCCACGGGTTGCCGAACTCCAGTGCGGTCATGAAGCCGGTTACGGCCCCCATGGCCATCATCCCCTCGACCCCGAGGTTCAAGATCCCAGCCTTCTCGGACACCATCTCACCCAGAGCTGCCAGGTAGAGGAGGGCACCGAAGGACACCGTTGCGGCGCACAGGCCGATGAGGGACGCCTCGTTCACCTGGCCTCTCCCAACTCAACAACATCGCCACCGGGATCACCGGCGACCATGCGAACCTGGTACCGGCTCAACACACCGGCACCGATGGCTCCGAAGAGGATCAGGGCCTGAAGAATGGTGGAGACCGACGACGAGACGCCCATTGTCTGGATGCTCTGGCCACCTATCTGTACCGCACCGAACAACACAGCAACGGCGGCAACGCCCGACGGCCGCATCAGGGCCAGGGCCGCCACGATGATCCCCGCATAGCCGAAGCCGTTGGATATTCCCTCAGTCAACCTGTCCGCCGTCCCGGCCAGTTCGATTCCACCGGCAAGGCCCGCTGCGCCACCGGCCATGACGAGAACCGTTGCGGTCTTGCGCTCCAGTGATATGCCGGCGTAGCGGGCAGTCGCCCCAGACGAGCCGGCCACCCGCAACTCGAAGCCCCATGCAGTCCGGTTCACTGCGACGGCAAACAGGGCAATGACGACAAGGGCGACGATCACCCCTACATGGGCACGCCCGAACAGCGTCGGCAGGCGGCCATGGTCCGGGATCATCGGGGCGAGCGGGAAGTTGAACGAGTCGGGGTCCTTCCATGGGCCGTGGATGAGCCACTGGGCGAGACGAAGGGCAACCTCGTTCAGCATCAGGGTCGTAAGGATCTCGTTCACCCCGATCTGGGACCGTGCCACAGCCGGCCCCAGGGCCCACAGGCTTCCACCAAGCACACCACCTACGAGGATCGCCGTCACAAGAACCGGACCAGGCCAACCCTCGCCGATCCTCGCCACACCCGCCGCCATCATGGCCCCGGCCAGGATCTGTCCCTCGGCTCCGATGTTCCAGAGCCCCATGGAGCCGGCGATGGCCACCGCCAGGCCGGCGAGGCCCAGGGGTACCGCCCGGTTCAGGGTCACCGACCACGAGTCGGGATCTCCCAGTGCAGCGACGAACATGCGCTCGTAGATGGCGACCGGGTCGTGCCCGGCACCCAGCAACAGCACGATTCCGATCGTGAGCGCCACTACAAGGCCTATTGCGAACGACAGTGGCTGACCGCCCCGGAGGGCCTGCTCACGCCGGACGAGAACCGGCCGGTTCACGAACCCACTCCTGCGGCATGGCCGATCATCGCCTCACCGATCTCTGACCGGGCGGCCGTCGTGGGATCGAACTCGCCGACGATCTCGCCGTCATGCATGACAACCAGGCGGTCGGCGAGGGTCAGCAGTTCGTCGAGGTCCTCAGAGACCAGCAGCACCGCTGCGCCCGCCTCCCTTGCCTCGACAAGGAGGTCCTGGATCGCCTTGACTCCCTGCACGTCGAGCCCGCGGGTCGGCTGGGCAGCCATTACGACCCGCGGCCTACCGCTCAACTCCCGCCCGACAAGTAGCCGTTGCAGGTTGCCACCGGACAGTCCGGCCATGGGCTCGTCAAGGGGACCGGTGCGTACTCCGAACCTCTCGACCAGGTCTGCGCAGTGGGCCTCAGCCCTGTCGGCGACGATGAACGGGCCACGGCGGTGGGCCTCGTATGTGCGAAGTATGGAGTTGTCGATCACGGACAGGCGGGGAGCCAGGCCAACTCCAAGGCGATCCTCGGGGATGTAGCCGAGCCCCGCCTGGAAGAGCCTCCTGGGTGAAGCCCCCGTCATGTCGTCACCTGCGAGGTGGACGGTTCCGGCCTTCGCTGGCCGTAGGCCCGACACGACCTGGCACAGCTCACGCTGGCCGTTGCCTGCGACACCGGCGATGCCGACGATCTCGCCGGCCCTGACTGTCAGGTCGACCGACTCGAGTGCCGGTAGGCCGCGGTCGCCGAGCGCCGACAGGCCGGAGACCTCCAGGAGGGGTGGGCCCGTTGGATGAGCTGGTGGCCTCTCGGTTGTCACAGGCAAGGACCCGACCATGAGCGATGCCAACTCTCCCGCATCCGTATCAGGGACGCTCATGGAAGCGGCGACCGTCCGGCCTCCCCGCAGCACGGTTGCCTCGTCACAGAAACCGGTCACCTCGTGGAGCTTGTGGCTGATGAATATCACCGACCTGCCGGCATCGGCCATTGCCCTGAGCACAACCCCCAACTCGTCGGCCTCTGCCGGTGTGAGCACCGCTGTTGGTTCATCCAGAATCAGGATGCGGGCATCACGCCAGAGGGCCTTGAGGATCTCGACCCTCTGGCGCTCACCCATCGACAGTTGCCACACCGGACGCTCGGGTCGGGTGGCCAAGCCGAAACGCTCGGCCAACTCCCCCACCTCGTCCTCAATGGCCTGGCGCCGCAGGACCCGGGCGGCGGCACCCAGCACCACGTTCTCAGCCACGGTGAACGAGGGAACCAGGCGGAACTCCTGGTGCACCATGCCGATCCCTGACGCAAGGGCGTCGGCGGGGGTACGGAACCTGTGCTCCACCCCCTCGACGCGGACCTCCCCTTCATCGGGTCGGTAGACACCGGCCAGCACGTTCATGAGCGTCGACTTTCCGGCACCGTTCTCGCCGAGAACGGCGTGGATGCTGCCTCGGTAAACGCTCAGACTGGCCCCGGCGTTCGCGACAACCCCGGGAAATCGCTTCCAGATTCCCGACAATTCCACGGCAGTTACGGCTGGCAGCGTGTCGAATTTGTTCATCATCGGGGTTGCCTCATCGGAGGGGACCTTCGGGGTCAGACGCGACGGCGGCGCCGGAGAGGTCCCCTCCGCCGCCGCCGTGCACGTATGTCAGTTTCGGGAACTGCCGGATCAGCCGGTGGAGCCGATCACTCCTTCAACGAAGAAGTCCATTCCGAGCATCGAACCGTCGTCCATGGTCTCGCCCGCAGCTACTACAAGGTGGCCGTCCTGATCGTTGATCGGGCCGCTGAAGACGTGGAAGTTGCCGGCGATGATCGCCGCCTTCTTGTCCGCCACGGCTGCCTTCACACCCGCGTCAACGTCGGCTGCGATGTCGGCGATGTCAACCACGCCGTCCGCCATGGACCCCCAGTAGGCATCCGGCTCGTAGGTGCCGGCCTTGGCAGCCTCGATGATCTCGACATAGCGCGGGCCCCAGTCCCAGACCGGAGCGGTAAGGAATGCATTGGGTGCGAACGCGCTCATGTCGGAGTTGTAGGAGACCCACCGGGCACCAGCCGCCTCGGCCTTCTCGCCTGCGGCGGTGGAGTCCTGGTGCATTGCGATCACGTCGGCTCCCTTGTCGAGCAGGGCCTGGGCGGAATCGCCCTCGACCGCTGGATCGAACCAGGTGCTTGTCCAGATCACCTCAACCTGTGCATCCGGGTTCACCGCCCTCACACCGAGCGTGAATGCGTTGATTCCCCGGATGACCTCGGGGATCGGGAACGCCGCCACGTAGCCAAGCAGGTTTGACTCGGTTGCAGAGCCGGCGACCATTCCGGTCAGGAACCGGGGCTCGTACATGCGACCGAAGGTGTTGCCGAAGTTGGTGTCATTCTGCTTGAAGCCGGAAACGTGCTCGAAGACGACATCGGGGTACTCGTCGGCAAGTGCCAGCATGTCATCCATGTAGCCGAACGACGTGCCAATGATGACGTTGTAGCCCTGGTCGATGAAGTCGCGTACATGGTTGCCGAAGTCGGCGGTTCCCTCGGGAACGGCCTCTACGTACGCCGTCTGCACACCGGTCTCGGCCGCCGCGGCGGCCCGTCCCTGATCGTGGGCGTAGGTCCAGCCGGCGTCACCGACAGGTCCTACGTAGATGAACGCAGCCTTGGTGTCAGCACCATCGTCGGAGCCGCAGGCCGAGGCCACCATTCCGAGCGTCAGGACCATCGCCAGGAGGCCGAGTAGACGTCTGTGTATCGTCATTCTGAAACTTCCCTTCCGTCAGACGCGATCAGGATCGCTGCATCGATCTCAACTCATCTCGCCCCTGACGTAAGACACCCTGTCAGGTTTCTTGCGGGCGCGCCACAGATGACCGGTTGATCACCCGACGTTCAGCTGCAGCGAAACCCGGGTGGCTCCATTGGTCACCGCTGCCCTAAGGATTCCGTCGACCGTGGACAGGACCGCTTCAGAATCTCCGCTGGCCGACGTACCGAACGGTCCGACCTCCACGGCCAGTCCGGCTGATTCTGCAACCTCGATTGCGGTCAGAACATGGGGTCCCGGATCGCCCTCAACAAAGGGTTCGATCGTGAACTCGGCAATCATCTGCACCGGGACATCATGCCCCAGATATGACCAGCCGTGAAACGCCTGCTCAAGCCCTGAAGTCGAATCCGGCGATCTCGCACATCTGCTCAGCGAGGCTGGCCACTGCCGCATCGAACAACTTCCGGCCCAACTCGGGGTTGGCGCCGGTGGGGTCACCGATGTGGCCGTCGGGTCCAAAGTCCCGGCTTGTCCACCCGAACTGCACCGGGCCACCGAAGCGGACCGACGCGTTGCCTGCCATCCATTCGGGGACGCGGCGAACGGCGAGGTCCATGTTGACCTCTCCGGGTCGCAGGTGGGCGAAGACGGAGGTCTCGTTGAGACCACCGTGGATTCCCATGCCGAGCTCCTCTTCGGTGCTCGTGCCGCCGGACGCAGGCGGCAGGGACGGATGCACGAGGAAGGTCAACAGGTCGTGTCTCACCCGGATATCCCGACAGGCCACCGAAAGTAGCGACGAGTTCCCACCGTGGGCGTTCAGGAAGACGAGCCTGCGCGCAGGTGTGGTCGCCACGCAGGCGGCGATGTCATCGAGGACCCGCAGCATCGTCTCGGAGCTCAACCAGAGGGTTCCGGGCGACCAGGCGTGCTCATTGGACTTGGACACTGCCAGGGTCGGAAGTAGCCACAGGTCCACCTCGTTACCGGCGGCAGCCAGGACCGCCGAGGCCACCTCTTCGGCGATGACGGAATCGACCGACAGTGGCAGGTGGGGGCCGTGCTGTTCGATGGCACCAACGGGGAGCAGGATGATCGAATCGACGCCTACGGCATCTGAGATACTCGGCCCTGACAGGTCGGCGAGGCATCCGGACATGGCGTCACCCTAGCCAGCGCTCCATGCCATCTATCTCAACACCCAACAAGTCAAGGGCCCGAGCAGCGGTGTGGGACACCATGTCGTCGAGGGTCTCTGGGCGGGTGTAGAGAGCCGGTACCGGCGGGTAGACGACCCCACCCATCTCCACCACCTGGGACATCAGGCGCAGGTGCCCCAGATGTAGCGGCGCCTCACGGACCATAAGCACGAGTGGTCGATGCTCTTTGAGCGTTACGTCAGCGGCCCTTACCAGGAGGTCAGAACTGTGGGAGTTCGCAATGGCTGAGAGCGCTCGAATCGAGCAGGGGGCTACGAGCATTCCGGCAGTCTGAAATGACCCGCTGGCGGGACCGGCAGCGATATCCCTGACGGGATGGACCACATCGGCGAGGCCCTCAACCTCGGCTACGGAGAGATCCGTCTCTAGACCAATGGTCAACCTCGCCGCAGAGGTGACGATCAGATGAGACTCGATGCCATCGACGCCGACGAGCATCTCAAGGGCGCGTATTCCGAATGCAACTCCACTGGCTCCGGTCAGACCGAGCACCACCCGTCTCATACCCTGTACTCCCATTCCGACATCTCGTTCACATGAAATCAGCCCACCGGACCATTCCTACCACGGAGCCTCACGACACTACCCTCCGGATGTTCTGGTTCTGGAGGCCGTCGCTAGCATCAAGCCGGTCACCGAACGTGAACATGGAGCGTCGTGGAAACAACTGAATTCGTACTACGTGACGCCAAGCTGGCCGACGGTCGAGTGGTAGACATCCATACCTTTGACGGCCTTGTAACTGAGGTCCGAAAGCCCGGATCACCACTCCACACCTGCCTGCCGGGCGTAGACCTTGAGAGATGGCTGGTGCTGCCGGCTATGGCAGAACCCCATGCCCACCTCGACAAGGCACTCACCGCGGAGTCGGTACCAAACCTGACGGGCGACCTCCGCGGAGCAATCGATTCATGGATGTCAGCCAGTTCCGCCGGCAGGTTCAGCTACCAAGACACAACCGAACGGGCGACCAGGGCCATGGAACTGCTGCTACTTCACGGGGCGACGGCTGTGCGCACACATGTGAACGTGAGCTCAGGAATCCAGAGCATCCGGGCCGTCCGCGAGGCAGCTCTCCGAATGAACGGGTTGATGGACGTCCAGATCGTCGCCCTCACGAGCAACCCCATGACGGGTCCCGAAGGTAAGGGCAACAGGGCCGCACTGGCTGCTGCCATCGAGGTGGGAGCCGACCTGGTGGGTGGCTGTCCCCACCTTGACCCGGACGGACCCGGCCTGATCTCACACGCCCTCGAGGTGGCCACAGAAGCTGGAATCGGTGTTGACCTCCATGTCGACGAGGCCCTCGACCCGTCGGTGCTCACCCTCCGCGACCTCGCCCGTCAGGTTATTAGCTCCGGTTTCGGCAACGGGGTCTCGGCGGGACACTGCGTGACGCTCGGACTGCAGTCACCTGAGGTGCAGGCCGAGGTGGCCGCTCTGGTAGCCGAGGCCGGGATATCGGTGTTTCCCCTGCCCCAGACAAACCTGTTCCTCCAGGGCCGGGACAGCCCGACCGCTACCCCCCGGGGCCTGACAGCGACAACCGCCCTACGGGAAGCAGGCGTGTTGGTGGCCGCCGGAGCAGACAACGTCCAGGATCCGTTCAACCTGGTCGGCCGCAGCGACCCGTTGGAGACCGCAGCCCTCATGGTGATGGCAGGGCACCAGACCCCGGACGACTCGTACTCGATGGTGAGCACCAACGCACGAAGAGCCCTGGACCTACCCGAGTCGTCCATCCGGCCGGGCGATGTAGCCGACCTGGTGGCGATCGACGCACCGTCGGTGCGTGCAGCGATCGCCGACGCCCCAATGTCCCGACGCGTCTTCCGCAGAGGTGTCCTGGTTGCATCAGCCGATCAGGACCTCAGGATCCACCGGACAGGCTGACCCACCTGTTCTCCGACCGGTGGCGTTGCCATAGGATCTGCCAATGGCCGCTATCAACGACCTTCGTGGTTTCATCGAAGCGCTCGAGGCCGACGGCCAGTTGGCCCGCATCAGCCGTCAAGTATCTATCCGACACGAGTTGGCTGACGTTGGCGCCGCTCTTGCCCGGACCGGAACCGGTGCCGGATTGTTCGAAAACGTAGATGGAAGCCGGTGGCCGATCTTCTGTGGCGGAATCGCGTCTCACCGACGAACCGCCATTGCCCTCGGATGTCAGCCAAACGAGATCATCGATGTCATGGACAGCGTGCTCGACCAGGCAAACGGAATTGCGCCGGTCCGTATCGAACAGGCCGCTTGGCAGGCGAACCGGGTCTCGGGCGACGACCTGGCCGATTTCGACCTACCAATTCCAACGCACAGCCGCGGAGATGGTGGAGCCTTCATTACCGGCGCCGTGACCGTGGCTAAGGACCCGGTGTCGGGAAGGGGCAACCTCGGCTACAACCGGATGCTCAGGTTGGGTCCAACCAGATTTGGCTTCAACGTGAACGAGTGGAGAGATGTCGGAACCTTTTGGAAATCGCGTGACGAACCGGACTCACCGTTTCCGATTGCTCTCGCGATAGGCCTCGATCCGGCGATCATGATCGCCGCCGGCGTGAAGACCCCGGTGGACGAGTTGTTCATTGCCGGCGCAATCCGAGGTGCCGGTATCGAGGTGTGCAAGGGGACCACGGTCGATATCGATGTTCCGGCCTCCGCCGAGATCGTGGTCGAGGGGATGCTGCACCCAGCCGACAGAAAACCAGAGGGGCCCTTGGCCGAGTTTCACGGCTACCACGGGGAGACATGGAACAGCCCGACCTTCGAGGTGACCTCAATCTCCTGGAGGGACGATCCGATCTACCAGACGATCGTGCCCGGCTGGTACGAGCATGTCTACCTCGGCAACATCCTTCCCCGGGAGCCGCTTCTCCGCCGATTCGTCCGCCACCTGGATCCGACCGCCGACGTCCACATTCCACCTTATGGAAACGGGTTCCTGGCGATCATTCAAATCGACAGAGACAATCCTGGTAGCCCGAAGAACCTCGCTATGGCTGCCATGGCAGCCCACATCAACATTCGAAACGTCGTGGTCATTGACCGCGACATCGACATCCACGAACCGTCAGACCTCCACTGGGCGATTACCAACCGGGTTCATTGGGAAGATGATGTGTTTACCGTGGCGAGCGCCCAGGGCCACGAAATGGATCCGACGGCAGACACCAGGGGCGTGGGCACAAAGGTGGGCATCGACGCCACCTACAAGCGGGAACGACGCGACTACGGAGAACGTGTGGCATATGCACCCGTGGACCTACCCGGATATCTGGCCTGACCTCACCCTGACCGGAAGGCCACTGCAGTCCGCTCTATCAACCCTGCTGCACCATCCACCTTCGAGACCGGTAACTGGAATTCGTCGATCCTGTACCGGGACACGAGATCTCGCAACGTTGCACCGGCTTCTACAACGGACCCAACCACCGTGAAATGTGGAACCCACTCCTCACGTACATGGTCCGCCGCCAGGGCCGGCCCCCCAGTGCTCAAGGCGTCCCGTATGGCCTCTACCTCTGACTCTTTCATTCCAATCATCGCCTTCACCTCCGGGGGCGAATCCAACAACCTGAAACTGAGGGCGGCGCGGGCTTCACGCAACTCGGCATCGGTGGTCACGACCATCGTCGAGTAGATGATTTCGAACGGCCGATCTCTTCCCTCAGCCAGGGCTCGAAGCGATGACACGTGTCGTTCGACAAGGTCTCGATGGATGAAACTGAGATAGAAGCCGTCAGCCACCTCGCCGCCTAGCCTGGTCATCCTGGGGCCCCGCCCAGCCATGATGATCTCGATACCAGGCCTCGCAAACCCGATGGAAGCCGACTTGAACGATGACACGGCACCCTCAGTGTCGACCGTCCGCCCGTCGAACAGATCACGCAGCGCGACCACCATCTCCCTCACCGCTGTGAGGGGGCGGTGTCGTCTGATGCCAAGGGGATCAAGGGTGAGGCCACCGCCGGCACCGACTCCCACGAAGGCTCTACCGCCGCTCAACTCATCAAGCGTCGCAATCGCAGCAGCGGTGACCCCCGGGTGACGCACGTACGGATTGGTGATACCGGGTCCCAGCCGAATGCGCTCGGTTGCGAGGGCAATTGCCGCAAGCGTCACGTACACGTCCCTCGTCACGAGGCCTTCGTCGTACACCCAGCATCGTCGGTAGCCCAAGCTTTCGGCGAGGGACGCCAACTCTACGACATCGCCAACAGGAGCATCCGGCATGAGGTTGACGCTCAGCGGAAGCGGGGAACAACCTTCTAGCGGTGAGTTGCCGATCGTCATCAGATAAGGGAACCACCCCGGAGATCGGTGTAGACGGCATCGGCCGCATTGCGGCCGGCAGCACCCACCACCCCGGCTCCCGGGAAGGTTCCGGCACCGGACAGGTACAGGCCCTTCACGGGCGTGCGGTACCTCGTCGTCTCGCGGGGGCGCCCCAGGAATGCCGCCAGGGGCGTGACCGCGCACGACGGCGTGTGTCCCCGGTGCATGGCGAACTCGTTCTCGTAACGGTTCGGTGTCATCACCCGCCACGAGTCGACCAGGTTAAGGGCGCCTGGCTCCATCATCTCCGCCCACATCCCAAGCCAGCGTTCCGGTTCAGCCGAGCCCTCCCAGCCACCTTCGAGCAAGTAGGGCGTGAACAGGACCTCCAGGCTGAGCACATGGCGCCCCTCGCCGGGCGCCATCGTCGGATCCGACACGGAGGGCATGTCAAACAGGAGGGTCGGTCGTTCCGCCACCCTCCCCTGCCCCCTGCTCTGGTGGGCGGATGCAAGCTGATCGGGCGACGGCGACACGTACATGGACTGGCCCAACGGGTCGAGATCCGGGTGACGCTCTGCCAACCCTGACCCTGCCGCAAGCACCGGTCGACCGCTCAGGACAGCATCAATCTTGGACTCGTACCCATCAGCCACCGGGAGGTTGCGCCACCTCTCCACACACCGGCGGGCTGCAACAGGAGGGTCTCCCAACCAGTCCACGAACACGCGGGCCGGGTCGCATGCGGCCACCACCACGTCAGCTGTGAGGTGCGTCCCGTCGGTGAGCCGCACCCCCGTGACCCTTCCGGCGTCCACGATCAACCGGTCGACACGACTGTCGCACCTGATCCGCCCACCCGATGCCTCCATCGAGGCCTGCAGCGAGTCGGTCAGGGCTCCGCTTCCGCCGACCGGCCTTCCGCTCCTCACCAGGTGTCGGCTGGCGTAGTTGATGGCAGCAAGGCCGGTTCCGGGCGTGTCCGGCGCAAGACCCCAGACACTTGGACCAACGGTGATACCGGGCATCGTGAGGTGCCAGTCATCGAAGTACCTGCCCAGGACGTCGCTGGCACTGGATCTGGACCAGTCCAGAAGGCGCGCCATGCCCCTCGCCCCACGACGCAGGGCCACCCCGGCGAACCGGCGTGCCGACGGGACGGTCCCGGCCATTGCGATGACCAGCTCGGCTACCGGTAGGGCGTCGCGCAGATATCGCCGGTAGGCGTCAACCTGGCACGGATACGCGGCTGCCAGACCGTCGATGGTCTGTTCCGCATCGTGGAACACTGCCCACGGCTCAGCACCGTCGTGGAAGGCGAAGATGGCGCCTGCCGCTGGCTCCACGTAGCGGAGGCCATGGTCGGCCAGGGAGAGTTCATCGGCAATTGGCATGGCCCGGATGAGGGTGTGATCGCAGTGGCAGATGTTGAAGCGCGCACCCAGGTCGGAAACGGTCGAGGTGCACCCACCGACGCCGAGCCTGGACTCCAACAAGAGGGTGTCCACCCCGGACCGTGACAGGTAGGAGCCACAGATGAGGCCATTGTGACCACCGCCGACGACGATCACCTCGGCGTCGGTCAAACCTCCACCCGTACTCGGGCCCGACCCCGCATTCTCAGGTGAACCGGGGCAGGACGTCGGTAGCCAACCGGCCCAACTGGTCCTCGACCGCTGTGTAGGAGTCACCCGGCATCATCGGAAACAACATCAGGTTCTCGACACCGAGCAGGTCCCTGTACCACTCGATCTGCTCCCCAACGTCGTCGGCGGTGCCGACCAACCAGATCCTTTGGTCAATGGACTCCTCCAGGCCGGGGATCAGGCCAGCCGCTGCTGGCTTCCCTTCGGCTCCCATGTACCCCTTGCTCCAGCCATAGGGGCCGAGGAACTTCCACATCTCGTCATGACCGGGGCGGACCTCCGCAACCGCCTGCTCGTAGGTGTCGGCCACGTGCACGCAGCGAACCAGCATCCGCTTCTCGCCCCGCTCAAGGGCCCGTCCGTGCGACTCCTCCCACACCTCCCCGAAGCGGTCCCATTTCTGCTTCGTGAACGTCGGATGGTTGTTCCAGAACACGCCACCCCAGCCCCAGCGGGGAACCTGTTCCAGCGTTGGTGGCGACGTGACCGCCTGCCATGTCTCAAAAGGGTAGATGGGCTGAGGCACAAGGGTGAGTTCCTCGACGAACCCTCCCCTGTCGGGAATCCCGGGCGGAGGGAAGTCGTAGGCCTCACCGTGGAAGGAGAAGCTATCCTCGTTGAGCGCCAGGTTGATGACCTGCATTGCCTCGTCGAACTGGAGCCGGTTGAACCTGTCGGCGTCTGCCTTGTCGGGGTTGTCGAAGCTTCCGATCCTGGTGCCCAGAACCTCGGCCTCCCGTGGGACGGTGCCCCTGCCGACTCCCAGGATGGCACGTCCGCCCGAGATGTTGTGGAGGGTGGCGAAGTCCTCGGCCAGTCGCAGGGGATGCCACTGGGGGACGATGTTGAACGCCATGCCGATCCGTAGCCGCTCGGTGCGCTCGGCTATCACAGTGCCCAGCAGGATGCCGTTCGGCACGACCTCGTAGCCCTCGTACTGGAAGTGGTGCTCGGTGAGCCAGAAGGAGTCGTAACCGAGGTCCTCGCAGAGCACCGCAGTGTCGATGATCCTCTCAGTGGCCGCCCAGACCACCTCCTTGCTGTAGCGCCGGTCGGTCGGGGCAGGGGGGCCGGGACCAGCGTCATCCATCTCCACTCCACCGAACAGAAACACACCGGCACGCATGACATTCACCGTAGGAGGGCCAGTCACGGAGTGCCCAGTCGTAACAGCGCGGATTCGGTCCCACCTAGCCTCAGCCTGCGGTTGTGGCTATCTTTGGCCGCCGGGAAGCGACCCCGGGTCGACCATCACCAACAATGGAATCGCAGCGGAGGGCCATGTGGGGGCAACGAATCAGGTAGTTACCGATGGTTCTCTTGCGTTCAACAGGATCGGGATGGTCTTTCCCGATGGCACCGAGGCGCTGCGCGACATCTCGTTCACGGTCGACAAGGGCGAGTTCGTCACGGTCGTGGGCCCGTCAGGATGCGGCAAGTCAACCCTTCTCAAGATTGCATCGGGGCTCCTTGAGCCGACAGGTGGCTCGGTGGCAGTCGACCGCGACCACCTCGGATATGTGTTTCAGGACGCCACGCTCCTGCAGTGGCGCACCGTGCGTGCCAACGTCGAGTTGTTCAGCGAGTTGAATGACGTACCTACGGCCGAACGCAGGCAGTTGGCCCGGGAGGCGATTGACCTGGTCGGCCTGAAGGGGTTCGAGAACCACTACCCCAAGTCGCTCTCGGGCGGAATGAAGATGCGGTGCTCCCTCGCAAGGTCTCTCACGCTCAAGCCACCCGTGTTCCTTTTCGACGAACCATTCGGTGCAGTCGACGAGATCACAAGAGAGCACCTCAACAGCGAGACCCAGCAACTGTTCCAGAACGAGGGTTTCGCCGGCCTCTTCATCACCCACTCGATCAGCGAGGCGGTGTTTCTCTCCACCAAGGTGCTCGTGATGTCAGCTCGGCCGGGACGGATCGTCGCCGAATTCGACATTCCCTTCGACTACCCACGGAACCCGGAACTCAGGTTCGACCCCGACTTTGCAGAGTTGAGCGGAAGGGTGTCGGTTGAGTTGAGGGGATCGCACTCATGACCACAACCGACAATCAGGCGACCGAAGCCCCCGACCCGGCAAGTACACCGGGAGCTAGCCGGGCAGCAAAGGCCTCCAGGGCCGTGCTGCCTCCCCTCGGTCTCGGGCTGGCGCTCGTCGGGCTCTGGTACTACGTCTCGTACATAGTTCTCGAGGACAAGCGGCGCTTCCTGCTTCGGCCCATCCACCAGGTGATCAAGGTGGGGTTCATGGATGCCGACAACCGGACCGAGGAACTCCAGGCCCTCTGGTCCAGCACCAGGATCGCCCTGATTGGACTGTCGATAGCAATCTCCATCGGCTTCACGCTTGCAATCATCATGAGCCAGGCGAAGGTCGTCGAGAAGGCGATCTTCCCCTACATGGTGACCCTCCAGGCCATTCCGATCCTGGCCGTGGTGCCGCTCATCTCCTTCTGGTTCGGAACCGGGGCGACCTCGCGGATCGTGGTCTGCGTGATGATCTCCCTGTTCCCCATCATCGTAAACACGCTCTTTGGCCTACAGTCAGCGGAACAGGGAGCACACGACCTGTTCACGCTCCACCATGCCAGCCGGATGACGCGACTCAGAAAGCTGATGTTCCCGGCCGCCCTCCCGGCCATCTTCGCCGGACTCAGGATCTCAGCGGGCCTTTCGGTCATCGGCGCCATCGTCGGCGACTTCTTCTTCGGCAAAGGAGACGCCGGAATCGGTCAACTCCTGCGAAGGCATGCCAGCAGGCTCAACGGCGAGGAACTGCTCGCCTCGGTGATCCTCTCGTCGCTGTTGGGCGTTGTCGTGTTCGGCTTCTTCGGCTGGATCCAGAAGCGTGCCACCGGCCGCTGGCACGACGCCATCTCAGCAGAGGCCTAATCCAAGCCCGCCGACCGGGTCAGCGTCAGGCGACGGCCACCACCGCAACCTCCACCTTCCAGGCAGGCTGCGCCAACTCAGGTACGTACACGAGCGTCGAGGCAACCAGGTTTCCGCCAAGCGCAGTGTCACGGGCCACCATGACAGCTCCGATTTCCTCACCGGAGACCACGTAGGTAGTGACCGAAACAACGTCCTCGAAACCCATAGAGGCCTCTTCAAGGATCGCTGCGACGTTGGACCACACGGTTGATGCCTGGCCGGCAATGTCGGCACGCACTGACCCGTCGGGTTCGATGGGTACGACACCGGATGTGTGGAGGATTCGCTCAGCGTGTTCCGTCAACACGGCATGGGCGTAGTTGGCAGCGGGCGGGGCTATTTCGTCCGGATTGATTCTCAGCTGCTCCATGAGAGCGGACGCTAGCCGGATGAAGCCGGAAAGGACCGCCGGGCTAGCGTTGCCAGCCATGGCTCCCAGGATCGCCCTCTACCTCCAGGACAAGCACCCGATCTCCTACGAGTTGGAGATGGCCCGTTACGCCGAGGAGCGGGGAATCACCGAGATATGGCAGGCCGACACCAGGCTGGCCCGAGACTGTGTGGTGATGATGAGCGCCCTCCTGGCCGAAACCAGCACTGTCCGTGTCGGATCCGGGGTGCTTCCGATCTGGACCAGGAACCCGGCGATCATCGCCGCCACGTGGAGCACCATGTGGGAGTTGGCCGGGCCGGCCGCCGACGGGGCCAGCCGGGTGATGCTGGGCCTTGGTGCGTGGTGGGAGCCGATCACGTCCAGGGTCGGCGAGAACCGACGCCGACCCCTGAAGGCCATGCGCGAGAACATCGAGTCGATCCGACAACTCTTCACCATGGAAGAGGTCAGCTACAGGGGCGAGTTCGTGAACCTGGACAGGGTGAGCCTGGACGTGGCATACGGCGACGCCGGCCCGCGCGACATCCCGATCTACCTGGGTGCCACTGGCCCGAAGATGCTGGAGTTGGCTGGCGAGATCTGTGACGGTGTCATCCTCAACTACGTGGTTACGCCCGACTACGTCCGGGAGGCCGTGGCCCGCGTCGAGGCGGGAGCAGACAGGGTCGGCCGGTCCATAGACGACGTGGACCGTCCCGAGCTGCTCGTCTGCTCGCTGTCCGACGACGACCCGGATGAAGCGGTCCGGACGGGAAGGTCGCTGGTCGCCTACTACCTCGGCACGGAGCCACACATCATGGAGGCCAGTGGGGCAGACCCCGAGCTGGTGGACCGCGTCAAGGAGGTGGTCGGCTGGCCTGCCACCGAGGCCGACTACCGACGGGCCGCCGACCTCATCCCCGACGATCTGGCCCGGTCCCTGATGGCGGTCGGAACCGCAACCCAGTGTCGTGACACGGTGGCGGAATACGTAGACGCTGGGGTCACCTGCCCAATCCTCTATCCGCTCATGGATGACATGGTTCCCGTGATCGACGCCTTCTCCGACTGGAAACCGTGATCCCCCCAACGCTGATCACGGGGGGTGCCGTCGTCACCGTGGACGACGAGGGTCGTGTTCTGGACCCGGGTTGGGTGCTCGTCGACAATGACCTGATCGCCGATACCGGAACAGGCGAACCCCCGGCCGAAGCCCGCCGATCAGCCGAGTTGGTCCTGGATGCATCGGGCAGCGCGGTGATGCCAGGCATGGTCAACGGCCATACCCATCTCTTCCAGACCCTCTTCAGGGGCCTTGCCGACGACAAGCCGCTCCTGGAGTGGTTGCGGGACTGCATCTGGCCGGGAGCAACCGAGCTGGATGCCGAGGCCGCCCATGCCGCGGCGACACTCGGCATGATCGAGAACCTGCGCGGCGGTGCAACGTCGATCGTCGACCACCAGTACATTCACGGCGCGCCGGGCATCGATGACGCTGTCTGCCGTGCCGCTGCTGAGGTCGGAGTGAGGTTCGTTCTTGCCAGCGGATGGGCCGACCGGAACTACCACCCACCCCTCACCGAATCTGCCGACACCGTGATCGACCGGATACGACCCGTACGTGAGACATGGCACGGCGCAATGGATGGGAGGATCAGCGTCGGCCTCGCTCCGCTCATCCCATGGGGCTGCTCCGACGAGGCAATGAACTCAACCGTGTCGGCGTGCAGGTCATGGGGTGGATCTACCCATCTCCACTGCGCCGAGACATCCGTCGAGGTGGAGATGAACCTGGAGGAGAGAGGCCAGCGACATGTCCCGTGGCTGGATGCCCTTGGGGTGCTCGGCCCCGACCTCCAGTTGGCGCACTCGGTCTGGCTGGACGATTCAGAGCTGGACCTGATTGCACAGAGCGGTGCAATGGTCGTCCACTGCCCGGTCTCCAACATGTACCTGGCATCCGGTGTCGCCAGGATCCGGGAGATGCTCGACCTGGGCATCACCGTCGCCCTGGCCACCGACGGGCCCGGCAGCAACAACCGCCAGGACATGTTCGAGGCCTGCAAGGCGACCGTGCTCCTCCAGAAGGTGAACCGCCTCGACGCCACGGTCCTCCAACCGGAGGAGATCCTGTCAATGGCCTGCAGGGGCGGTGCATCGGCGATGGGTCGCCCCGATGACCTGGGTTCCATTCAGCCCGGGATGAAGGCCGACCTGGTCGTTGTCAACCTGGAGACCCCGTTCGCCGGACCCGTCCATCGGGTTCCGTCGGCTCTCGTCTACTGCGCATCACCACGAGACGTCGTTCACGTAATGGTCGACGGCCGGGTCCTGATCCACAACCAGGAGATGACCACCGTCAACGAGAATGCCGCCATCGCCCGTGCCACCGATGTCGCCCGCAGGGTGTTTCGCAGGGCAGGCATCTCCACGAGGATCGCCTAGAGCCTGAGCGGACCGTTACGACAAGTGCGTGGCCGGGGACCGGTGCTATCGTCGGGTCACATTTCGAATCACCTGCTCGACCGCCTGGCGTATCCACGGGAGAGCCCACAACAACCCGCACGAACGAGGGTTGGAGGGCAATGTCGCGAGCAACTAGTTATCACCGTCCAGGCACCGTCGAACAGGCCCTTGCCCTGCTTGCCGTAGAGGGCAACGTGGCCCTCGCCGGCGGAACGCTCCTAAACGCCGACGATGACCCCACACCGGTGGGAATGGTCGATCTGCAGGGCCTCGGGATGACCGCCATCTCGGTGGCCGATGATCGGATCGAACTGGGAGCGATGGTCACCCTCCAAGACCTGAGGCAGGACGGAAGTGTCCCGCCAGTTGTCAGTGATGCCGCCAGGGCCGAGTTGCCGAGCACGCTCCGGACCCTCGCCACCGTCGGCGGAACCGTCGCAGTCGGCGACCCCGACAGCGTCCTTCTGGCGGCGCTGCTAGTACACAACGCCGAGATCCATGTAGCCGGGCCCGACGGCACCGGCGGTGCCCCACTGGCCAATGCCCTTTCGGCCAACGGACCTTGCGAGGGTCGGTTGATCACGGCTGTCTCCCTCTCTATCGGAGGCACAACTGCCCATGAGGCAGCGGGTCGCACACCCTCGGACACGCCGATCGTCTCAGCGACCGCCCGCCGAACCGGAGGGTTGACAACGGTCGCCCTCACCGGGGTGGCATCCACCCCAGTACTGGTCGACCCGGCCGATCCGACCTCGGGCCTTGAACCGACCGGCGATTTCAGGGGCAGCACCGACTACCGCCTCCACCTCACCTCGGTCCTGACCGACAGGGCACTGGCCTCACTGGGCGGTGCATCCTGATGCAGGTATCCCTACGGCTCAACGGCACTGACCGGACCTTCGGCTGTACCGTCCATGACACCCTCCTTACCCTGCTCCGACGCGAGGGCATGGCCAGCGTCAGGTTCGGTTCCACCTCAGGAGAGACGGGCGCCGCAGCCGTGCTCGTCGACGGAAACCTCGCCAGCGCTGACGTCGTGTTGGCTGCCCAGGCCGATGGACACGAAGTGACCACGCTGGAGTCGCTCAACACCGAACGCGGCCTCCACCCCCTTCAGGAGGCCTTCACGGCCACTGGCGCAATGCAGTCCGGCTACTCGGTCGGCTCCATGATCCTCGGAACGCTTGCCCTCCTCGAACATGACCCCAACCCGTCCGAGGCCGACATCAGGGACATGCTGTCCGGCATCCTCGACCGCGAAACGGCATACGTGAAACCTGTTGCCGCCATACGCCAGGCCGCTGCCCTGCTACGCGGCGACGATGTCGAGGCCTTCGAACCTCTGGTGCTCAAACCCATGACCGACGGCGTGAACGCGGTCGAGGTGGCTGACGACGACCCGGCTCCCGATGCCCCCGCTGCGGTGCCACGTGTAGTGCCCTCACCCGATGTCCCCGAGATGGCCGTTGTCGGCCACCCGGAGGTCAAGGTGGATGCGGTGCGCCTCGTCAAGGGAAACCCGGCGTTCACGGCCGACTACGAGATGAGGGGCCTGCTCCACGCCAAGGTCCTGCGCAGCCCACATGCTCATGCCCGGATCACCTCCATAGACGACTCGGCCGCCCGCGCCCTTCCGGGAGTCCACGCCGTCATCCACCACGAGAACACGGCCCGCGTGAAGTACGCCTCGGGTGGCCAGTCCTACCCGAACCCGAAGCCCCACGACCAGGTCAGCTTCGACAACGTTGTCCGCCACGTGGGCGACAGGGTGGCGGCCGTGGCAGCCGACACCCCGGAGATCGCAGCCGAGGCCTGCCGCCTCATCGATGTCGCCTACGAGGTGCTGCCAGCCGTGTTCGACGAGTTGGAGACACGCCTTGATGGCGCTCCGGTGATCCACGCCGAGGAGGACACCACCGATATCGCCGACCGGGAGCACAACGTCGTCCACCGGTTGCACGCGCACAGGGGCGACGTAGAGGCTGCCCTGGAAGCTGCAGACCACGTCTACGAACAGACCTTCCGCGTGCACCAGGTTCAGCAGTGCCCGATCGAACCGCACATCTCCGTTGCCTGGCTGGACTCAGACGAACGCATGGTCGTCCGGACCGCGACGCAGGTTCCGTTCCACGCCCGCCGGATGCTGGCACCGCTCATCGACATGGAGATCAAGGACATCCGCGTAATCAAGCCGCGTATCGGAGGTGGCTTCGGTGCCAAGCAGGAGATGCTGATCGAGGACATCGCCGCCCACCTGGCCATCGCCACGCACCGCCCCGTGCAACTGGAGTTGACCAGGGCGGAGGAGTTCTTCGCCAGCCGCACCAGGCATCCCCAGACCATCACGTACAGGACCGGTGTGGCCGCCAACGGAACGCTCGTGGCCCAGGACATGACGCTTGTGGGAAACACGGGCCCCTACGGTGCCCACGGTTTCACGGTCCAGATCGTCAGCGGCCTGCGCGGCCTCACCTCGTACAACTGTGACAACAAGGCGTTCAACTGTGACGTCGTGTACACCAACATCCCCGTACCCGGCGCCTACCGGGGCTATGGCGCCCCACAGGCACTCTTCGCCCTCGAGTCCCACATGGAGGACATCGCCGACGACCTTGGGATGGACCCCATCGGGTTCCGCCGGCAGAACTGGGTGAAGGTCGGTGACGAGATGAACATCGCTCCGCACCTCGGCGAGGGTGGAACCAGCGACGAGGAGTTCGACGAGTACCCGACCGTTGAATCCAGCGGTATCGAGGAATGCGTGGCCCAGGGGATGCGTGCGATCTCCTGGCACCGCCGCAACGACCCGGACTGGCGTGCCCCCGCCGACCGCCCGCACATAAGGCGTGGCCTGGGCTTCGCCTTCTGCATGCACGGAACGGCCATCCCCTTCCTCGACATGGGAGGCGCCAGCATCAAGTTGAACGACGACGGGTCATTCAACCTGCTGGTGGGTGCCACCGACCTCGGAACCGGGGCCGACACGGTGTTGGCTCAGATCGCAGCCGAGGTCCTGGGTGTACCTCTCGACCACATCATCATCTACTCCTCCGACACGGACATGACACCGTTCGACACCGGCGCCTACGCCTCGAGCACCACCTACATCTCGGGAACCGCCGTCAAGAAGGCGGCTGAGGTCGTAGCTGTAAGGCTCCGTGAGCGGGCCGCCATGCTCCTCAAAGTCGACACACCCGGTTCGATCGAGCTCCGCGACCGCAGGGCATGGACGGCCGATGGCCGCTCCGTGACCCTCGAAGAGGTCGCGCTGGACTCGCTGCACCTCAACGAGCAGGAACAGATCATGGGAACCGCCTCACACGTGTCCCCCGACTGCCCGCCACCGTTCGCCGCACAGTTCATCGAGGCTGAGGTCGACATCCAGACCGGCCAGGTCACCGTCACCTCGATGGTCATGGCCGTCGACTGTGGAGTGGCGATCAACCCGATCACAGCCAGCGGCCAGGTGGAGGGCGGCATGCTCCAGGCCCTCGGGTATGCGCACTGCGAGGAGATCGTCCTCGACGACGACGGAACCATGGTGAACCCGTCGTTCGGACCGTACAGGATCTACACGGCCGACGAAATGCCACACACCGAGGTCTTCCTCATCCAGACAATGGAGGAGACCGGACCCTTCGGCGCCAAGGCCGTCGCCGAGATTCCCAAGGACGGCGTGGCCCCAGCGCTTCGCAACGCCATTGCCAATGCCACCGGCACCCGGATAAACGACCTGCCCTTCACACCTGAACGGGTACACCGGGCGCTCAACGACGCCTGAGCATGGGTGCCGGGCGTGGCCTCCTGATCCAGCCGGACTGGCTGGTAGCCGATGCCCGTAGCCAACCCAGACCCGGCTGGGGGGTCAGGGTCGTCGACAACCTGGTGGACGCTGTCGGCCCCAACCCCGACCTGGTGGTGCAGTATCCCGATGATGAGGTGCTGGCCACCCCGGGCCGAATCCTCATGCCCGGCTTCGTGAACTCGCACGTCCACATGTACGGGGTACTGGCACACGGAATCCCGACGGGATCGGCACCTACCGGTTTCTGGCCGTTCCTCGAAGACTTCTGGTGGCCTCAGGTCGAGGACCGCCTGGACCACATGATGGTCACGGTAGCCACCGACTGGGTGTGCACCGAGATGCTCCTGTCGGGAACCACGACCTTCCTCGACATCCTCGAGGCACCGGCATCCCTTCCCGATGCCCTGCTGGCAGAAAAGGACATCGTGGACAGGCGGGGGCTCAGGGGAATCCTGAGCTTCGAGGCCACCGAACGCTCAGGACCGGAGACCGGGCAGATGGGCCTTCGGGAGAACCTGGCGATGATCGACGCCTGCAGGGATGGTGGACTGACCTCAGGGATCATGTGCACGCACACCACCTTCACCTGCTCTGACGACTTCATCAGACAGGCCCACGAACTGGCGGTCGACAACGAGGTCCTGTTGCACGTCCACTGCAACGAGGGTGTCCACGAAGGCGAGTGGTGTGCTGAGCACAGGGGACGCCGTACGGTCGAGCACTACGACCACCTGGGGGTGGCCGGCCCCAACTTCCTGGCATCGCAGTGCGTGCACCTCTCCCCTTCCGAGTTCGACCTGATCGTGGAGCGCGACATCAGGTGCTCACACATGCCGCTCGCCAATTGCGAGGTCGGTGGCGGCATCGCCCCGGTACCTGAACTACTGGATGCCGGCGTAACCGTGGGCCTCGGATCCGACGGCTATGTGAACGACCTCTACGAGGTCATGCGGGGTGCGTTCCTCATTCACAAGGCCAGGCTCCGCGATCCGGGTGTGATGCCGGCCTCACAGGTCCTCGAAATGGCGACCGTCGGCGGTGCCCGCGCCCTGGGGCTGGATCGTGTCGGCCGCCTTGAGCCCGGATGGTCTGCCGACATGCAGTTGCTGGACGGAGCCTTCCCGACACCGGTCAACGCGGGCAACCTGATCGGCCAGATCGTACTGTCGAGGAGCGGGCACCATGTCGAGTCGGTAATGGTTGCCGGCAGTTGGAGGGTACGGAATGCAGAGGTGATCGACTCAGATCCCGAGGCCCAGGTGGCGAGGCTGCACGAACAGGCAACTCGACTCTGGGAGATCCGGTGACAGCCATCCCTGCGGGCCGGGTAACCGCTCGCCTGCCCGGACAAACCGCCGAAGCCCACGTCCTGAGCGATCTCGTGAACCTGTTGGCCAATGGCCACTCCGGCGTGCTTGCCACCGTGATCAGCACCGATAGGTCGGTGCCCCGCCACGCCGGCTCGAAGATGCTCATCACCGATGACGGCCGGCGCATCGGATCCATCGGTGGTGGGGAGATGGAGGCCCGGGTGGCCGCCGAGGCCGATGCCTGTCTGGCCGAGGGAACGCCGCGTCTGCTGGACTACCAACTCGTAGACCCCGGCGACGGCGACCCCGGCGTATGTGGTGGCCGGGCCACGATCCTCATGGAGCCCCACATGCCACCAAGCATGATTCTGGTCATCGGCTATGGCCACATCGGCCGGGCGGTCACCGACCTTGCCCACTGGCTCGGCTACCGGGTAGTGGCAACCGACGACCGGCCCGGCACCCTCGACGACCCGACCGCTGCAGACCTCGTTGTTGTCGGACCGGTGTCTGAGGCCGTCGAACAAGTCGACCTGACTCCACGCGACCATGCGGTAGTGGTCACCCGCAACACCGACCTCGACGTGGAGAGCCTCGTCTGTCTCCTGACCACGAACGTCGGCTCCATAGGGGTGATGGGCAGCGCAAGGCGCTGGGAAACGACCCATCAACGGCTCAGGGAACTCGGCACCACATCTGACGATCTGGGACGGATCACCTCCCCTATCGGCCTCGACCTAGGTGCCGAAAACCCAGAGGAGATCGCCGTCTCGGTCATGGCCCAGATCGTGGCCCGGGACCGAAGCACGGCGAACTGACAGCTTGTTGTTCGGAGACCACCTCTGCCTCATTCGTGGCGGCGGCGACCTGGGCACAGGGGCAGCCCTGCGTCTCCACAGGGCCGGTTTTCCCGTTGCCGTGTGTGAGCTGGCCAGCCCGCTGGCCGTGCGGCGCACGGTGGCGGTGTCGACTGCCGTCACAGACGGTGAGATCACAATCGAGGGCATGCGTGCACGCCGGGTCGACCTGGCAACTGAGCTCGTGTCTACGGCGGAAACAGGGGTAGTGCCCGTGCTGGTCAGCCCCGACCTGCCTGACATTCCCCTCACCGTCGTGATCGATTCCAGGCTGGCCAAGCAGACCCTAGACACCACCATCGACGACGCTTCCCTCGTGGTCGCACTGGGACCGGGCTTTGTGGCCGGTGTCGACTGCCACGCTGTGGTGGAGACACTCCGCGGACCCCGCCTGGGACGGGTCATATGGGACGGGCCCGCAGCGACTGACACCGGGGTTCCCGGCGAGGTCGGTGGCAAGAGCTCCGACCGTCTGCTGAGGGCCCCCGCAGATGGGGAAGTGATATGGAACTACAGCATCGGTGATCTCGTAGAGGCCGGTGCCACACTGGGCAAGGTGTCTGGGGTTGAAATCCGAGGTGCCCTGACAGGAACCATCCGCGGCCTGATCGTGGACGGCGCGACGGTCGCATCCGGAATGAAGGTCGGTGACGTGGACCCGAGGAGAACAGGAGCAGGCGGCGGAGTTCACGAGGTGTCCGACAAGGCCCTCTCGGTTGGAGGCGGCGTTGTCGAGGCGGTTCTGACATGGCTGGATCGGAGCAGTCGGGCCCGATGATCAGAGCCAGCCTCAACCTCATTCCGGAAGCCCCCGTTGAGAAGATGGTGGACCTGGCGGCCTACGCAGAGGAACTGGGGTTCGGGCGCTGCTGGGTCTACGACGAGGGCCTGGCCACCCGCGACGTGTACGTCACCATGACCGCAATCATGCTTGCTACGGACCGGATCCAGGTGGGCCCCGGAATCACCAACGCCTACACCCGCCATCCCGGCCAGACCGCGGCTGCGATAGCCAGCCTTGACGAAATGTCAGGAGGCCGTGCCTTCCTGGGGCTGGGGGCCGGAGGCAGCCTCACCCTGGACCCCCTGGCCATCCCGAGGGACCGACCGCTCGAGACCATCCGGCAGGCGATTGTCGCATGCCGCGGCCTGTTCGCAGGCGAGACCGTCGACATGGAGGGCCCGCGCTTCTCGCTCCAGTCGGCCCACCTTGACTACAGCCGCCCGGACATCCAGATCTGGCTGGCTGGGAGGGGCCCCAGGATGTTGGACCTGGGCGGAGCGGTCGCCGACGGGGTCCTGTTGGATTTCATCTACAAACCGTCCCTCGGTACCTACGTGGAGCGGGTCAGGAGAGGGGCAGAAAGGACCGGGAACCAGCCTGAGATCTGCTACTCGACAATGATCGTCACCGACGAGAGAGCCCTTGAGGCCGTCAGGCCCCACATGACCTACCGTCTGGTTGACTCGCCACCCGATGTCAGGGAGGTGCTGGGAATAGAGGACACCGACGTCGCAGCCATCAGGTCGGCGATGGCCGATGGTCTAGGAGCGGCTGCCCGGCTGGTTCCAGATGAATGGGTCCTGCCGTTCGTGGTGAGTGGCACGGTCGAGGAATGCTCAGCCGAACTCCAACAGTTGATGGAGGCCCACGGAATAAGCGAGTTCAAGATCCCGGTCTACGACATGGACAACGGCAGGGCACTCCTGGAGATCACCGCAAGGACGCTGGAGTCCCGATGAGCCCCCGCTTCGACGAGCCCTGTCTCACTCGCCCAGCCCAACAGGTTCTCGCCGAACATGCGGTCGAGGTTCCCGACACCCGACCACTGCCTGATCTCAGCGACCCCGACGCTCTCCCGGTGACCCACCCGGTGGACGAACCGATGATCGAGGTCTCCCATGAACGAATTATCCTCCTCCACAACTACCGCAAGGCCGGGTGGGTGCACACCCTGGAGGGCTGCTGGCTGCGTCGGTCAGTAGCCGATCTGTTGACAGGTGTCGCCGACAGCCTCCCCGACCGCTGGGGCCTCGCCGTCTTCGATGCATGGAGGCCGCTCGAACTACAGGTCGAGTTGTACGAGGCTGCGCTCACCGATCCAACCGTGCCCACGGGGCTGTTCGCCGAACCCGATCCGGAACCATCACGCCCGCCACCACACCTCTCAGGTGGAGCGGTGGACCTCACCCTCACACACGACGGTGTCGCACTCGCCCCGGGCACCGGCTTCGATGACATGACTCCACTGGCGGGTGCTTCGGCCCTCGAGGACGTACCCGGTCCTGACCGCGAGATGAGGCGCCTCCTCTTCTGGTCGATGAGGAACGCCGGCTTCGTCGTATTCAACGGTGAGTGGTGGCACTTCGAATACGGCACCCGTCGCTGGGGGGCGATAACCGGCAGGCAACCCATCTTTGGACCGGCGGTACCGCCAGCCTGAGCCGTCTGGAGACCTGTTCAGGCGTGCTCCCACAGCCGACGTGACCTGGCGGCCAGGTCCCTGTGAGCGGCGGCCAGATCGATTCCGACCACCTCACCGTCGGTCACAACCGGATTTCCACCGACAAGCACATGGCGTGCCCGACGGTCGGGTCCCAGCACGAGGCCGGCCAGAGGGTCGGCGATATCGCCCAGATCGTCACCCGGCCAGACAACCAGATCAGCCCGCTGACCCGGCTTGAGCAGACCGGTGTTGTCGAGGCCGAGACAGCTTGCGCCCCCTCTGGTCGCCATTTCCACGACGTCGACCGGCATGAGCGCGTCCGGGCGCAACTCGCGGAGCCGGGCCGTGTAGAGCGCCTGGCGGAGTTCCGGGAAGAGGCCGCCTACCTCGTTGGATGCGACGCCGTCGACACCGAGGCCGACGGGACAGCCGGCAGCCCGCAGATCGGTGACACGGCACATGCCTGCAGCTATCCGGGCGTTTGAGGAAGGACAGTGGGCGATTCCGGTTCCGGCCCTGCCCAGTATGGCCATCTCGTCGTCGTCAATATGGATGCCGTGGGCCAGCCAGACGTCGTCACCGACCCAACCCCACTCCTCGAGCATCTCCACTGGTCGTCGACCGAACCGGTCGAGGCAGTGGGCCTGTTCCTCGACCGTCTCGCAGAGGTGTGTGTGCAGCCGCAAGCCGTGACGTCGCGCCAACTCGGCGGACTGGACCATCAGGTCGGTGGTGACCGAGAAGGGGCTGCAGGGTGCCACCACCACGTGGACCATCTCGCCGTCGTGGTGGCGGGCGATGACCGACTCGGTCGAGGCCAGGATGGCGTCGATGTCCTCGACCACGTGATCCGGTGGAAGGCCTCCCCTGCTCTCACCCAGGTCCATCGAACCCCGGGAGAGGTGCAGCCTGATCCCTACTGCGTGGGCGGTGTCGACGATGGCGTCAAACACCTCGTCGTCACCCCCCGGTACCAGGTAGTGGTGGTCCGATGCCGTCGTGCACCCCGTGGCGGCCAACTCTCCCAGGCCGACCACGGCGGCGGCCCTGACGTCATCGACCGACAAGCGGCCCCAAACCGGGTAGAGGTGGACCAGCCAGTCAAAGAGGTTGCAGCCGTCGGCCCTGCCGCGGGTCATCCACTGGTAGAGGTGGTGGTGGGTGTTGATGAGGCCAGCGGTGACGATGTCACCGCCACATTGCAGGACCTCGTCTCCCGGCTGGGGTTCCACAGATCCGACCGCTGTTATGCGGCCGTCCTGAACTGCGATGTCACCCGGGTGCCGGGCACCTCGGACTACCAGACGTGACATGTGGGTGATCTTCTCACGGGGTCCAGTCGGCAAAGGTGTCGACCATCAACTGCACGTCCGGACCGAGCGGGTACAGGATCGGACAGGTGCAGCCGTCGGCCATGTACTGGGCCACCTTCTCCCTGCATTCGTCCGGAGTGCCGGCCGCACAGATCATCTGCACGATGTCATCTGGAACCAGCTTGGATGCGACCTCCACCTGCTCGTGCGTGGCGGGCCAGGTCAGGATCTTTCCGACCTCCTCGAGGAGCGATTCGGGGACACCCGAAGCCTTCATGATGTGGGGCTGCTGGCCCAGGTACTGGGTGACCATGAGGCGGGCACCGTCGAGGGCCTCCTCGCGGGTGTCGGCCACCGAGCAGACCACCAACTGTGGGCGGTCCAAATCGTCTACCGACCGGCCAACGCGTTCGGCACCGATCTCCAGATGCTGCATCGCCTGCTTGTTGTATCCGGGTGAGACCAGATAGTTCAGGACCACGCCATCGGCGATCTCGGCAGTCAACTCCATCATCTTCATGCCGGTCGCGCCGATGTATATGGGCACGTCCTTGGGGCGGCGCTCCTGGTACACGTAGTCCAGCTCAACCCCGTCGAGGTGCACGTAGTCACCATCGAATGTGACGGTCTCATCGGCCAGAAGGGCCCGCACCGTCGTGACCACCTCCCGCATGACCCCCAGAGGGCGCCTGCGGTTGATGCCGACCTTGGAGGCAAGCGGATCCCACCAGGCGCCAATTCCGAGAATCATCCTGCCGGGCGCCAGGTCGTCAAGCGTTGAGAAGGTGGATGCCAGGCGTGCGGGGTTGCGGGTCCAGCAGTCAACGACACCGGAGCCGATCTTGATCGTGTCCGTGCAGGCCCCGAAAGCCGCCATTGGCACGACCGCATCGCGCACCAGCCTCGAATCGGCCTGCCACACCGCCTCAAAGCCACGAGACTCGGCGTAGCGGGCGTGCTCGATCGCCTCGGTAATCGTGTGGGCGTCCTGCAGGTAGATGGCGAGCCTCGTCATCGGGTTACCTCCTCAGTGGCAGCGGCCAGCATGTCTCTTCTCACACTTCCTCCAGTCGGGCGTGCAGGCGGACAGCCTCCTCGGCAGCCCTCGCACGGATCTCGTCGGCATCCACCCGGGTGGGCGAACCGTCTGCCCAGACCAACTCGCCTCCCACCTCGACCTCGAGGGGGCTAACGCCCGGCGAGAAGGCCAGGTACCACGGGTCCATCGGGTCGTGGCTCCATGTGACCCGGTCAACCAGCGCCTCGGGGAACAGGTCCCAGCCTGCCTCAAGGTACGACCATGCCGCCTCCGGTGAGGCCGTCACATCGTGCTCACGGCTTCGCACATAGGCCAGGCGGAACTCCTCGAGCATGTCGGCGCCTATGCCGTCGGTGCCGAGTGCCACCGGGTTGGAAAAGCGGGTCGGCCTGGAGTAGCCGACCGAGTTGTTCATGTTGGACCGGGGGTTGTGCACGATTGTGCCAGTCAGGCCATGGTCGTCGGTCAGGTGCACGCCGTGCACGAGCAGCCAGTCGTCTGTGGTCAGGTGGCGTAGCCGGTCCGCGGCTCCGGCATCGGTCTCACCCTCGGCCACGTGGATGTGTACGCCTACACCGAGTTCGACAGCCAGGCCAGCCGCGGCCTCGAGCGTCTCGTCGGTGCACGTGAAGGCGGCATGCACGCCCACCCGGCCCCGACCCCCAGACCGTATGAACCGCTCGTTCTCGGCGAGGCCCCTACGGGCCCCCTCGGACCCGTGGCGGTCCGTCACCCCGTAGGCGCAGTCGACCCTCACGCCTACCTCCGCGCAGGCTTCGGCGATCAGGCTCAGCGAACCATCGATTGCCTCGGGTGACTCGTGGTGGTCGATGATCGCCGTGCAACCCCGCTCAAGTGCCTCCAGCGCACCGAGCATCGCCGACCAGCGGATGCTCTCAGGGTCGAGTGCCCGGTCCAGGCGCCACCAGATCAGCTCCAGGATCTCGGTGAACCCGGTCGGGGTCCGGGGTGGTGCCGGCATGCCACGGGCCAGCGACGAGTAGAGGTGGTGATGGGCACAGACGAGGCCCGGGGTGGTGTTGGATGGTGTGCTCATCGGCCGTCCCATCCGGCCCAGGCCTCACGCTGACCGGGCTCGTTCATCGGGAGCTCGCTGCGCCACTGACCGTCGTGTTCATGGAGGGCAGCTGCAACGGCCCCGGCTGTTGGCACCAGGCCGATCTCGCCCACCCCCTTGATCCCGTAGGGCGAATCGGGTTGGGGGACCTCAACGAGGCGTACATCTACCGGGGGCATGTCCTTTGGCCTGATGATCCCGAGGCTACGCAGGGTCGTGTTCGTCGGCCTTGCCTCCTCGTCGGTGGGGAAGCCCTCGCTGAGTGCGTATCCGAGGCCCATGTGCACGGCGCCCTCGACCTGTCCCTCGCAGAGCATCGGGTTCACGGCACGGCCAACGTCGTGTGCGGCGACGACCTGTTCCACGCCACCGGTATCAGGATCCAGAATCACCAGCTGTGCCGCATATCCGAACGTTGAGTGGATCACGGGGTTCTCAAGGCCGTCGTCCATGGAGTCGGTCCAGTCCACCCGGTACTCGCCCTCGTAGTCGATGCCGATCCTGCATCCGTCGGCAACTGCATTCCGGCATGCGTCGGCAACCGACCCGGCTCCCATCAACGTCCCCCGGCTACCAGTGGTCTGTCCCGAGCCAAGCTCTCGGGTGGTGTCCACGATCACCTCGACTCGGGCGGGGTCGACGCCCAGTTCCTCGACCGCCACCTGAACAGCAACGGTGTGCACGCCCTGGCCCATCTCAGTCCAGCAGTGGCGTACCTCGACCAGCCCGTCTTCACGAAAGTGGACGACCGCACGTGCCACCTCGTTGAAGCCGTTCCCCAGACCGGAGTTCTTGAGGCCCAGCCCCAGGCCTACCGGTCTTCCCGACGTCACGGCCCCGTCGTAGGCCTCCTTCACCTCGTCTAGGCAGGCCCGCGCTCCGCGGGAGCCGTCGTCCATGACCTGACCGGGACCCCACACGACACCGGGTCCGACGACATTCCTGCTGCGGATCTCCCAGCCGGAGATGCCCACCTTTTCGGCCAGACGGTCCATGACACCCTCCATGGCGAACTGCGCCTGGTTGGCGCCGAACCCACGGAATGCGCCGCACACCGGGTTGTTGGTCCGAACCGCTGTGGCCTCGACGTCGATGGCGGACACCACGTAGGGGCCACTTGCATGTCCGGCGGCCCGCTCCAGGACCTTCATTCCCACAGAGGCGTAGGGCCCGGAGTCACCGATCATCCGCACCCACAGGGCCGTCAGGTGGCCGTCGGCGTCACATCCGGCGCGGTACGCCATGCGGATCGGGTGCCTCTTCGGGTGCATGAGAAGCGACTCCTCACGGGAGAGGGTGCACCTGACCGGCCGGCCGAGGAGGTGCGCTGCCAGTGCAGTCTGTGCCTGGTTGGACATGTCCTCCTTGCCGCCGAAGGCGCCACCGTTGCTGACCAGCTCAGCGGTGACCAGATCGCAGTCGATGCCGAGCACGGAGGCGATCTGGTCGCGGTCGTCCCATACGCCCTGGCCGCCGGACCAGACGTGCAGACCCCCATCTTCTGTGGGTGCAGCCATGGTGGATTCAGGTTCGACGAAGGCGTGTTCAATGCGTTGGGTCTGGAACACCTCATCCACGACGTGTGTGGACACTGCCAGGGCCACCTCAACCTCTCCTCGCGAGTAACTGGACACGGAGAGGATGTTCCCGTCGAGGCCCCACACCGCGTCATCGTCTGCTGCCGCCGCCAGGACGGGGTCGCTGAACACGTCGAGGAGGTTGTAGCCGACTTCAACCAATGCGACTGCCCTGCGGGCGGTCTCCCTGTCGTCAGCGACCACGACGGCCAGTACGTCGCCAAGGTAGGAGGTGCGCCCTCCCTCGGGGATGAGCACCGGCCAGTCGGTGTGGATGATCCCCACCCGTAGTTCCCCGGGCACGTCCGCTGCCGTGAAGACGGCGTGGACACCGTCCACGGCCTCTGCCGCCGACTTGTCGATCCGGACCACGTCGGCACGGGCGTGATCGGCCAAGCGAAGGGCTGCATGGAGGAGCCCCTCAGGTGCCATATCGTCGATGAACGGCCGGTCACCCAGGCTCAACAGGCCTGCTTGGTACTTCGTTCCGCTAGTTCCGACACCACCTACATCGACTGGGGTCGGAGCCTCACCGGCGGCCAGCGCCTCCACCGCATCCAGGATCTTCACGTAGCCGGTACACCTGCAGAGGTGCCCTCCCAGGTGGCGGGCTGCCTCGTCTCTCGCTAGGGCATCGCCCTTCTTGTCGATTAGAGCCTTTGCCCGCATCACGATCCCGGGAGTGCAGAACCCGCACTGCAGGGCGCCGTGCGCTGCGAAGGTGTCTGAGAAGCGGTCACGCTCGGCCTGTTCGAGACCCTCGAGGGTGGTGACAGAGGTCCCCTCGACCTTCTGCATGGACGTCTGGCAGGCCACCCTTGCCTTTCCGTCGACCAGCACCGTGCAGCAACCGCACTGTCCCGACGGGGAGCAGCCGTCCTTGGGCGACGTAATACCGAGCTCGTCGCGCAGGGCAGCTAGAAGGTGTGGGTGACCGGAACCCGTCTCGGCGGTGCGCCCATTCAGGACGAAGGTGGTCATGTGCCTCCGGTCCCGTCATCTCCTCCGAGGGATGAGGCGACGTCGTCTGGCACCTCGACACCCGTCTGGCCGGTGATGCGCCCGTACACCTCGGGCCTGCGGTAGTACCCGAAGTTGAACAGCGTGTCCTTGTAGTTGGAGCACATGTCGAGGTCGCACTCGGCGACGACCAGTTCGTCGCCGTCGGTTGTGCAGCGGGCCCGCACCTCACCCGAGGGTGCAACGATCGAACTCTCGCCAAGCAGGAGGCACCCCTCCTCTTCGCCGGCCTTGGCCACGCCCACAACCCACATTCCGTTCTGGTAGGCGCCGGACTGCAGCACGAGGCCGTTGTGGAACCCCTGGAGCACATCCTGGCTCGGATCCGGGGGGTAGTGGATGGGCGTGTTGTAGCCGATGAGAGCCATCTCGCAGCCCTGTAGGCCCAGCACCCTGTAGGTCTCGGGCCAGCGACGGTCGTTGCAGATGGCCATGCCGACCACGCCGCCGAAGGCGCCGAACACGCTGAACCCGTCACCGGGCTCGAAGTAGTAGCGCTCCAGGTGCTGGAACTCACGCCAGGGCTCGTGCTCATGGTGGCCGGGCAGGTGGACCTTGCGGTAGCGACCGGCCAGCAATCCGTCACGCTCGACCAGGATGGCCGTGTTGTAGTGGTGGCCGTCGGGTGTCAACTCCGCGTAGCCGAGGTGGAAGCCGACACCCAGGCGTGCTGCCTCGTCGAAGAGCGGCTTCGTGTCGGACCCAGGCATCTCCGTCTCGAAGAAGTGGTCGAACTCCGCCCGGTCATCCACCCACCAGCGGGGGAAGAACGTTGTGAGTGCAAGCTCTGGGAACACGACGAGGTCGCAGCCTGCGTCTGCCCCCTGGCGCAACAGGGCGATGAGCCGCTCAACCACATCGGAACGGGAATCAGCCCGCTGGATGGGTCCGGTCTGTGCGGCTCCCACTGTGAGGATTCGGCTCATATGGTCTCCCCCTCCTCAGGGGCGCCCTCTTCGAAGGCGTCATTGTCGAGTGCCAGCAGGATATGGAGCAGGACGTTGGCCCCTGCGACCAGGTCCGCCGGATCGGTGTACTCAGCGGGGTTGTGGCTGATGCCGTCCCGGCTGGGCACGAACACCATCCCCGTGGGGCAGACACGGGCCATCATCTGGGCATCGTGGCCGGCTCCGGAGGGCATCCGTGACACGGCATGACCGAGGCTCTCCGCTGTGCCGGCCACGGTGTCGACCACAGATCCGTTGAACGCCACCGGCTCGAACCGTGCGAGGCCGCGGGCCTCGATCTGGATGCCCTCGGCCTCGGCAATGCCATCCACGAATGCGGCGAGGTCAGCCTCTGCTTCTGTCAGGAGTGCCTCGTCGGTGTTGCGCAGGTCGACTGTGAGGGCAGCCGTGCCGGCAACGACGTTCACGAGGTTTGGCTGAAGGTCCAACCGACCGACCGTGGCGACCTGGCGACCTCCCATCCTGGTGGCGATGTCGCGCACGTGGACTGCAATGGCTGCAGCCGCCCAGCCGGCGTCATGGCGCAGATCCATGGGCGTGGTCCCGGCGTGGTTGGCCTGGCCCGTGATCGTGAACTCTGTCCACGAAATGCCCTGGACTCCCGTTACGGCCCCGATCGTGTGGCCTCCTGCCTCGAGTACGGAGCCCTGCTCAATGTGCAGTTCCACGAATGCACGGGGGGCTGGGCCCGGGCAGGGGTGGGGCCCCCGGTAGCCGATGCGGTCAAGTTCATCTCCGACGACGGACCCGTCGATTCCCTCGGTGTCGAGGGCCTCCTCAAGGCCGAGGCCACCCACATAGACGAGGCTGCCGAGCATGTCCGGTGGGTACCTGGCACCCTCTTCGTCGGTGAAGAAGGCCACGGCAGTCGGATGCTCGGTCTCGACACCTGCATCGATGAGCGTCTCGATCACCTCGAGTCCGGCCAGCACCCCCAGGTTCCCGTCGTAGCGTCCGCCGGAGCGCACGGTGTCTATGTGACTGCCCGTCATGACAGCGGGACCGTCGATGCGACCCGGGCGGGTGGCCACCACGTTGCCGATTCCGTCGATGCGCACGTCAAGGCCCAGATCGCGCATCCAGGTGGTGACGAGGTCACGTCCCTCCCGGTCCTCGTCGGTCAGGGCCAACCTGCTGGAACCTCCACCGTCGATGGGACCGATGGTGGCCAGTTCGGCGAGTCGTCTCATCAGGCGGTCACCGTCAATGCGCAGGTGCCCGTGGGGATGGTTCATGCTGTACCTCCCGGGAACACGATGTCGGTTGGCCTTACAGGCACCCTCGGCAGGTCCAGGCCGGTGGCATTGCGGATGGCGGCCGCCACGGCAGCCGTGGACGAAATGGAGGGTGCCTCCCCAATTCCCTTGGCTCCAAAGGGCGCGCCCGGTTCGGCCTGCTCGATCAGGGCTGCAATCTCCACGGGGGGCATATCCAGTGCCGTCGGAACCAGGTAGTCGGTGAAGGAGGGGTTGCGGATTCGACCCTCCTGGACCAGAACCTCCTCCATCACCGCCAGGCCGACACCCTGGGCTGCACCGCCCTCGAGTTGGCCGACCGTCTGAAGGGGGTTGAGCACCCGGCCCACGTCCTGGGAGGTGGTCAGTTCCACCACCTTGACGAGCCCCAACTCCACGTCGACGTCGACGATGGCGCGGTGGGCTGAGAAGGCGAACGAGACATGTGCGTTCCCCTGGCCGTTCTCGTCGAGGGGCAGCGTGGGTACGTGCCGAAACACCACCGACGCCTCGATGGGTTCGGTTGTGGCCTTGGCCAGGTCGACCTCGAAGCCACCTGCCATGGAGACGACCCTTCCGTCGGCGATGACCAGGTCGTCGGCATCGACACCGTGCTCGGCAGCCAGGTGTTCAAGCAACTGGGCCCGTACCTGCCCACAGGCCTCCTGGATCGCACCACCCGACATCCAGGTCTGGCGGCTGGCTGATGTGGAGCCGGCGGACCCGATGCCAGCAGTGGAGGCCGGTAGCAGCACGACCTCGTCAACTCCGAGGACCTCACGCGCAATTTGCTGGGCGAGCGTCACGAACCCCTGGCCGACCTCGGCGCAGGCGCTGGTGATGGTGGCCACCCCGCCTGCCAACCGGCAAGAGGCCTCGCTGAAATCGTCAAAGCCCTCTGAGAACAACAGGTTCTTGAAACCGAGGGCAAAGGCCTCTCCCCGAACCACGTGCTCCGGATCGGCCGTTCGACCGGCACCGCCCGGAAGTTCCAGCGGATCGACGGCCATTGAGGCACCCGGCGGATGGTCGGCGCAGGTCCTGATGACCTCGGCGACGGGTGCAGTTCCCTTGATGGTCTGGCCTGTGAGGAGTTCATCGCCGGGAACCAGGGCGTTTTGTAGGCGTAGCGCAACCGGATCCATCCCCAGCGCACCGGCCAGGCGGTCCATCTGGGCCTCGTGGGCGAAGCAGACCTGGACGGCTCCGAAGCCACGCATCGCCCCACACGGAGGGTTGTTGGTCCGCACAACCGCGCCGTCTATTTCAGCACTCGGCACCCGGTAGGGGCCTGCAGCAAAGCAGGTGGCGTTGGCGATTACGGCGCTGCTCGACGAGGCGTAGGCACCACCGTCCAAGATCAGGTGGGCTTCGACCCGGACCAAGGTGCCGTCTCTGTCTGCATGATGGCGGTACCACATCTGCGCCGGGTGTCTGTGCACGTGGCCGTGGAAGGACTCCTCGCGTGAGTAGACCATCTTCACCGGCCTGCCGGTGTGTCGCGCCAGCATGCAGAGGTGGACGTGGAGGCTGAGGTCCTCCCTGGCTCCGAATGCCCCACCCACCCCTGCGAGGGTGAGCCTCACCTTCTCGGGGTCAAGGCCCATGCAATCGGCAACCTGATCCCTGTCCGAGTGCAACCACTGGGTTGCCACATACAGATCGATGCTTCCATCGTCGGCCGGCACCGCCATGCCTGACTCAGGGCCCAGGAAGGCCTGGTCCTGCATCGCAACCTCGTAAGTGCCCTCCACCTGCACGTCTCCGACAACATCTTGGTTGCCGTGACGCAGGTGGATGCGTCTAACGAGGTTGCCGTCGGGATGGACCGGTTCGGCCTCTTCAACCGTCATCGGGTCGACGACGGGAACCAGTACCTCGTAGTCGACAACGATCGCCTCAAGTGCCATCCGGACGGCTTCGGGATGGTCGGCCGCCACGATGGCGACTGGCTCACCCTCGTAACGGACGACGTCACCGGCCAGTACGGGCTGGTCCCGATATTCGAGTCCAAAGACCTTCTGGCCGGGCACGTCGTCGCTGACCAAGACGGCGTGCACACCGGTGACGGCCACTGCGGTGGATACGTCCACCGACCTGATCCTTGCCGACGAGTGCGTGGAGCGGAGCGTGCCACCCCAGAGCATCCGGTCGTGGTGGAGGTCCGAGGAGAAGGCGAAGGCTCCCACCACCTTGGGTACGCCATCGGGCCTGGGGGCATTCTCACCGATGCGTGGGGCGACGGTTCGCTCCGAGGTGGCCAGGTCGGTCATTTCGACCCTCCCCCACGGGTGGCGGCCAGATGAACGGCTTCGACCACCCGGCCGTAGCCCGTACATCGACAGAGGTTTCCGCTGATGGCCTCCCGCACAGCCAGCTCACTCGGATCAGGATCCGACTCCAGCAGGGATCCGATGGACACGATGAGACCCGGGGTGCAGAAACCGCACTGCACCGCTCCGGCGTCGACGAACGCCTGCTGCACGTGGCTGAGACCCCCGTCTCCGGAGAGCCCCTCGATGGTCGTGATCTGCCTGCCCACAGCCGTGGAGGCCAGCACCAGGCAGGAACACACCGTCTGTCCGTCGAGGAGGACCGTGCAGGATCCGCACTCGCCCTCCTCACAGGCGTTCTTGGACCCCGGCAGCCTGAGCCGCTCGCGCAGCACCCGTAGGAGGCTCTCTCCGGGGTGGGCATCGGCAACCTCATGGCTCTGGCCGTTCACCTCCAGAATGAACGGGTCCGTGCTCATGGCGACGACACCCGGTTCAGGACCCTCGTGAGGGATCGTTCGGCGAGGACCCGAACGGCATGGCGACGGTAGGCGGCTGAGCCACGATGGTCGTCGATCGGGTTGGCGGAACCGGCAACCAGTTCAGCGAATTCCCTGACTACTTCCGGCCCGGGCTGTACGCCGCTGTCCCAGTCGAGGTGGCCGCTCGCATGGTCCTCGGCTTCCGAGGCACGCAGAGGAATCGGCGAAACCGACCCCAGGGCCACCCTGATCCTGCGGGCGCTGCGGTCCACAAGCAGGGCCAGGGACGCAACCGAGATGACCATTGCGTTGCGCGTGCCGACCTTGCAGAACTCCTGGGGGCCGTCGAGTACCGGAACCCTCACGGCCTCGATCAACTCTCCGGGCATCAGGCAGGTCGCCTTGACACCGGTGATGAACTCGGTGACGGGCACCTCGCGGATGGCTTCGGTCGAACGCAGTTCCAGCACGGCGTCGAGGGCGGCCAGCACGGGAATGCTGTCACCGGCGGGCGAGGCGGTTGCGATGTTTCCACCGAGGGTTGCGGCGTTGCGGATCTGTGGGGAGCCGACGGTGCGGGCGGCCTGGGCCAACGCCGGCACCAGCGCCGCAATCTCAGGTTCACAGATCTCGGCAAAGGTGACACCGGCGCCGAATCGCAATTCGTCTCCTGTGAGATGCCAGTCGGCGAGTTCGGGAATCCGGTCGAGGGCGACCACGTTTTCGACGCATCGACTGCCCCGGTTGACCTCGACCATGAGGTCGGTTCCGCCGGCAACGATGACCGAGTTGGGTTCTGCGGCCAGGGCAGCGCAGGCATCTTCGAGGGAGGTAGCAATGGTCACCGGCACTCCGCCATGCTGTCGTCCGTTCAACATTTTGTCAACGTCATAGCTCGGGCTAACGTGGCTGTGTGTCAAGTCCGGTACATCCCCTCCTTGCAGCCATGGCCCCGGTCGCTGAGGCTCTAGGTGCACAACTGCTCGGACCCGACCAGCTCACCGATGCCGACCTGTCGCTGGTCTGGGAGAACGAGGTGGTTGGTGGCCTGCGCAGGCCTGACCTGCACAACGCCCTCGACGTCCTGATAACCGCCGCAGAAACCGACCTCGGGGTCAGCCGCAGGGACATGGACCGCACCCAGAAGCAGGCCGCTGTGACCCTCCTGAACGAATGGGGGGCCTTCACCCTCCGAAGATCCGTCGAAGACGTGGCCGATGCCCTGGGCGTGAGCCGTTTCACCGTCTACAACTACCTTGAGAGGGCTGACGCTACGTGAGCGACGCAATCGGGAGGCAGGCTCCCAACCGGACCGAGGGAAGTCGATCAGATCCCTAGGGGAATGCTCAAGCCGCCTTCGGGCGGATCATTTGAGCCACGTCGCTCAACAGTTCCCGACTGGCTTCGAGGGCAGGCGAGATGATGTTGATCAAGAAACAGTCCTCCAACCGAGCACTCCAGGTGGGTAACGAAACTTGGTCGGTCTTCAGTGATGTTGGAGAAGTCTGTGACATTGCTCATGGAGGCTGATGGTAGGACTGGTAGGAGTGCAACCAACCGTGACTACCATCATTTCCCATGGTCGAAGATACGGCTAACGGCAACCACAGGACCACCCTGCCCGATGCGGTGGGCCTCGCCGAGGCGATCCGTGTAGGCGAGATGTCACCTGTAGAGGCGGTGCAGGGTGCCATTGACCGGATCGAAGCCCTCGACGGGCAACTCAACGCGGTCATCCACCGGCAATTCGAACAGGCCCTTGAGGTGGCTGACTCCCCCGACCTGCCCGACGGGCCGTTCAGGGGGGTACCGATGTTGATCAAGGACCTGTGGGCTGAGGAGGCGGGCCAGCCCCACCACGCGGGGATGAAGGGTCTCCGGGATGCTGGGCTGGTCGCCAGCCGCGACAACAACTTGGTGATCCGCTACAAGGAGGCCGGCTTCATAATCGTGGGGCGCACCAACACTCCCGAGCTTGGCTTGGTGGCTACGACTGAACCAGCCGCTTACGGGCCCAGCCGGAATCCATGGAACACCGACTTCGGTACGGGTGGCTCCTCGGGGGGATCGGCTGCTGCCGTGGCGTCGGGCATGGTTCCCGCTGCCAATGCAAGCGACGGGGGTGGTTCCATCCGTATCCCTGCAGCCATGTGTGGCCTGGTGGGCCTCAAGCCATCACGAGGAAGAATCTCGATGGGACCTCTCAAGGACGAATGGGGCGTGTCGGTTCAACACGTGGTGTGTAACACGATGCGAGACTGTGCCGGGATCCTGGACGTCACGGCGATCCCGTTTCTGGGTGATGGCGTGGTGGCCCCTGACCATGGTCGCCCCTATGCGGACAGGGTGGGTGAAGACCCGGGCCGCCTCCGGGTCGGCTTGCTCACCGAGAGTCTACGGACAGGAGTCCATCCCGACTGCGCGGAATCAGCCCGCAGGAGTGCTGACCTCCTTGAGGCCTTGGGCCACGACCTGATCGACTCCTACCCAGCGGCCCTTGACGGCCTTGAGGAACTCGGTTGGGCATTCAACGTGAACTGGGCGGTCAACGCGGTGCTGAGCCTCGAACTCCTCGGCGATCGCCTGGGGCGATCCATCACCGAGGAAGACGTTGAACCGGGAACTTGGCTGCTGGCTCAACTGGGGACAGACCAATCGGCAACTGACTACGCGAAGGCACAGTCGGTCATGGCCACCTTTCGGAGGAACATGGCCACCTGGTGGGAGGAGGGCTTCGACCTACTTGTCACCCCCACAACGGCCCAACCACCGCCCAAGATTGGAGAGTTGACCCCCACCCACGAGGATCCACTACGCGCGTCACACCGGTCCTTGCCTTACGCCACCTTCACCTCACCATTCAACACGACCGGCCAGCCAGCCATCTCACTGCCGATGGGCTCGTCGGAGGGCCTACCCGTTGGCACCCAGTTGGTGGCTGGCTATGGCCGCGAGGACATCCTCATCTCCGTCGGATCACAGTTGGAGGCCGAGGCACGGTGGTCAAGAGAGAGATCTCCGATCCACGCCTGATCGCCAATCCTCAAGCGTCGAGAACCTGATGGGCCGCATCCTCGACCGAGACCACCGGCGGCTCAGTCGACCAGGGGAAGTTGATCCACTTGTCGGTGTGACACCACACGTACTCGCAGTCCACCACTGACTGGGGCTTTTGGTAGAGGACTGCCGAGCGAACCTCGCCGACCTTTGCCAGCGCAGTCTCCCGCACCAGGTTCAGGGTGTGACCCGTGTCGGCCACGTCGTCGGTGATCAGGATCTTTGCATCACCCAGGTCGACCCAGTCGACATACGGGGGCAACACGACCGGGATGTCGAGCCTCTCGTCGACCCCCGTGTAGTACTCGATGTTCATCACGTAGAGGTTCTTGACCGCCAGGGCGTATCCGAGGGACCCGGCCACGAACAAGCCGCCCCGGGCGATCGACAGGATCATGTCGGGCCGGTAACCGTCATCGGCAACCAGATGCGCCAACTCCCGCACGGCCACCCCGTACCGGGGCCAGTCCATCTCCTCGCGTCCGGCCACCCTCGTCTCCCATCTCCGTGGTGTCCGGGCACGCTAGCGGGTCCGGAGGGTTGGCAATCAGTCGTAGGTCGCCGCTATCCGCCAAGAGCCTCCCTCCAGAACCAGGAGGCGGGCCAGGCCGTCGTCGGACACCACCTGCAGGCTGACCCTGTGGCTGCGACGGAGCGGGTCCCACCACCGCTCATCGACCGGCCAGGGACCCGCCCAGGAGATCAC
>CAJXKL010000012.1 GCA_913055915.1 uncultured Candidatus Nemicrothrix sp. | reverse complement strand
CCAGGACGAGCCCGCCTGGGTGGCCGGCAGCCTGGGCGTCACCTACCAGCAGTCCACCGACCGCCTCGTGCTGATCGCCGAGGAGTTGGTCCGCGACGAGGACCTGAAGCCGGCCCAGGCGAGGTTCCCCCTGCAGCGCGAACAGGTCGAATCGTTCATCGAATCGGCCCGGGCCCTGGTAGCTGCAGGCCGCCCACCGTGCGACTGGTGTGGCGCCCCGCTGGAGCCAGAAGCCGGTGGCTGGTGCCCCTGTGCCAACTGAGCAGACGTCAACTGAGCAGGAACCGGCTGGTGGGTCGACCCCTGATTCCCCCTTCCGGGCCCGCGGTCCCGTCGACGACGAGTCGGTGTTGTCGTCGCTTGCAACCTGCGACCTGACCCTCCTGGGGCAGATGCCGTGGTCCTCCAACGGCACGTTTCTAGTCGACCTCGTGCCGCCCACCCCGGGAGACGACATCCTCCAGGGCGTGTACAAGCCGGGCAGGGGCGAGCGCCCCCTGAGGGACTTCCCCACCGGCCTCTACAGGCGCGAAGCCGCCGCCTGGGAATTGGCCAGCCACCTCGGGTGGGGCCTCATCCCACCCACCGTGGTCCGCGACGGTCCGCTCGGCGAAGGGTCGGTTCAGCTATACGTGCCCTGCGACTACCGGGAGCACTACTTCACGCTCTGTGAGGATCCGACCAGGGCACACGAGCTGAGGCGCCTCGCCGTGTTCGACCTCCTCGCCAACAACACCGACAGAAAAGCGGGCCATGTCCTCGCAGGTGACGACGGTCGTATCTGGGCTGTCGACAACGCCCTGTGCTTCCACCACCAGTTCAAGGTGCGGACCGTCATCTGGGATTTCAGCGGACAACCGATCCCGCCTGCCCTGCTGGATGACCTGGCCCGCCTCGTCGACACGGGCCTGCCGGAGTCCCTGTCCTGCCTGCTGGACACCTTGGAGGCCGACGCCGTGGTCACACGGGCATCGGCCCTGCTGGCCGACGGCGAGCTTCCCGTGGACTCCAGCGGGCGCCGGGTCCCGTGGCCGCTCCTGTGAGGACACCCGGTTGAGCCGACAGGCAGACTTGGACCGACTCCTCGACCAGGGTGACCTCGACGGCCTCCTGCGACTTGTCGACGACCTCTGCGGGGAAGGTGACTGGACCCTGTTGGAGGCACTGGCAACACGAGGGCGCCTGGCTGTCGAACGGGGGCACCAACTCTGGCCGGCAGCAGACCACGCAGAGCACCGCCTGGCCCTTGAGGCACCGGGTCCGTTCGCCGCCGGGGCCGTGGTGCGCGATGCCACACGGTTCGGACCGGCCCCCCTGGCAGAGGTGGCCGCATCATCACATCCGTGGAAGGACCTCGCCCCAGATCTGCCGACAGGCCCGCTGCGGGCCACCGTCGCCCATGAACGGGTTTCCCGTGGAGAGGACCTGACCGGCGAGGACGACCTGGGTAGGAGCGACCCCCTCGGCCTTCCCCTGAGGCTGTCCCCATGGGAGCCCACCTACCTGATTCCAGAGATCGGCCCCTACGGCCTCGAGGACCCTGTTCCACAGGCTGGAACCCTCGAACAGGTTGACATTCCCCGACCCGTCGAGGCGGTCGGAGGCGTGGCGACAGCGGGGACCGGGGCCCTGCGCGACCTAGGCGGAACCTGGGCTGAGGAGTCGAACGGCCACTCGATGTCCGTGGCCGTCCATGGTGGTGCCGACACCGCCATCGCCACCCTCCTGGCAGATCCGGCCCGGCGCCGTGTGCGCTGGCGGAGGCTCGAGACAGGAGAGGCGATCAGCCTCATGGCATGGGCCGGAGCATCAGGTGGAGCCCACGGACGCCGGCGGGGTGCGGCACGTGGCCGCTTCGAGGCCTGGTGGTGTGTCGCCAACCTGGCCGGTCTGCTCGAGGATCCGGACGACCCCTGGCCACCCGATCCCGGGCTGGTGGGCGATGCGGCATCCGAAATGAACTGGTGGAGATGGGATGTGGACGGTGCCCGGACAGGCTGGCACCTGAACCTGGCCGTCGAGGACCCCGGCGACGGCCTTGCGTGGGCCCTGGCTGCCGGTGACCGCTACTCGGCCTCGGTCCCCGAGCGATAACCCGTGGTCAGCGGGCCTGGAGTGCCTCGATCAACTTCGGCAGGACCTTGTGGACATCTCCGACGATGCCGAGATCGGCCACTCCGAAGATGGGTGCCTCCTCGTCCTTGTTGATGGCGATGATGTTCTGTGAGCCCTTCATGCCAACCAGGTGCTGGGTTGCACCCGATATTCCGCACGCCAGGTAGACGGTTGGCTTGACGACCTTGCCGGTCTGGCCCACCTGGTAGGAGTAGGGCACCCAACCGGAATCGACAACTGCACGCGAGGCGCCGGGTGCTCCCTTCAGGAGGGCTGCCAGGGTTTCGATCATCTCGTACCTGTCGGCATCGCCGATGCCCCTGCCGCCGGAAACGACGATGGAGGCCTCGTCCAACTTCGGGCCGAAACTCTCCTCTACGAAGCGGTTCTTCACCACTGCACCGGCAGTGTTGCCGAGATCTCCAGCCTCGATGGCACCGACGGTTGCCGGGGCCCCACCTGTCTCCTCCACGGCAAACGACTTCGGACGTACGAGGAATATGGCGGTTCCATCTCCGGTGAAGCCGGTGGTTACATCGGTGTTACCGCCGAACACCGGCTCAACACCCAGGAGGCGGTCGCCGTCAACGACAAGGTCCACAACATTCGTGATCACCGGAGCATCAAGCTTGGCGGACAGGCGACCGGCTACGTCTCGACCGTCGTAGGTGGTCCCACACAGCACGACGTCGGGGCCACTGCCTGTCGATACGGCAGCGGCGATAGCCGAGGCGACGCGTGGACCGGGGAGGCCCTCACCGAGGTCCCCCACCGACAGCACCGATGAGGCACCGTGTACACCCAGGTCGGGTGCCAGCGGTGATGCGTCGCCGTGGACGACGACTTCGACGGTGTCGGCAAGGGCGCGTGCCTTGGCCAGCAGTTCGAGGGTGGTGGTCGCTACCACTCCATCCTTTGCCTCGCCGTAGATCCAGATCTTTGAGAATCCCATGTCGCCTCCTAGAGGACCTTCAGATCGTCGAGGAACTCCATGATGCGCTCATGGGCGTCACCCTCGTCGACGATCACGTCGCCGGCCTCTCGTGCGGGAGCCTCCGCGATGTCTGTTATCTCCTGGCCCGCTCCGGCCCAGCCGACCGTGGAGGGGTCGATGCCGAGACCAGCCAGGTCGACCTCGTCTACCGGCTTGTTCTTGGCGGCCATGATCCCCTTGAAGGACGGATAGCGGGGCTCGACGACGCCGGCTGTCACCGACACCACAGCTGGGAGGCTGCACTCGATCTCGTCGTAGCCATCCTCGGTCTGACGCCTCACCGTGGCCACACCGTCAGCGACCGCTATCTCCTTGGCGAACGTCACCGACGGTAGGTCCATCAACTCAGCCACCTGTACCGGAACCGTGCCCGTGTAGCCGTCGCTGGACTCGGTACCGGTGAGGATCAGGTCAGGCTCGCACCTTCTGATCGCCGCAGCCAGGACCTTGGCGGTTGCGAGTGCATCGGAGCCGGCAAGAGCCTCGTCGCTCACGAGAACGGCGTTCTCGGCACCCATCGCCAGGGCGGTCCGTAGGCCGCTCACCTCACTGTTGGGAACCATCGACACGAGGCGGACCTCGCCCTCGCCGGCGGCATCCACCAACTGCAGGCCCATCTCGACCCCGTAGGAGTCGGACTCGTCCAGGATGAGCTTGACATCCCTCTTGAGGGTTCTGGTTTCGGGATCCAGGGCTCCAGGGTCTGCCGGATCCGGGATCTGTTTGACACATACGACAACGATCATGGGCGACAGTGTGCCTGCTGAGAGGGACGAACAGGCAAGCCCGGAACGGATTTTCGGGACATTTCCCCACCGGTCAATGCATGAATAGGGTGGCCTGATGGTCGACAACGAGAGTCCCGGGGGCACCACCCCCCACACGTCATGAAGGTCCTGTTGGTCGTCAACCCTTCGGCCTCCTCGGTCAACGCCCGTACACGGACCGTCATCCAAAAAGCGCTGTCAGCCGACCATCGCCTAGAGGTAGCCACCACCAGCCGCAGGGGGCATGCCACACGCCTGGCGCGAGGGGCTGCCGATGACGGCATGGACGTGGTCGTGGTGTTGGGAGGTGACGGAACCCTCAACGAGGCCGCCAACGGTCTGGCAGGTTCCGACACGGCGCTTGCCGCAGTGCCGGGTGGTTCCACGAACGTGTTCGCCCACATTCTGGGCCTCCCAGACGACCCGGTGGAAGCAACCGGAGCCGCGCTGGACGCCATGGAGGCAGGATCCATCCGTCGGATCGGGCTGGGCTCAGTCAACGACAGGTACTTCCTGTTCAATGCCGGGGTCGGCTTCGACGCAGCAGTGGTGGAACAGATCGAACAACGAGGCGGCCTCCTGAAACGCTTTGCCGGCCACCCTCTCTTCATCGCCGCAGCGTGCAACACCTGGCTTCAACACTTCGACCGGCGTCAACCGGCTTTTCAGGTCACCACCCGGCGTGTCGACGAGGAGGCTCTGGGCGACGCCGTGACCACCGGCGTTGACGGAATGTTCGGCGTCTGCCTGAACACCGACCCCTACACCTATCTGGGGAGCCGCTCGCTCTCCCTCTCGCCGAGCACCAACCTCGACAGCCCGCTGGCCATGGTCACGATGCAGTCACTGTCCCTGGCCAGCCTGGTGCCGGTTCTCACCGGTGCCCTTGGGTTTGGCCGGACACCGGTCGCGGAATGCAGGGGGATCAGCCATCGCAGCAACCTTGCCGAGATCCACGTGGCCGGCTACCGGCCGGTCCAATACCAGGTTGACGGCGACTACCTGGGCGAGGCGACCGACCTCACCTTCCGACACCAGCCCGCGGCCATGGACCTGGTGGTACCGCTGGAGCCGCCTGCCGCCTGACCGGCCGAGACGGTCAGGCCTGAGCCACCTCGTCGATGATCTGGCGAGCGGTCCCGGGAAGGTTCGTGATGATTCCGTCAACTCCCCAGGCTGTCAGCTGGGCTATCCGGTCGGGATCGTCGACGGTCCATGCATTCACCCTCAGGTCAAGTCTGTGGGCCTCAACGACAAGGGCCTCGTCGATCAGGTCATCCCACGGGTTCACCGCGCAGTGCCCGTGCGCCACGGTCCGCTCCAGCACCTGACCGGGCACCGAGCGCTCCATTACCAGCCAGCCTGTCGGAAGGCGTGGGTCGGACGACCGGATCCGGTCGACCGAGTCCATCTCGAAAGACGACACCAGCAGCATGTCGAACGGCCTATAGGCCTCGGTGAGGCCCACGACCGCCTCACAGACCAGATGGGCGTCGCCGTGGTCGGGATCTCCCGGGAGGTTCTTGACCTCGATGTTCACCCCCATGTCGTCGCAGGCCTCAAAAGCCTCGGCGAGGCTGGGCACCTCGTCGGGAAGGTCCGCAGCGTCGACCTGGCGGATCAGGCGCCCGTCGGCCAGGTGTGCATCGTGGTGAACCACGAGCACCTCGTCGGCGGACAGGCGCACGTCGAGCTCAACCCAGTCGGCACCCTGAAGGCGGGCCTCCGCAAAAGCGGCAACCGTGTTCTCGGGATGTTCCACCGAGGCGCCACGGTGGGCGATGACGAGCGGCTTCCGGTTGTTCATCGGACCACCATGCCCGACAACCTGACACATGTCGGCGACCTCATGCCAGCGGTTCCTGTGCCTCGTCCCTGACCCCGACAAGGCGGGCTGCTGGAACCTGCACCTCTGCAACCGTTCCTCGACCACGAACGACCGGGCTCAACCCGATCGAGCCCCCCAGTTCGCCCTCTACAAAGGTCTTGACGATGGTGAGGCCGAGACCAGTGGCGTCCTCAAGCCGGAAGTCCTCTGGAAGCCCGACCCCGTTGTCGATCACCGACAGCGTGAGACCGTCAGACCGGCGGTTCAGGTGAATCGCCACCGTTGCGCCGTCATCGGGTTCACCCCCGCCGGGCACCGTCAAAAACGCGTGGTCTACGGCGTTCTGCAACAACTCTGTGAGCACGACAGCCAGGGTTGTCGTCACCTGGGCTGGCAATACGCCCGCGTCGCCCTCCACGTCGAAGGCCACCGGCCTGAGCGGCGACGAGACGCTCTCCTCCACAACCCTGACGAGCGGCCTGACGATGTCGACGAACGCCACGTCGTCATCGGCGCTCTGGGCCAGCGTCTCGTGCACAACCGAGATGGCCCCGATTCGCCGGATCGACTCGAAGAGCGCTGCCCTCGCCTCGTCGGAACTGAGGCGCCGCCCCTGCAGGCGCAGCAGCGACGAGATGGTCTGGAGGTTGTTCTTCACCCGATGGTGGACCTCGCGGATGGTCGTGTCCTTTGAGACGAGTTGGCGGTCGCGGCGACGCAACTCGGTCACGTCGCGAACCAGGACTATCGCTCCCGTCGGATGCTCACCGTCGAACAGCGGAAAGCAGTGGCTGACGACGGCCACCTCGTTTCCCCTCTCCATCTCATCGATGACCGTCGTCCGCCTCGCAAAGGCGTTACGCAGAATCGAAGCCCCTAGTCCGGTGTCAACGAATCGGGTACCGATGATCCCACGGTGCATGCCGAGCCGGTGCAGCACCGATACGGCGTTCGGTGAGGCAAACTCGATCCGGCCCTCCTCGTCGACGAGCAGCAGGCCGTCGCCGACCCTCGGGGTCCTGTGCCTCAGCCGTGCCTCGTCGCGGTACGGAAACTGGCCCCGCTGGAGCATCGTGGAGAACCGTTCGAAGACCTTCAGGTAGGTACGTTCCTGCTCGCTCGATGGCCGGCTCTGCGCACTGGCCCTCTCCCTTGCCAGCACGGCGACCGTCTCGCCCTGGCGGCGCACCGGCACGGCCAGGATGTCGAGGCCACCGTCGACTTCCTTGTTGGCCGTCCCCTCAACAGGCTCTGACCTGTCAAAGCAGTCGGCTATCAGGCTCCGACGACGCTGTTCGAACACCTGCCCCACCAGGTCGGCCCGGTAGAGGGTGGTGCCGGTAGTGGGTCGAACGTGGCCGAGGAGGACGAGAGTCGGTTCTGATGAGCCCGCTGATCGCCCGTAGAGGAACAGATCGGCGAAGGAGAGGTCTGCAAGGAGGCCCCATGAGCTGACTAGGTCCTGAAGGTACGCGACCTGTTCCACATCCAGGTCTGTGTGATCGCTGGTCAGGTCAGCCAGTGTGGCCATGGGAGGACCAGCCTATGTTCGGGCCTGCCGGAACCGGAGAGGCGTGGTGTTCGATGGACCTGGTCGCCCCACTCGGGTAGCTGCTGCTCAGCTGAAGCCGACCGGGTTACCCGATCCATCGGAACCGATGTCAACGTAGGCGATGCGGTCGGCGGGTATGCCGACCTGGCGGCCCCGAAGGTCGGTGAGCCAAAGCATCCTGGAGGTGCCCTCGAGGGCGGCCTCCACGTCGGCACGTAGCGCCGAGGTGTCGGTGTCGTCGTCCAGTTCGACCGTCATCTCCTTGGGCGTGTGGGTAACGCCGATCCTCACGTCCATGAATGTGCCTCTCCCGTTTCGTTGCGTTGCTGCGACCCCCGGAGGGCCGACCGTCGGCTCAGTGTGTCAGAGGATCCGCAACTCGCGGTGCCTGCGCTTCGTGGGCCTAAGGTCGACGTCGATGACACGTGCCATCTCGGCGAACACCGCTCCGACCTCACTGTCGGCGTCTGCTGCCACCGGTTTGCCGATGTCTCCACCCTCGCGGAGGGCGGGGACGAGTGGAACGCTCCCTATCAGCGGAACGCCTATTCGCTCGGCCAGGTCGGCGCCCCCACCTGATCCGAAAAGTTCGTAGCGGGTGCCGTCGTCGCCGGTGAACCACGACATGTTCTCGATCACCCCATGGACCTTCAGGTTCACCTTGTCGGCCATGAACGCCGCCCGTTGGGCAACGGTCTGGGCGACGGGTTGTGGCGTGGTCACGACGTACATCTCGGCTGCAGGGAGGAAGCCTGCCAGGGAGATGGCTACGTCGCCGGTGCCTGGAGGCAGGTCGACGAGGAGGTAGTCGGGTTCGTCCCAGCGGACGTCGGTGAGGAACTGCTCGAGTGCCTTGTGGAGCATCGGGCCGCGCCAGATGACGGGCTGGTCCTCGTCGGCGAAGAAACCCATCGAGATGCACCTGACGCCGTGCGCTTCGGGTGGGATGAGCATTTCGTCGACGACGGTCGGCGGATTGTCAACACCAAGCATCCTCGGAATCGAGAACCCCCAGACGTCGGCGTCGATGACCGCCACACCACGGCCCCGGGCAGCGAGCGCAACCGCCAGGTTGGTGGTTACCGAGGACTTGCCTACGCCACCCTTGCCCGAGGCGATGAGCATCACCCGCGTGGCAACGTTGGCTTCTGCGAACGGAACCGGCTGGCCCTCGGAAGGCCCGTGGGTGTGGTTGGTGCCTGCCACGTGTGCTCCTGAGGCTGGAAGGTCGCTCTGTCTGCGGCTGGCCAAGACACGGGGCCGGCGGTCCGGGAGCCGCGTTCGGTAGGGTAGCGATGTGGATGGGGCACCCCTCACGCCAACCGAGTTCGCCTCGGCAGTCACCGCCATCACCGGTGCCTTCGGCGATCCGACGAGGCGCGACATATTCCTCTTCGCACGCGAACGTATCAGCGGGGTCACCGCCATCGAGGCCGCTGAGCGCTTCGACCTCCATCCCAACGTGGCCCGCCACCACCTCGACAAGCTGGCTGCGGGTGGTTACCTGGAGATCGCCGTCGAACACCGCGAGGGTGCATCGGCCGGACGACCATCCAAGCACTACCGGTCGACCAACCCGTCGGCTCCCCTGGAGTTGCCGATTCCCCGCGACGACCTGCTCATCAGCATGCTCGGACGGGCCCTCGCCATGCTCCCCGATGGCCAGGCAGAGAAGATGGCAGAGGAGGTCGGAGCAGAGGTCGGTCGCTCCATGGCCGAGTCCATCGGGCCCGAGGAAATCCAGCGGTCGTTCAGATCGGCGATGCAGGTCGTGGCCGATGCCCTCACGGCACACGGCTTTGCCGCTCGCGCGGTTCGCTCCGGTGGCGACCAGCTTCGGATCGTGTCTGAGCACTGTCCGTTCGGTGGTGCTCCCATCGAGTATCCGGTCATCTGCGCCGTGGACCGGGGCCTCGTGAAGGGAATGTTGGAAGCCCTCTACGGTGAGGCCAGCACAGACCTGAGCTCGTCGCTACCGATGGGCGACGCCGTCTGCATCACAGACGTCAGCGCCTGACGGTCGGGCGGGCCTCTGAGGCCCCTACCCGGCTGGTCCCAGTCCCTCGGCTACCAGCAGGTCAGCCAGGCCGATGGGCCGCTGGGGGAGGCCGAAGAAGGCCTCGGCGTCTGCCAACGCAGGTTCCTGACGGCCCAACAGCACGCTGTTCACCAGTGCCCGGTAACCGAGTGCCCACGCGTTGTCCGGTTCGATCCTGATGGCTTCGTTCAGAGATACGAGGCTCAGCTCGACCAGCTGAAGCTCACCTGTCCCGGCCAGGAGCCAGCCTCTCTCCGCCAGCAGCGACACCGCCTCAGGGTCCTTCTCGATGCCAGCGTCGAGAAGTTCAAGTGCCGCCAGAATTTCGCCGTTGCGCGCCAGCCCTCCGGCGACCCTTTCCCGCAGGTGGCTCTGGGCAACCAGGTCTCCGACGATCGGCGCCGCTTCGAGGCTGTCCAGTGCCACCAGGTCAGCTGCCGCACCAGCGAAGTCGTCATCGGACAGGCGCTGTGAAGCCCGGAAGACCCGCACATCGGGATAGGTCGGATCCAACTCGACGGCAGCTTCGAGATCGGACCGGCCGGCATCGGCATCACCACCCCGCCAGAGCGCCCAGCCCCGGTATGCGAGGGCCTCGACGTTGGATGGCTGGATCTCGAGCACCTCGCCGTACAGGTCAATTGCCTCAGATGGTTGTGCCACGCCGGCCTCGATGAGCAGTGTCCTCGTCGACAACCGGATATCGCCCGAAGTCGAACCACTGGTGCCCCGACCTGCCGTGGAGCGCGTCACCAGCACCCCCGCCAGGACAGCCACCAGTACTACGCCGATCAGGACCAGGGGCTGCCCCGCCGGCTGACTGCCGTCACCGGAACCGCCCTGCCACCTCCGGACCGCGAACACAAGGCCCACGACTGCGGCGGCACCAACCATGATCGGCAGGACCCAGACCAAGCCTGTCAGGCCGCCTCCGCTGGGCGAGTAGTCGATGTCCTCACCGAAGCTGGAAACCAGCAGGTCGCGGACTTCGGCGTCGGTGGCGCCCTCATCGACCATCGACACGATCGTGGCCCGGATGGTCCGGGCCACCGGTGCATCCGACTCGGCTATCGACTGTCCCTGACACACCGGGCAGGCGAAGTCCTGGGCCAGGTCGTGCACCCTGTCGGCGTTGGTCAGCGCAGGTCGCTCCGCTGTCTCGGCAACCACCAGGGCACCCACCGAAACCAGCAGGACCAGGAACCAGGCTGCACGTCGCCTCATCCGGTGGACCTCTTCGCCCCCACCAGGACGGACTCCAGGTCCTCTGCCTCGACGCCACCGACCACCTTGACGACCACGTGGCCCGACGGGCTCACCAGATACGACTCGGGCACGGCAATGACCCCCCAGTCGACGGCTATGCGGCCCGTCTCCTCAGCCAGCACCGGCCAGCCGCCACCATTCTCCCTGAAGAAGGCCTCGACGGCTGAGGGATTGTCGTCGAATGCCACGCTCACGATCCTGACGTCGTCGACCTCGGCGTGGGCTTCGGCGAATGCCACCAGCTCGGGATGTTCCCGGATGCACGGCACACAGGTGGTCGAGAAGAAGTTGACCACGACGAACCGGCCGCGCTGGTCGTCCAGGTTCCAGACCTCGCCATCGATGGTGGAGCCTGCGATCGGTGGCGCAACCTGGCCTACCAGGTGCATGCTGACCCGGTCGGGACCGGCCTGACGCGTCGCCAGAACTCCGACCAGAACCGCTCCCAGGAGACCCACGGCCAGCGCCGCCACCCTCACCGGGCTCATGCCGGTGCCTCCTGCGGTATGGCCATGGTTGGGTCATCCGCACATCTGGAGGCTGAACGCCTGCTTCGACCCGGTACAGCCGCCAGCACCGTTCCGAGCGCCATCACCCCGCCACCGAACCACAGCCACCACACCAGCGGCTGGATCGTGACCCTCACGACGGTGGAACCCGACCCCTCAGGCACAGCCAGGACAGCCAACTGGATGTCGCCCCAGGTCGTTGAACGCGTCGCCGGGGTGCCGATGGTCTGCCCACCGAACGGGAAGGTGCTGATGGCCGGCGTGTGGAGTTCACCGTCGACCAGCACAGAAACCCGGACCTCACTCTTTTCAGCCAAGGCCACCGACTCGACCCCATCGAACACGAGGGTGTGCCCGGCGATTGACGCCCGATCCCCCGCCTCTTCGAAGCTGAACTCGGCCTGCCGTAGGAACGACGAGGAACAGGCGAATGCAACGGCAACCACCGCCACACCGATGTGCACGACCATTCCTCCGCTTGAGCGCCCCACCAGGCCACGAAGACCACGCGCCCCGACGGCGAGTAGCAGTTGGCGAACAGCACCGGCCACGGCGAATGCACCCAGCCCGACCGCCAGGGTCGGAACCCAGCCACGGCTACCCACAAGGACCGCAACGACCATGGACACTGCCCCGGCTGCAGCCGGCCAGACCAGCCTGTTTGAAAGCAGTTCAATTCCGGCCCGCCCCCACGGGAGGGCCGGCGCGACCGCCATGAGGAACAGGAGGGCGAACCCGATCGGCATCGTCATCCGCTCGAAGTACGGGTTCCCGACCGAGATGCGGCTTCCGTTGGCGGCCTCGATGAGCAGGGGGAACACGGTTCCCAGCAGGACCACGAAGGCGAACGACCCGAAGAGCAGGTTGTTGGCGAGGAATGCGCCCGTCCGTGACATTGGGGAGTCGATCTCACCGCCACTGCTCAGGTCGTCTCCACGCCATGCGATCAGGCCGACCGTCGTGGCGACCACGAGGGCGAAGAACGCCAGGAGCATCGGCCCCATCCCCGATTCGGTGAAGGCGTGCACGGAGTCCAGCACGCCGGATCTGGTGATGAACGTTCCGAGGATCGTCAGGGCAAACGTGGCACTCAGGAGGGAGAGGTTCCAGACTCGGAGCATTCCCCTCCTCTCCTGGACCATCACCGAGTGCAGGAACGCCGTACCGGTCAACCACGGCAGGAACGACGCGTTCTCGACCGGATCCCAGGCCCAGTACCCGCCCCAGCCGAGGACCTCGTATGACCACCAGGCACCGAGCATGATCCCGACGGTCAGCGCACCCCATGCCAGCAGGGTCCACCGGCGCGTGCTCACCAGCCAGCCCTCGCCCATGCGACCCGTCACCAGGGCACCGATGGCGAAAGCGAACGGCACGGTGAAGCCCACGTATCCGAGGTAGAGGACCGGTGGGTGGAAGGCCATGAGGATGTGGTTCTGGAGGAGTGGGTTGGGCCCCGGACCGTCGAAGCCGGCCCACGGCTGGAACCTTGCGAACGGAAACGCCGGGCCGGCAAGCAGCATGAAGAAGAAGGTGCAGACCACGAAAAGGACGAGGAGCGCCCATGCCACCATCGGGTCCGCCAGACGGTCCCTGAAGCGCCAGGTGACCGCCACCACGTACCCGGCGAGGATCAGCACCCAGAGCAGGATGGAGCCCTCCAGGGCCGACCAGAGGGTGGCCACGTTGTAGAGGGCCGGGGTCCGGTGGCTGCCGTGTTCAGCCACGAACGCAACCGTGAAGTCACGGGTGATCAGCGCTCGTTCCATCACGGTGAACTGCCCAACTGCCGCAACCGCCAGCACGATCACGAAGTTCCGGGAGAGCACCACGAGGCGCTGGTTGCGTGTGAACAGCCCGTAGGCGATGCTCAACGTCGCCATCACCGAGGCTGCCAGGCCCAGGGCTACGAACGCCGTACCGAGGGTGGCGTTCACGAGTTAACCGGGATCACCGACCGGTGGGTCACGAACCCACCCCGCAGGACTCGAGTTCAGCAGCGTCTCCCCGGTAGTCGTTGTCGTGCTTTACGACCATGTGGTCCGTTCTCAGGTACCAGCCGTCGTCCGCCGCTGCTGAAAGGTTCTCAATGCCGGGAGGATCACCACTGACCCAGGACCCCTGCAGGACCACCGGAACCCCCGGCTGGAACAGCTCGGCCGGATCACCCAGGTGGGCGACGTCGGCCAGCACGTCGGCCACGCAGAGGGTGAACACGACTACGGCCTGGCCATCGAGGTGGCTTTCGACAAGCCCGGGCTGTGGGGTTCCGACCACCCGGAAGCGCTCGGTGCCGAGTTCGGCTCTGGCCGACACCGCCTCGTCGACCTCGTAGAAGAACAGCGAGGCGTCGCCGAGAGTGCGGAGCAGCACGAACACGACCGCCGCAACCACCGCAAGGAGGAAGACGGTCGACAACGGTCTCCCGGCCCGGCGCCGGAGTCGTGAGGCCTGCGGTGTGAGGTCCAGCGGGCCGGCCTCTCCTGATTCCTCGTCGACGGGTTCACCCACCCTGGTTCTCCCCCCTGGACGTCATCCAGCGGTCCTCCCCCTCCGGAACTGTTCCGGCCAATCGGCGGCCTCGACGCACGACTCCGCAGCCGTACACGCCGAGCACCACGAGGGCGATTCCCCAACCGGCAAGCAGGTAACCGAGGTGCGTCACTTCCCACCTCCTGTCCGACCTATTGCCGCATCCACGTCGAGGGTCTCCATCTCTGCGTGGCGCTCGGCGATCGCCAGTGCCATGTCCCGGTCAGCCTGGGCCTGTTCCAGCCAGCCCACCCGGAACCGGTGCAGCATCAGCCATGCGAAGACCAGGCCGAACACCACGAAGCCGAGCATCAGGGTAAACAGCGTCAGGTCCTCGATCTTGAGTTCGGCCAGGGTGGACTGCTGATGCAGGGTCCGGTTCTCCCACCACTCGACCGACCTGTTGATGAGGGGAATGTCGAGCACCGCCACCAGGGCGACGACTGCCGCCCGTCGGGCCTGGCGCTGCGGCTCGGCCGGGGTCCTGCGTAGCGCCAGGTACCCGGTAAAAAGGAGGAACAACACGAGCGTGGTCATGAGGCGGACGTCTCCCCACTCCCACCAGGTGTTCCAAACGGGCTTCCCCCAGATGGAGCCGGTGACGAGGACGAGGCCGCAGAACACCGTGCCCACCTCGGCCGATGCATGGGCCGTGACGTCCCACCACGCTCCCCTCTTGAGCAGGTAGCCGGCGCTGGCAACTGCACAGGTCAGGAACGCGACGTAGGTGAGGACGGCCATGGGAACGTGCAGGTAGAGGAGCCTGACGGCATCGAACTGACCGAACTCCTCACCGGTCGTCGGGTGCAGCCTCACATCGGGTTCGGTGAGGGCGAAGGCGAACAGCAACAGGCCGGCCAGCCCGAGCAGCGTGGTGAGCCCCAGAATGCGTGATCCAGGTGATCCGGTTGATGTCGTACTGTCGGCCATGTGGTCCCCTTCCCTTCCGTTAGTCCTCGATCATTGCGCCGTACGCCAGGGCGCCCAACACGGTGGCAACCAGGCCGAACACGACCAGCAGGCCCAGCCAGGCCCAACCGTCGACGGCTGCGGCACCCAGGGCGTCGTCAAACGACCGGGTGGCGCCTATCAGCACCGGGGCCAGCACCGGAAGCAACAGGATCGGAAGAAGCGTCTCCCTGGCCCCCAGCCCCGAGGCCAGCGCCCCGTAGAGGGTACCGGTGGTCGCCACCGCCACAGCCGCGGCAGCGGCCGTCAGGACGAGCAGCACCGGGTCGTCCACCTCTGAGCCGTAGAGCACGACGATCCCCATGGTCAGCAGGGTCTCCAACACGATCAACTGGACGAACACGGCCACCGCCTTACCGAGGAACACCGAGGACGGTGCCATCCCTGACAGTCGGAGTCCGGTGTGGGCATCATCAGCGTGCTCGAGTGAGGTCGAGCGCTGCACGGCAAGCAGGGCAGCTAGGAGAACCGCCACCCAGAACAGCCCGGGGGCGAAGGTTCGCAGGGTGCGCTGGTCGGCATCGAGGGCGAACCCGAAGAGCACGAGCACGAGGAGTGCGAATGGCGCGACCTGGTTGAGCAGGACCCTGGAGCGCGCCTCGATCCGGAGGTCCCTGGTGGCTACCAGACGGGCGTCGGTGAACAGTTCACGCACCTGGACCACCTCCCGGTTCCCCATCACCGTCCGTGGCGGGACCACTTCTGGAACTGTCGGCAACCACCATTCCGGCGGCGACGGTCACGACCCTCGGAGAGAGCGACCTGACCCGCTCCAACTCGTGTGACGAGACGAGCACCGTCGCTCCGGCAGCGACCGCCTCTGAGATGAGCGAGTCGACAGCATCGCGACCCGCCTGGTCCAGGCCGGCGTGTGGTTCATCCAACAGCCACAGTTCGGGTCGCCGGACCGCCAGGGCGGCTATCGAGGTGCGTCGCCGTTGGCCGGCCGAGAGGGCGTTCACCGTGCGCGAGAGGAGGCGCTGGTCGAGCCCCATGAGCCTTGCGGCTGCAGCGGCCCGGGACTCAGCATCGGGTGCTGACAGACCTGCCGCCCTCGCCCAAAATGAGATGTTCTCGGCAACGGTCAGGTCGCCGTAGAGACCGGTCGAATGCCCGAGCAGGGCCACCCTACGCCGCACTGCCCGGCGTTCTGCTGTCAGGTCGTGACCCAGCACGACCACCTCACCACCAGCCGGACGGAGGAGGCCGGCGCACAATCGCAGGAGGGTGGTCTTACCGGCGCCGTTGGGTCCCTGGATGAGCACGGTCTCGCCGGCATCAACGGACAGGTTGACCCCGGCCAGGGCAGGAAAGCGCCCCAGGAGCGCCACGGCTCCCCGTAGTTCGACCACCGACACACCGCCACGGTACCTGTGGGCCATGCCGCCACCCCTACCCTGAAGAAGTGCACACCACCAGTTCGAGACGACAGCAGGGCCTCACGAGGTCGGTGTCCCACCTGGCCCTCCTCGTAGCAGTGGGCCTGGCAGCCACAGCCTGCTCCAACCCGGGCGATCCTTCTGACCTGTCCACGTCCTCGACCAGCCCGACGACAACGATGATCGAGACCAGGCCTTCGCTCACCGAGGAGTTGGCCCCTGACTGGATCGGAGAGGTCGTCAACCTCCACGACCTGGGGGACGACGCCTGCTTCAACCAGTACTCGTGGTTCCAGGACGAGCGGCTGGTCGAGATCGATACCCGCGTTCCGTGTGAAGGACCCCACCAGTTTGAGATCTACCGCCGGGCCCAGCATCCCGCCCGGCGGGGTGCACCGTGGCCGGGTGACAGGGAAATGGAGGTGTTCGCCACGGCCGAGTGCTACAACACCTTCAGCGACTTCGTGGGAACCATCTACGAACTCTCGGAGCTTGAGCTGGGTTTCCTCGTACCTCGTCAGACCGACTTCGAACACGAGGCCGCCCAGTTCAGGGGGGTCCACTGCTACGTGTTCAGTGCCGACGGCACCGATCTGGTCGGCAGTGCCGGGGGATCGCTGCGTTGAGCGGCAGTTCCTGACCACCTGCCCGGAGCGGTGACCGGAGACAATGGGTGCCATGACCCGCTGCACGATCGTGTCCTTCAGGTTCGGGCCGACTGACGGTGTGTCCGTCGTTGCGCGAACCTGGGCTGCTGCCATGGTCGGGCTGGGGTTCGAGGTCACATGGGTGGCGGGTGCCTTTGAACCCGGGTGGACGGGCGTCGGGCAGACAACAACGCTGCCGGGCCTAGAGATCGCATCGGATGAACCTCCAGACGAGGGTGACCTGGCCGATGCCCTCGGCGATGCCGACCTGGTCGTCGTGGAGAACCTCTGCTCTATACCCCTCAACCTTCCTGCCGCCCGCATGGTTGCCGACCTCCGGAGGGGTCGGCCCACCATCCTCCACCACCACGACCCACCGTGGCAGCGCCAGCAGTTCGCCGATGTGACCGAGCTGCCACCCGATGACCCAACGTGGCGACATGTCACCATCAACGACCTGACTCGCCACGAGATGGCTGAGCGCGGCATCACGGCCACAACCATCTACAACGGCTTTGACAGCCACCCTCCGGCTGGCGACCGGCAGGGTACCCGCAGGGGGCTGGGGGTCGCCGACGACACCATCCTCGTGGCCCACCCGGTCCGCGCCATTGAGCGAAAGGCTGTTGATCGAGCGATCGCCGTGGCCGAGGCCATCGGTGGTACTTACTGGCTCACGGGACCGGCCGAGGACGGCTTCGGACCGAATCTGACACATCTCCTGTCTGTAGCTCGCTGTCCGGTCATCCACGCTCAGGGTCGACCCGCGCACGACATCTACGCCGCTGCTGACCTGGTTGCCCTTCCGTCGACCTGGGAGGGATTCGGAAACCCACCCGTCGAAGCCGCCCTGTACCGCCGTCCTGTCGTAGTTGGCGACTACCCCGTGGCTGCCGAGTTGCGCAGAATGGGTTTCTCCTGGTTCACCCACGACCAGCCCGACGAGATCCTGTCCTGGCTGAATGGGTCGGACCCGGCAAGGCACCGGAAGATGCTCGACACCAACCTGCACCTGACAGTCGGGAACTTCTCGCTCGAGATGGTGGCCGATGGCCTGAAAACGCTCCTGGGCGAGGCAGGCTGGCTGCCATGAATACAGTTGCCACCGGCGACGAGGTACTGGACCGACGGGCCAGGGCCTCGCGAATAGCCAGCTTTGGACAGCGTCTGGGCTATCTGGCGTTCCTCACGGCGATCGTGGTCTTTGCCGCTGGCCTGGCCACCACCTTCACCGACGGGGTCGCCACCGCCCTCGTCGCTCTGCTGGTTGCCGGATCGATTGTGCTGGCCCCGTCCATCGTCCTCCACCATGCCGTGAAGGCCGCCGAGGAAGAGGACCTCCAGACCCCCGCCTGAGACTCATACTGTCTCCAGTTGGGTGTGCCCCGGGCACCGTGGCTACGGTCCGGACATGACCAACACCGCAGCGGCAACCGTGCGGCTACCTGCACCGGAGCGACGACAGCAACTTCTCTGCGTGGCCCTGAGGATCTTCGCCCGCCTCGGCTACCACGAGACCTCGATGAGCGCCCTGGCCGCCGAGGCTGGAATCACCAAGCCCGTCCTTTACCAGCACTTCGCGTCCAAGCACGACCTGTTCATAGAGGTGCTGGCCCAGACCGGCGATCGCCTCCTCAGTGCCATCAGCGAACAGGCACAAGAGCAGGACACCCCCCGACAAGCAGTCGAGGCCGGCTTCCGGGCCTACTACCACTTCTTTGACGAAAGCCCCGACGCCTACGCCGTGCTCTACGGGGCCAGCCTCGGCAACGACCCAGAGTTCAGACGCGACCGTAGACGGGTGCGCAATGCCTTCGCCGAGATGGTGGCGAGGCTCATCAAAACTGCCGACCACGACGATGCCCTGGCCATGGCAGCCGGTGTGAACGGCATCTCCGAGGGGATGATCCGACACTGGATGCACGAGGGCCGCTGCAGGTCGGCCGACGAGATGGCAACGTTGACAGCGCGGTTGGCCTGGGGCGGCCTCGAGCGCCTGGCCTGATCCTCAGACGACCGGCCGGGGCGAGATGTCCACCGGGGTGTCGGGTAGGTGTCCTGCCACGACCGAGGGAAGGTGTTCCCTCAGGAGTTCCGGGAGCACCAGTACCTCTGATTCCAGCAGTTCGTCGACGGCCCACCACTGGGCGCCCATGAATGCGGCGGCCTCGAGGGCCTCGAGGTGCTTCGGTCTGTACTCGCCTCCGTCGCAGCGTGCGACATGGATCTTCTCGCGGCTGTCGAAGTAGAAGCCACCGAACGTGAACTGGACGTGTTGAGTCCAGATGACGGGGCCCATCTCGACGTCTTCGATACCGGTCTCCTCATAGAGCTCGCGTGCAGCGGCGGTGGCGCTGTCCTCACCCCAGCCGATTCCACCACCCGGGATCTCCCACCAATCGGGCTTGAACGGGTCAAGCGGATCCTCGGCGTTCACGAGGAAAATCCGGTCATCACGGTCGAGCAGCACGACCCTGGCTGCGGGGCGCTTCAACAACATGTCCGGTACCCCGCTATACGTCTTCGTGACAGGACGAGCAGCGGCCCAACATGTCGAACCTGTGCGATTCGACGCTGAAGCCGCGGGCCATGGCCTCTCCCACGAGGCCCTCGATTCCCGCCTCGAACTCGTCGGGCACCTCGAAGTCGTCGACACGGCCACACCCGATGCAGACCAGGTGATGGTGGTGGCCTGTCAGGGATTCGTGGAGTTCGAACCTGGAGTGCTCATACCCCGACTCGACCCGTCTGACCACCCCGACCTCGACCAGTTCACCAAGGTTGCGGTAGGCGGAACTCTGTGCCAGGCCGTAGCCGTGGCCGGCGCTGAGGATCTCGGGAAGGGTCAGGGGCCTGCCGCCCGCTGCCAGAACCTCGACTACCGAGAACCGGGAGCGGCTATAGCGCATGGACGCCGCCCGCAGCCTTCGACCGACCGTTACGTGCAGGTCCTCGAGGTCGACGGGATCGGGATGTGGACCTGATCCGTCCACCGCAAACACCGAACCCCCGGACATGGCCGCCCAGCCTAGGTCGCCGGTGGCGGTTGTCGGGAATCAGCGAGAATTGCCCCCTCGGACCGGAACCTCAGTAGAGCGCCACCCCGGCCAGCCGGAGGTGCGCCAGTTCATTCATGGATCCGACGCTCCGCTCACCCGATGATGCTGCGAGGACCCGGCTCACGGAGGTGTACGCCGCCTCGAAGAAGAAGATGCGGTCGATTCCGAGCAGGTGCGAGAGATAGGCGCCGATCACACCGCCGTGGCAGGACACCGCCACCCGGCGACCCGGGTTGTCTGAGACGATCCTCTCCATGGCGGCAATGACCCTGGCCTGGAAGGCCTCAGGTTCAGGGATGCTGCCCTCGGACATGAACTCCATCCACCTGGGGTCGCCGGCGGCCTTGAGTTCCTCGATGGGGATGTACTCGGGTTCACCGAAGTCGAACTCGTCGAGGTCCTGGTCGACGGTCACCTCCAGGCCCAGGTGGCCCGCCAGGGGCGCGGCTGTCTCGAGGGCACGCCTCTTGGGTCCGCTGTAGATGGCGTCGATCCGCTCGTTGTGTTCCCCGTCGGTCGTTCCGGCGGGGTGTACCGCCAGCCAGTGGGCGAGGGCATCAGCCTGGCGGCGACCCAGGTCAGAGAGGGTCGGGTCGGCCTCCTCGCCGGTATGCCTGTTGTCGACACGTACCGGCAGGGCGTGGCGGATGATCAACAGTTCCATGGAAGCCGGACGCTAGCGGCAGCGTGTCACCGGGGTACGGTCCCCACAATGAAGATAGATGGTGGCCTCGTTATCGGAAATCCGGGATCCAGCGATTCCTCGAGGGACGGGATCGGGGTGATCGCCGACACAGCACGACGCCTCGAAGAGGCCGGCTACTCGGGAGCGTGGACCGCCGAGACCAGCCGAGACCCCTTCCTTCCCCACATGATCGCTTCGGAACACACCCAGAGGATCGAGTTGGGCACCTCAATCGCGGTTGCCTTCGCACGAAACCCGATGCTGCTCGCCAACCTCGGGAACGACCTGCAGTTCCACAGCAACGGCCGGTTCATCCTGGGACTCGGAACCCAGATCAGGCCACACATCACCAAGCGCTTCTCAATGGAGTGGTCACGGCCCGCTGCCAGGATGCGCGAGATGGTGCTCGCCATCAGGGCCATCTGGGAGTGCTGGAACGATGAGGCCCCCATGGCATTCCGCGGCGAGTTCTACCGGCACACCCTCATGACACCCTTCTTCAACCCGGGCCCCAACCCGTACGGGACCCCCAAGGTGTTCCTCGCAGCCGTCGGACCGAAGATGTCCGAGGTCGCCGGAGAGGTCTGTGACGGAATCATCTGCCACGGGTTCAGCACGGAGAGGTTCTTGCGGGAGGTCACGATCCCGGCCGTCCAGCGCGGCCTCGATGCCTCCGGGCGGACCTTGGACAACTTTGAGATCGTGGGTCCCGGCTTCGTGGTCACCGGCGACACCGAGGAATCGATGGCAAGGGCGGTGGCGGCCACGAGGCAACAGATCGCCTTCTACGGTTCCACCCCGGCCTACCTGCCGGTCCTGGAACTGCATGGCTGGGGTGACCTGCAGGCCGACCTGAACAGGATGTCCAAACGGGGTGAGTGGAAGGCCATGGGCGACCTCATCGACGACGACATCCTCTCGACCTTCGCCGTCGTGGGTGAACCTGACGCCATTGCTCCCGGGTATCTGGCCAGGTATGGAGACTGTGTGGACCGGCTCACCCTCTACACGCCCGGCAGCGGCGACAGCGACCACCTCTGGGAACCGATAGTCGCCGAGTTGGCGGCCTGATCCCAACGCTCTGAAGTCTGCTCCAACCGACTGGCTGGCGCAGGCCCGGTAGGTTTAGCGGTATGGCACCTGCCCCCGACGCACCTGAGTTCGCCTACACGGACCTGCTACCCCTCCTCGAAGACCCGTACGCCACCACCACCTACAGGAGGCTCAGCGGCGACGGCATCTCAACTGTCGACGGGCCCGATGGCCACACCTTCCTCAGGGTCGACCCTGAGGCACTGAGGCTGTTGACAGCGACCGCCATGCGTGACATTTCCCACCTGCTGCGCCCCACCCACCTGGCTCAGGTGGCGGCGATCCTTGACGACCCCGAGGCATCCGACAACGACCGCTTCGTCGCCCTGGAACTGCTCCAGAACGCCAACATCGCGGCTGGTGGCATACTCCCCTCCTGCCAGGACACCGGAACCGCAGTGATCGCAGCGAAGAAGGGGCAGTTGGTCCTCACCGACGGCTCTGACCGTGAGGCGATGTCACGTGGCGTCTACGACACGTTCCAGACCTCCAACCTGCGGTATTCCCAGTTGGCCCCACTCGACATGTTCACCGAGCAGAACACCGGCACGAACCTGCCTGTCCAGATCGACATCGAGGCCGTGCCCGGCGGCGAGTACCGGTTCTTGTTCATGGCCAAGGGAGGTGGTTCGGCAAACAAGAGCTTCCTCTTCCAGGAGACAAAGGCCCTGTTGAACCCGACAGACCTCATGGCCTTCCTCGACGAGAAATTGCGTGCCTTGGGCACATCAGCCTGCCCTCCGTACCATTTGGCCGTTGTCATCGGCGGCACCTCTGCCGAACAGAACCTGAAGGTGGCCAAGTACGCCTCGGCCCACTACCTGGACCACCTTCCGACCTCCGGCAGCGAGACCGGCCACGCCTTTCGTGACGTCGGGTGGGAAGATCGGGTTCTGGAACTCACCCGCGGATTCGGCATCGGTGCCCAGTTCGGAGGTAAGTACTTTTGTCACGACGTGAGGGTCGTGCGACTGCCACGACACGGTGCATCCAACCCGGTGGGCATCGCCGTGTCGTGTTCGGCAGACCGCCAGGCCCTCGGGCGCATCACCGCCGACGGCATCTTTCTCGAACAACTCGAGGAGGACCCCGCCCGCTTCCTGCCCGAGGTTGTCGACACGGACCTGCCTGGCGACGTCGTCTCAGTGAACCTGAACCAGCCAATGAAGGACCTGCTGGCAGAGTTGACCAGATACCCGGTGAAGACCCGGTTGTCGCTCACGGGAACGCTCGTCGTCGCACGCGACATCGCCCACGCCCGAATAGGGGAACTGCTCGATGCCGGCCAGCCGATGCCCGACTACATGCGCAGACATCCCGTCTACTACGCCGGCCCGGCGAAGACACCTGAAGGGTATCCATCCGGGTCGTTTGGCCCCACCACTGCCGGCCGCATGGACGCCTACGTCGACTCGTTCCAGGCAGCGGGTGGAAGCCTCGTAATGCTGGCAAAGGGGAACCGCTCACCACAGGTGATCGATGCCTGTGCACGCCACGGTGGCTTCTACCTGGGGTCGATCGGAGGCCCGGCGGCTCGCCTGGCACAGGACTCCATCCGCCACGTCGAGGTACTCGACTACCCGGAACTCGGAATGGAGGCCGTCTGGCGCATCGAGGTCGAGGACTTCCCCGCGTTCATAGTGGTCGACGACAAGGGTGGCGACTTCTTCGCCGAGGTAACCACTCCGGTCCTGCTGCGCTGACCCAACCCCTGGGACTGTGACGAATGCGACCTGACAAGGCCGGATATTCGCGCCATGATGAACACGTGGGAACAAGCACCCGACACGAGACCCACCTGGAGGCCTGACACCCGAGTGCACTGCACAGCCCAGATTCACCACCCAACCCGAAGGGGAGACCTTGGTAAAGCCACATGCCATCTGTGATGTCGAACTGCTAGCGAAGGGAGGGGTGCGGCCCGACGAACGAGACTATGCGATGCGCAAGGTCCGGGTGCTGTGTGAGTTGGGTCACGAACCGGTGCTCTCGGCAGTGGTGAAGTTGGGACTGAGGGAGAGGGCCGCCCTTGACCTGCCGGCGATAGCCGAGGCCAGCATCGACCTGAACGGCGCTGTGATCCGTGCTCACGCAGCTGGACAGACGATCACAGAGGCCGTTGACCAGCTCGACGAACGGCTCAGCCGCCGGCTCCGACGGCGGCGCAAACGCCTCGAGGACAGGCGCCGCAGCGGTGAACCCGACACCGGCCACCGGCCACCCGGATACGCCGCGATCCCTGTCGACGAGAGGCAGGTGGTCCGCCACAAGACCCTGGCTCTCCATCCAATGGCCCTGGAGGAGGCTGCCGACGAGATGGACCAACTGGACCACGACTTCTTCTTGTTCCTCGATGCCGACCATGACATCGACAGGGTCGTGTACCACAACGGGTCACGAAGCATCTGTGTGGTACCCGAGGTAGCTGGCGAGGACCTCCCCGGCGACACCAGGCCACCGATCTCCGCGGGGCGCCTGGTGCTCAACCACCTGCCGCTTGCCGACGCCGAGGCCCTCCTGGACGAGGGTGACGAGCCGTTCGTGTTCTTCGCCATCCCCGGTTCGAACCGGGGTCAGGTCGTATACCGACGCTACGACGGCCACTACGGCCTGATCACGCCTGTCGACTGAGTCAGGGAACAGGCAGGGGCCTACGGGTCAGGGTGCTCGGCGCACCGGGACCACGATCGGGCCTACCTCGTCGTCGATGACCCTGACCCTCACCCCGTAGTGGCGGGAGACAGCCTCGCCCGTGAGGACCTCAGCCGCCGGCCCGGATGCGGCGACCAGGCCACCGTCGAGCATCACGAGTCGGTCCGCGTACTGACCGGCCAGGGTCAGGTCGTGCATGGTGGCCAATACAGTCAGGTTGCGCTCGGACCTGAGCCCGTCCACCAGGTCCAGCACCTCCTGCTGGTGGCCGATGTCGAGGGCGGTGGTGGGTTCGTCCAACAGGAGGACTGGGGACTCCTGGGCCAGGGCCCGTGCAATTACCACCCTCTGCCTCTCACCTCCTGACAGAGTGTCGACAGTCCGACCAGCCAGGTGGCCCGCATCAAGGTCATGGAGCGCCGAGACGGCCATCTCCACGTCTCCCATGCCCTCGGCCTCGAAGAACCCGAGGTGGGCGGTACGACCCAACAGCACGTAGTCGAGGACCCTCATGCCTGGTGGGATGACGGGTTCCTGTGGAACCAGCGCCACAAGCCTCGCTGTCTCCCGTCGTGAGAGGGACCGGACTGGACGGCTGTCGAGGAGGACCTCACCCCCCGGCGTCAGACTTCCGGCAACCGCACGCAGGAGGGTGCTCTTTCCGGCCCCGTTGGGGCCGACTACCGTGACCCACCCTCCGGAGGGCACGTCGAGGTCGACGCCACGAAGCACCTCGACACCGTCGAGCGAAACGGTGATGGACCTGCAGGCGACGGTGGTCATCGGGCCCTCCTGGCAGTTCGGAGCACCAGCACGAAGAAGGGTGCGCCCAGGAATGCGGTGACCACGCCGATCGGAATCTCGGCCGGCTCTACCGCCAGACGTGCCACGATGTCGGCCAACACGAGGAACGCTCCGCCGAACAGGACGGTCAACGGGAGAATCACCCGGTAGCTGGTTCCGAACAAGAGGCGCACCGTGTGGGGCACGATTATTCCTACGAACCCTATGAGGCCACTTACCGAGACGGCTGCAGCGGTACCAAGCGAGGCTGCCACGACCGTTATGAGGCGCATCCTCCGAACATCCAGGCCGAGTGCCCCCGCCTCCTCGTCGCCTACCCCCAGTGCGTCCAGGCGGCGCCGCACCATGAGGATCACGATGAGGCAGACACCCGTATAGGGGGCGAGCAGGGCCACGTCGTTCCACCCGGCGGTGCGCAGTTGCCCGAGTACGAAGAAGTAGACCTGCCTGATCGTCTCGGACTCACGTTGCTGCACGAATGTCTGAACGGCGGTGAAGAAGCTGGCGACAGCGACTCCCGAGAGCACGAGGCTCGTCACCGGGTCCAGACGGCCGCCGGTAGCCCCGACCAGATAGGTGAGGGTGACCGCAGCCAGGGCTCCGGCGAAGGCCGAAAGGGGCACCGGGTCCAGGATGCCGATGCCGTCGCCGGCGCCCGAGACGATCGCCATAGTGGCGCCGAAGCCGGCACCGGCTGCCACTCCCAGCAGGTAGGGATCGGCGAGCGGGTTGCGAAAGACCCCCTGGTACGCACCTCCTGCCGTGGCGAGCATGGCCCCGACCAGGAGGCCCAGCACGACCCGCGGGAGGCGGATCTCCCAGATGATCGCCTGCTGCCGCTCACCCAGACCCGAATCTGCTTCAATGAGGGGCAGCCGGTCGACCAGTTCGAGCAGCACCTCGCCGAAGCCGAGGTCGGCCGGGCCGAGGGCCAGGCCGGCGATTCCGGCAGCCAGGACGGCGAGCCCACCAGAGGCCAGCCACCACCCGCGGAGCCCTGCAGGCCCTGCCTCTGTGGGGCTCACGTGGTTCCGGGGTCGTGGTCGATGTCCATCAGGGCCTCATCAACCTTCAAACCCCTCAATTGCAGCCTTGACCGACTCGATAAAGTCGACAACCCGAGGCCCCCACCGGCCCGAGGTGTCCTGGTCGATCGGAACTACGTGTCCGCCCACGACCGCTGTGAGGACATCCCAGCCCGGACGGGCCGCCACTGTCTCAGCGGACTCCCCCCATGCGGCATCGGTCAGGAAGATGATGTCGGGGTCGGCCTCCAGGATGAACTCGGCTGACAACTGCGGCCAGCCGAAGCCGGCCTCGTCAGCAGGGTCAGCGATGTTCTCAAGGCCCAGCAGAGCGTAGAGCTGACCCACGAACGTGGTCGAGGTGGCCGAGTAGAGCGTGTTGTCGATCTCGTGGAAGTAGGTCATTCCGGTGCCGACAGGGTCGCCGGCAAGTGCTGCCAGGCCCTCCCTGATGGATGCGCTCACTGCCTCGGCTTCGGCCGCATGGCCTGTGAGATCGCCCAGTTCGGTTATCTGTGAGTAGGTGTCGTCGATTGAGTTGGCAGCCCACTGCATGACGGTCGGGATCTCCAGGGCCTTGAGGCCCTCGACAAGGTCGCCCGGGTCGTAGGAAATGACGACAAGGTCCGGCCCGTACCCGGCTATCGCCTCCACGTTGGGTGTGAAGCCCGAGAGGTCGCTCACAGGCGCATCGGCCGGGTAGTTCGACATGTTGTCGACTGCGACGACCTGATCCCCGGCACCGATGGCGAAGAGGATCTCCGTGGCGGTTGGAGACAGCGAGATGATCGCCACCGGACCGTCGGGAGCCACAGTTGTGGCCGACGCCGTCGTCGTGGTTGCGATACCTGAGAGCGCGGACATTCCACTCCCGCTGTCGGATCCGCATGCCGTTGATGCGATGGCCAGCGCGCCCAGCAGTGCCAGGACACGAAAGCGAAGGAGGGTTCGGATGGGTGGGCTTGCCATTGGTTTCTCCTATCTGCCGAGAACACGGACGCAGACAGGAAGCCCTGCCCGACGACCGCTCTTCCTCGAGAGCCGTTGTCGAGCCCCATGGCCGGTCGGCCTGGCTCGCCCACCCCAAGAGGGGTCGGCACACAGTTGCGGGACAGCGCCGGATTCACACCGGCTTCGCCTCACCACGGGACGCCGTCACACTACCGCCTCTGCCAGGGGCGACACGCCCCATCGGGCCTCTTGGGGCCGACTACCGGGTCAGGGAGACCCGAACCCTTTCGGTGAACTCCGGCCTGCTGACCAGCAGGCCGGGAACCACCGGTCGGACCTTGTTGTAGGAGAGATCCGACCCGTCCATGCCGCAGACGTCAAGGCCAGCTGCCGCTGCGACCGCTGCGGGGGCACAGACGTCCCATTCGTAGAGACCCGACGGGTGTACGTACACGTCAGCGGTCCCCTCGACCACGGCCATGGCCTTGACCCCTGCCGACCCACATGAGTGCACAACACCGCCGATCGCCGCAGCCACATGCTCGGCCTCGCCCCACTGCGAGCGGCTGGTAATGACTACGGGCCTTTCACGTCGTGTGCTCCGTCCGCCCCTCACAGGCTCCTGGAGCGTCCCGTAGAGCCTGCCGACTGCTGGTAGGTCCACGGCAGCCGCTACGGGAACGCCGTTGACAACCAACGCCACGTGCACGGCCCACTCGACGCTGCCAGGCACCCCGTAGTCCCGGGTGCCGTCCAGGGGGTCGAGTATCCAGACCCGCTCCGCCGACAGCCTCCGGTCGTCGTCGTCACCCTCCTCAGAGAGCACGGCGTCGTCGGGCCGCATCCGTGCAAGGCAGTCCACCAGGAGGCTGTGAGCCGCCGAGTCGCCCATCTCCCTCACCTGATGCTGTGGACATCCCTCTGACCACGCCTTCTGTCGCACGTCGATCAGCAGTTGACCCACCCGACGGGCGAGCAGGCCTGCCAACTGGTGGTCACAGAGCGGACCTGGATCCGTCACGGGCGACACGTGGGACATGGGCGGCGACCCTACCGGCAGAGGTCCGGGCGACCCGGACCGGGTTCAGGAACACACGTACACCCCATGGGGCAACTACCGTTGATGTGTGTGGGCCGGTCCGGCCTTCCCACACCACCACACGGAGCATCCACATGTCGTACGGCCGCATCACGGGATGGGCAACGAACCTGCCTGAACGGGTTCTTACCAACGACGACCTGTCGAAGATGGTGGACACCTCCGATGAGTGGATCACCGCCAGGTGCGGCATCAGGAGCCGCCATGTCGACGGCAGGGTGACCGAGATGTCAGCCACAGCCGGCTATGCGGCCATGGAAATGGCCGGCGTCAACCCTGACCAGATCGACCTCCTGTTGCTGGCGACCACGACCGCCGACCAGCAGTTCCCGGCAAGCGCCTCGGTCGTCCAGCACGAGCTGGGCCTTACCTGTGGGGCGGTGGACATGAACGCCGCATGCTCGGGCTTCGTCTACGGGCTAGTAACGGCAATGCAGTTCATGAACGCCGGCCTGGAGCGCATCTTGTTGATAGGCAGCGACGCCCTCAGCGGCATCGTTGACTGGACCGACCGTGGCACCTGCGTCCTGTTCGGCGATGGCGCCGGCGCAGTCGTGCTGGAACGCACCGGTGAACAGCCTTCGCTCCTGGGATGGGACCTCATGTCAGACGGTTCGGCTGCCGCCATCCTCTACTGCGACCATGGTGGAACCATCGTCATGAACGGCAAGGAGGTCTTCAGGAGGGCGGTCATGGCGATGACCAACTCGGCCAACAACGCCATCTCCCGGGCCGGGGTGACAGCCGACGACATCTCAGTCGTGGTCCCCCACCAGGCCAACGTGAGGATCATCGAAGCCTCCCTGAAGCGCCTCGGAATACCAATGGAGAGGACGGCAATCGTGCTGGGCCACACAGGCAACACCTCTGCCGCCTCGATACCCCTGGCCCTCGTCGACGCCATCGACAACGACAGGATCGCACCTGGTGACCTGGTCCTGATGGTCGGCTTCGGAGCAGGTATGTCATCCGCTGCCGCCGTGCTCCGATGGGACCCACCAGCCGACTGACCGTAACCGGCGGTACCCTCGCCGCCGTGCTCACCGCCTCGGGCCTGTCCCGTTCCTTCGGACCAAGGACCCTGTTCCGCAACGTCTCACTCCAACTGGGACCGGGCCGACGGGTTGCCCTGATTGGCGGCAACGGCACCGGGAAGACGACCCTGCTGGAGATCCTGGTCGGGATGCACGAGGCCGACGCCGGCGAAGTGCACCGTCCAAAGGACCTCCGCATCGGCTACCTCCCGCAGGAGCTGCCGGCAGAGGCGGGCCGCAGTGTGTTCGAACAGGTCATGCTGGGCGCCGAGCAGGTGACGATCTTGGCACACCGCATACAGGACCTGGGCCTGCGGTTGGGCTCAGCTGTCGGAGCGGAACAGGAACAGGTCCTTGCCGACTACGGGGAGGCCCAGTCCCGGTTCGAACAGATCGGCGGCTACGCCGTCGAGGCCGAGGCCCACCGCATCCTGGCCGGCCTCGGCTTCGACCCGGAGGATCACGACCGACCCATGGACGAAATGTCCGGCGGATGGCGTATGCGGGTGGCGTTGGCGAGGCTCCTGTTGTCTGCACCGGACCTGTTGGTGATGGACGAGCCCACCAACCACCTCGACGTCGACAGCGTCGCCTGGCTCGAACAGCAGCTGGCCGGCTGGTCCGGTGGGCTCCTGTTCGTGAGCCACGACCGCGACTTCATCGATGCCGTCGCCAACCGGATCCTGGAGCTGTCCGGATCCCGGGTGTCCGAATACATCGGAGGTTTCGCCGACTTCGTGGTCGCCCGCGAGGAGCGTCTGGAAGCCCAGCGGGCCGCCGCCGCCCAGCAGTCGCGACAGGTTGCCCACGTTGAACAGTTCATCGAGCGCTTCAGGTACAAGGCCACAAAGGCCCGACAGGTTCAGAGTCGGGTGAAGGCCCTCCAGAAGCTGGAGAGGGTCGTCGTGGACGAAGACGAGACCCCCTCATCCAGGTTCGGGTTCCCCCCGCCCCGCAGGTCTTCACGGATCGTCGCCGAACTTGAGGATGTAACCGCCGGCTACCGGACAGACGAGGGCGACGAGGTGGTGCTCGAGGACGTGTCCTTCACCGTCGAACGGGGCGGTGTGCTGGCCCTTGTCGGCCCGAACGGTGCAGGCAAGACCACCCTCGTGAAGCTCCTGACCGGGGAGCTGGCACCTATCAGCGGAAGGGTCTCAAGGGGAACAAATGTGGACCTGTCGTACTTTGACCAGTTGCAGGCCGAGGTCCTCGACGAGCAGCGAACCGTGATCGACGAGTTCCGTACCGTGCCAGGTGTTGGCACCGACAGTCGCAACCCACGCACCTACCTGGCTTCCTTCGGGTTCCGTGGTGACGCCGTGGACCGCCTCGTCGGTGACCTGTCGGGTGGCGAACAGACCCGACTGGCACTGGCCAAGACACTCGCCGTTCCGGTGAACCTCTTGATTCTGGATGAGCCCACCAATCATCTTGACCTTCCGAGTTGCGACGTACTGGAGGATGCCCTGAGCGCCTACCCCGGGACGGTCGTGCTCATCACCCACGACCGGCACCTGATCCGCTCGGTTGCCGACAACCTGGTCGAGGTCAGGTCCGGGCGGGCGGTCTGGCACACGGGGGTGCCCGACAGGGTTCTGTACCCGGCGCAGGCCCCCGCACCGGCCAGGCCGGGCAGGGAACCCGAAGGTCCCGCTCCACCGAAGCCGAAGACGGCACAGAGGAAGCAGCACTCAAAGGACCCCGCATCCGGCCTCAAGAAGCGCCTCGCCAGGGCCGAACGTGACTGGGAGGCGGCAGAGGCCGCTGTCGTTACGGCCCAGAAGCGCCTGGCAGACCCTGACCTCTACAAGGTCCCCGAGGAGGCTGCCGCTGCCGTGGCCGAACATGAGGAGGCCAAGGACCGGGCGGCCAGCCTCATGTCCGAGTGGGACAGGTTGAACTCCCGGCTGGGCAACTGAGTCCACGCCACTGCAACCAGGCCCATTTGGCACCGCTACGGTCCCAACCCATGCGGATCCTGGTGACGAACGATGACGGCATCGACTCTGTCGGACTGCACGTGCTGGCAAGGGCAATGCTTGACCACGGTAACGTCACGATCGTGGCACCCGACACCGAGTACTCGGGGGCCGGGGCGGCCTTCGGACCCGTTCACCTCATCCGGCCCGAGGTGCACGAGGCCAGGGTCGACGGGATAGAGGCGGCCTGGTCCGTCAGCGGTCCACCCGGATTGTGTGTCCTCTACAGCAGGCTGGGGCTGTTCGGCGACCAGTTCGACCTTGTCGTGGCAGGCATCAACCCGGGGATGAACGTAGGTCGGTCCGTGTACCACTCGGGAACGATTGGCGCTGCGCTGACTGCGAGAAACGGCGGCGTTACGGGAATCGCCGTCAGCCAGGCCGTCGCAAAGTGGGGTGTCGAGGGCCAGGGAACCGGTGAGGACCTGGACGACCAGGTGTGGGATTCAGCTGCCGAGGTGGCACGGGTTGCCGTCGGAGCCGTGGTCGCCGACCCACCGGGTGTGCCGTCGGTACTCAACATCAACGTTCCGAACCTTCCCCTCGAGGAGATGTCCGGTTGGAAGCAGACAAGGATCGGCAGCCTGCCCCCACGAACGATGTCAACGGCGACGCTTGAACCCAAGCCGGGACACGAGGGCAGTTATCACATCGCCATGGCCTGGGGTGAGCCGTCGACACTCCCCCCCGACACCGACGGTGGGGCGGTGATGGACGGCTTCGTCAGCCTCACATGGGTGGGTGGCATGGCAGCCGAGCCCGCAGTCGACCACGACCCGGTGGTGGCTGCCGTCGACGAACTCCTGACCTGATGCCCGGGGAGGCTTCCGAACACGTCTGGTATGTGGCCTACGGCTCGAACCTGCACGAGGCCCGCTTCCTCGCCTACCTGACCGGTTGTGGCGACGACGAGCCGTGGGGCCCTCACCGCGGGGCCGCCGACAAGAGCCCACCTGTTGCAGACCGTCGGGTGGAGGTTTCCCACTCGGTCAGGTTCGGCGGCAACTCGCAGAGATGGGGTGGGGGTTGTTGTTTCTGCCCTGTCGAGCCCGTTCCTGATGGGCGCCTCACGCCGGTTGGTCGTGCGTGGCTGGTCACCGTGTCGCAGTTGGCCGACATCATCACCCAGGAGAACCGACTTCCACCCGACGCTGTCACGATGCCTGACCGGTTCCCTGAACCCGGCAATTCAGTGCGGGTACTGGACGGCCCCATCGACCGCCTGTTGACACTCCAGCCACTGGACGACATACCGGCGGTGACCCTCGCCTCCACCGACCTGCCTCCGAACACGCCACCGGCCCCCCGCTACAGGTCCGTCCTCGCCACCGGAATGGCTGAGATGGGGATGAAACACGAGGCCATCGAGGCGCACCTTGTCGACCTGGACCTCTCCTGAGGGACAGCCGGTGTCATCTGGCGCGGTTGGCAGAACCGTGCAACCACTGGTGCCCGGTGATAGGAATTGTCCCCGTCACTCGAGCCACGCAACGGAGAGCCGGACAAATTGAAGGTCGTAGTCATCCACCAGAGCCGAACCGGCAACACCAAGCGTGCCGCCGAGTTGATCGGAGGCGCCGCTGAGGCAGCCGGGGCCACCGTCGCCGTGCGCCCCACAACCAACATCGACATGGCCGAGTTGGCCGATGCCGACCTGGTCTTCGTGGGGACCTGGGTCGACGGCCTGATCCTGTTCGGCCACAGGCCAGGTGACTCCACAAAGGTGCGCTCCATACCGAAGCTCTGGGACAAGCGCGTAGCGGCGTTCATGACCCATGCGATCAACCCGGGCAGGGCCGCTGAGCGGTTCGCCGGCCTGCTTGAGGAGCACGGAGCCGACGTGGTCGCCTTCCGTTCCCTGAACCGTCGCCACCTCGAAAGCGAGGCGGCAGGCTTCGTGGCCGAGGTGATGGCCTCGACCGGCGGCTGAGGCTCCTCAGCCGGGGGTGTCCTCCCGGCGGGAGGACGCATGCCGCAGCGGCCTGCGGGCTGACCGCCAGCCGTCGGTGGCAAAGACCGCCACGCCGGTCCAGATCAGGGCGAAGCCGACAAGGCGCCCCCCGTCGAAGCGCTCTCCGTAGACGGCAACACCCAGCAGGAAGTTGAGCGTCGGCGCCAGGTACTGGAGTACCCCGATCAGGCTGAGAGGTATTCGCCTTGCCGCTCCGGCAAACAGAAGCAGCGGAACTCCCGTGACCGCCCCGCTGGCAATCAGCATGGCTGTCATACCCGGGTTGGACGGCCCTATAACACCCGCGCCGTCGGTGGTTCGGACTGTCAGGAACACGAGCGCCGGCAGGATCATCACCGACACCTCCATGGCCAGGCTCACCAGCGGAGGGCTGTCGATCTTCTTCTTGAGCAGCCCGTAGAAGCCGAAGGTGAACCCAAGGACCAGCGACACCCACGGGAGGCTGCCGACGTCCACGGTCAGCCACACCACACCCATGGCAGCCAGGACGATGGCGACCCACTGCATCCGACGCAACGATTCCCCCAGGAACACGACACCCAGGAACACGCTTACGAGCGGGTTGATGAAGTATCCGAGACTGCCCTCGAGCACCCGGTCCGTGTTCATCGCCCAGACCCAGGTCAACCAGTTGGTGCCGAGCAGCGCTGCGGCCAGCACCTCAAGGGCCACCGTCCGCGGAGATGAGGCTGCTGCGAGGACATCCCGCCACGAGTTCCGGGCGAGGTGAACCACCACCAGCATCACGGAGATCCACAATGCCCTGTGGCCCAGCACGTCAACCGGCGGCACCGACGACAGGCCCTTCCAGAACACAGGGGACAGCCCCCAGATCGTGTACGCGCAGAGCGCGTAGGCAAGGCCCTTGTTCATCGAAGCAGTCTCGCCCCACCCGAGGCCCTATCCTCTCGCGGCATGAACGCAATGGATCAGGAGTACTCGGCCCTGCAGGCTGCCGCCGTTGCCACGCTGAGGGCCCGGGCATGACCGTGCACATCGGACTACTCCGCTGTGACGAGGTCGGAGGCGACAGGGCCGAGCGCTTCGGTGGCTACCTGGACCTGTACGCCAACCTGCTGGGGGTGGTGGACCCGGGCATCAACATCACGGACTACGACGTCGTAGCAGGCCAGTTGCCGTCCGATCCGACCGAACAGGACGGCTGGCTGATCTCCGGGGCCAGAACATCGGCCTACGACGACGAACCATGGTTGGCAGATCTCCTGGAACTGGTCGTGAGGCTCTACGAGGCATCCGCGCCGACGGTCGGGATCTGTTTCGGCCATCAGGTGCTCGCCCAGGCCCTCGGCGGCAGGGTGGAGTCGGCGGACTCCGGGTGGGGCATCGGTGTCCACCAGGCCGAGGTGGTAGGCGACCACCCGTGGATGACCCCCGACCGCGGGCATTTCAGCATTGTCTACAGTCACAGGGATCAGGTCACCGCGCTTCCGGACCATGCGACGCTCGTGGCATCCACCGACCACTGCCCCATCGCCGCCTTCACCGTCAACGACCACATTCTGGGCATTCAGGGACACCCGGAGTTCTCACCTGAATTCGCAGCCGCCGTCTACGAGGGTCGGACAGAGATGTACCGGGCCGAGGCGTTCAAGGAGGCGATGCGGACCCTTGAACACGGAACCGACAGCACCGATGTGGCTGCATGGATCCTGCGGTTCCTGAAGGCCGCCTACCTCCTCGCGGCCTGACTGGACGAGCCGGGGCACCTCAGACGGGTACGGATTCGATCGGTCTCGTGACGACCACGGCCAGGGCCGCCACCACGACAGCCATCCCCACCGCCTGAAGACCGCCTACCTCCTCGCCAACCAGCCACCATGCGTAGAGCGGGGCGATGACGGTGAACAGGAGCCCGATCAGGCCCATCACCGGTAGCGAAACGTGAGCATGGGCGAAGTTGGTGAGGAGGTGACCCGTTCCCGGAATCACCGCCATGAGTACAACCGGCCACCAGTCGGATCCAACGGGAGGTGAGATGGGGTGACCGACGATCAGGGCGACTGGAAGGACTGTCAGGGCAGCCACGATCGTCAGGCCCAACTGGTACGGGACCGAGTCGAGTTCCGAGCGGGCCCTCTTGCTGGCCACGTAGTAGAGCGCGAACAACAGCATCGTGACCAGGGCCAGGAGGTCCCCTGTGCGAGTGGCCACGCCAACGCCGGACGAGGCGTACATGGCAAGCGCCACTCCGCCGATGGATACGGCTGACCAGCCGTAGAGCGACCTGTGGGGCCTTTCGCCGAACATCCGTGCAGCCACCCCAAGCAGGATGACCGGCTGGAGGGCTCCGATCACGACAGCATTGGCTGCGCTCGTACGCCGCATGGAGGCCATGAAGAACACAAGGTTCACACCGAAGATGAGCCCACCGAGTACCGAGCGTCGAAGTACCAGCCAACCGAAGCGCCGCCTTGTGGCCACCAGCACTACGGCGTAGCCGAGCGCAGCGAACAGAAGGCGCCAGAGCACGAAGGTCAACTCGAGAAGGTCCGACATCTTCACGATGCTCGGACCGAACGCCATCAGGCTCACAGCCAGGAGCGCGGCGGTCCTGCCGACCCTGGTCTGTTGATCCATGCCGGCACCCTTTCACGACCGGTACCCCCGACCCCACCCGGGGCTCCGGGATCTCAGCCCAGCGAAACGGCGGTGTCCTGGGCCTCCTGTAGGCCCGCTGTGAGGGTCATCGTCCATTCCCGAAGAGCGCTCCGTGGAGCATGTCGATCCGGCGGCGGAATCGGCGAACCGATCGCCACACAGACCCTCTTCGGCCTCGGGAACCTCGATCCCATCGGCATGGCCTCCTCGGTGCCGGATATCCCGACCGGTACCACGCTGGCGCCGGTCCTGGCTGCCAGGAATGCTGTGCCATCAAAGAGACCGGCAATGTGGTCACCGGTCTGACGGCCACCTTCAGGGAAGACCAGCAGGAGGGCACCGTCATCCAGCAGTGAACGGGCTGCCCTGATCGACTCCCTGTCAGCGCTGCCCCTGCGGACGGGGAACGCCCCGAGTGCCGAGAGCAGCCACGCGAACGACCTGGCCTTGAACAGGCTCAACTTTGCCAGCGCACGAAAGTGTCGCCGTGTGACCGGGGCCAGCAGCAGGGAATCGAGATTGGAGCGGTGAACTGGAGCCAAGATCACCGGACCGGAAGTCGGAAGGTTCTGTCGGCCTGTCTCCCGTAGCCGGAAGTACGGCCACAGAAACAGGCGGATGAACACCCGTACTGCTCCGTAGACGACGCCGGCGGCAACACCTGAGGCGACCCTCTGGGCGCGGGCCTGAATCTCGTCATTCACAGCAGTCGCCCTACTTCCAGACGGGAAGGCAGGCCCACGAGAGGGCTCACCTCCATGGCCCGGCTCTGGTCAGCGTCGGCCGATCCGGACACTCAGGACGTCGCGCAGGCTCACCATGCCGACGAGGCCACTGGCGTCCACTATCGGAAGGTGCCTGAACCCTCGGCTGAGCATGAGGGTCGCCGCCGCCTCGGTGTCGAAGTCTGGGCCTGCCGTGTCGGGCTCGGTCGTCATCCATGCCTTGACAGTCGTGTTGGAAAGATCGGGTGCCTCCGCAGCAGCCCTCAAGACATCGCGCTCTGTGAGGATTCCCAGAATCATCTTTCCGAGGACCACCACCACTGACCCAAAACCACCCTTGACCATTATCTTTGCAGCATCTGACATGGTGGCACCCTGTTCGAGCGTGGCTACGGCTCTTGTCATCACATCTGAGACCGTTGCCATCAGCCCACACCTCCGACCTCATCCAGTTCGGGGTCGCTCCGCTCTCGGGCCGGCTCGTCGAGGTCCTGGTTCAGGAGGCGCCAGAGGGTGCCGGCCCAAACGCTGGCGTGGGGCCACTCGCGCCAGAAGGTCTGGAGCACCATCGGGTCGAAGTCGTCGATGGCCTGGGCGGGGGTGGTTGAACGCGCCAGGTCCTCGAGTGCATCGATCGCCTCAAGAAGTCGCTCCGACGGATCGGCAGCCATACATCTCCCTTGTCAGTTGAACCCTGCGTAAGAAGCCCGTTGTTGGGGCGATCAGCCATTGTCCCCTGAAACAAGGGGTTCTGGCAAACGGGTACGTGTACCCGGAATGGTCAGCGGGTCAGGAAGACCTGGATCTCCACCACACCATGGTCCTCCACGGAAATCACGATGGTGCCCGAGGGGACCTCGATTCCGAAGTCGGCGAAGACGATGTCGAGTGTTCCCACGACAGCGAGGATATCCCCCACCATGTCGGCGGACAGGTCCACGGTTACCGCCTGGCTGGCCCCGTTCACCATGAGAGTTCCCGGTGCCGACACCTCTGCTGACGTGCCTACATCGCCGAGATCTATTGGCCCGTCAAGGACGAACACGGCCTCGGGGTGGGTTCCGGTGTTCAGGGCCTCCTGGACCTTCGGGTCGCGGAAGGAACGGTCGGTCTGCAACCCACGCAGGTCCGCCCTGATCTCCGCTGTGACGAGGACCGTTCCATCAAGCTCAACCTCGCCGACAACCTGGGGCGTACGGCCAACCGCCGTGGTAGTTCCGATACCGCGCCCCAGTTCCTCATTGACCCGAAAGCCCACGAAGGTGCTCGTGAAGTTGCTGTAGTCACCGATTGAGGTGTCGACCGTCCAGGTCCCGGTCGGGTCACCCGGTGCCGCCGTGGTGGTGGGCGCTGCAGTTGTGGTGGGTGCGACCGTGGTCGTGGGTGTCACCGTGGTGGTTCCTGCCGTTGTCGTGGGGACTGTCGTTGTCGTTGTCGTGGGAACTGTCGTCGTCGTTGTCGTGGAAGATGTCGTCGTCGTCGTTGTCGTGGAAGATGTCGATGTCGATGTCGATGTCGATGCGGGCGGCACTGTCGTGGCGGTCGCCTGGGCTGCTGCAGCCACCTGGGCCGCCAACCCGATGTCGGGTGCCGGCGGAGCGGAGTCGCGGATCAGGAACCACCAGGTGCCGACAGCCAGCACCACGGCAGTTGCAACAAACAGATTCCTTCGCATCGGGAGCCTCCTCACCACCGGGCCACGCTGGCATCGACCCGATCTGAGCCTACGGCCGCCACCCGCCCGACAGAGAACCCTCCGGGAGCTGCCCGTATGGTTCCGACATGAAGTTCGGGATCTTCTATGAACACCAGTTTCCCCGCCCCTGGGCCGATGGCGACGAGCACCAGCTCTTCAAGGACGCACTGGATCAGGTGGAGTTGGCCGACAGGCTGGGCTTCGACCGTGTCTGGGAGGTGGAGCACCACTTCCTGGAGGAGTACAGCCACAGTTCCGCCCCCGAGGTCTTCCTGGCTGCAGCCAGTCAGCGCACGTCGCGCATCAGGCTCGGGCACGGCATCGTGTTGTTGCCCGCCGAGTACAACCACCCGGCCAGGGTCGTCGAACGGATCAACACCCTGGACCTGCTGTCGGACGGTCGGGTGGACTTCGGTACAGGTGAGTCCTCGTCCACCGCCGAGTTGGATGGCTTCGGCGCCGAGCGCGAAACCAAGCGGGAGCAGTGGCTCGACCACATCGAGGCCACAGCCAGGATGATGGTCGAGGAGCCATTCGCCGGATGGGACGGACCCTGGCTGCAGATGCCTCCACGCAACATCGTGCCAAAGCCCCACCAGAAGCCCCATCCTCCCCTCTGGGTGGCCTGCAGCCAGCGTGAGACCATCCAATTGGCCGCCCGCAAGGGGATCGGTGCCCTCACCTTCGCCTTCGTCGAGCCAGGTGAAGCGGAGCACTGGGTCGCCGAGTACTACGCCACCATCGCATCCGAGGAGTGTGTCCCCGCCGGCTTCGCGGTGAACGCCAACATCTCGAGCGTGCTGCCGATGATGTGCCACGAGGACGAGGCGACCGCCATCGACAGGGGTATCGACGGCGCCCACTTCTTTGGCTACTCCCTGGGACACTTCTACGCCTTCGGCAGCCACAGCCCCGGTGTCACCGACATCTGGGCTGAGTTCGAGCAGAACCGCAGCGCCTTCGGCTTCGACCGTGAGACAGCAGCGCAGACCAACGTCGAGCTGAGGGCCAGGCTGGCAGGTACGCCGGCCACGATCGGTGAGGGCCTGCTGTCGCTGCGCGGGGCCATCGGAACGCCGGAACAACTCCGGGCGCTGCTCCGCCAGTACGAGGCTGCCGGAATTGACGAGGTCATCTTTGTCAGCCAGGCAGGCCGCAACAGGCATGAGCACATCTGCGAGTCGATGGAGCTGTTCGCTGCCGAGGTGATGCCCGAATTCGCCGAAAGGGACCCTGACCTCACCCGCCGGAAGGAGGAACGCCTGGAACCGGCGGTTGAGGCGGCCCTGGCGAGGCGTGAGGGACCCCGCAGCGTCGACCCCGACTACCGGATAGCGCCACCACCGACCCTGGGCTGACTCAGCCGCACCGTCCGGTCAGCAACCAGGCATGCCTGCCCCCCAGTTCCAGTTGCAGCGACTCGGTGAGGCCGGGCCGAACCTGACGAGCCAGGTCCCTGTCGGCCACCAGGACGCCCAGGCCCCACCCGGCCAGATTCTCGTTTCCGACCCGCCCGAGGGTGGCGTAGAGGTTCCTCAGGTCATCGCCCGCTGACACACGGCCCCCCCACGGCGGGTTGGTTATCAGGTGCCCCGGTTCACCCTCGGGCTCAGGGTTCTCGAGGGCCGAGATGGGGGCATTGACGAACTGGATCCGGTCGGCCACGCCGGCCCGTTCAGCGTTGGCACGTGCTGACTCCACGGCCCCGGCATCTCTGTCTGCAGCGACGATCGTGGGTTGGTCAGTTGCGGCAGAGGCACTACCCGTTTCGGCGGTGACGCTGGCCCAGGTACCGGGTTGGAACGTCGGCCACCGCTGGAAGGAGAACTCCCGTCCGACTCCCGGGGCGTACCCGGAAGCCCGGATCGCCGCCTCAATGGCAATGGTCCCGGATCCGCACATCGGGTCAACCAACGGGGTGGACGGGTCCCATCCGCAGGCCAACAGGAGGCCCGCAGCCACGGACTCACGGAGGGGCGCCTTGGCCTGGTCGAGGCGCCATCCCCGCTGGTGAAGCGCAGCACCCGAGGAGTCGACGCTCACAACGAACCTGTCCTTCACCGCCCTTGCGACGAGCAACTGCTCGGGGCCGTCAGGTGACCCCTTGGGCAGAGCCGACTCGAACCGTTCCCCAACCGCTGCGTCGTGCCAAAGCATCGACCGCCGGGTAGACACCCGGACCCTCGGCCGTGACGACCCGTCAAACCACTCGGACCAGTCAACCTGCCCCAGCCTCCGTTCAAGATCGGCAAAGGACCTGACCGTGAAGGTCGCCACCCTGACGAGGACCCTGGTGGCACACGAAAGGAAGACGTTCGCTAGATACAACTGACGGGAAGTCAACCGGCAGGTGACACCACCCTTTTCGGTACGCGTCTGCCGCACCGCCAGTGCAGCCAACTCGGTTGCGACGAGTTGCTCCAGCCCCGGAGGACACACCACAAGCGCCTCATGCGTCGCGCCTCGACGATCAGCCATACCAACACCCTGCCATCCCTGAACCCCTGGACTGAACCGGTGGTCAGCCCGTGACAGGTCCCAGCAGGCTCTCGCGTAGCTGCCTTTTCACGAACTTGCCGTTGGCGTTCCTGGGAAGTAGATCGGTGAGGAACCAGACGTGCTCGGGAACCTTGAACGAGGCGATCAGGTCAGCCGTGTGAGCACGCAGGTCATCAACTGTCATTGTGGCCTCCGGCAGCAGAACTATCGCCGCCCCGACCGCTTCACCGAGGCGTTCGTCGGGAACGGCGAAGACGGCTGCCTCAGCCACCGCCGGGTGCTCATAGATGGCAGCCTCGACCTCAGCCGAGTACACGTTCTCACCACCACGGAGCACCATGTCCTTGGCCCGATCGACGAGAAACAAGAAGCCGTCGTCGTCCAGGTAGCCGATGTCGCCTGTGTCGAACCATCCATCTATGAGAACCTCGGCATTGGCCTCGGGACGATTCAGGTACCCGCGGAACACGTTGCCCCCGCGAACCCAGAGTTGGCCTGTGTCACCAGCGGGGAGGGGCGTTCCCTCATCGTCGCGGATGTGGGCCTCGATTATCGGGAGCGGTGGCCCAGCCGACTCAGGCTTGGCCAGGAACCAGTGCGCCGAATTCACGGTGATGACGCCGTTCACCTCTGTAAGTCCGTAGCCGGTACTGGGCCTGCCCTCGAGGCGCTCCTCGATCTTGTGCACAAGGTCCGGCTGCACCGCAGCGCCGCCTCCGCCGAGGTGGGCGAGGCTGCTGGTGTCCCGGGTGGCGAAGTCAGGACTGTTGATCAGCTCGCGCGCCATTGTCGGGACTCCTGTGAAGGTGCTGACACGCTCCCTCTCGATCAGTTCAAGGGCCTTCTCGGCCGACCACCTGTACATGAGGACCAGCTTCCCGCCAGTGGCGGTGACCGGATGCAGGCAGCAGTTGCACCCGGTCACGTGGAACAGCGGAACCGCCAGCACCGATCCCGGCTCCGCCTCACCGGGTTCCTTGTCGGACCCCGACGATGGGGTTCCCGCCACCACTGCCTTCGCCTCGGCCACGTCTGTTGTCACCTGCCAGAAGGCCAGGTTCAACAGGTTCGAGACCGCTCCCCGGTGTGTCAGAACGGCACCCTTTGGGCGACCGGTTGTGCCCGAGGTGTAGAAGATGCAGACGTCATCCTCGGGCTCGACCTGCACATCTGGTGACTCCGGTAGATCGGTCGCTGCAGCCAGGGCATTATCCCAGTGCACGGCATCGTCGGGGAGGTCTCCCTCACTCCTGACCACAACCACGTGCAGGCGCCCCTCTTCTCTCAAACCGGCCAACACGGGATCAGCCTTTTCCAGACGCTCGCTGTCGCAGACCAGCGCCCGGGCGCCGCAGTCAGCGAGGCCGAACTCCATCTCGGGACCTGTCCACCAGGCGTTCATTCCAACAACCGCGGCACCCAGCGAGATGGTCGCCCAGTACGAGATCACCCACTCGGGATAGTTGCGCATGGCAATGGCGACCCGGTCACCGTGTCCGATGCCGTTGGCCGAGAGGTGGGCGGCCATGGCTGCAACCCTGGCGTGCACATCGGCGTACGTGAGGCGCTCGTCCTCAAAGACGATGTAGTCGTTGTCGGCGTGGGCAACCGATGCCTGCCACAGGACCACCATGTTGGGTGGCGCCGAGTCGTAGGCCCTTGTCGGCACGCCCCGCACGTCGACCACCGACCATGCGAACGGCGCACCGGGCGCCGTCATCTCGTCCCAGGCATCTCTTAGGTGCTGGTGCAACTCATCCCTCCCCAATACAGGAAGGCCGACCCTAGGCGTTCCTGCCAATAGGTTGGAATCGGAGGCACCTGGGACGAGCCTGGTGGAATGTGCCACCTGCGGACGGCCCACTACGTATCGGACTCCGCTGGTACGTCATCTCTCTGATGTGGTTTCAGCGATTGTCACACCCTGTCCGTAGGGTGCGGCCATGGTCGAGTTGATGGTTGGAGATCCCGGGAACGCCTTGGTTGGGGTTGATGCCGGGCTGGTCGACGGGCCGAATCTGGGGGTGTTGGCGCCGCTTATTGGTGGGGCGTGTGTAGATGGGGTTGACCTGGCTGGTGTTGACCGCCTCCAGGCCGGGTGTCAGACGGTGCGCTCGGCGGTAACTGTTCTTGAGGCCCGTCTGGTGTGCCGACACGGCGAGTTGATGCAGGCAACTGGCATGCGCCCTGATGCGGCGGCGTACCTGACCGCGACGCTGGGGGTGCCTTCTCGCCAGACGCGTACAGCAGTCAAGGTGGCTTAGACCCTGGCGGTGGTGCCCAGTGTCGAGGCGGCGTTGTCGACCAGCGACGACGCCATGGTGCACATTGATGCCTTGTTGCCTCCCAAGGCCGGTGCAGTGGTCAAGGGAGCGATCGAACACATAGCCGACGAAATGTGGAAAGACGACCCCACCGATCTGAACAACCTGGCCCTGTTCTGTTCCCGCCACCACCACGACGTCCACGAAGGTGGCCAGCCACTCGAACAAGCCGACGGCGAAACTGGAGGCTGGCAGGTACGCCGCGGCCTACCCCACCCAGGGCCCCCTAGGAGGCTAGAGGGGAGAGAGGAAGAGGCTGTGGGTGAGAGGCAAAGCCAGGACCATCAGACCGGCAAGCCAACAAGCTGGGTTGTCAGTTGTTCCTGATGGTCATGCCCCCGTCGACCATGAGGGTGTGCCCCGTGATGTAGCTGGATGCCGGTAGAGCAAGGTGGAGGATGGCGTGCGCTATCTCCTCGGGTTCCCCATAGCGCCCGACAGCAGTCCGGCGGCGTGCGAACCTGGCTTTCGCCTCGTCGGGGATCGGTGATGTCAGATCCGTATTGACTGGGCCAGGGCAGACGGAGTTGACCGTAATGTCCGCCTCGCCCAGCTCGACCGCCAGAGACCGCGTCAGGCCCAGCACCCCGTGCTTGGCGACCGTGTACGGGGACATTCCGGCCGAACCGCCTACGCCCTCGGTTGATGAGACGTTAACGATCCTCCCAGCGGGCGACCCGCGCAGATGGGGAAGACATGCACGGATCATTAGCGCCTGAGCTGTGAGCATCACGTCGATGGCCCTCTGCCAGCCTTCCTCGAAACCTTCACCGTCGATAAGACCTCCGGCAGCCATCCCTGCGTTGTTGACGAGGATGTCCAGACGCCCACCCCAGTCGGCCACCTCGTCCACCACGGAACCGATCGCCCCCGAGTCGGATACGTCCAACTCCCATGCCCTGGATCGACCTCCGACGGCAGCTATCTCCTTCGCCACGACGGCAGCCCTGTCGTTAGAGATGTCGGTCACCGCCACTCCCACCCCCTCATCGGCAAGAAGGTGGGCTGTAGCGCGTCCGATTCCGGAGCCGGCACCTGTCACCAGTGCTACATGACCTTCCACCGAGCGACTCAGCGAGGTCAGACGCGACACAGTCGGCCCGATGTCCGCGATCTGGATTCCATGTGGGAGAGCATTGCACCCAGAACAGCCATCTCTCCAACCGGCTGCACGCCTGACGGGCGGGCTTCGTAGGATCAGATGATGGTCCACCCCATGGGGATACTCCACGCAATGTCGCGCGAGCAGCCCGCCGGTGGCGCCATCAGCCCCGAAACCAGGCGCCGGGTCTGGAGTTATGCCAGGCCGTACAGGGCCATGGTGGTCGGTTTCCTCGTCACTGTGGTTGCGTCATCGCTCCTGGGTGTAGTCCCGCCGCTGCTCTTCAGGGAGATCATCGATGGTGCCATTGCCGCCGTAGACCGGGGCTATCTGACCCTGCTGGGCCTGCTCGTTGTCGTAGCCGCGCTCACCCGGGCACTCCTTTCCTTCGTCGAGCGGTGGTTCTCGGCGACGGTCGGAGAGGGCCTCATCTACGACCTTCGCCTTGAATTGTTCGACCATGTCCAGCGACTGCCAATCTCGTTCTTCACGAGGACCCAGACCGGGGCCCTGGTGAGCCGCCTCAACAATGACGTGATCGGAGCCCAGCGGGCGCTGACAGGAACGCTGGGAACGGTGGTGGCCAACTCGATCACGGCTGCGACGACGCTGGCGACAATGTTCGTGCTGGAGTGGCGGATAACCCTGCTTGCCATGACGCTGCTCCCGCTGTTTGTTCTGCCGGCCCGGCGAGTCGGCCAGAAGGTGGCCGGTATAACCCGTGAGGGCATGGACCTGAACGCCACCATGAACGCCACCATGACCGAGCGTTTCAACGTGGCCGGCGCCCAGTTGGTGAAGCTGTTCGGTCGTCACGACGACGAGCGCGACGGCTTTGCTGTGAGCGTCGGTCGGGTTCGCGACATCGGGATCCTGAACGCCATGTATGGCCGGGCCTTCGTTATTGCCCTAACACTCCTTGGTGCACTCGGTACGGCGGCCGTGTACTGGGTGGGTGGTTCGCTCGCCATCAGCGGAGCCATGACAATTGGAACGCTGGCATCAATGGGTGTGCTGGTGACCCAGCTCTACCTGCCCCTGGCCCAGCTTACGAACGCCCGGGTTGACGTCATGTCGGCCTTCGTGTCCTTCGAGAGGGTCTTCGAGGTGCTCGACACCCGGAACCCGATCGCCGACCGCCCCGATGCCGTGTCACCGTCGGACATGGAGGGCATTCTCAGGTTTGAGAGAGTCTCCTTCGCCTACCCGACCGACGATTTCTCCTCGGTGTCGTCGCTGGAGGGTGGTGGTTCCTCGGAGGAACCGAGTCGGACGGTGCTGCACGAGATCAACCTGGAGGTCTCCCCCGGTCAGATGCTGGCGGTTGTGGGGCCGACAGGGTCGGGGAAGAGCACCCTCGCCTCTCTGATACCCCGCCTCTACGACGTGGCCGATGGTGCCATCACCATCGACGACCGCGACATCCGGACGCTGAAGCTGGACGGTCTACGAGCACAGATCGGTGTGGTGACCCAGGACCCCCACCTGTTCCACGAGACCGTCGGCCAGAACCTACGCTATGCCAGACCCGGTGCAACCGCCTCGGAGATGGATGAGGCATGCAGGGCGGCACGTATTCTTGATGTCATCCGACAGCTGCCGGACGGGTACGACACCATCGTTGGCGAACGGGGCTACAGGCTCTCGGGGGGAGAGAAACAGCGTCTGGCGATTGCCCGATTGTTGTTGAAAGACCCCAGAATCGTCGTGCTCGACGAGGCCACCAGCCACCTTGACACCGAGAGTGAGGCTCTGGTCCAGGCCGCGCTGGCCGAGGCGCTCGCCGGTCGAACCTCCATCGTGATCGCACACCGGCTGTCAACGATCGTTGAGGCCGACGAGGTGATCGTCCTCGACGAGGGCCGGATCGTCGAACGCGGTGGCCACCGGGAACTGCGTGAGGCCGGCAGCCTGTACGCGGACCTCTGGGAGACCCTGGTACGGGCCGAGAAGATCATCTGAGATAAGACGGAGAACCATGACACCGATCGTCATCCTGGCTGGAGCCAGAACCCCGATTGGTCGCCTCAACGGCGGCCTTGCGGACCTGACAACGACCGACCTTGGAGCTGCGGCGATCATCGCAGCCCTCGAGAGGTCCGGGTTGACCGGCAACGATGTGGACTTCGCCTACATGGGCAACGTGATCTCAGCCGGTGTCGGCCAGGTACCCGCAAGGCGGGCCACCAGCGATGCAGGCATTCCCCTGACCACCCCGTCGACCCTCCTGAACCGCGCATGTCTCTCAGGAATGCACACAATCCACCTTGCCAGCCAGATGATCCGTCTGGGCGAGGCCGAGGTGGTCGTAGCCGGCGGAATGGAGTCGATGACAAACGCCCCGTACATGCTTCCCGGAGCCCGTTCGGGCCTGCGTGCAGGTGACGCGACGCTTGTCGACTCGATGCTGGCCGACGGCCTTACCTGCACGATCGAGCACTGCGCCATGGGTGAGGCAACCGAGCGCCATGCGGGCGAGATCGGCATAGCCCGTGAGCCTCAGGACGCTCTCGCAGCCGTTTCACACGAGCGGTCGTCCAGAGCCCGGGCTGCAGGCCTCCTGGCGGACGAGATAGTGCCCGTCTATGTCCCACAACGCCGCGGCGATCCCTTGCTCGTCAGTGACGATGAGGGGATCCGTACGGACATCGACACAGCCTCACTCGGTCGGCTACAGCCTGCCTTCGACCCCGAGGGGAACATCACCGCCGGCAATGCCTCCCAGATCTCAGACGGCGGTGCAGCCGTGGTGGTCACCACGATGGAGCGTGCCGAGGCCCTCGGCATCGAACCGTTGGCGGAGATCGTCAGCCACGGCCAGGTGGCCGGACCCGACACCAGCCTCCTTCACCAGCCCAGCAACGCCATACGCCTGGCCCTGGACCACGCCGGCCTCGACATGAACGACATGGACCTCTTCGAGATCAACGAGGCGTTTGCTGCCGTAGCGCTCGCCTCAATGGATGCCCTGGGGGTGGGCGCGGGGATCGTCAACGTAAACGGTGGCGCTATCGCCCTGGGCCACCCGATCGGCATGTCGGGTACGCGTATCGTCCTCACCCTTGCCCACGAGTTAAAGCGACGCGGTGGTGGTGTCGGGGCTGCCGGCCTGTGCGGAGGTGGCGGTCAAGGCGAGGCCCTGGTCATCAGGGTCGGAACCTGAGAGATTCGCAGATGACGAACCTGTCAATCCGTTCGGTCACGGCAAACGACGTGTCGGCCATTGAGGCTCTCTGGGAAGAGGCGGGCATGACCTCGTATGCCTTGTCTGGCGACATCGCCGGTGAGATCACCGGCAAGTTGGAGCGCGACCCCGACCTGTTTCTCCTCGGCGAGATCGACGGCACCGTCGTGGCAACCGTCATGGGTACATGGGACGGCCACCGTGGCCGCATCAAGCGCCTTGTGGTTGCGACGACCCACCGTCGAAGCGGGCTGGGCGCCGACCTGACCAACGAACTGGAGAAGCGGTTCACCGAAAAGGGCATCACGAGGCTGAGACTGGAGGTCTGGGCGGACAACGCAGGTGGCCTGGCATTCTGGGAGGCACGGGGCTACGAACTCCAGCCCGACATCAGGTACTTCGTCCGCAACCTGGATGCCAGCGACGACCCCTGCTGACAGGGCTCCGCTGGTAAAGGTAGGCCAGAGTCAGGGCGACCCGGGGAGGTGGCAGGCAACGTAATGGTCGGGGCCCATCTCCCGCATCACCGGCTCCTCTGTTGCACACAACTCGGTAGCCCGCGGACACCTGGTCCTGAACCTGCAGCCCGACGGCGGATCGATCGGCGACGGGATCTCGTCTCCGATCGCGGACTCGGATGCGTCAACCACTGCCGAGGGTTCCGGGGCCGAGGCGAGGAGCACCCGCGTGTAGGGGTGTAATGGCTCGGAGAACAGCGTGTCGGCGTCGCCTATCTCACAGACCTTGCCCAGGTACATGACCACGACCCTGTCGCTCACGTTGCGAACCACGGAAAGGTCGTGGCTGATGAACACCAGGGTCAGGCCGAAACGCTCCTTCATCTCCTCGAGGATGTTGAGAATCTGGGCCTGGACCGAGACGTCCAGTGCCGAAACGGGCTCGTCGCAGATGAGGATCTCAGGGTCGATGGCGAGGGCACGGGCGATGGAAATGCGCTGACACTGGCCACCGGAGAACTCATGGGGCCGTCGGGAGCCGGCGACGACAGGGTCAAGGCCTACAGCGCTGAGGACCTCGTCGACCCTCGCTGCAACGTCCACATCCGGGTGCTCCTCGCTCCAGATGGCAAGGCCCTCACCGATGATGTCCTTTACCCGCCGCCGAGGGTTCAACGACGAAATCGGGTCCTGGAAGATCATCTGGACCCGCGGCCTTACGCAGCGCAGGTCCTCTCCCTCCAGATCGGTCAACTTGACCTCGCCATCGGCTCCAGGGTCCAGGACGACGGTTCCAGAGGTTGGCCTGGGCAGCTGCACAAGGGCCCTCGCCGTAGTGGACTTACCGCAGCCTGACTCCCCGACTATTCCCAGGGTCTCGCCACGGCAGACGTCGAAGCTGACGTCCGACACGGCGTGGACAACCTGGTGGAGGCCTGCGGGAAACTCCATGACGAGGTTCTCGACGCGCAGGACAACGTCGTCGGAGTCCCTCAGCTGAACCGTTCCGCCTCCGGCCATCAGGCCTTCTCCTCCACTGGGGTGAACGTGCCCATGTCGAGGCCGGCCGGGGTCACACCGGACTCCCGGTTGGCCACATGGGCAGCCACCCCCGCCTCGGTTCCGACGGGAGTGTGACAGGCGCATACGCGTCCATGGTCATACTGTTTCAGATCGGGTTGGTCAGGCAGGCATGCCGCTGAGCAGTACCGGCACCGCTGTGCGAACGGACAGCCCGGTCCGAGGTCGACTGCATCGGGTGGGTTTCCGGGGATAGGGACCAGACGGGTGTGGCTGGCCATGTCAATCCGGGGAATGGTCTCGAGCAGCGCCTCGGTGTAGGGATGGCGCATCTCGGAGAAGAGGGTCGCCGTGTCGGCCTGTTCCATCGTTCGGCCCGCGTACATGACCATGATCTGGTCGGCGCGACCCTTCACCACCCCGAGGTCGTGGGTGATGAGGATCATGGCCATTCCACGCTCCTCGCGGAGTTCGTCCAGCAGGTCCAGAATGTGCTTCTGGACCGTGACGTCCAGGGCGGTCGTGGGCTCATCCGCGATGAGCAGGCGGGGGCTGCAGGCCAGCGACATGGCGATGACGACCCGTTGGCGCAGCCCGCCGGAGAGCTCGTGCGGATACTGGCCGAGGCGCTTCTTCGGCTCAGGTATTCCGACCTGCTGGAGCAGGTCAACAGATTCCTCCCTGGCCTCCTTGCGGGATCTCTTGAGGTGCACCCGCAGTGACTCGGCTACCTGTTCACCTACCTTCTTGACGGGGTTCAGCGAGGTCATTGGGTCCTGGAAGACCATGGTCATCTCGACGCCCCAGAAGTGGCGTTCACCCTGGGCTGCCATGGCCATCACATCTCGGGCGTCAAAGGTCACTGAACCCTCAACCTGTGCATATGAGGGCAGCAGGTTCATGAGGGTCTTGGCGGTCACGGACTTGCCAGAACCCGACTCTCCCACTATGCCCAGCGTCTGGCCTTCGGCCAGGTCGAACGAAACGCCATCTACGGCACGCAACAGCCCGCGCTGTGTGGCGAAGCCGACCCGGAGGTCGGCTACGGAAAGCAGTGGCACGGTCACCTCAGCCAACTCCTATTCCCAGCTCGCGGACATCGAAGTACTCACGCAGCCGGTCTCCGGCGAAGTTGAGGGCAAGGACCGTCATGAACATGGCGCCGATCGGGAACATCGCCACCCACGGCCCTTCTCTCAGGGTGCGAGGCGATGACCCGAGGACGATCATCTTCCCCCACGAGAAGCCTTCTTCGACCGACAGCCCCAGGAAGGCCAGACCGCCCTCGACAACGATCGTGATGGCCATTCCCAGCAGGGTCAGGGCGCCCATCGGAATGAGCACGTTGGGCAGCAACTCACGGATCATGATGCGACGGTCGGTAGCGCCCAGGACACGGGCCGCAGCAACGAACTCCCGCTCCGAATAGGCCAGGGTGGTAGCGCGTGAGAGGCGTGCGATCGGGGCTATCGCCAGGATCCCGAGGGTCATGGTGACTATCGGCAGGGTCTGCCCTGCCAGACCAATGACGAGCAGGGCCAGGACCAGGGCCGGGAATGCCAGCAGAACGAACACCGAGAAGGAGATAACCCGGTCCACGATCCCCCTGAAGTAGCCGGCGATCATGCCGAGGGTTCCCCCTACGCAGATGCCGAGGAGGATGGAGAAGAAACCGACAATCAGGGAAACCCGTGCTCCCCAGATTGTCCGGGAGAACATGTCCCGTCCATTGCTGTCAGTACCGAACCAGTTGCTCCAGCCGGGGCCGTCCATTCGACCGCCCACGCCGGTCTCGTTCGGATCCGCGATGGGAAGCCACGGTGCAAGGACGGCAGCTGCAACCATGACGACTATCCACGAGGCGGCAATCCAGAACCCGGCACCCAGCCGACGCACGACGGCTACTCCGAACTGCTCCTCGGGGTCTGTCTGGACCGGGGCGTCCATTCCCGAAAGGCCCTTCTGACCCATCTTGCCAACTGTCTCAGGACTCACGGCGCACCCGGGGGTCCAGGTAGGAGTACACGAGATCGACCGCGAAGTTGATTGCCACGAAGCCGGTGGCGATGACAACGGTGGCACCGAGGACCACTGGGTAGTCGTCGCGGATCGATGCCTCCACGAGTGCCCTGCCGAGCCCCGGAATGGAGAAGATCTGCTCGACGATGAGGGCCCCCCCAATAAGAGCAGCCGTGTTCAGGCCGAACACGGTAACGAGGGAGAACATCGACGGTCTGAGGGCGTGGCGGAACATGATCCAGCGGTTGGAGAGGCCCTTGGCCTTCGCCATCACCACAAAGTCCTCCTGGAGGGTGGTGATGAGGTCGGTGCGCAATAGGCGGAAATAGGTGGCCGCCAGCGGCATGCCCAGGGTCAGGGCCGGCAACACAAGGGACTTCAGCCTCACCGCCAGGTTGTCGTCCTCGAAGCGGCTCGGAAAGATCTGCCACTTCACCACGAAGAAGTAGAACAGGATCACGCCGAGAGCGAAGTTGGGCAGTGCCAGCATCCCGAAGGCACCAATTGTCGACGCCCGGTCCATCGCCCGGTTGGCCCGGTAGGCGGCGGCTAAAGCCCAGGGAACAGACAGGGCTACGGCAAACACCTCGGCCATGCCCATCAACAACAGGGACTTGGGAAGGCGGTCCGCCAGAACCGTGCTCACAGGCATCCGATTCTTGAATGACGTGCCGAAGTCGCCCCGTATCAGGTCCCCCACCCAGCGCCCGTACCTGATAGGCAGCGGTTCGTTCAGGTGGAACTCCTCTCTGGCTTCGGCGACGACTGCACAGTCGCCGAGAGAGGTGCCTCCCTGGCCGGAGATGTCTTCTATCTCACCCGCCTCGACCGCATCACAGTCGACTGCAGCGACGAACCCGACCACGTTGAAGAGCGGGTCGCCGAGGGTGTTCATGGCCGTGAAGGTCAGGAACGTGGCCGCCAGGACAACAGCAACCAACTGCACCAGCCGGCGCGCCAGAACGATCACGACATGCCTCGGTTCGTTGAACCTTGGTCAGCGTGGTCGTCCTGGCGGCCTCTGTCAAATCCCCTGTTCCCTACTCGACCTTGTCCAGCTGTGAGTAGTAGTCGGTGTAGCCGGAGTAGTTGCACCTGGGCACCGAGCCATCCGGGAAGCGATAGTCGCAGACACCCGCAACATCGGGCGAATAGGCGTGTGACCACATGGTGTGGTTGAACATGAGGTAGGCGTAGTCCGCGTTGATCATCTCGGCCACCTGTTGCCAGAGGCCGATCTTCTCATCCTGGTTGCTGCTCCCCCGGGCCTGGTACATCAGTGCATCCCGTTCCTCATCACAGAGCCGTGGCCAGTTCAGGGACACGAACCCGACGGCGGTGCAGTTCAGCCAGGTGACGTCTCCATCGGGGTTGGCGATTCCCATCTGGCGCCATGTCACGAAGTCGTACTGGCCGAAAGCCACCTCGTTGATGTGGGCATCCTGGGGCTTCATGTCCTTGGTGATGTTGAAGTGGTCACTCCAACCGTCGGTCAGGATGTCGTAGATGCGATCCTGGATCACCGACGGTCCGGAGTACTGGAACTCCATGTTGATGCGACCGTCTGCGCAGTTGTCGGGGAACTCGGTGCAGTACTCCGCCACCAGCGGGGTGGCCTGGTCTAGCACGTCGTGTGCCTGCTCCACATTCGGGTTGTGGTACGGCGACTCGGGCGGGAACCATGAGTCTGCCGGCCTCAACACACCCTGGCCGATGAACTCCATGTAGTCGTCAAGGGGTGCAGAAAAGGCCAGTGCCTTTCGGGCCCTGATGTCGTTGAAGGGGACCTTGGAAGTGTTCAACATGCCGAAGCCCTCCTCACCGCCGTCCTCCTCGTAGAGGACCACATCGCCGCTGAACTCCAGGTCGCGCAGCGCCAGAATGGCATCGACGTTGGATGTGCTCATTATGTCGATGTCACCCACCGCCATCGCGTCGGCAGCGAGGACAGTGTCGGTGTAGACGTAGACCTCGATCGCTGCAGGGATCACCTCGCCACCCCAGTAGTCGTCGTTCCGCTCGAACCGGGTCATGAAGTCCTGCTCGCGGCTGGCGAACCTGAACGGACCGGTACCTACGGGAGCCTGATTGAGGGACTGGTCCGAGATGGTGGCCATCATGTACTCGAGCGACGGAATCAAGCCCAACTGGGTCGAAAGGTAGATCGGAAAATCCACATGGGGCCGCTGGAGGTTGAAGCGCACCATCATGTCATCGAGCAGTTCTACGGCGCCCTGTGGGATGAAGATGGGCCGAAAGGCTAGCGAGATGAGCGGGTCCTTGAGCTGCTGGTTGATGGCATAGACAACCGCCTCACCGGTCAGCATCGTCCCGTCGTGGAACTTCACGTTCTCACGGATCTTGAAGTCCCATGTCATGTAGTCGTCGCTGACGGTCCATGACTCGGCCAGACCGGGCGCCAACACACAACCACAGGGATCCTCGGTCACGTAGACGAGCGGGTCGTACACGGCCCTTGCCATTTGGTAGGCGGAAACAGCGAACCTGTTCACGGTCGGGTTGAGGCCATCGGTGTCGGCCTCAACAGCCACCCTGATGACAGCACCTTCAAGCGGTGCAGCAGTCGTCGTGGGCGCAGGTGCGGCTGTCTCGTATTCGGGGAAGCTGATGGAGGTGTCGATGAACTCGTTGGTCATGATGTCACTCACCGACAGGCCGGCCTCGAAGTCCATGCCCGCAACAGCGATCTTGTCGATCACGGTCTGGATGCGGTCAGCGTCCATGTTGCCGACAATCCCATCAGGACCATTGCCGACAAGACCCAGATCCCTCTGGGCCTGAACCGAGAACGCCGCCAGGTCCATGTCATAGACCCAGAAATCCTCAAACTGGGTTACAGCATCAACAATCATCGCATTCGCACGCTCAGGAGCAGCGTCGTAGTCCACAACAGACTGCTGGATCACAGGAACAATCAACTCCAGACAACCCCTCAGGTCCTCAAGGTCACCGGGACGGATACCAATCGTCTGGGAATACACCTGGAAACCGGCATCGTGGAGCAACTCGAAGGCAACAGCCTTGCCGTACTCCTCAAACACATGCTCGTACTGATACGGCTCAGCAGAAGCAAACCCCTGCTGGGCAATCGTCTGATCAGCCACAAACCGGGCAGGAGAACCGTCATAGGAAGGATCAACCTGGTCAGCAGACCAAATGCCCTCAGCGACAAACACGTCAGCAAACGTGCCACCACCAAACACGTTGATCGTCACACCATCAGAACCCAAATCAGCCAAGGACCTCACATTGGGATGAGCATCGGTATCCCACATCACCATCTGCGGGTTCTTCTCCAAAGGAGCCACAACAGACATCATCGGCGCATCCGAATACTCCAGGACCTGCTGATCAGTAGACCGGTACCCCAGATGAATCGAATCATCGGTGTACATGTACGAAGACACCGGAGCCCAACCAATAGCCGGACCACCAGTACGCACCTCAATGTCGATACCCAGAGCCTGACCACCCAACTGGCCAGGACCACTGACAACCTTGTTGTCAGCATCCACGCTGTAACCATCACCAATCATCTGATACATCGCCCCATGCTCAGCCTCAGGAAACCAATCCGTCTGAATCACCAAAGGCGAAGGACAAACAGCAGCCAAACCGCTCTCGGGCACCGTGATCGGCGTAGCCGTCGTGGCTGGAGCAGCCGGAGCCGTCGTGGCTGGAGCAGCCGGAGCCGCAGTGGTGACAGAAGCGACCGGGGCTGCAGTGGTGGCAACAGGAGCAGCCTCCTCAGTCGCATCGGAGCCACAAGCCCCCGCTATCAGCGTGAATGCCACGCCAAGTGTTACCAGTACACGTCCGTTTCGGCGCATGGTCATTTCCCTCCAGATGGGTGTCGGGGTAGGTGCACGGTCAGAACCGTGCAGCATTGGAATGTGTCATCATCGCCCACGGGGGCGGCTACGGCAAACTCAGGTCCTACCCGGCCACTGCAGCCAGGGGATGGTGGCATGCCACAAAGTGGTCATCCCCCACTGCCCGCATCTGCGGTTCCTCGCTGCTGCAGAGGTCGGTGACCCTCTCACACCGGGTCCGGAAGCGACACCCTGATGGCGGGTTGCTGGGTGACGGCAACTCACCATCCTCGATGAGGCCCTCGTCGATCTCCACGGTGGGATCCGGTTCGGGCACCGACCCCAAGAGCAGGTCCGTGTAGGGGTGGGCCGCCTCGGCGTAGAGGGTGTCGGGGTCGGCCACCTCACAGAGCTTGCCCAGGTACATGACCGCAACCCGGTCGCTGATGTTCTTCACGACTGCCAGGTCGTGGGCGATGAACATCATGGTCAGGCCGTATCCGGCCTTCAGGTCCTCGAGCAGGTTCAGGATCTGCGCCTGGACGCTCACGTCCAGGGAGCTCACGGGCTCGTCACAGATCAGCAGTCTGCCACGACCACGACCACGACTCCGGCTGCTACTACGGCTCCGCCTGCGGCTCCTGTGGAGGTTTCCACGGTTGGTGAGCATCACGAGGCTCCGGGCAATGGAGATGCGCTGGCACTGTCCACCGGAGAACTCGTGGGGTCGTTTGTCGCGTGCCGTGTCGGGGTCGACACCCACAGAGTCGAGCATCCGGTCGACTATGGCCTCTTGCTCACTGGCATCGGAGGGGCCCCAGACCCGTAGGGGTTCGGCCACGATGTCGCCGACCGTCCGCCTCGGGTTCAGCGACGAGATTGGATCCTGGAAGATCATCTGGATGTGCGTTCGCCTCTGGCGGATCTCCTCATCTGAGAGATCCGCAAGGTCGACCCCCCTGAACGTGACGCTTCCAGAGGTCGGTCGGGGCAACTGGATGATCGCCCGGCCGCTTGTGGACTTGCCGCAACCCGACTCGCCTACAAGTCCGAGGGTCTCCCCGGACCTGATGTCGAAGCTGATGCCGCTGACTGCCTTTACCGTGCGGCCACGTCCAACCGGAAACTCCACGACCAGGTCCTCGACGGTGACCAGCACATCATCGCCCGGGCGGAGATGGGCCTTTCCGGTTCCAGCCATCAGCCATCCACCCCACCGGTCGGCGACCAGGTGGTCGAGACGTCAACTGCCACCGCCTGTGGCAGGCCAGCCGCCAGGTTCTTCTCAAAGGCCGTAAGGGCCTCTGGTGAACCCACCGGCGTCCAACAGGCAAGACGGTGTGCCGGATCGTCGATCTCCACCAACGGTGGTGCCTCGTTGACACAATGGTCCTGGACATAGGGACACCGTGGACTGAAGGCACAACCGGTCGGTGGGTCAATCAGGTCCGGCGGCCTACCCGTGATGGCGGCCAGCCTCGTGTGACTGGGAAAGCTGGTGAGCGGAATCGATCGCATCAGTGCCTCCGAATAGGGATGACGCATGTCAGCGAAGAGCGACACCGTGGGCGCGTACTCGGCCACTGTCCCGGCATACATGACCATTGTGTCGTCGGTTCTTCCCGCCACGACACCCAGGTCGTGGGTGACCAGAACCATCGCCATCTCCCGATCGGCCTGCTCCCGGCTGAGCAAGTTCAGAATCTGGTGCTGGACCGTCACGTCCAGTGCCGTTGTCGGCTCGTCGGCAAACAGCAGTGACGGCTCACAGGCCAGGGCGACGGCGATGCAGACACGCTGGCGCATCCCCCCCGACAGTTCGTGCGGGAAGGAACGCAGCCTGGTGTCGGGATCGGGGATGCGGACCTCCCGAAGCAGGTCTACGGCTGCCTGCCTTGCCTCTGACCGGTTCAGGTTCAGGTGCCGACAGAGGTGCTCTGTTACCTGCCTCTGGACTCGCACCAGCGGATTCAACGAGGTCATCGGGTCCTGAAACACCATGGCCATTTCGGAGCCCCATAGTTGGCGCATCTCAGATGGCGATCTCGTCAGCACGTCGTTTCCGTCGAAGGCTGCGGTTCCCGTGGTGGTCACGTTGGTGCCCAGGTTGAGGCGCATTATCGACCTTGCCAGGACGGTCTTTCCGGAACCACTCTCTCCCACGATGCCGAGGGTCCTGCCCCGATCCAGGGTGAAGCTGACCCCCCTGACCGCCTTCACATCGCCAGTTGGGATAGTGAAGGTGGTTCGCAGGTCGTCCACTTCGAGGAGTGGGCTGTTGGCCACGTTGTCAGGCATCAGAGCGCCGCCGATCGGACGGAGCGCAGCCGCCGCAGCCAGTCGCCCACGTTGTTGAGTGAGTAGACGGTGAACACGAGGGCGAGGGAAGGCCAGATGGCGGGCCACACGTTGATCTGGAGATCAACGCGTGAGGCGTTGACCATCGTTCCCCATGACGAGGTGGGGGGTTCCACGCTGAGGCCGAGGAACGCCAGCGCTCCCTCGAGAAGGATGATGACGGCGGCGTTGACCATTGCGTAGGCAAGCAGCGTGGGCAGGACGTTGGGTATGACCTCGCGGAACAGGATCGTGCGCTTCTTCGTGCCTATGGCTCGGGCTGCTGTTACGAACTCCCTTCGGCTAATAGAGAGGGCGTTGGCCCTGGCGACCCTGGTGTAGGGGGGAATGCTGAGGAAGCCGATCACCGTGGCGATTACGACGAGGTCCCGCCTGCCAAGCAGGGTGACGACGGTGAGCAACAGGACCAGCCCGGGAAAGGCCAGGATCACGTCGACGACGGCCATGACGGTTGAATCGGTCTTTCCGCGCACGAACCCGACAAGCGATCCGAAGAAGCCACCGAACACGACCCCCATGAATACAGCAGCAAGGGCCACTGTCAGCGATACCCGGGCGCCGTAGACGATCCGGGCCAGGATGTCGCGGCTGTTGTTGTCCGTGCCCAGGAAGTGGCTCAGGCCCGGGCCCTCGTTGGTGGCCCCGTCGCCGAACAGGAACCCCTGGTAGTTGGGATCGGCGAGGCCGGGTATGAGGTCGGCGAACACGGCCGCTGCCACGATCACGATCAGCCACGAAGCACAGAAGCGCGTGACCCATGGCATCTTGGCCACGAAACGCCTGATCCACGGTCGCCTGGCGGCAACTGCTGGGTCGACTGCCGTGTCCACCTCAGTCGGCCTTCCTGATCCGTGGGTCGACCACCAGGTATACGAGGTCCACGAGGGTGTTCACGACCACGTAGACCATCGCCACGAACACGGTGATCCCCTGGACCATCATGAAGTCCCGCTGGAAGATTGCATCCAGAAGGCGCTTTCCGAGGCCCGGCAGGGCGAACAGGAACTCCACCACGACCGTTCCCCCGAGCAGAAGCCCGATGTTGAGGCCCACCACCGTGATAAGCGTCAGGGAGCTGGGTCGCAGGGCGTGCCTGAACAGGATAAAGCCGTCCCTGAGGCCCTTTGACCTGGCCGAGAGGATGTAGTCCTCCTTGAGCGTCGTCACGAGGTCTGAGCGGACAACCCTGGCGTAGACCGCCACCTCGATGACAGAAAGCGATAGGGCTGGCAGCGTCACCGTCATCAGGTTGCCGGAGATGCTGTTGGAGATACGGGTCCATCCCGTTGCCGGGAACCATCCCAGCTTCATGGCGAACACGTAGATGAAGAGAAGGCCAGCCACGAACCCGGGCACGCTTAGCGCAAACTGGGCGCCGCCTGAAATTACCTGGTCCAGCCTGGAACCCTCCCGGTAGGCGCTCATCACCCCGAGCGGTACGGCCATCAGGACCGAGAAGACCACGGTCACGATCATCAGCTCACCTGTGACGGGAATGCGGTGGGCGATCTCGCTGCTGACGGCGCGCGAGGTGACTATCGATTCGCCCAGGTCGCCTCGAACGGCATCGCCCAGCCACTTTCCGTATCGGACCAGCATCGGGTCGTTGAGGCCCCACTCGGCCCTCACCTGGGCAACGTATTCCTGATCCTGTTGGGCCTCGATCGGAATGAGGGCGTTGATGGCGTCACCTGGTAGCAGGTTCACCAGCAGGAAGGTCAGGAACGAGACGGCCAGCAGCGTGGCCACCAGCCTCACCAGACGTATCGCTATGAAGGAGCCCAAGGCGGCCGATTCTCACGGTCGAGGCCGGACCATGACCCTCCACTCTGAGGGCCTCCCCGGCGGGAGCGGATATGAAGTTGTAACGCCCGGTGGGGCGGAGCCGTGGCCCCGCCCCACCTGAGGCGTCTCAGAGTGCCCTTCGGCCTAGTTGTCCCACCAGACCTGGTGCCAACGACCCTCGGCGTTGGGATGCCCGATACCGAACTGGCCGTCGACCGTGATCCAGTTGTCCAGGCCGACGATGCCGTCGGCAACGGCGATAACGGTTGCCGTGTGACCCGAGTACCACATCGGCACATCACGGGCGCCAACCAGGCCGACCGTCTCGTACAGCTCCCTGCGACGGGCGAAGTCATCGGTTGTGATGGCCTCGGCAAGTGCAGCCGATGCCTCGTCGTCGGAGTAGTTCGAGAAGTTCAGCGGCGACATCTGCCACGGGGCGTAGGCATCACCCAGACCGACCGACGGGTCGTCCTCTCCACCCCAACGCCAGCAGTGTGCACCGTGCTCACCCTGGAAGCCGTTTGCGAGGCCCAGGGCGACGTTGATGTGCGTCTGCTGGTCGGTGTTGACCAAGGTCACGTCGACCATTCCTGTTCCGCTCCAGAGTTGCTCCAGCACCGACATGGCGGCGATAAGCGTCGGGTCCGGTGGGCAGGACAGGGTGACCTCGATGTTCTCACCCACTGCCTTGCCATCGGAACGCTCGGGATCGTCCACGTATTCCTGGATGAGCGCCTTGCCGGCTTCGTAGTCGAAGTGCGGGTAGGCGTCGTGCACGGCCTGTGACCACCAGGGGCTGTCCGGTGAGAAGAACTGGGTACCGGGACCAGAGATCCCCTTGCCACCCAGCGCCTCAATTACCGCCTCCTGGTTGTTTGCGAGCGTCAGGCCCCTACGAACGCGAACGTCGTCGTACGGTGCCAGCAGCACGTTGAACATACCGCCACCGGCGTTGTTGCCCTGGAACTCGTAGAGGGTAATCCCCTCGGCCTCACGGGCGTCACGGATAGTCGCCTGTCGGAGACTCTGCATGGCAGTCACCGTGCCCGAGGTCAGGGAGGCCAGCCTCGTGGTCTCGTCTGGAATCGGGCGCACGGCAAAGCTATCCAGGTACGGCAGCGGCCGTCCCCAGATGTCCTTCTGCCAGTAGTTCGGATTCCTTGTGAAGATGGTCTCGTTGTCGATGTCACGTGACTCAATCACGAACGGACCCGTACCGACCGGTGCAAGGCTGAACGCATCGGTGTCAGCTGCCGCAGCACCCGGCTCGAACACCATACCCAGGGGTGCGCGTGACAGGTAACTCGGAAACGCCGAGTTGGTCTTGGAGAGCGTGTAGGTGACCTCGAGGTCACCTATCACCTCAACCGTGGTAAGACCCGTTGCAGCGATGTGACCCGCTGCCGCGGCTCCACCCTGCTGAATGGCCCACATGTCTGAGAGGGACTGAGCATTGAATGCACTGCCGTCGTGGAACCTGACACCGCTCTGCAGGGACATCGTCCAGACCGTGAAGTCATCGTTCGCGGAGATGCCGGTTGCCAGGTTCGGCACGTAGGAGCCCACCTCGTTCTGCTCGAACAACTTGTCGAACACGACGATCATCATGTTGTAGCAGGGCGACGAGCAGGCGTCCTCCCAGGGACGCAGGCCGGTTGCCTCTGCCTCGACACCGATGGTCACCGAGCCGCCGTAGGTGGGCTTCTCGGCACCGGCGACGATGTCGCCGACCTGGCTGGAGCCCAGGGGTGCGTATTCGTAGACGACGTTGGCTGTTGAAGCCTCGTAGTCGGCAACGTCGATGTTTTGGATGACGGTGATCTTCGATGACGAACAGTCGCCGTAGGCGTCACATGCCATCGTTCCAATCAGGCCCGAGTAGCCCGTGACACCGTTGAGGTGCTCGCGTACACCGGCCCTGTCGATGACCAGGGTGCCGCCATCGTCATAGGAAGCTGCGGCGA
>CAJXKL010000011.1 GCA_913055915.1 uncultured Candidatus Nemicrothrix sp. | reverse complement strand
CCGCCCCACCCATCGACCCCGAAATCGAGGCCGACATAGCCAAGTTCGAGGAGATGCTGGCCGACTACCAGTCCGGACGCGTCGACGATGACGTGTTCCGCGTCTTCCGCCTCAACAACGGCATCTACGGCCAACGTCAGGGAGGCACCAACCAGATGGTGCGCGTCAAGGTGCCCTACGGCTCCATGACCGCCGACCAGCTGGACATGCTGGGCTCCCTCGTAGAGGACCACAGTCGCGGCTGGGGACACATCACCACACGCCAGAACCTCCAGTTCCACTTCGTGGAACTGACCGAGGTCCCCGATGTCATGAAGAAGCTGGCCTCCGTCGGCCTCACCACCCGGGAGGCCTGCGGCGACACCGTCCGCAACGTGCAGGGCTGCCACCTGGCCGGTGCATGCCCCTTCGAGGTGCTCGACATCACCGCATGGGCCGAGGCGGCCTACAGGCACTTCGTGCGCAACCCGATCGCCCAGCGCCTGCCCCGCAAGTTCAAGATCAACTTCTCTGGATGTGCCACCGACTGCGGTCAGGCCATGTTCAACGACGCCGGCATCGTCGCAACCAGCCGCACCTTCGACGACGGCAGCATCGAACATGGCTTTCGCGTCTACATAGCGGGCGGGCTCGGCACGACACCGTTCCCCGCACTGGCACTCGAGGAGTTCACCACCAGAGAGGACCTGCTCCCCACCATCGAATCCATCCTGCGGGTCTTCGACCAGACCGGCAACCGCGACAACAAGCTGCGTGCCCGCATGAAGTGGGTCGTGGACCAGCTCGGCATCGAAGAGGTCCGACGGCGCATCTTCGCCACCCGCAAGCTCCTACCCGCATCGGCAACGTGGCCCGGCGGAATACCCAACGTCGTCACCGAATGGGGCGACACACCAGCCGGCACTGCACCGGGCGCCACACCAACCCCGGTTGGCCACGGCGTTCCCGTCAGCATCGGCGCCCGAACCCCCTACGACCGCTGGGCCGAGGCCAACGTGGTCCGGGGAATCGGCAACGGCACCGTCTCCGCCTACGCGTGGTGCGCCCTGGGCGACATCACCGGCGACCAGTTCCGCGCCATGGCGACCGTCGTGCGCCAGCTGAATGTCGAGATCCGCGTCACCAACAGGCAGAACTTCATCGTCCGCAACCTCGACGAACACCAGCTACCGGCACTGTTCGACATGCTCGAAGCCGCCGGCATGGCCAGACCCGGCGCAGAACTCTCACGCGACGTCGTGGCCTGCCCCGGCGCAGACACCTGCAACCTGGCCGTCACCCAGAGCCGGGGTCTCGCCCAGGCGATCGGCGACGCCCTCGACGAGGCAGGCCTCGCCGAGGTGGGTGGCGTACGCACCAACATCTCGGGCTGCACCAACAGCTGTGGTCAGCATCACACCGCCGACATCGGCTTCTTCGGGGCTGAGCGGAGGGCACACGGAAAGGCTGCGCCCGGCTACCAGATGCTGCTGGGCGGACACGTGGGTGACGATCAGATCCAGTTCGGCCGTAAGGCCCTGCGGCTGCCGGCGAGGAACGCCCCCGATGCCGCCGTTCGCGTCATCAGCCGCTTCGTTGACGAACGAGAGGCAGGTGAACCGTTCCACCGGTGGCTTGAACGATCGGGAGGGGCACCCGCCGTCGCCACCGGCCTGAAGGGCCTCGACGAGTTCCCCACCCCTGACGAGGGTCCCTCCTACTACGTGGACTTCGACGAGACCGGCCCCTACGTGGCCGAGATCGGCGACTCCGAGTGCGCCACCTGAGCGTGCGCCGGCTCCAACCAGCCTGACCTGGATCCCGCCCGTCGCAGCATCAAGCCCCTCAGGCGGGCAGGATCTCGGCCATGGACGTACCGATAGCACAACTGCTGCTCCAGGAGGACCCACCGGAGTACGGACGGGTCGAACAGGTCTCAACCCTTGTTCGACGCATCGTCGCCGACAACCCCTCCCGCTTCACCTACCACGGAACCGGCACATTCATCGTGGGGCCCACCTGTGGCGGCGATGTGGCGATCATCGACCCCGGACCCGACGACGAGGCACACGTGGCCGCACTGCTGGCAGCGGTCGACGACCAGACCGTCACCCACATCCTCGTTACCCACACCCACCCCGACCACTCACCGGCCACCGCAGCCGTCAAGGCCGCAACTGGCGCAACCACCTACGGTTTCGGACCCCACCCCGAGGCGGCCATCAGGGCACACGAGGAGCGGATCAGACGGGCCGTCGAAGCTGGAGAGGACCCCGAATCAGACGACGGCGAGGGCGGCGGCGACACCAACTTCGTGCCCGACGTCGCCGTGGCCGACACCGACGTGGTGGCCGGCGAGGGCTTCACCTTCGAGTGCCTCCACACCCCGGGCCACATCTCCAACCACCTCTGCTTCGCCCTGGCCGAGGAACGGACCCTCTTCACCGGAGACCACGTCATGGGATGGTCCACAACGGTCATCCCCGCACCCGACGGCGACCTGGCCGACTACATGGACGGCCTAGAACGCCTCGTCACCCGTTCAGAGACGACCTACCGCCCCACCCACGGACCAGCGATCACCGAACCCGTCCCGTTCGTAAAGGCCCTCCTGGCCCACCGACAGCACCGCGAGGACCAGATCGTGGCGGCCCTCGCCGACCAACCACGGTCCATCGCATCCCTTGTCGCCGAGATCTACGCCGACGTCGACGAGAAACTGCACAAGGCAGCCGGGGCCTCCGTATACGCCCACCTGCTGGCACTCAACCGCAGGGGCAGGGCCACAGCCGACCCCGAACCCGACCCCGAGGCCGAGTGGTCCCTCGCCTGAAGGCCTCCGTCCGGCTCAGGCAGGGGTGAACGCGCAGGGCAGGTGTTTGACCCCGTTCACGAAGTTGGACCGCAGGCGGTCAGGCGGAGCCGTGGCATGGATGTCCGGCAGCCGTCGAAGCAACTGCCGGTAGAGCACCGATATCTCCCGCCGGGCCAGATGGGACCCCATGCAGAAGTGCGGACCCGGGCCACCAAATCCGACGTGGTGGTTGGGATCACGGGTCACGTCGAACCGGTCCGGGTAATCGAACACCGCCTCGTCGCGGTTGGCCGAGTTGTACCAAAGCACGACCTTGTCGCCGGCCGAAAACTCCCGGTCGCCCAACCGCGCCCCATCCGTCGTGACGGTCCTGCGAAAGTGGATCACGGGGCTCGACATCCTCACGATCTCGTCAACAGCCGTCGACATGATCCCGTCGATGTCGGACAGCCACAGCTCGCGCTGGTCCGGGTTGGCCGTGAGGAGCTCGAGGCCCCAGGTAATCGCGTTGCGCGTGGTCTCGTTGCCCGCGACGCAGAGCAGCACGAAGAACGACGCCATCTCGTCGGCTGTAAGGCGCTCACCCTCCACCTCGGCATTCACGAGGATCGTGGTCAGGTCCTCGCCGTCGCCTCCCCGACGGGAATAGGCCGTCTCGTGCATGATGGCGGCCAGGCCTGCTCCCGCTGCGAGGAACACACCGAGGGGGTCCTCGATCTCGGCGAAGTACTCGGGGTCTCCCTGGCTGAGGATGACGTTGGAGAGCCGGAACACCTCGTCGTAGCAGTCAGGGTCAATGCCCATCATCTCACAGATGATCACCAGCGGAAGCCGGGCGGCAATGTCGTTGACGAAGTCGCACTCCCCCCGGTCGGCCACCAAGTCGATCACCGCGGCAGCGGTCTCCTCGACATGCTCCTCCAGTCTCTTCATCATCTTGGGTGTGAACCCCGCCGACACGATCCTGCGAAGGCGAGCGTGACGAGGGTCGTCCATGCTGATCATGGATCCGAAGAACTCGTTGAACTCCGGCGGCACGTCGGGAATAGTGGTCCCGTTGCCCGAACAGAACAGGTCGGCGCGACGGCTGGCCTCGACCACGTCGGCGTGCCGGGTCACCGCCCAGTAGCCGGGCCCCGCCGGCAGGAACTCGATGTCCCGCTCCTCGAAGAACCTGATCGGATCCTCGCGTCGCAGCGTTGCAAAGGCAGCCTCACGGTCGACCATCGGCTTGGTCCAGAAACCCTCCATGTCCGAAAGGTCAATGTCTCCCAGTTCCATTGCATCGACCATAGGAGCAGTGAGAGTTGATTGCCGAACCGTTCGAGGGTGGCTGGTCAGTCGAGTGCCCCTTCTCCCGGGGTCGGATTCCGGCCTGCCTGCAGGTCCTCGAAGCGCCTCATGGCCTGGGGCAGCGTGACGTCGTGGGTGAACACCCAGAACCTGTCAGCCTTCACCGCATCCACGACAGCGTCTGCCACGTTCGAGGCGTCGATCCCGTGCGCCGCCAGGTACTCCAGAATCTCGGGGTTGGGCATACCGGCCGGTTCCTCCCCCGAGAACTCCACCCAGTCGGGGCAATTCCGCTGCGACGAGAAGATGTTGGTCAACACCAGTTCCGGGCACAGACACGAGACACCCACGGGCGTGTCCTCCAGTTCCCGGTAGAGGGACTCCGACAGGCCCACGACAGCGTGCTTGCTGGCGCAGTACATGCCGAGCCTCACCGTTGTCATGAGGCCGGCCTGTGAAGCCGTGTTCACGATGTGCCCCTCACCGGCCTCGACCATCAGAGGGGCGAAGGTGGTCACCCCGTAGGCCACACCCAGCACGTTCACGCCGATCAGCCACTGCCACTCAGACGGTGTCGTCTCAAGCATCGGACCCGACGGTCCGATCCCGGCGTTGTTGCACAACAGGTGCACGCCACCGAAGTTGTCGATCGTTGCATCAGCCAGAGCCTGAACCGCAGCAGGGTCGGTTACGTCACAGAGGACACCCAGCACCGGTGCCCCCGCCGCCTCCAGGCGCGTCGCCTGCGCGGCGAGAACATCCTCTTCGACATCAGCCATCACGACCTTCATTCCCTGGGCCACAAAGGCCTCGGTCATGGCCAGGCCAATTCCGCTGGCCGCACCGGTCACCACCGCAACCCGACCCTCCAGTTCCTGCATGTCTCCAGCGCCTCCCTGTCACACGTCGGCCGGACGGTCGCATCAGCCTGCGCAACCGTCTAGCACACCCGCTGGCAACTCCATCGATCGGACGGAGTACCTTCGCCCCATGCCGGGGCCCCTTGAAGGAATACGAATCCTGGACCTGTCGGTAGCGCTGACCGGCCCGCTGGCAACAGGAATGCTCGTCGACCAGGGAGCCTCCTGTGTGAAGGTGGAACAGGCACCCACAGGTGATCTCATCAGGTGGATAGGCACCTCGGTTAAAGGCATCTCCGCCATGTTCCAGGTGGCCAACAGGGGAAAGCGTTCCATCGTTCTCGACATCCGCCGCGAAGAGGGAAAGGCCATCCTCTCGGACCTGGTGGTCGATGCCGACGTGCTGGTACAGAATTTCCGACCCGGGGTGGCCGAACGGCTGGGGGTCGCATACAGCGACATGGCAGCGCTGAAGCCGGACCTGATCTACGCGGACCTGACCGGATACGGCCCCTCAGGCCCCTACAGTCACAGGCGCGTCTACGACACGGCGATCCAGGCCCAGTCGGGCCTGACCGACAACCAGACGGGCCTGTACGACCAAAAGCCCCACCAACTCAGGCAACTGGCCGCCGACAAGATCACCGCCTACACGGCATCCCAGGCGATAACGGCCGCACTGTTCGCACGCCAGAATGGAGCCGGTGGCCAGCACATCCAACTCTCGATGCTGGATGCCTGCATCGCCTTCCTTTTCGTGGACGGAGCCGACCACGAGGTGATCCTGGACGGTGACCACTCCGGTCCCCAGTCGGTGGCATCCCAGGTCACACCGGTGGCGTTCTCCGACGGCCACGTAGCGATAGCCGCCCCCGATGACACGGGCTTCCACGGAATGGCTGCCGCATTCGGCGTTGACAGCTCGGATCCGGATGTAGCCACCGCTCCGGATCGTGCCCGCAACCGGGAGAAGCACATCAGGGTGCATCTGGAGGTGCACGCGAGTGCCACCAACTTCACGGTCGAAGAGGCCGAGGAACTGCTCGAGGCCAACAACGTTCCCTTTGGCACCATTCGACGGGTCGACGAGGTTCCGACCGACCCACAGGTGATCGCCAACGGGCTGTTCGTTGAACACGACCACCCGGCTGCGGGGCGGGTACGCCAACATCGCCCACCTGCACAATTCCTCGGCACTCCTACCCAGATGACCGAGCCGTCGGCTCCGACGCTCGGCCAGCACACGGACCAGGTGGTCGCCGAAACCGGGCGGGGCGACGAGGTCGCCCGCCTCAGGGAGGCAGGGGTGATCGCGTGACCGAGCGCATCGACAGCCGACGCTACGAGGCCTGGGCACGCCACTACGCCGAGCACGGCGCAACCGAGTTGATCCCGGCCGCAACCGTCATCATCCTGCGCGACGGGGATGACGGTCTTGAAGTGCTGATGCTGCGACGCAACTCCAAGATCGCATTCGGCGGTATGTGGGTGTTCCCCGGCGGCCGCATCGACGATGCCGACACCGTCAAGGGAACTGGTGGTGAACCGGACGAACTTGCCACTGCTGCGGCAGCGGCGGTCAGGGAAGCCTCCGAGGAGGCCGACCTGACCGTTGATGTCGACTCACTCGTCTGGTTCTCGTACTGGGTTCCGCCACCGATCACCCCCAAGCGCTTCTCCACCTTCTTCTTCGCAACCCGCGTGGCGTTCGGCGAGGCCGGCGAGGTCTCTATCGACGCCGGCGAAATAACCGAACACGCATGGATGTCGCCCGCCACCGCCATGGAACGTCGCGACCGGGGCGAGATCGAACTGGCGGCGCCCACGTGGATGACACTCCACCTGCTCCAGACATGGAACTCGACCACATCGGCCCTGGCGGCGCTCGACGACATGACGCCGCTCTTCTACGAGACCCGCATGGCCCTTGCCGACGACGGGGTGGCTGCCATGTGGTCGGGCGACGCCGGATATGAGGCCGAGGACCCGTCCATCCCCGGACCACGCCACCGCCTGACCATGAGCAGTGACAGCTACCGGCTTGACAGGTCGGATGGCTGAAGGGGCCACCGACCCCCTCCCACCTCGTACCATCAGCCCGGTGAACAGGCACCTGGCAACCCCATCCGGGCTGAGCGCCGCCGAAGTTGCCGAACGGATCGCCGACGGCCGGGTGAACGACGTACCCGACGCACCCGTCCGCACGACCCGGGAGATCCTCAGGGCCAACGTCCTCACACCGGTCAACGCCATCATGGGAACCCTGCTGGGCCTCATCCTGGTAGCCGGCTTTCCCGGCGATGCCCTGTTTGCCGGAGTCATCGTCTCCAACAGCGTCATCGGCGTGATCCAGGAACTGAAGGCCCGACGCACCCTCACCGAACTGGCCCTCCTCTCGGCCCCCAGAGCCCGCGTCGTGCGTGATGGAACGCCACAGGAGGTGACCGTCTCCCAGGTGGTCGCCGACGACGTCATGGAGCTGACACCGGGCGACCAGGTGGTCGTCGACGGTGACGTGCTCTCAGGCCTGGGACTCGAAATAGACGAGTCCCTCCTGACCGGTGAGGCCGACCCGGTCGACAAGGCGACCGGCGACCCGGTGCTCTCGGGAAGCTTCGTCTCGGCCGGCTCGGGCCACTACCAGGCAACCAGGATCGGCGCCGACTCGTACGCCGCATCGCTGGCCGAGGAGGCCCGCAGGTTCAAGCTGGCCGACAGCGAGCTCCGCTCCGGGGTGAACACCATCCTGGCCTGGCTGACCGCCATCATTCCGCCTGCCGCCGGCCTCCTTCTGGTACGGCTGCTCATAACAGAAGACCTCTGGGAGGAGGCCCTGAGGGGCACCGTCGCAGCCGCCGTGGCAATGGTCCCCGACGGCCTCGTCCTGCTCACCAGTCTCTCGTTCATCGTCGGCGTGATCGCCCTTGCCAGGCGACAGGCCCTCGCAAAAGAACTCTCCTCGGTGGAACTCCTGGCGCGGGTGGACACCCTGTGCCTCGACAAGACCGGAACCATCACGACCGGTGAGATCTCCTTCGGCAGGGTCGAGACCATCGGCTCCACATCCGAGGCCGATGCCACAGCAGCTCTCGGTGCCATGGCCGCAGCCGACCCGTCACCCAATGCCACCCTGTCGGCCATTGCAGCGACCTGTCCGGACCCCGGCTGGACCACCACGTCGGTCACGCCCTTCTCATCAGCCCACAAGTGGGCCGCTGCCGAGTTCGAGGGCCATGGCGTATACCACCTGGGTGCCCCCGACGTGCTGCTGCCGGAGGGCGAGTGGGCCGCAGCCAGGACACGCGTGGCTGAACACGCCGACACCGGCTACCGGATCCTCGTCCTGACACGGGCATCGAGCCCTGTAGACGACCCCGACGCCCTACCGAGAGCCCGGGCACCGCTCTGCCTGATCCTCCTCGAAGACACTGTCAAGGAGGACGCACCTGAAATCCTCGAATACTTCACCCAGCAGGGGGTCGACCTCAAGGTCATCTCAGGTGACCACCCGGCAACAGTCGCAGCGGTGGCCCACCGTGCCGGCATCCCCGACGCCGACACCGGCTTCGACGGCCGCGACCTACCCACCGACCCCGACGAACTGGCCGACCTGCTTGCCGGCGAATCCGTGTTCGGGCGGGTGACACCACACCAGAAGCGGGCCATGATCACCGCCCTCCAGTCACGCGGTCACACCGTGGCAATGACCGGAGACGGGGTGAACGACGTGCTCGCCCTCAAGGACGCCGACATGGGAATCGCCATGGGCTCAGGAAGCTCGGCAACCCGCGCCGTGGCCCAACTGGTGCTGCTGGACGACCGCTTCTCCACCCTCCCCCGGGTTCTGGCCGAAGGCAGGCGCGTCATCAACAACATCGAGCGGGTCGCCAACCTGTTCATCTCCAAGGCCACCTACGCGGTGCTGTTGACCGCCCTCGTCGCCATCATCGGCTCCCCATTCCCTTTCCTGCCCAAGCAACTGACCCTCATCGGAACGGTCTCAATCGGGGTGCCCGGGTTCTTCCTTGCCCTGGCACCCGACACGTCGCTGGTCGACACCGGCTTCCTCCGAAGGGTGCTCAGGTACTCCCTGCCCGCCGGCGCGGCTGCAGCCATCTCCACCTTCGCCTGCTACGAGATCGTGAGGCGAGGTGATGCCGGCCTGGCTGAAGCCCGCACCGCCGCCACGATAGCCCTGCTGGTTGTCGGCCTCGTGATCCTCGTCTCCATCAGCCGGCCACTACGCACATGGAAGCTGGGGCTGGCCGCAGCCATGGCCGCCTCCTACGCGGGCGTGCTGGCACTTCCGACCGGCCGCGACTACTTCGAACTGGTGACACCCGACCCATCCACCTGGGCAGTGGTCGCCGTCTGCTCCGTTGTCGGCGGATTGCTCGTAGCTGCTGGCCCCCGCCTTCTCGAGGGCCGGGAGTAGTAGCGTTCCGCTGCAACCCACGATCAACCTGGTCGAACGCCTGTCCTCTGACCGGCACCAACGATGATGCAGGGGGTGAGCACCGATGACCGATGAAGGCAACGGGCTTTTCGCGACAGCCCTCGCCCAGTTCAACCGTGGCGCCGACCTGATCGAGCTTCCCGACAGCATCCGCTCAATCCTGTCGCAGCCCAAGAACGAGATCATCGTGAACTTCCCGGTGCTCATGAACACCGGCGAATACCAGGTCTTTCGCGGCTACCGCATCCAGCACAGCAACATCATGGGCCCCTACAAGGGAGGGGTCAGGTTCCACCACGCCGTAGACCTCGACGAGGTCAAGGCCCTCGCGTCATGGATGACATGGAAGTCAGCGCTCTGCAAGATCCCGTTCGGCGGTGCCAAGGGCGGCATCGCATTCAGCCCAAGGGATGTCGAATCCGAGGAACTGGAACGGATCGTCCGCCGATTCACACACGCCCTCGGTTCCAACATCGGCCCCGACCACGACATTCCAGCCCCCGACCTGGGCAGCAACCCCCAGGCAATGGTCTGGATGATGGACACCTACGCAAACTCAACAGGTGCCACCGAGCGACAGAACGTGAAGCGCATCGTCACGGGCAAGACCCTCGAAACCGGCGGCAGCCCCGGACGAGACAAGGCCACCGGCCAGGGCGTCATGTTCTGCCTTCAGCATTGGGCCGACGAGACGGGCTTCGACCTGAGTAGCGGAACCGCCATAATCCAGGGCTGGGGAAACGTGGGTGGGGCCACGGGTCGCATCCTCCAGGTTCACGGCGCACGTGTGCTGGCCGCCTCAGACCACCTGGGAGCCATTGCCGACGAGGATGGCATCGACGCCTTCGACCTGACCGACTGGGTCAACGAACACGGCACGGTCAGCGGGTACCCCAACGCCGACTGGATCGAGCCCGCCGACCTGTGGGGGGTCGATGCAGACATGGTGATCCCGGCGGCCCTCGAGAACCAGATCACGGCCGACAATGCCGGACAGATCAAGGCAAGGGTGGTCGTCGAGGCCGCCAACGGCCCTACAACGCTCGAAGCCGAGGCCATCCTGGCCGACCGGGGCATCGATGTGCTTCCCGACATCCTCGTCAACGCCGGTGGCGTCGTCGTCTCCTACTTCGAGTGGCTGCAGAACCGGTCGGCCCAGACATGGAACCTCAACGACGTGGACCACAAACTGCGCGACATCCTCTGGAAGGCGTCGGACTCCGTATGCGAGATCCGCGAAGAGCTTGATATCGCCTCGCGCCGCGATGCCGCCTATGCGATCGCGCTACGCCGCCTCAGGGTCGTATACGAACAGCGTGGGATCTTCCCGTAGGGAGAACCCGGTCTGACTGGTGTCAACTGGCCTCGGCCAGGGCCGCAGCAGCCCGCTTGGCCGCCACCTGGCGGCGTCCGATGATCGGCGTGGTCGGAGCAAATCCGGCAGTCGCCCGTTCAGACTCGGACTCTGCACCCCAATAGCCCAGTTCGCGGTTGTCGCGTGCATAGGCCTTGCACTCGACCGTCGATGCACAGGACTCACAGAGTCCCTTCGCCTTGGACTCACGTCGAACCCGGGCTTCGGGTCGCTCTGCGAACGGAGCGAAGAAGAGGTCGCTTCTACCCGCACAGAGGCCGTCGGTCATCCAGGCCTGCGTCTGCCAGTCGACGTACGTGTTCGCCGCTGTTATTGACATGGTCTCCCCGTTTCTGATTCCCTGGCTGTTCCCCACAGCCCCTCCAGACCGGTGATAGTAGGAAACCGGCCGCTGGCTGAACAGGGATCAACGATGATTGTTACAGAACCCATCCATCTCTACTAGCGATGCATCAAGGCGTCAAGCATGCCTCGCCACGATGACTACCCGGTAGCAACATGTCCGGATGTGGTGACCCACCCCCCGGTGCTGGCATGCTCGCACCCGTGAACCGGCCCACAGGACCATTCTTTGACGACCTGGCAGTCGGCCAGGTGCTCGACCCGGCACCCGCCATGACCATCGGGCCCGGTGAGGCCGCCACATACCAGGCCATCTGCGGTGACCCGCTCGCCACCTCCCTGAGCAGACCCCTGGCAGAGGCCGTCACCGGCACAACCGGCACCCTCGTGAACCCGGCGCTGGTGATGCACACCTCGATCGGCCAGAGCACCGTCGCCACCCGGGCGGTCATCGCCAACCTCTTCTACCGGGGCGTGGCACTCCAGCGAGCGGTACGCCAGGGCGAAACCCTCGAGACAACGGTCCAGATCCTGGGCCTGCGACAACTCACCAGCCGACCCGACCGGCCTGCCAGAGGACTCGCCCTGCTCGGCATCAGCACCACCTGCGCCGACGACGGCGAACCCGTCGTGGAGTACGAACGCTGCGCCATGCTCCACATGCGTGACCCCGAAGCCGAAACAGGAAACAGCGACGACCTGGGCAACGTGGACCCCGAGATCCACCTGGCTGCCTGGGCCGGCCACGCCCCCACAAACTGGAACCCGTCACCGCTGGCACACGACAACCGGTGGGAGCCCGGAACGACACGCACAGATCCACTGCGGGACACGGTCACCTCAGCACCCGAACTCGCCCGCCTCACCCAGAACCTGGCACCGGTCCACCGCGACCCCGCCGCCGGAGGCGGCCAACGCCTCGTCTACGGAGGCCACACCATCGGCCTTGCCCAGGCCTCCCTGAACCGGGTGATGCCCGCCAACGCAACCATCCTGGGATGGCAGGCCTGCGACCACACCGGACCCGTCCACGAGGGCGACGTCCTCGGCTTCAGCCACACGCTCATCGACGAACAACCGGCGGGTGCCGGCAACATGAGGGCTGTCCGGGTCACGGTCGAAGCAGGCCGCGATGGCGACGCCTTGCCCGTGCTCGACTGGCACCTGGTGGCCTGGGGGGCCTGAACACCCCCACCGCTCCCCGTCAGGGGCCAGCTACCACACCCCTGTCGAAGAGCTCACCCACCTCGGCCGATGAGAGACCCAGGTCCTCGCTCAGAACCTGCTCAGTGTGCTCACCCAGCAGGGGCGCCGTCGCCGCCCCCCGCTCAACGGCACCAGGACCCCCGAAGGCCAACGGCGAACCCGACACAAGGTGGGCCCCAACCCCGGGCTGATTCAACTCGGCAAACAACGGGTTCGCAGTCGAACAACGCCCATCCTCGTCGAGCATCTCCAAAAAGGTCTGGTAGGGACCCCAGCAGACACCGTGTCCGTCTAGAACCGACGCAACCTCGCGAAGGCTCCGCTCGGTGAACCACGGAGAGAACAGGCCACCCAGCTCGCCACGGGCGACGAACCGGTCACCCTCGTCGGCAAAGTCCAGCCCCATTTCAACAGCCAGAGCCGCCACCTCGTTGGTCGTACCAGTAGCCGCCAGCAGGCCCCTCCACTGCTTGGGGCTGATGGCCACGACCATCACACGCCGGCCGTCAGACGTCTGGAAGTCGCTCCCGTAGGCGCCGTAGAGGTCGTTTCCGATGCGCTCCCTCTGGGTTCCGTTCACCTGGGCTTCAGCCAGGTTCCCGAGCGCACCCACGGCCGCCAACGCCACATCGGCGAGTGCCAACGACACCAGTTGCCCCTCACCCGTAATCGACCTGTGACGATCCGCGGCCAACAGGCCCAGGGCGGCCATCTGGCCACACACCAGGTCCCAAGCGGGAACCACGTTGTTCACAGGCCTCGGGTCATCGGCGTGGCCCGTGACCGCCGGATACCCCACCGCACAGTTGACCGTGTAGTCGACCGCCGTGGTGCCATCGTGACTACCCGTGATGGCAACCATCACCAGATCATCGACACCCTCGCTCAGGTGCTCCCACGACAGCCACCCGACAGCCGGAAAGTTGGTGAGGAAGTTGCCCGCCCCGGCAATCAACCCACCCAGAAGTTCCTGCACCCTGCCGTCGGACAGGTCCACAGCCATCGACCGCTTGCCGCGGTTCAAACCATTCCAGTAGAGGCTGACACCGTCGTCGGTCAACGGCCACCGCTTGTGGTCGATCCCACCACCGATCCGATCGAAACGGACCACGTCGGCACCCAACTGAGCCAGGGCCATACCACCCGACGGCGCTGCCACGAACGCCGACCCCTCAACGACGGACAATCCCTCCAGCGGCCGGACGGAACTACCCGCAATGCTTGCGCCCATCAAGGTGTCGTCCGGTCAGAGCCTCAGGACCGGAACAGGATGTCGGCCAGCACCACGTCGGCATGCTCATCAAGGGACTGTGACAAGTTCAGGTCATAGGTGGCCGCAATCGTGCCGTCGGGAGCAATCAGGTACGAGTAGCGATACGGCAACACGGCCAGAGGATCATCAGCCGGCCGGACAGCCTCGTAGGCCGCACCCATCACCCTGTCGGGATCCGACAACAACGAATACGTAAAGCCCTGCGCGTCGGCAAAGACCTTCTGCTCCTCGACCGTGTCAAAGCTTGCACCGACAACCACGGCACCGACCTCCGAAAATGATGAGGTTCGATCACGGAACCCCTGGCCCTGAACCGTTCAACCAGGCGTCGAGGCCTTCGGGTACCACCACAGGGCCACCCACGAACCAGCCAGGTCGTCAGAACTGACCCTGATGCCGTTCTGGTCGGGCGCCGAGAACGCCGGCGCGACAGTTCCTACCTCGAGCATGGATATCCCCTTCTCGTTGCTGATCCGGATGTCGTACGCCGACCATAGCCGTGGAGACACAGGCCGATGGGGCCCCGGCCGCGTCGATGGCTAGGCTCCGTCCCCATCAGGAAATCGCCAGACATCCCTAGGGAGCCCCACAATGCCCGAAGCCGTAATCGTCGCAACAGCCCGCACCCCGATCGGACGGGCCAACAAGGGCAGTCTCGTCGACGCCCGACCCGACGACATGTCCGCCTTCATCATCAACGACGTCCTCGGCAAGGTTCCGGACCTACCACGCGACGAGATCGAGGACGTCATCTGGGGAACCGGCCAACCCGGCGGCGAACAGGGCAACAACGTGGCCCGCATAGCAGCGGTCCTGGCCGGCCTCGACTCGCCAGGAGTAACCGTCAACCGGTACTGCTCCTCATCACTGCAGACCATCCGCATGGCAGCCCACACGATCATGGCCGACATGGGCAACGTCTTCGTCTCCGGAGGCGTTGAGTGCGTCAGCCGCTACCAGTACGGCGCAGCCGACAACGGCCCGCACAACCCCCTCTTCGCCGATGCCGAAGCCCGCACCGCCAGCCGCACCACAGGAGGTGCCAAAACCTGGGCACCACCCGAAGGCCTACCCGACATCTACATGGCAATGGGCCAGACAGCAGAAAACGTGGCAGCCTACAAGGGCGTGTCACGCCAGGCCCAGGACGAATGGGGCGTCCGCTCACAGAACCGCGCCGAAGCCGCCCGCGACCGCGGCTTCTTCGAACGCGAGATCACCCCCTACACCCTCCCCGACGGCACCGTGGTCAGCACCGACGACGGCATCCGCGCCGGAACCACCTACGACAAGGTCTCACAACTGAACCCCGTGTTCCGCCCCGACGGCACCGTCACCGCCGGAAACGCCTGTCCCCTCAACGACGGTGCAGCAGCGGTAGTGGTCATGAGCGCAACCCGGGCAGCCGAACTGGGCATACCCCCGATCGCCAAGATCATCTCCTCGGGCGTGTCATCACTCAGCCCCGAGATCATGGGCCTCGGCCCCATCGACGCCATACGAATAGCCCTCGGCCGCGCCAACATGACCATCGACGACATCGACCTCGTCGAGATCAACGAAGCCTTCGCCGCCCAGGTCCTGCCGTCAGCCGATGAACTCGGCATCGACCACGACAAGCTGAACGTGAACGGCGGTGCCATAGCCCTCGGCCACCCCTTCGGCATGACCGGATCACGCATCATGGCAACGCTCCTCAACGGCCTCGAAGACTCCGACAAGGAATTCGGACTGGAGTCCATGTGCGTGGGCGGCGGCCAGGGAATGGCGATGATCGTCCAGCGCCTCAGCTGAGGGTTCTCTTACCTGTTCTGCCCGGGCGGGCCGCCCGGCACGTGTCCGCTTCTCCTCAGAAGCAAAAGTCGTGAACGGCCAGCACCGGGCGTCCCTCCCTGACGGGAGGTAACCGAAACCTCAGCTCCCACTCACAGGTTCAGGCATTCCCGGCCTTTGCTGGGCTGAAGGGATGCGCGTGCGCGGTCGCCTTCGGCGCTCCGCCCTACAGGTACTACCCCTGGCCTCCTGAGGCCTCCTGCACGGAGACCCTTCCGGCACTGATCCACGGCATCATCTCACGCAGACGCGAACCCACCTTCTCGACGCGGTGCTCGTGGCCGGCATCCTCGAGGCGCTTGAAGTTCTCACGACCCGAACGGCTCTCAGCCACCCACTCCTCGGCGAACTGACCCGACTGGATCTCACCCAAGATGACCTTCATGGTCTCGCGGACATGGTCGTCGATGACCCTCGGACCACGCGTCAGGTCACCGTATTCAGCAGTGTCGGACACCGAATAGCGCATGCCGGCGATCCCCTGCTCGTACATGAGATCCACGATCAGCTTCACCTCGTGCAGACATTCGAAGTAGCAGATCTCCGGCTGATAGCCGGCATCCACCAGGGTGTCAAAGGCGCTTCGGACCAACTCGGTGAGGCCACCGCACAACACGACCTGCTCGCCGAACAGATCAGTCTCACACTCCTCTGTGAACGTGGTCTCGATGACACCAGCACGGGCACCGCCCAGGCCATCGGCGTATGCGAGCGCAAGGTCACGTGCACCACCTGACGGGTCCTGCTCGACAGCGATGAGGCACGGAACACCGCCACCCTCAACGTAGGTGCGCCGCACCAGGTGACCGGGACCCTTGGGGGCGACCATAATCACGTCCACGTCGTCGGGAGGGTTGACCAGGTCGAAGCGGATGTTGAAACCGTGGGCGAAGGCAACGGCATCGCCCGCGTTCAGGTTAGGGGCGATGTGGTCCTCGTAGACCGCCGCCTGCTCGGTGTCCGGCAGGAGGATCATGATCACGTCAGCCCAGGCAGAAGCATCAGCAAGCGACCGGACGGTCAGGCCGGCCTCTGAGGCCTTGGCCGCAGACGAAGAACCGTCGCGAAGGCCGACGCAGACGTCTATGCCGGACTCCTTGAGGTTCAAGGCGTGGGCGTGGCCCTGAGAGCCGTAACCCAGCACCGCAACCTTCCGGTCGGCGATGGCCGCCCGGTTCACGTCGTTCTCATAGAAGATATTTGCCACGGGGATGTCTCCTGGTCTTGTCGTATTGCGAATAGTGATTGGGAAAGGGGTGAAGAAGGTGTTCAGTCGTCCTCGTCGAGATTCGCCAAAGCCACCCTGCCGGTGCGCTGAAGTTCAATGATGCCGTACTGGCCCAGCAGTTCCTCGAACTCGTCAACCCGAGGGGGTGGCCCGACCAGCGAGAGCATCATTGCGTCGGCGCCAACTGACAGGACCTTGCCGCCGGCCCGGTCCAACTGCTCGACCAGTTCGTCACGACGGTCCGGCCCCGCTGCGACGGTAACGATCATCAGCTCTCGCTCGACCGCATGGCCTGGGTGCAGCTCGCGGATGTTGACGACGTTCACCAGCTTGTCGAGCTGCTTGATGATCTGCTCCAACGGAGCGGACTCCAGGTCGACCACCACGGTCACCCTGCTGAAGCGTTCATCGTCGGTCGGTGCCACGGCCAACGACTCGATGTTGAAGCCGCGGCGGGAAAACAGGGCAGCCAGGCGTGCCAGCACACCCGACTTGTTCTCAACGGTCACCACGAGCGTGTGGTACCGGTAGTCGGGCACATGGTGCTGGGAAGTCGAGCCAGCTCCTCTCTGTTCGTTCATCGCTGCTGGTCCTGCTGGGAAGGCGGCACGACCAGGTCGGAGTTGGAGGCACCCGGGGGAACCATCGGATAGACCTTCTCAGCGGCGGCCACCCTGAAGTCAATGACAACGGGGCGGTCGTCGACCTCGTTGGCCTTGGCGATCGCAGCGTCGACCTCCTCAGGGCTGTCGACCCTCATCGCGACACAACCCATGGACTCGGCCCACCCCTTGTAGTCCGGAACGTCCTTTGACAAGGAGACCTCAGAGTAGCGCTCGTCGTAGAACATCTCCTGCCACTGGCGGACCATGCCCAGGTACGAGTTGTTGAGCAGCGCCACCTTGATCGGGATCTTCTCGACGGTTGCCGTGACAAGTTCCTGGGCGGTCATCTGGAAGCAGCCATCACCGTCGACCGCCCAGACCATCTTGTCGGGACAACCCGCCTTGGCACCGATTGCAGCCGGAATCGAAAAGCCCATGGTTCCCAGACCCCCCGAGTTGATCCAGGTGTAGGGGTACTCAAAGGACCAGTACTGGCTGGCCCACATCTGGTGCTGACCAACACCTGAGGTCACGATCGTGTCGTCGGGCGTGGCGTCGCGGAGGCGCTCTATGACCATCTGCGGTTTGAGCGCATCACCTGCCTGAGCCTGTTCGTAGGACAGCGGGAAGCGCTCCTGCCAACCGCTCACACGCGACCGCCAGGCACCCCGGTCGGCCCCACCGACACCGTTTGAGGCCAAATCGGCGACAAGTGCCTCAATCGCCACACGGCAGTCGCCCAGGATGGCCACGTCAGGGCGGCAGACCTTGCCCAGTTCGGCGGCATCGATGTCGACATGGATGACCTTGGCGGCCTGTGCAAAGCCGTCGAGGCGGCCGGTGATCCGGTCGTCGAAACGGGCGCCCAGGGCAATCAGCAGATCTGACTCCTGCATGGCTGTTACTGCGGTGAAGTTACCGTGCATACCGGGCATGCCGAGGCAGAGATCATGGCTGTCCGGGAAGGCCCCCCTGGCCATGAGGGTCGTCACTACGTGGATGCCGGTCAACTCGGCGAGTTCCTTGAGGGCCTCGGCTGCACGGGCCTTGAGGATTCCACCACCCACGTACAGCACCGGTCGCTCCGCGGCACGGATCAGGTCAGCCGCAGCGGCAATGGCAACAGGATCAACATCGGCCTGCGGGCTGTAACCGGGAAGGTCCATCTCGACATCGTCTGTCCACTCGAGGGTGGACCGGGGGCTGTCGGGATCGACGATGTCTTTTGGTATGTCGACGAGCACCGGGCCCGGACGACCGGTGGTGGCAATGTGGAATGCCTCCTTGATGGTGCGGGGAATGTCCTGTGCGTCTGAGACGAGGAAGTTGTGCTTGGTGACCGACTGGGTGATTCCAGTGGTATCGCACTCCTGGAATGCATCGGTCCCAATGGCTGCATACGGAACCTGGCCGGTGATGACGACCATCGGAACTGAGTCCAGGTGGGCGTCACACAACGGTGTGACGATGTTGGTGGCACCGGGGCCGCTGGTAACCATCGCCACGCCCGGACGACCCGTTGCGTGTGCGTAGCCCTCGGCCATGTGCCCGGCACCCTGCTCATGCCTCACCAGGATATGGCGGATCGAGGAGTCGATGATGGGGTCGTAGACCGGCAGGATCGCACCACCGGGCAGCCCGAACAGCACATCGACGCCCTCGAGCTCGAGGGCTCGGATAAGTGCCTGTCCGCCATCCATCTTCATCGGTGGTTCTCGCTTATCACTGGTCGGTCGAGTATCTGGTTGGCCCGGGAATCTGCGTGAAAAAAAACAACAACCTCCCGCTGAGGGAGGTCGGGCACGCAGCTGTGGGACCGCGTGCCTAGCGCAGTACCTGTACCTCTGAGGTGGGCATGTGCTTCATTGGAGGCAATTATGCGCCGTCAGGGGGTCGCTCCACAACCCGGATTGCCATGGGCCACCTTCTGGCCCCGACTCATGCCACAACTCAGGCCTGGGTGACAGCACCCTTTTCGGCCCCCTGGGCCAGCGCCGCATACTTGGCGAGGAAACCCGATGTGTACCGGGGCTCATGTGGCTTGAGGTTGGCCCGGCGCTCCTCGAGCACGGCCTCGTCGACCATCAGGTCGATGGTGTGGGCCCGCACGTCGATGACGATGCGGTCACCCTCCTCGATCAGGGCAATGGGGCCACCATCGACCGCCTCGGGCGCAACGTGGCCGACGCAGAAACCGTGTGTCCCACCCGAGAAGCGTCCGTCGGTGATGAGCGCTGCGTCGCCGCCGCGACCGGCACCCTTCATGGCACCTGTAATGGCCAGCATTTCCCTCATGCCGGGGCCACCCTTGGGGCCCTCGTAGCGGATGATCACGATGTCTCCGGGCTCGATGCGGCCGGCCATGACCGCATCCATGGCGTCGTCCTCGCCGTTAAACACACGGGCCCGACCATCGAAGGTGTCGACGTCGAGGCCTGCGACCTTCACGACAGCGCCATCGGGAGCCAGCGAACCCTCGAGCACAGCGATACCGCCGATGTCGTGGATTGGGTTGTCGAAGGCATGGATGACTTCGCCGTCGGGGGCGGGAACGTCGAGCATCGCCAGGTTCTCGGCGACGGTCATGCCTGTGACGGTGATCTCGTCCCCGTGAAACAGGCCCTCTTCGAGCAGCATCTGCATGACAACCGGGACACCACCGATCTTGTCGATATCGATCATGTGGTAGGCGCCGTGCGGCTTGGTGTCGGCCAGGTGGGGAACCTGTGCTGCGACCTTGTTGAAGTCGTCCAACTCCAGTTCGACTCCGGCCTCAAAGGCGATCGCCAACAGGTGGAGCACAGCGTTGGTGGAACCACCCAGAGCCATCACCAGGGCGATTGCGTTCTCAAACGCCGCCTTGGAGAGGATGTGACGGGGTCGGATATCAGCGGCCAGCAACTGCATCACCGCTGTTCCGCTGGCGTAGGCGACGTCACTGCGACGCTTGTCGATCGCCGAGGCCGAAGCCGAACCCGGAAGGGACATGCCCAACCCCTCTGCCACCGACGCCATGGTGTTGGCGGTGAACATGCCGGCACACGACCCAACTGTCGGACATGCGCTGCGCTCGATCTCCAACAACTCGGCATCGTCGATATCACCCACGGCGTGGGCACCGACAGCCTCGAACACGCTCACGATGTCAAGCGACCGGCCCTTGTGTTCGCCCGGCATGATCGAACCGCCGTAGACGAACACCGACGGGAGGTTGATGCGTGCGGCTGCCATGAGCATCCCGGGGAGCGACTTGTCACAACCGGCGAAGCTGACGAAGGCGTCGAAGCGCTCAGCGTGCATCACCGCCTCGACCGAGTCGGCGATTATCTCCCGGCTCACAAGGCTTGCGCGCATGCCCTCGTGGCCCATGGCGATGCCGTCGCTGACGGCGATGGTGTTGAACTCGATCGGGTAGCCACCGGCATCGGCGACACCCACCTTGGCGCACCCTGCCAGGTCACTTAGCGGCATGTTGCATGGCGTTACCTCGTTCCACGACGACGCCACCCCGACCTGGGCCTTGGAGAAGTCGTCGTCGTCCATGCCAATGGCACGCAGCATCGCCCTGGCAGGAGCACGTGCGGCCCCCTCGGTCACGTCGCGGCTTCGGGGCCGGTTTATCTGGGAGGAGTCTGTGGCATCACTGGAAGTCATACCTGCAGACTAGAGGCCAACAGGCCCGGTCACCCAGCGGGACAGCCCGGAATGGAACAGGATTGAACAGACACGGTCTTCTAGCCTCGCCGGATGGCCGGCCCAGCAGACACCAACCGGGAGATCCTGCGCCTCGCCGTGCCCGCCCTGGGCGCCCTCATGGCAGAACCCCTCTACGTGCTGGCCGACACCGCCGTGGTCGGGCACCTTGGAACCGAACCCCTTGGTGGCCTGGCGATCGCCTCGGCCGCCCTCCTCGTCGGCTACAACGTCTGCATCTTCCTGGCCTACGGGTCCACCGCCGCCGTGGCCAGGCTCATGGGCGCCAACAAGAAGGCCGCAGCAGCACGTCAGGCGGTCCAGGGCCTCTGGCTTGCGGTGGCACTCGGCATCGGCCTTGCCGCGCTGGGGATGGCGTTCACCGAACCCTTCCTGAGGCTTCTCGGCGCCGACGACACCGTCCTCCGACAAGGCACCACCTATTTCAGGATCAGCCTCCTCGGCGCACCGGGCATGCTCTTGATGCTGGCCGGGGTCGGCTACCTGCGGGGAACCAAGGACACCCTCCGACCTCTCTGGGTGGGCATCGGAACCGCCGTGGTGAACCTTGCAATTGAGCTGGTGCTCATCTACGGGCTCGACATGGGCATCGGTGCCTCGGCAGCCGCAACCGTCACAGCCCAGTGGCTGGGTGCCGGCTTCTACCTGACGTGGATCAGCCGACAGGTCAGGCAGCACCAGGTGAGCCTGCGCCCTGACCCGGCCACGATCCGACGCCTTCTGGTCGTGGGTGCAAACCTCCTTGTCCGAACGGTATCCCTCGTCGGGACCTTCACGCTCGCCACCGCCGTCACCGCCCGCATTGGAACAGTCCAGGTTGCTGCACACCAGATCGCCTCCCAGACCTGGTTCCTGCTTGCAATGGCGATGGACGCAATGGCAATCGCAGCCCAGGCCATGGTCGGAAACCTGCTCGGGTCGGGCCAGGCCTACGAGGCCCGACGGGTGGGCAACCGGGTGATCGCATGGTCCATCGGTATCGGCCTGGCCCTCGGGGTGGTGTTGGTCGCAGGCGTAACGGGAGCAGGCGACACGGTTCCGGGAATCTTCTCCGCCGACCCCGCCGTCATCGCCCTGGTCGGCTTCCTGCTGCTACACGTGGCGACAATGGCGCCACTCTCGGGCCTGGCCTTCGCCCTCGACGGAATCCTCATTGGGGCCGGCGACCAGCGGTTCCTGGCGCAGGCCATGGGGGCCTCATTCGCCATCTTCGTTCCAGCCGCGGTGATCGGACACACCATGGGCGCCGGAATCGGCTGGCTGTGGGGAGCCATCTGGCTGTTCATGACCGTGCGCTCGGCACTTCTGTTCGTCCGCTTCCGCGGCACGCAGTGGCAGGTGCTCGGGACGGCCAACTAGGCGTTGCCCGCACGCCTCTCGAGGATCTCGTTCACCACACGACCATCGGCCTGGCCCCTCGTGGCCTTCATGATCTGCCCCACGAAGAACCCCGACTTCTTCTTGCGCTCGCCCTCGTCGCCACCCACGAAGGCCTCCCAGTCGTCGGGGTGCTCAGCGATGAGGCCATCAACGAGGCCTTCCAGTTCAGAGGTGCCCATTGCCTCAAAGCCGTGGGAGGCCGCCAGCGAAGCCGGATCACCACCCGAATCAACCAGGTCGGCGAGGACGGTCTTGGCCTGGGTAGCTGTGAGGTCACCACCGGTCTCCATTGCCACAAGGGCTGCGAAGGCGTCGGCGGTGAGGGCGCCCTGCCCGTCAGCGAGGTTGTTCTCGACATGAACGAGCACCCGTGCCGGATCTGCATCGAGATCCATCGCAGCCAGCGCCAGGTCATCGAGACCACGCTCTACGCTCAGGGCAGCCGCCGCCGGCTGAACACCGGCCTCCTCGGCCAGACGGTTCCGGCGCTCTCCGGGCAACAGCGGCATCGCCGCCCGGATCTCGTCGATCCACTCAGCCGACGGTGCCACCGGGACCAGGTCGGGCTCGGGAAAGTACCTGTAATCGAAGGCCTCCTCCTTGGAGCGGAGGGTGTGTGTACGCCCATCCTCCTCGTTCCAGTGGCGTGTCTGCTGCTCGACCTTCTGGCCCGAGGCGATCAGGTCGACCTGGCGTCGCGACTCGTAGGTGACGGCCCGACCAAGGGAACGGAGTGAGTTGATGTTCTTCACCTCGCAGCGTGTGCCCAGTTCGTCTTCGCCGACCGGACGGACCGACACGTTGCAGTCCACCCGCATGGACCCCTCCTCCATCTTGCCGTCGGAGGCCCCGATAGCCACGAGGATGGCCCTCAGCTCGGAGACGTACGCACGGGCATCCTCGCCCGAACGCAGGTCAGGCTTGCCCACGATTTCGATGAGGGGGACCCCTGCACGGTTGTAGTCGACCAGCGAGTAGGACGCCTCGTGGATACGACCACCACCACCCACGTGGGTACTCTTGCCGGTGTCCTCCTCGAGGTGGGCCCGCTCGATGCCGATGCGGCGCCCGTCTGGCAACTCCAGCCAGCCCTCACCATTGATGGGCTGATCGAACTGGGAGATCTGGAAGTCCTTGGGCATGTCCGGGTAGAAGTAGTTCTTGCGGGCGAACTCCGAAGCCTGCACAGAGCAGTTCAGGGCCAGGCCCACCCTGATAGCCAACTCGACGGCCTTCTCGTTGAGAACCGGAAGAGAGCCGGGAAGCCCCAGCGACACGGGATCGACATGGGTGTTGGGTTCACCGCCAAACTCGTTCCGGGCCCCGGAGAAGAGCTTCGTGGCAGTAGCCAGCTCGGCATGGACCTCCAGCCCGATGACGACCTCCCAGCCGTCCATCTCAGATGTCGTCTCTGAGGTCATGGCATGGCCCCCGTAGGACCACCGGCGACAGCCTCGAGCACCGCTGCCGCCCGGAACATGGACGGCTCACCGTTGGCCGGCGCCAGAACCTGCACGCCCACAGGCAGGCCGTCGTCACCCACACCGAACGGAACCGACATGGCCGGATGGCCCGCCAGGTTGGACGGGATGGTGCACACGTCGTTCAGGTACATGAGCATCGGGTCATCGACCTTCTCGCCAATGGGGAACGCCGTGGTCGGCGCCGTCGGCGACAACAACAGGTCGAACGACTGGTACGCCCTGGCAAAGTCCTCAACGATCAGGGTGCGGACCTTCTGGGACTTGCCGTAGTAGGCGTCGTAGTAGCCGGCAGACAGGGCGTAGGTGCCGAGCATGATGCGCCTCTTCACCTCGTCGCCGAAGCCCGCCGTGCGGGTAGCCGTATTCATGTCAACGGTGTTGTCAGCGTCAACCCTCAGGCCGAACCGGACACCGTCGAAACGTGCCAGGTTGCTCGAGGCCTCGGCAGGAGCAATCACGTAGTAGGCCGACAGGCCAAATACGGTCGACGGAACCGACGCCTTTTCAACGACGGCACCAGCCGCCGCAAGTGCCTCGGCAGCCTCAGCCAGGCGCGCCTGGACATCGGGTGCAAAGCCCTCGAGGCCGGTCGGCCCGCTACCGGAGATCTCCTCGATGATCCCTACCCTGAGGCCCTCGACACCCCGGTCGAGCACCCCCAGCAGATCAGGGGCGGCAGCCGGAATCGACGTTGAGTCCAGCGGATCGTGGCCTGCAACCACCTCAAGCAACAGGGCAGCGTCAGCCACGTTCCGGGCGAATGGCCCGATCTGGTCGAGGCTGGAGGCAAACGCCACCAGGCCGTAACGCGACACCGCTCCGTAAGTCGGCTTGACCCCGACCACGCCACACAGCGCCGCCGGCTGGCGGATCGACCCACCGGTGTCGCTTCCGAGGCTCAAAGGGGTGAACCCCGCCGCCACCGCTGCCGCTGAACCGCCAGAGGAACCGCCGGGGACCCGTGTCGTGTCACGGGGGTTGAGCGTCGGACCGAAAGCGGAGTTCTCCGTGGAGCTACCCATGGCAAACTCGTCCATGTTGGTCTTGCCGATGATCACGGCGCCGGCGGCGTCAAGGCGCTCGACGACCGTTGCGTCGTAGGGAGGCCTCCAGCCGTCGAGAATGCGCGACCCGCAGGTGGTGGGCACGCCCCTCGTGCACATGTTGTCCTTGAGGGCTACCGGCACCCCCGCCAACGGGCCCGAATCGCCGCCCTGGGCGACCACGCCATCGATACGGTCGGCACGATCCAGAGCAGCGTCGGCAGTCACCAGGTTGAACGCGTTGATCTCGCCCTCAGCGTCAGCGATAACGGCAAGGTGCTCCTCGACGATGCTCCTGGCTGAGCGCTCACCCGACCTGACCGAGCCAGCCAATGAAAGAGCACTCATGGTGCCTCCCCCAGGACCGGAGGGACACGGAACCGGGACTCCTCGACAGCAGGCGCTGCAGCCAGGACCTCGTCGCAGAACAGGCGGTGGTCCGCCTCGTCAGCCGGACCCACACCTGGCACGTCGGCCCGGAGGACGTTGGACAGCGGCAACGGATGCGAGGTGGACGCAACACCGTCCAGGTCCAACGCCTCAATATCGGCGGCATGGTCGAGGACATCGGCCAGCTGCCCGGTGAAGCCGTCCAACTCGGAATCGGTCAGGTTCAGGCGCGCCAGGCGGGCCACATAGGCGACATCGTCACGGGTGATGCGACCGGGCGTTGAGGTATCGGCGTCAGGTTCCACGGACTCAGAGGCTAGAGGCCGGTCCCCCGGCTCGCTCAGGGATCACCCCGGGACTACTCGGAAATCAGGGTCACTCGGGTCTGTGGAAGGCCCAGGTAGCCGGACGCCGGGTCCTGGGAGGTGACACGACCGTGGTCCGGGCCGACAACGTCGACCTGCCTGAAACCAGCTGCCTGGAGCCTGGCGTCGGCAGCTACGACCGAGAGCCCCTCAACTGCCGGCACCGGGCGCGGCTCGGGCCCCGATGATACGAACACCTCGATCTGGCCGCCCACCGCCAGACGTGTTCCGGGGAGGGGCATGACGCCCACCACGGTGCCGATTTCGAGCATGCCCGGGGAGTCCAGGAGGATCGGAAGAAGCTTGAGGGCCAGAAGCGAGGCCTGAACGTCGGCAGCCTTCATGCCGACAAGCCCCGTGGGCACCGAACGAGGTGCAGGGCCCTCTGACAACACCAGGTCCACAGCGGATCCGAGCGGAAGGCTGGTAGCGGCACCGGGAACCTCGATCACGAGGCCCGGGAGGGTCTCTTCGGAGAAGCCGCGGGTGACCTCACCGGTAGTCAGGCCGGCCTCATCCAGGAGGCGGGCCGCCTCGGACGCTGTTACGCCGACGAGACCGGTTGGAACCGCAACACGGTCTGCCCCCAGGGAGATGACGATCACCACGGCCTCGCCCTCGGCGAGCGCCGTACCACCTTCGGGGATCATCTCAAGCAACTCGCCCTGGACCGAACCGTCCTGCCTGTCAAAGCGCTCCTCGACCACCCATCCCAACTGGGTGAGAAGGGTGCCGGCGCTCTCACCGGAGGAGCCAACCAGCGACGGCAGGCGACGGGTCACGTCCCTGGTGTTCTCCCAGAGAACGGTGCCGCCGACCACGGCGGCCACGACGAGCGCCACGGTCAGCACGGCTGCAGGCCAGCGCCGGCGCGGGCCAACCGGCCGCTGTAGCGGCGCCGGTGCAGCATCGGGGAACACACTAGGCGTCACCGAGGCCGCCTCACCCGCCAGCGGAGAGGCTCCGATCTCGCCCGGACCGACAAGTTGCAACGGCTCGGGACGCGGCATGCCCTCGGCCATACTCAAAAGCATCCGGCCGAACTCGGCCGCTGTCGGCCGCTTGTCGGGATGGGCCGAACCTGCCCTGGCAACGACGGGGGCCAGCGGCCCGAGGACATCGGGGGCAGGAACGTCGCGGCCCTCACGGGCCCTGAGGGTGCCGGCCACGGTGCTCTCCACGAACGGAAGGTGACCGGTTACCGCCTCGACCATGCACAGCGCAAGGGCGTACACGTCGGACCTGCCGTCGACCACCTTGCCCCTGGCCTGCTCAGGTGACGCATAGCGGGCAGTTCCGGCGTGGCCTGAACCCGGCTGCTCACCGGCCATCGCAGCCGCCAGGCCGAAGTCGGCGATACGGAGACGGCCATCGTCGCCGAACAGCAGGTTGGCGGGCTTCACGTCGCGGTGCACCAACCCCTTGCTGTGGGCGTGATCGAGGCCACGACACGCATCGAGGGCCAGCACCAGGACCTGTGAGGGGCTGAGCGTGCGTCCCGAGGCCAGGATACCCCGCAGGCTCCCTCCGCCCAGGTACTCGGTAACCAGATACGCCTGGCCGTCAACACCCCAGTCATAGACATCGACCACGTGTGGGCTGTTCAACGAGGCGACAGCCTGCGCCTCGGCACGGAACTGCCTGACAAACGCCGGGTCACGCGAGGCGACCGTGTGCAGGACCTTCACGGCAACCCGTCGACCCAGGCTGATGTCCTCGGCCAGGTAGACGGTGCCCGAACCGCCCGTACCGATGGCCTCACTCAGGCGGTACCGGCCATCGACAAGCTGCCCGATGGGCGACAACGACGCTGGACCGCCCGAACCACCTTCTCCACCGGTGTCACCACCGGACAACTGGCCATCCATCACGGAGCGAGGCTACTGCGAAGCGCCCGCCCAGCGAAGCAGCCCCACGGGCCGACGGGTCCGACCCGCCTGTCGGGCCTCAGGGGCCGACCTCCCGGTAGCCTGCCGCCGTGAGCCGCCGCAGCGCCATCGTGATCATCACGCTCCTGACACTCGGCATCGGCCTCCTCGTCACGGCCGCACTGATCAAGGACGGCAACGGCGGAGACATCACCGTCGACTCAAACCCGGCCATCATCGAACTGGTCCCGCCCAGAGGAGACCAGGTAATCCACCAGGCCTCCGTCGGCGTGATCCTGGCACCGGGCTGGTCGGGTGAGATCGTGCAGATCGGCGACACGGTCATCCCCCTCGACCAGCAACAGATACAGAACGCCCTCAACTCGGTGCTGTTCCGCCCCGGTGAGGGCCTGACGCTCGAGGCCCTCCCGCCACAGGACGTCTGCGCGACAGCGCGCTACTGGCCTGTCCAGACCCCCGACAGGACCTCCACCATCAACTGGTGCTTCAGGGTCGACGGCTGACGCCCTACTGACCGGGAAGGCTGCCGGTCTCAAGCAGTCGGGCAAAGGCAGCCTCATCGAGCACGGGCACCCCGAGCTGTTCAGCCTTCGCCAACTTGGATCCAGATCCCTCACCGGCTACCAGCGCTGTCGTCTTCGCAGAGACGCTCCCGGGTGACCTGCCACCGCGTGAGGTAATGGCATCTCTGGCCTCATCACGCCCCATTCCCTCGAGCGTGCCCGTGACCACGACGGCCATGCCCTCGAGCACCTGGGGCACGCCTGTCGCATCCGGAACGGACGCCTCCGGGTCGACCCCGGCAACTCGTAGGCGATCAAGAAGGCCTGCGTTAGGCCTGTCGTGCATCCAGCCGTGCACGCTGGCGGCGATCACGGGGCCCAGACCCTCAACGGCCTCGATCTCTTCGACACCGGCTGCCTCCAGGTCACCAAGGCTTCCGAATGCCCGTGCCAACTGGTCGGCAACCGTCGTACCGACGTGGGGAATCCGCAGGCCGAACAGGAGCCGACCGAGCGGCCGCTGCCTCGACCGGTCAATGGCATCGCGGAGGTTCTGGACCGACGTCTCCCCGAACCCCTCGAACCCGGCTATCCGATCGAAGTCAAGGGAGTAGACACCGGCCACATCAGCCATCAGGCCCTCGGTCACGAACAGGTCGACCCGGGCCTCGCCGAAGCCGTCGATGTCCATCGCCCCGCGGGAGGCAAAGTGCTCGATACGGCCACGAACCTGACGGGGACACGAGCGGTCCACGCAGAACGTGGCCGCCTCGCCCTCAGGGCGGACCAGCCTGGATCCACACACCGGGCAAAGGGTCGGGAACTCCCACGGAACCGACCCCGCCCGGCGCTCAGAGAGAACAGGTCCCAGCACCTCGGGAATCACATCGCCGGCCTTGCGGACGATGACCATGTCACCGGGTCGGACATCCTTCATACCCACCTGGTCGGCGTTGTGAAGGGTCGCTGCCGCAACCGTGGACCCACCCACGAACACGGGCTCCAGACGTGCGAACGGCGTCGCCTGCCCACCGGGACCGATGGACACCTCGATATCGAGCAAACGGGTGGTGCACTCCTCGGGTGGAAGCTTGTAGGCGATCGCCCACCGGGGAGCCCGGGCCGTACTGCCCAACTCCTCCTGGATGGCGAGGTCATCGACCTTGACCACGACCCCGTCGATCTCGTAGTCAAGGTCGTGCCGGGAGGCATCGACAGCCACCACATGGTCGACCACGTCGTCAAAGTTGGTCAGCCTCACGGCCCGGTCGTTCACCGGCAGGCCGAGGTCGCCGAGCCACCGGAGCGTCTCGTGGTGACCGGTCGGCTCCGCTCGACCACCGTCACCTGCAACCTCACCGACCTGATAGACCCAGAACGAGAGGTCGCGGGTGGCCGTTACCGCAGGATCCTTCTGCCGCAGGGAACCCGCCGCAGTGTTGCGCGGGTTCACGAACGTCTTTTCGTCGGCCGCCTCACGGGCGCGGTTCAACTCTCTGAAAGCAGGCTTTGACATGTAGACCTCGCCACGCACCTCCAGGACCGGCGGAGCACCGGAACCCAGTTCGTCGGGCACGTCGGCAATGGTCGCCACATTGGCCGTCACGTCCTCACCGACACGGCCGTCTCCACGTGTGGCCGCCTGCACCATGCGACCGTCCTCGTAACGCAGTGAAACAGCCAGGCCATCGAACTTGAGCTCACACACCCACGCAGGTGGGACCTCGCCGAGGCGCCTTGCAACCCTCTCGGACCAGGCCCGCAACTCATCCAGGTCGAAGGCGTTGTCAAGCGACCTCAGGGGGAGGGCGTGCACGACCTCGGTGAAGGCGTTCAGCGCCCGCCCGCCGACACTGGAGGTTGGCGAACCGTCCACGGCCAGGTCGGGGTCGGCTGCCTCGAGGTCGCGCAACTCGACAACCAGCGCATCGAAGTCAACATCGGGAATCTCAGGGGAATCCAGGGTGTGGTACAGCTCGTTGTGGCGGCGGATCAGCCCTCTGAGCTCTTCGATCCGGGCCAGAGCCCCCTCAACCGGCCTTGTGCCCACACACCGATTCTACCTGTGCCCCGACCCGGCCCCCGGAGAAGCCCCGGAAGCCACACCTGCCCCTAGCGTGGCAGCCGTGGCCAAAGGCATCTTCCAACGGGAAAACGGCACGGGTGCGCGCCGCTCCGAGACGGCAACGGCCTGGATCCTGCGAGCAGCCTGGCTGACACTGCCCCTCACGCTCGGGCCTGCGCTGGCAGACAGCCTCGACTCCAGGGCGGCCGGGCTGCGGACCACGACATCGGTCGGACTCTGGGCGCTCTGGTCGGTCGGACTGCTGGCCACACTCATCCCCCACCCGGTCACCTTGACCGTTGTGCGCATTGGTGGCCCTGCCACCACAGCGGCAGCGGCCTGGGCAGCCGTCACTACCGACGAGCCCGTTGGAGCCGTCATCGCAGTGGCAGCCGGACTGCTCGTCGGGGCAAGTGCCCTGTCGGCACCGGTCGGAGACCTGTTCGTGGACGGTGCCTCCTACGGCGACGAACGCAGGTTCCTGCTCAGGGGTCCCGGCCCCGTGGCCCTCCTGCTCGGACCACTTGCATGGGTAATGGTCGTGACCGGCACGATCACCGGTCCTCTCCTGTTGGCCGACTCCCGCTGGATTCCCGGAACAGCCGCCTGCATCATCGGATTACCAATCGCGGTCCTCGCCGTGAGGGCAACCAATCAGTTGACCCGCCGGTGGGTGGTTCTCGTTCCGGCAGGGCTCGTGCTCCACGACCACCTGGCGCTCGCCGAACCCACGCTCCTGGCACGGTCCAGCATCTCGTCGATCGGACCAGCCAGACAGGACACCGACGCCCTCGACCTGAGCCAGGCGGCACACGGTATGGCGCTGGAGGTTCGCTGCACCGAACCCCACGAGATACTCCCGGCCACCAGGAACACGGTTGCAGAGGTGCAGTCGGTACCTGCATTCCTGTTCACCCCGACACGACCCGACACCCTGTTGGCCGAGGCGGCACGACGCAGGCTGCCGGTGGGCTGAGACCCGGCACACGGGCCCGACTCAACAGGCCAGGGCACCCCCGAGCACAAGATCACCGTCGTAGAAGGCAACGCTCTGGCCCGGCGCCACCCTCCGGTGGGGCTCATCCCAACTGACGGACATCTGCCCTTCATCGGCTGAACCCTCCACCCCGAGGAATGCCGCAACCGGCTCGCCGTGGGCGCTTGTCTGGACCAGCACGGAACCCTCCACGGGCCCGTCGGCCCAACCCGCACGATCAACCGTGGTGGTCTCGACAAACAGGTCTGCAGCCGACCCCACAGTCACAGTCGCGGTCACAGTGTCGACGGCGGTGGCGTACCTGGGGCCATCGCCACCAGCCAACTCCATGCCCCTGCGCTGGCCGAGCGTGACCATCTCGACAGCATCGACCCGTCCCACCTCGGTCCCTGACCCATCCACCACGCGTCCCGAGGTGAGGGGGATCCGACGGCTCAGGAACTCACGCCTACCGCCATCACCGCGGGATGCACTGGTAATGAAGCAGACGTCCTGACTGTCGGGCTTGTCGGCTGTACGCAGGCCCACGGCTGCCGCCCTGGCCCTGACCTCATCCTTGGACATCTCCCCGATCGGCAGGTCGAGGCGGGAAAGCACATCCTGGTCGAGCATGTGGAGGACATAGGACTGGTCCTTGGCCGGGTCCGCCGCCCGGGCAATGCGCCGGGTCCCGTCAGGCATGTCGACAACCCGGGCGTGGTGTCCCGTTGCCAACCGATCGAAACCGAGCGACCGGGCACGCCGTAACAGGCGGTCGAACTTGATGTGACGGTTGCACTCGATGCACGGATTGGGCGTTCGACCGACAGCATGGTCAGCCACATAGGGCTCAACCACGTGACGGTCGAAGTCCTCGCCCATGTTGAACACGTGGTGGTCAATGCCCAGGGCGTCGGCCACCCGCCGTGCATCGTCGACATCGGAAACAGAACAGCACCCCAAGTCGGACTCGCCACCCCACAGCCGCAGCGTCACCCCGACAACATCGTGGCCGGCCTCCTGGACAAGGACGGCGGCAACAGACGAGTCGACACCGCCCGACATGGCGACCATTACCCGCTGGGAACCCATCAGGCGTACGCCGAAAGGCGGCCCACGATTCCGGGGATCACCGACAGGGCATGGTCAACGTCCTCGTCGGTGGTCGCACGTGCCAGGGACAGGCGCAGGGACCCTGCCGCCACGGCCCGGTCGATTCCCATGGCGGCCAGGACGTGGCTCGGGTCCTGGGCTCCGCTCGAACATGACGAGGCGGCGCTGGCACAGATCCCCTCCTGTTCCAACATGAACAGGAGGGCCTCGCTCTCGATCCCCTCAAAGCAGAGGTGTGCCACTGCCGGGGTCCGCTCGACACCATCGGGTACCGTGCAACTGGCACCCGGCACTGTGGCCACCAGGCTCGCCTCCAGACGGTCGCGCATGGCCGCCACCCTCTCAGCCGTCGCCTCGCGGTCAGCCACGACCAACTCCGCGGCACGACCCAGGCCCACGATGGCAGGCACGTTCTGGGTGCCGCTCCGGCGCTCCCGCTCCTGACCCCCGCCACGCAGCATCGGCGATAGCGGGACGTCTCCGTCGACCACCAGCGCACCCGCTCCCTTGGGGCCACCGAACTTGTGACCCGTAATGCTCACCAGACGGGCACCCCGGCAGGCACCGGCCAGATCCAGCCATGCCGTGGCCTGCACGGCGTCACAGTGGACAACGGCATCTGGTGCCCGCTCGGCGACCAGTGAGGCGACCTCGGCCACCGGGCTGACCACACCGGTCTCGTTGTTGGCTGCCATCACCGACACCAGCCTGATGTCGGCCACGGACTCGAGGGTCGCGGCCAGTGCGCCCAGGTCGATCCGCCCACCTGCATCCGCCGGAAGTACCACACCGCCGAATTCCCGGACCGGTTCCAGAACCGCCGCATGCTCGGCTGCACAACAGACCGCAACACCTGAACTGGCCCCCAGCACACCGTCAACCGCCAGATTGTCGGCCTCCGTACCTCCGCTCGTGAACACGACACCACCGGGATCCATGCCGACCAGCGCCGCAACGGCGTCGCGGGCGTCATCGATCGCCCTACGAGCATCACGCGCCATGCGATGCGACCCGGATGGGTTTCCCGGGTGCTCACCCAGCCACGGCAGCATCGCCTCGACCACCTCGGGGCGCGCCGGCGTTGAGGCCGCATGGTCCAGGTAGACCTGCCGGTTCAACTGCTCCTCCACTCCACGGAGGCTACGGGGAACCCGTGCCCAGCGCTTGGCCACGATGGGCCAGACTGTGTCAATGGACGGCTACGGGCCCGGCACCTACGGTGACCGCCACGCTGAGGTCTACGACGACTGGTACGGCGACGACGGCGGAATCGCCGTCAGCCACATCGGATCACCCGAGGCAGTGGCCGAGGTCATCGCCGGACTCGCCAACGGGGGCCAGGTCCTCGAACTCGGCGTCGGAACCGGTCGTCTGGCGCTCCCTGTAGCGGCAATGGGATTCGACGTGACCGGCCTCGACGCCTCACCAGCGATGCTCGACGTTCTTCGTGCGAAGCCGGGCGCTGATCGCCTGACCCTCATCGAGGGGGACATGGCCGACCCCGTGGGGCTCGACGACGCATCGTTCAGCGTGGTCCTGATCGGCTTCAACACCCTGTTCAACCTGACTACCGAGTCGGCCCAGGCCGCCTGCATCGGCCACATCGCCAGACTGCTCGAACCCGGAGGACGCTTCGTCATGGAGGCATTCGTACCGGACCCGGGTGCCCACGACGGAATGTCGATGAGGGCCGTCGAACTCGACCGGGTGGTCATGGACGTGACCGTCACAGACCTAGAAACCCAGCAGATAACCGGCCAACGCATCGAGATCACTGAAGCCGGCAACCGGATGTTCCCCTACCACCTGCGATACGCCACTCCTGAACAGGTCGGCAAGATGGCAGCCGCGGAAGGGCTCGAGTTGGAACACCGGTGGGCCGACTGGTCGCGCTCGGAGTTCACCGGGGACTCCGGCTACCACGTGTCGGTCTGGCGCAGGCCCACCTGACCTGATCAGGTCAGCTCAGTCGGGGCGACCAGTCACCACGGGAAGGTCAAGCTGGAGCCTGTCAGAACGCTTCAACTCTGAAAACGTCGAGAAGCGGGCGAGGGCCAGCGCAGCATCGAACAACTCCAAGCACTCCTCGTCGGTCTCGGGAACCGATGAGATGACAGGCCCGAAGAACGACGGACCGTCGGGCGGGTCGATGCTCAAGATCGGTGTGCCCACGTCACGGCCGGTACGACCCACCGCGTCCTCGGTCCCAGCCCGCAGGATGTCGTCGAGCGAGGAATCATCGGCAGCAGCCGCATACGACGTGTCGAACCCCGCAGCCTCCAGAACCGCGCAGAGGTGCTCCGGGGTTCCGACGTGTGACCGCAGGTCCTCACCCGGTTCGGGAACCCTGTGCCAGATAGACCGTCCGAACGCCTCGTAGAGCGGACCCATCGCCTCAGCGCCATGGTCGGCCCTGACCGCTGCAGCCACCCGCAGCATCCGCCGGCCACGGTTGTGGCCCTCCCTGTAACCCTCGGGAAACTCGGTCTCGTAGTCGCGCTCCTCGTTCAGGATCGACAGGTTGATGAACCGCCACTCCACATCGATATCACGAAGGGCCGCCACCCGACGCAGCCACAGCGAGGTCATCCACGCGAAGGGACAGATCGGATCCCAGAAGAACTCGATCTGGTTGACTGTTCCTGTTTCGTTCATGTCTGTCCCCTTCTCCGGCAGCCCCACACGGTATTGCCGTCACCGGCCATCCCGAAACTCCGGCCCGCTCCGGAATATTCCCCGAGGCCTCTCGCCTGCCTGCCCCCAAGGTGGGGTACCGGCGTGTGCCCCGACCGTTCAACTAGCCAAGGAGCGGGTCTGCCCAGTTTCCAGCCGCCCAGACGGCTGCTGCAGCGAACACGACCGCTGACACGACTGTGAGCACAGACCCAACGGACCGTGACGCCCTGCGGCGGTCGGCCTCGTCAATCATCCATGCCACAACCGCACCACCGATCAGACCACCCACATGCCCACCGAGGCTGATGCCCGGTCGGCTGACCGTGAACACGAGGTTGATGACGACCAACCCGCCTACACCTGAGCTCCACGGGTTGATGCCTCGCCTGAGCTGATGGACGAGCGTGGCCCCCATCAGACCGAAGACCGCTCCGGATGCACCCACGGTCAACGCCAAGGGGTCGAGGAGCATCACGCCCAGGGACCCGGCGGCCAACGACGCTGCGTACAGGCCCACGAACCGACCAGAGCCGTGCAGTCGTTCCAACTGGTGGCCGAGCATCCACGCCAGGAACATGTTGAACACCAGGTGTAGCAACCCGCCGTGCAGGAACGCTCCCGTGGCGAGCCGCCACCACTCCCCCTCGGCGATGCCGATGTGGGCAATGGTGAAGCCGTCGCGGACCCGGCCATACCCGAGTAGTCCAAAGTCGATCGTGGCGTTTCCTCCACCACCGGCCAGCGAGCCTCCTGAGACGAGGGTCCCCAGGAAGGCGGCGATGTTCAGGCCGATGATCGCCGTCGTTGCGCTGCGGCCGTCATCGTGGTGCATGCCCGTGGAACCGGCTGTGCGCCTGTGTCGGCGATGCGGCCTTCCGGTGACGATCGGTCCGGCGCACTCGGGGCAGTGGAACCCGACCGAGGCCGTGTACATGCACTCACCGCAGATCACCCGGTTGCACCGTTGGCAACTCACCCCGGCCCGCCGATCAGGGTGCCAGGCGCAGGTGTCGCCGTCCGTCGGGTTGCTCACCGGCCGCACGGTACCGGCAGCGGGTCTCCACCCGATGTCGGTCGGGTCGTGGAATCAGAGCCGGACGATGACGGGTATCGATCGGGGATCGGTCACCCAGGCGAACATCATCAGGATCGCCTCGTCACCGGTGGTGGTGGCATGTCGCACCCCGGCCTCGTGGAGGATGGTCGCTCCAGGCCCGTGACGACTCCAGACATCACCCTTTTGCCAGCCGGCTGTGCCACTTGCCGCCCAGTAGACCTCGACAGCCCGGTGTACATGTGACGGATACACGATGTTCGGCCCCTGCAGGACGGCACCAACGAACACCTCTTCGCTGCCATACAGGGGGAACGCGTCGCCCCGGTACGAGTTCTCAGGTGAACCAACGACAGGTGCGTATCCGAAGCCGGCCCTGAACACGTCCATGTCCGGTTCACCTACATGCTCTGGATATGGCTGAGCCCACCCGGCATCGGGAAGGATATTCCTGAGGAGATCGCCCACTGGGCCCTCCGCCACGTCCAGCGCAGCGGCCAGATGGTCGTCGACGACGGGCAGGCTCAGTCGTTCAGACTGCTCCAACCGCGACACCCGTCCAAGAGAGTCCGCTAGGAGCGCCATCGGCTGTTCCAACTCGGGAACCCGGCTACCCTCGGATTCAGCAAAGGAACACAGGTCTGTGATGAAGGGATCCACTTCAGACCTCAGGCCCAGTTCAACGAACAGGCAGAATCAGGTGCCGGTGAAGTCGGCTCTGCCGGGGCCGTGTTCGAAGAACGAGGCCACACCGGTTGTGGCGTCGTCGGTGTCGAACAGGCCCACGAACAGGCCGTACTCGAGGTTGATGCCGTCGGCCTGGCTTCCCTCGAGGCCATCGGTGATGGCCCGCTTGGCTGCACGAATGGCTACACGCGGCCCCTTCGCATAGGCCGCTGCACGCTCGACGGCCCGGTCCAGTACCTGATCGTCGGGGACCACCTCGTCGACCCAGCCGATGGCGAGTGCATCGGAGGCCGGCACCTGTGTTCCGCCAAGAATGAGTTCCTTTGCCTTGGTTGCTCCAACGAGACGGGCCAGACGCTGGGTGCCGCCGCCGCCGGGGATGATGCCGAGCAGGATCTCGGGCTGTCCCAGCACCGCTCCCTCGCCGGCAATGCGGAAGTCACAGCACATGGCAAGTTCGGCGCCACCACCCAGGGCGAATCCGTTGACGGCAGCGATGGTCGGACACGGCACCGCAGCCAGGGCGTTGAACGAGGCGAGGAAGGCCTCGGCCAAGGGCACCCGGGTTGCCTCATCGGTGAAGTCGCTGATCTCGGCACCGGCGGCAAAGTGGCGGCCACCACCGGTGACAACCAGCGCACCCGGAGGATCAGCGATACAGGCCTCGGCAACCTGGGCGAGCTCACCGAGCAGGTCGGCGTTGAGGGCGTTCACCTTCGGGCGGTTGAGTGTCACGACCACCACGTCGCCACCCCAGCCACGCTCCCCGCCGGGCTCACCGGCCGGGTGACGCTCGACGCCTATCAACTTGAGGTTGTCCATGGTCATAGGCTCACTGACGTGCCGTCGTCGACCAGGGTTTCGCCCATGTTGACCACGGAGGTCACCGCGGGAACACGATCCTTGAGGATCCGTTCGATGCCCGCCTTGAGGGTCTGGTCAGAGGCCGGGCAGCTGACACAGGCACCCATCAGCTCAACGGTCACCTCACCGGTGGCCTCGTCGACCCCGTGAAGCTGGATGTCGCCCTCGTCGGCCTGAATGGCCGGCCTGATGATGTCGATGACCTTCTGAACGGCAACAAGGAGTTCGCCGGTCGGAATCTCAGCTGTGGTCCCCAGGCTCATGACCGCAGTCTCGCAGCACCGGTCACCGTCCCCACCCTCGGGCCGCACCCGAAACCGGCTGACCTAGATTGGCTGCATGATCCTCGAAACCACCGGCCGGTTGGGTGTTCTGGCCCACGAGGGCGGCTGGGACGAGATCCTGCTCGTAGCCCTACCCATGTGCGTACTTGCCGGCCTGCTCTGGATGGCCGACCGTCGGGCCCGCAGGCTCGGAAGGATCCCGCAGGATGGAACCGGAACCGATCAGCCCGACCCGGAGTAGCTTACCTCTGCACCCAGGGACGCAAGGTTCCCAACCAGGTCCTGGTAGCCGCGTTCAACGTGGTGGGCGTTGCCGATGAGCGTCTCACCATCGGCAACCAGTCCGGCAATCACGAGGGCTGCACCGGCACGAATGTCAGGTGCACGCACCGGAGCACCCGACAACGACCCCACCCCCCTGATGACGGCGTGGTGACCCTCGGCGCGGATGTCGGCCCCCATGCGCATCAACTCGTCTATGTAGCGGAAGCGGCCACCGAACACGTTCTCGGTGACGATCCCCACGCTGTCGCCAACGGCCAGAAGCGTCACCAGCAGCGGTTGGTAGTCGGTGGCCACACCCGGATAGGGAAGCGTCGCCACGTCGACGGAGCGTGGGCGACCCAGTGCCGTCACCACCAGGCCGTCGGTAGATGGCGAAATGTGGAGGCCCATCTCCCCCAGCTTCACGAGCAGCATCTCCATGTGCTCGGGCCTGGCGCCGGCTACCTCGACCTCACCACCGGCCATGCCGACGGCCGCCATGTAGGTGGCGGCCTCGATCCGGTCCGGCACAACGATGTGTTCCACCGCCTCCAGCCCCTCAACGCCCTCGATCGTGATCGTGGAGGAACCGGCACCCCCCACCTGGCCGCCCATGGCGTTTAGGAAGGCGGCGAGGTCGGCGATCTCGGGTTCGCGGGCGGCGTTCTCGATCACCGTCGTGCCCCGGGCCAGAACCGCTGCCATCAACAGGTTCTCGGTGGCGCCGACACTCGGGTACGGCAGAAGCACCGTGGTTCCCACAAGGCGATCGGCACGACCCTCTATGTAGCCGTGGCTGGTCGTGAAGGTGGCCCCCAGTTCCTCGAGGCCCCGAAGGTGCATGTCGATCGGGCGGTGGCCGAAGTCGTCGCCGCCGGGAACCGAGACCCTGGCGGTGCCGAAGCGGCCCAACAGGGGACCCAGAACCACGATGGAGGCCCGCATCCGCTCCACCAATTCGTAGGGCGCCTCAGGCGTGACCCTCTCGGGCACGTCAAGGGTGAGTACGTCTCCCTCCTGGAAAACGGTGACTCCCATCTGCTCGAGCAGCTCACCCATCCACCGGACGTCGGCGATCCTGGGTACACCACGGAGCGTGAACCGCCCACTGGCCAGAAGGGATGCCGCCATCAGCTTGAGTGCCGAGTTCTTGGCACCCGAGATCCTCACGGTCCCAGACAGCGGCCCGGACTGCCGGACACGTATGAAGGTTGGCCCGTCAACCGGGGAAGTGCCATTCACCACCTAAGTATGCTGCGCCCCCGACCTGACCGGAAGGCAACCCCATCAACAAGCCAGCTCACAACCTGGTGGTGGAACACCTCGTGGACGATGCCGGGCTGGCCGAACTGCGCACGCGGCGCGACGACCTGGTTGGCGAGATCGACCTCGGCGATGATGCCTTCGGTCTGGCAGACGGGCCGTTCGAGCACTACGAACGCACCCTCGAGGTCCAGCCCGACGGTGCCGGCCATCGCGTTACCGAACGGTTCAGCTACGCGATGGCCATGCCCGTCTGGTGGATCGCCTTCTGGTGGCCCATGCGCCACGGCCTGCGCCACCGCTCAAACCCGTGGTGGGCGCCACCCGACCGCCTGGACGCCCGCGCAGCCAGGGTCCTCAGCCTCCTGGCGCTGATACAGGTGGTCGACGGCTACCTGGGAACCGTCATCACCCAGACCATCACGTTCGCCGCCGACGAGTTCGACCGCGGTGACGCCGCCCAGGGCCTGACCCTGGCCCTGGTTCGCCTCGGGATCGTCGTTGCCCTGGCCGTGGTGGCGCTGGCCGACCGGAGGGGGCGACGCAACCTGCTCGTGGGTGCCGCTGCCATAGCCGTTGTGACGACCGCTCTGGGTGCTGCCTCGCCCGGGCTCTGGTTCCTCGGTGGCACACAGATGGTCGCCAGGGGTCTCACCATGGGAATGGGAATCCTCATAGGCGTGTTCGCTGCCGAGGAACTACCCCGCGGTTCCCGTGCCTACGGGGTGAGCATCCTTGCCCTCGCCGCCGCCTTCGGGGCCGGCATGGCCGTCTGGGTCCTGCCGGTGGCCGACCTCTCCGAGCGGGGCTGGCGGATCGTGTACCTGGTGCCGCTGCTGGCACTTCCGGGCCTTGTGGCAGTTGCCCGACGCCTACCCGAGTCCAGGCGCTTCTCGGCCAACAGGCCGACCGCTGGTCCAGCCAGGCTGCTCCGGCCGGCAAGCCGGTCAGCTGAACACCACCGGCTGCTGCTCCTGGCGGTCACGGCATTCCTCCTCCTGGTGTTCGCCGCTCCGGCCAGCCAGTTCCAAAACGACTTCCTCAAGGACCACCGCGGCTACAGCGCCTCAGGAATAGCCCTGTTCACGCTGTTCACGTCCACCCCGGCCGGCATCGGGATCTTCGCAGCCGGGCGGCTCGCTGACACCCGTGGACGAAGGGGCGTGGGTGCCGCAGGCCTCGTTGGCGGCACCGTGTTCATCGTCGCCAGCTACTACCTGTCAGGCGGGCTCATGTGGGCCGGCCACCTGGTTGGTGTGGTACTCGGCGCCCTCACCGTGGCACTCGGCGTCTACGGGCCGGAACTGTTCTCCACGACGCATCGGGCCAGGGCCAACGGGATCATCGTGACCCTCGGCGTTCTCGGCAGTGCAACGGGCCTGGTACTCGTCGGCATCATCGTCGACCGCCTCGACAACTACGGGCACGCCCTTGCAATCGTGGGTATCGGCCCCATGCTTGCCGCCGCTCTGGTGATGGCCCGGTTCCCCGAGACGGCGCGGGTCGAGTTGGAGGCGCTGAACCCCGATGACGTACCCCTGGCCGAACCGCCCGACTAGAGACCGGACAGCCAGCCCTCCACCTCGTCACACACGGCCTCCTCGGCGTTTCGCAGGTCGTGACGCCTTCCGGGGACCCAGACCGTGGTCACCCGACCCGAGATGGCCGGCAGGTGCTCAGCGAACTCGTCGGGTGAACCGAACTCGTCCCGGTCACCGGACACGAAAAGGCACGGCACCTCGATGTCGGGAAAGTGTTCCACCCTCAGGTTCTCAGGCTTGCGGGGAGGGTGCAGCGGATAACAGATCAGCACCAGGCCCGCAGCGGGGAGGCCGCCGGCGACAGCCATCGAGCAGATCCTGCCGCCCATGCTGCGCCCCCCCAGCACCAGGGCACCGGGGTCAACGCCCAGGCCTGATGCCATGGCTGCAACCCCCGCACATACCTCGTCGACCAGCTTCGGAGCCCTGTCAGGAAAGGGCCTACCCGCTGTCCGGTAGGCAAAGTCCATCCGCTCGACCGGCAACGGCGACAGGCGTTCCTCGAGGGCGACGAGGCCCACCTGATCGCGGTTGGACCCGGCACCGGGGGTCAGGAAGAGGCCGGCTGGTGGCATCCGGCGATGGTAGGCGCGACTCGGCGCCGTTCCGGACGCACGGGTAGCCTCGCCACATGGCCGATACCGGTGACCACGACAGGTTGGTCTCCACCATGACCGGGGGCATGGCACCCGACCCTGCGCCCTTCACCGGAAGTGACCGCCTCCACTCCGACGGCCGCCCGAAGGACACCTTGCGTGACGAGCTGAGGCACGTACCTGTTGTTCGCAACATCGTCACCGTGGCTACAACCGCTGCCCTGCCGGTGCTCGTGGTCTGGGCTGCGGTCACCCTCAGCCACCCGGTCGCCTGGGTGCTGGCCGTGCCGGCAATGGCACTGGCCCAGAACCGCCTGTTCATCCTCCACCACGAGGCAGCCCACCGGATGCTGTTCCCGAATCGGCGCCTCAACGACCTGGTCGGGATCACCCTCATCGGCTGGCTGACCTTCGGAACCGGCAGCCACGGCTACCGCCTGGGCCACGTCAACCACCACCGCGACGAGTTCGGCCCGAAGGAACCCGACTTCCTGCTCTACGCCCTCTACCCCGTCAGCCGGCAGTCGATGCGTCGAAAGCTGGTGAGGGATGCCACCGGAGTCTCGGCCTTTCGAATCGTACGCCCACGGTTCCAACGGCTGGGCAACGCCCGACACCGGCGCCTGACCCTCATGTTCCTTGCCGGCCAGGCGCTAATCGCCACCGTGTTCTGGGCGACCGGGCACCCCTGGCTGTACCTGTTCCTGTGGGTGGTGCCGTGGGTGTTCCTCTACCAGGTACTGAACCGGATCCGGGCAATCGCCGAACACGGCGGTATGACCCGGTCGTCCGACCGCCGCCGTGCAAGTCGCCACGTGTGCCAGACCCCGCTGGCACAGGCGCTGCTGGTTCCCTGCAACGTCGGCTACCACGTCGCCCACCATGTGGACCCGACCGTGCCAATGAGACACCTACCGAGGCTCCACCGCGTGCTCGTCGAGGACGGCTACCTCACCGAGGACCTGGTCTGGCCCTCATACAGGGACCTCTGGCGGGCGCTGGCCGCCGGCCCGGGCCCACAGGGAACCGCCGCCTGACCGGCACCCGTGCCGAACCTCAGATGTCGACCACCTCGACAACGTCAAGGTTCCTGAACGTGACACCACCCGTCGATTCCTCGATCTTCGCAGCCTCATCCTGTGTCGTCTTGTGATCGCTGTTGGCCATGGCCTCCTCGTAGGAGTCGAACTCGACGATCTGGACGATCAGGCCCGGGTCGTCCCGGTCTACGCATACCGTGGCCCGTCGTGCGGTCGTCTGGTCGCCCATCAGGTCCTTGAAACGTTGGAGTTCGGCAACCGCTTCACCTGCGGTCGATTGGAACTCCATCAACTGGTAGAAGCGCATTGGCGTGTCCCCCTTGTTGCCATCTGAGGGACCAGTTCTTACCACACGCTCGCGATGGCCCATTCAGATGGGCGCTGCCCAGTAGCCCCTCAGGTGATCTGACGGAGGGTCTCGGCCAACTCGCCAGCCCGGACACTCAGGTCGTCGTGTTCCACACCGCCGTCGGCAAGTAGGCCTGCCAACTCCGCTGACCTCTCCCCCAGCGAGTTCCACAGGCCGGGATCTATGCCGAACGGTGGCCTATGACCGGAAAGCACCGGAGCAAGGTCGACCAGGTTCTCGACGCCGGAGTTGTCCCGGGCATCACGCCGGAGCCTGTCGCAGGCAACGAACAGGTCGGTCAGCAGGCTGTTGGCGTCAAGACCCTCCAACTCCGGACGGTCATCGGCAGCCCCCTGGAAGGCATCGATCGCCGACTCCACGGTGTCCTCGTCGGCAGCCATCACCACCAGGTCGCCCTGGGTATCGAACTCGTGTGCAACCGCCAACCTGCCGAGCAGTTCGCTGAACGCCGTCTGCTCGTCGGCACCCCACCCCGACATCTCGTATACCAACTGCTCGCCATCGGAGTCCAACTTGGGCAGACCCGTCGACTCGGCCTCCTCGACCGCCAGGTCAACGGCTACCTCATCAACCTCGGACACGACGAGCGTGGCGCCCTGCCACGTGTGGGCAATGCCCGCAACGGTGAGCAACTGGTCCAGGATGCGGCGACTCTCACCGGCCCACTCGTGGAGTTCATACGCCAACTGATCCTGCAGCGTCGGCCCAGCCTCAGCCGACGGGACCTCGTCGACCAACTCGACACCGCATTCGACACAGTCGGACACTCCGTCCGCATACTCGATTCCGCACTGGAAGCACCATCTCACGGCCGTCATCCTGACATCTGCAGGCCCAATCCGATACCACCCCCTCGTTCAAATCGGCGAGCCGGCCCCCAGGGGGTCCGCATACCGCTGCCCGGCCGCTAGCGTCGTAAGCCATGACCGACCAGCCCATGGCCCCCGACCGCAACCTGGCACTCGAGTTGGTAAGGGTCACCGAGGCAGCGGCACTGGCCGCCTCCCGCTGGATGGGCCTGGGCGACAAGGAAGGCGCCGACGGGGCCGCAGTAGACGCGATGCGCCACGTCCTCAACTCGGTCAACATGGACGGCATCGTCATCATCGGCGAGGGCGAGAAGGACGAAGCGCCGATGCTCTACAACGGTGAGACCCTCGGCAACGGAAGACCCCCCAGAACCGACATAGCCGTCGACCCGATCGACGGAACCACCCTCACCTCGCTCGGCCGTGCCAACGCCATCGCCGTAATCGCTGCAAGCGAACGCGACACCATGTTCGACCCGGGACCGTGCGTCTACATGGAGAAGATCGCCGTAGGTCCAACCTGTGCCGACGCCATAGACATCACCAGAACACCCACCCAGAACCTGCATTCGATCGCCGAGGCCAAGGGAGAGGACGTCAGGGACCTGACCGCCGTCATACTCGACCGCGACCGGCACTCAGAACTGATAGCCGAGGTGCGCGAGGCCGGAGCAAGGATCCGCCTCATCCCCGACGGCGATGTCGCAGGTGCCATTTCGGCAGGCTGGTCCGGCGCCGGCGCCGACGTCCTGTTCGGCATCGGAGGCACACCCGAGGGGGTCATTGCGGCAGCCGCCCTGAAGTGCCTCGGAGGAACCCTCCAGGGAAGGCTCTGGCCACGCAACGAGGCCGAACGCACCGCAGCAGTCGAACAGGGCTACGACCTCGACCAGGTGCTACACACCAACGACCTGGTCTCAGGCGACAACTGCTTCTTCGCCGCCACCGGAATCACCGACGGAGACCTCCTCAAGGGCGTCCAGTACACGACCGGTGCGGCACACACGCAGTCGATCGTCATGAGGTCCATGTCGGGCACCGTGCGCGTCATCGATGCCCACCACAAGCTGGACAAGCTGGAGACCTACTCCTTCGGGTACTGAGCTTCTCTTCCTGTTTGCTACACAACATCTACCGGCGCTCCACCTCTTGGCCATCGCCGGGCATCGCTCGCTCGCAGACGGCACTCGCTCGGCGACACCCAACACTGGCCCTCCCTGCACCTCCTACATGAGAGAAGAGCCTTGACGAGCACACGCTCCAACCGGTGATCCCAGACTGCTGGAAGCAGCCATTTGTGCGTGAGCGATATCGGGTCGAGATTCGGCGGAGCCTGCGCAGCCGAACCCGGCCCGGCGGCGCAACCATTAGAGAAGAATCAGCAGACGCAGGGACGAGTGCGACTGGCTTCGGTCAGGCTTCGGCGTTGGCGACCGTCAACCGCACGTCGGCCCTGGCCAGGGCCTCGGCCGCCGCAGCGTCGTCCTTGTCGGCGGCAAGTGCCGCCTCGGCGACCTCTCTTGCGGCACGGGCACGGTCCACGTCGATCTCACCTGAGGCCTCGGACATGTCCGAGAGAATGGTCACCTTCGTTCCCGCAACCTGCACGAAGCCGCGGTGCACCGCAAGGGTGTCGCGGCCCCCGTCGGGATGGACCACGTCGACAGACCAGACGGCAAGCACGCCGATGAACGGCACGTGGCCCGGCTGGAAGGCGATCTCGCCACCGCCCACGGTGCGGGCGATAACCATCTCGGCCTCGCCGCTGTAGGCAATGCCCTCCGGGGAGACGAGCTCCACCTGGAACGTCATGGTGGGCTCTAGCCCTCGAGCTCGCGTGCCTTGCGGCGTGCGTCGTCGGCGCCGCCGACGTTCAGGAAGGCCTGCTCGGGAAGGTCGTCAAGGTCGCCGTCGACGATGGCGGCGAACGAGTCGACCGTCTCGTCGACCGGAACCGTGACACCCGGCAGGCCGGTGAACACTTCGGCCACGTTCATTGGCTGGGACAGGAAGCGCTGGACCTTACGGGCCCTCGACACCGTGATCTTGTCCTCTTCGGAGAGCTCGTCGAGGCCCAGGATGGCGATGATGTCCTGCAACTCCTTGTACCGCTGCAGGATCTCCTGGACGTTGCGAGCCGTGTTGTAGTGCCGCTCTCCTACAACCTCCGGAGTGAGAATCGTCGACGTGGAGGCCAGCGGATCAACAGCCGGGTAGATGCCCAGGGCTGCGATGTCGCGGCTCAACTCGGTTGTGCCGTCGAAGTGCGTGAACGACGTGAACGGCGCCGGGTCGGTGTAGTCGTCGGCAGGCACGTACACGGCCTGCATGGAGGTGATGGACCGGCCGCGCGTGGTCGTGATTCGCTCCTGGAGCTGGCCCATCTCGTCAGCCAGGGTGGGCTGGTAGCCCACAGACGACGGCATGCGGCCGAGCAGGGTCGACACCTCGGAACCCGCCTGGACGAACCGGAAGATGTTGTCAACGAACAACAGGACGTCCTGACCCTGCACGTCGCGGAAGTACTCGGCCATCGTCAGCGCCGAGAGGGCCACACGGAGGCGCACACCCGGTGGCTCGTCCATCTGACCGTAGACCAGGGCGGCCTTTTCGAGAACACCCGACTCGCCCATCTCCAGGTAGAGGTCGGTGCCCTCGCGGGTGCGCTCGCCGACACCGGCGAACACCGACACACCACCGTGGTTGGTCGCCACGCGGTTGATCATCTCGGTAATGAGAACCGTCTTGCCCACACCGGCTCCGCCGAACAGGCCGATCTTGCCGCCCTGCAGGTATGGGGTGAGCAGGTCGATGACCTTCACGCCGGTCTCAAACATCTGGGCTTTGGGCTCAAGGGTGTCAAATGCCGGGGCCTGGCGGTGGATCTCCCAGCGCTCGGTGATCTCACCAAGCGGTTCGTTGTCGAGTTGGTGGCCGGTGACGTTGAACACGTGACCGAGGGTCACATCGCCGACAGGAACAGTGATGCCGCTTCCGGTGTTACGGACCACGGTGCCACGGGTGAGGCCATCGGTCGGCTTCATGGCGATGGCACGCACGCGGCCGTCGCCGATCTGCTGGGCTACCTCGGCGACGATCGTGACGCTCTCGCCGTCTACGACCACGTCGAACTCAAGAGCCGTGTTGATCTCGGGAAGTTCCCCTGGCGGGAACTCGGCGTCGATCACAGGCCCGGCGATGCCGACGATGTGTCCATCCTTGAGTTGGACGGCCTCTGCGGCTTCGGTGACGGTCATTGTTGCTCCTGGCTCTCTCTTCGGTTCTGAAGCGATCTGGTCGGTCAGTTCTGGACACCCACGGGCACCGGCGTGTCGGTCTTGTCGTCGTCGCCGCTACCGAGGGCCTCGGCGCCACCGACGATCTCCATGATCTCTGTCGTGATGGCGTCCTGGCGGGCCTGGTTCATCTCACGTGACAACTTGACGATCATCTCCTCGGCGTTGTCTGTGGCGGCCTTCATGGCCCGCTGGCGGCTGGCGTGCTCAGACGCTGCTGACTCGAGCAGCGCACCGAAGAGGCGGGCCTCTACGTATCTGGGAAGCAGTGCCTCGAGCACCGCCTCGGATGAGGGCTCGAACTCGAAGGATGCAACGGCACCTGCCTCGCCGTGGCCCTCCTCGGCCATGACCTCGGTGCTCTCGAGCGGCAGGAACCGCCTGACAACGACCTTCTGGCTGCCGATGCTGATGAACTCGGTGTAGACCAGCTCGACCCTGTCGATCTCGCCGGACTCGAACAGCTGGGCCACGGTGTCGGCAACTGCCTTGGCATCCTCGTAGGTGGGGTTGTCGCTGATGCCCTCGGTGAACGAGTCGATCCTGTAGTTGCGGAACCGGAAGTAGTCGCGGCCCTTCTTGCCGATGATGATGAGTGCGTAGTCGGCACCCTCGGCCCGGGCGTTCTGCACCTGGCGCTCGGCCGCCCTGATGATCGAGGAGTTGTAGGGACCGGCCAGGCCACGGTCCGAGGTGATCAGAACCACGCCAACCCGCTCGACCTTCTCGGCCTTGCGCAGAAGCGGATGGTCTACCTCGGTGCCCGCGGCAGCCAGATTCTCGATGACCTGAGTTATCTGGCGCGAGTAGGGCGCCGACGACCTGGCCCGCTGCTGGGCCTTCATCACCCTTGTGGCGGCGATGAGCTCCATGGCCCTCGTGATCTTCTTGGTCTTCTGGACGCTCGTGATACGGCGCCGAAGAACCCGCTCCCTACCACCTGCCATGGTCAGCTCCAATTGCAGTCGCAACGCGCGCCTTCGGCGCAGCGCAGGTGCCCATGGCACGGTCGGATCGGGTGGCTCCGGTCACTCGGAGTCGGCCTCAGAATCGCCGGCGGTGATGTCCTCTTCGGGGAGGGTCGTGTCGGCATCGACAATGTGGGAGCCGGTCTCCTCGGCGTCGGTGCCGGGTTGTACGGCTGTGTCCGCCTCTGACGACTGGAACTGCTCGGCGAAAGCGGTGATTGCCGCCTCGAAGGCCACCTCGTCGGCGATCTTGCCGGTCTCGCGGATGGCGTCCAGCTGGGCGATCTCGCGGGTGCGGAACCAGTCCAGGAGTTCGGCCTCGAAGCGCTGTACGTCGACAACGGCCACGTCGTCGAGGTGGCCACGGGTTCCGGCCATGATCGACACGACCTGCTCCTCGACCAGCAGCGGCGAGTTGAGGCCCTGCTTGAGGAGCTCGACCAGCCTGTAACCACGGTCCAGTTGGGCCTGCGACACGGCGTCCAGGTCGGAACCGAAGGCGGCGAAGGCCTCGAGTTCCCTGAACTGCTGGAGGTCGGACTTGAGCGTGCCAACAGCTGTCTTCATGGCCTTGATCTGGGCGGCGGAGCCGACACGTGACACCGAGATGCCGACGTCGACAGCCGGACGCACACCCGACTTGAAGAGGTCGTCCTGGAGGAAGATCTGGCCATCGGTGATCGAAATCACGTTGGTGGGAATGAACGCCGAGACGTCACCGGCCTTCGTCTCGATGACCGGCAGGGCCGTCATCGACCCTGCACCCAGGTCGTCGCTGAGCTTGGCTGCCCGCTCCAGCAGGCGACTGTGCAGGTAGAAGACGTCGCCCGGGAAGGCCTCACGGCCCGGTGGGCGGCGCAGCAGCAGCGACATCTGGCGGTAGGCCTCGGCCTGCTTGGAGAGGTCGTCGTAGACGGCGAGGGCGTGGCCCCCGTTGTCCATCCAGTGCTGGCCCATTGCGCACCCGGCATAGGGGGCCAGGTACTTGAACGGCGCCGGCTCGGAAGCCGGGGCAACCACTACAACCGTGTACTCCATGGCACCGTGGGCCTCGAGGACGGCCACGTTCTGGGCGACGGTGGAGGCCTTCTGGCCGATTGCCACGTAGACGCAGTTCACGCCCTGGCCAGCCTGGTTGATGATGGTGTCGATGGCGATCGTGGTCTTACCGGTCTTGCGGTCGCCGATGATGAGCTCGCGCTGGCCACGGCCGATCGGGATTAGCGAGTCGATGGCCTTGATACCGGTCTGCATCGGCTCGTGCACGGGCTTGCGGCCCATGATGCCCGGAGCCTGGATCTCCATGCGGCGCTGCACCGTGTTGGTGAGCGGGCCCTTGCCGTCGATCGGCTCGCCCAGGGCGTTCACTACACGACCGAGGAGGCCGTCGCCGACCGGAAGGGACAGGATGTCACCGGTGGAGCGCACCGTCTGACCCTCTTCGATGTCGTCGACCTCGCCGAGCACCACCGCACCGATGGCGTTCTCGTCGAGGTTCAGCGCCAGGCCGAACGTGCCACTCTCGAACTGGAGCAGTTCGTTGACAGCCGCGTCGGGCAGGCCCGACACGCGGGCGATGCCGTCGCCGACCTCGATCACGTGGCCAACCTGGCTCTGCTCGAGGCTGGGCTCGAAGCCAGCCAGGTTCTTCTGGATCGCAGCGGCTATGTCTGCCGTGTCAATCGTGAGTTCAGGCATTTTCTCTCTCGTCTCTTGTGCGAATGTGTCGTCCGCTGCTCAGCGGAAGCTCTCTCGGAGCTGGTTGAGGCGGCGGCGGACGCTGCCATCGATGATGTCGTCACCGATCTCGGTTACCACACCGCCCAGGACGGACGGATCGATGACCACCTTCACCTCGACCTCCTTACCGGTTGAGGTGTGGATGGCAGCCTCGAGGCGACTGCGCTGATCGGCGCTCAGGTCGATTGCCGAACGGACCGTGGCGACCGCCCTGTTGCGGGATGCGGCGCCACGCTCGACAACGGCTGCGACGATTGCCGGCAGGTCGGCGGCGCGGCCGGCTGCTACAACCATCGATACCAGCGCCGAAGTGGTTGCCGACGCCCTTCCGCCGAGCAGGTCCTCGACGACCTGTTGGCGGCGTGCGGCTGGAACTGCCCCGTCGGCAAGCGTCGCCCGCAGGTCGTCGTTTGAACCCAGTGCCTGGGCGAACTGGAACAGCTCGTCCTCGACAGTGGCCAGGTTGCCCTCGGCCGCCGCAACGGCGAACAGGGCGTCTGCGTAGGCGTCAACCCTAGGATCAGCCATTGCTCCCGGCCACCTCGTCGATGTAGGCGTCGATCAGCCGGCCCTGGACCTCGGCATCGAGGCTGGACTGGACAACCCGCTCGGCTGCACCCAGGGCGATTCCGACGACCTCGGCGCGGAGGTCGGCGATTGCCTGCTGGCGTGCCGATTCGATATCGGTTGCCGCACGATCGCGCATGTCGGCGATGTCTGCCTCGGCACGGGCCGACAGGTCGGCCTTGAGCTGGTCGGCGGCACCGCGTGCCTCGTCGATCAACCTGGAGGCCTCACCCTTGGCATCGCCCAACCGGGCCTGGTAGTCGGCTTCGACCGCCCTGGCATCGATCTTGGCCTGCTCTGCAGCATCGAGGTCACTGGCAATCCGCTCTGCACGGGCATCCATCGCCCCCTTCACGGCCGGGAAGCCCTTCTTGGCCATGAAGAAGAACAGGAGACCGAAGGACAGGGCGCCCCAGATGATCTCGTTGGTCTCGGGGAGGATCGGGTTCGGGGCCTCGAAGCACTTCTCGAGGTCCTTTTGGACCTCTTCGTCGTGCAACGTGTGCTCGAGGTCGCCGTGGTTCTCCTCAACGGCCTCTGCGAGGTGTTCGGCCATACAGCCGCCGACGCTCTCGCCGGACGCCCCGGCGGGGCCGGCGAAGGCAACAAGGCCCAGCACGGCGATCAGCGGCGCCGCTGCCAGGCGGTTCCGTCGTTGGCTCATGGGTTCAACTCTCTCTCAGTCGATTGTCTCAGTTGCTCGTCTGTTCCGTATCCGCCGACTGCCTAGGGCAGCAACAGGATGAAGACGACGAAACCGATCAGGGCCAGCGCCTCGGTGAAGGCGATGCCGAGGAACATGGTCGTACGCGCCATACCGGCGGACTCGGGCTGGCGGGCCATCGCGGAGATGGCATTACCGACCACTGTTCCGATACCGATACCCGGGCCGATGGCCGCGAGGCCGTAACCGAGGCCGGCGCCGATGGCCTTGAGGCCCTCGACCATTTCACCGGCTGCCGTCTGCGCCAAAACGTTCAGCACTTGGTTTCTCCTGTGTTTGATGTGTTGTCGAGCCGGAGTGTCCGACCCTCTTGGTTATTGAACTTGTGGATAGAGCCTGAAGGCCAACTGCGGATCAGTGGGCCGGGTGCATCGAGCCGCCGATGTAGACGGCGGTGAGAATCGTGAAGATGAAGGCCTGCAGGACCGAGACCAGAATCTCGAACCCGGTCATGAGGACGAGCATTGCAAAGGGCCCGACGGCTCCGATGTAGGTGGAGCTCCACAGGACCTGGGTAAGCACGGCGAAGGTGACCAGCAGAAGGTGACCTGCGACCATGTTGGCCCAGAGCCGGATTGCCAACGAGAAGGGCCTCACCACGAACGTCGAGACAAGCTCGATGGGGGTCACGATCAGGTACAGCGCAACGGGTACGCCCGGAGGGAAGAGGGAGTTCTTGAGGTAGCCGCCGAGGCCCTGGGACCTGATTCCGACGAAGTTGTAGATGACCCAGACCACTATGGCCAGGGTGATCGGTACGGCCATGCGGCTGTTCGCCGGGAACTGGACGCCCGGGATCACCTCGAAGATGTTCGAGAACATGATGAAGAAGAACATCGTGGTGAGGAACGGCATGAACTTGCGGCCCTCGGGCCCAATGGTCTGCATGACCACCGAATCCTCGATGAAGTCGATGCCGGATTCGGCGACATGCTGGATTCCGGCTGGCACGAGGGATGCCTTGGGCCTGCCGGCCAGGGTGAATATGACACCGGTGATGACCACGGCAGCCAGATAGATGAGCGCCGTCTTGTTGACGGCGTACGCCGTTCCGGAAAAGAAGATGTCGGGCCACTCGAAGAGATGGCTGACAGGTGGAAATTCGAGCGCTAGCACGTTCACTTGGCGTGGTTCTCCTCGGGAGTGACCTGTTGGACCGGTTGGGGCGCCAGGCCGGGAAAGGCCAGCGACGCAGAGACGTGCCTGGTCTCCCAGGCAAGGAGGCCCAGGTGGGTGACCAGGAGGGTGATGGCGAACGGCACGGCGGCGAACCAGTCGCCGCTGCCCTTGAGCACCACCGCGATAACGCCCAGCACACCGAGGCGGACGAGGTAGCCGAACAGGACCGCTCCGTAGAGGGCATTCAGCGAGATGCTCACCGCTCGGGTGATGATGGCGGCGCCGATCAGGAAGTTGGCGACCACCAGAACTAGGGCGATCGCGGCAGAAGCGGCCCCGGTGACTCCCCAGCCGACGGCACCGACCAAGACGAATGCCGGTGCAACCCACAGGGCCCGCCTGGCCAGGTCACGGGCGATGTCACGCTCGGGTGTGACCTGTGTGTGGTCGGCCACGAGGGCGGAGGTGCCGGACATGCTCAGGCGCCCGCCCGCCATGCGGCACGACGCTCGACTGCCGCACGGTCCATCCGGTCGCTGTAGCTGCGGTACAGCTTCCAGGTGGCGTACCCGGCCGTAACCAGTGTGAAGGAGATCGTGAAGACCGGGAAGAGGTTCAGTTGGCGATCGACAAGCCAACCCAGGAAGCCGAAGATCGCCGGTGTGACCGCCAATTCGAAGGCAGCTGCGAGAGCATCGCCGAAGCCCTGCTCCAACTCGCGCGTTCCGACCTGTTGCATCCGCAGATCCCTCCGACCGGAGCGTCTCCGGTCACCATCGTTGCCCCCGCGACGACGGCCGTCTGGAGCGCTTGTGAATCTAATCACCAATGTGGGGAGCGACAACCCGGCAGGCGTGTGACGGTTGACCGATTCAACCCACCCCATCTGAGTGATCATCGGGCGACCCGGTCAGGACCGAATCTCTCAGCCTCGGGTGGAACACGGTGAAGAGGAGCAGACACACCGCCGCTATCCCGATGGGGACGATGGCGTCGCCGGACCCGGTGTAGGTGGGCCACAGCACGAACCCCGACAGCAGTGCGGTCCACGCCCACAGGATCCAGACGGCCCGCCGGTGGCCGTAGCCCAGGCGGAGCAATCGGTGGTGGAGGTGGTCCTTGTCGGCGTGGGTCACCCGGATGCCGCGGGTCGCGGCGCGGCGCACGATGGCGAACGCCATGTCGAACAGGGGGACGCCCAGGATGAACAGCGGAATGAAGACGGGGGCGAAGAAGAAGAATGCCTGGCCGCTGAACACCGCGTCGGTACTTCCCCCCACCGACATCGTCGAGGCCGCCATGAGCAGACCCAGCAGCAGCGCGCCGCCGTCGCCCATGAAGATGCGTGCCGGATGCACGTTGTGGGGAAGGAAGCCCACGCAGATGCCGACCACCAGGACAGCGATCAGCGCACCCGGACTGCTCGCGGTCAACACGCCCGCATCGCCCAGGCGGATGGCGTAGAAGAGGAAGGTGGCGGCGGCGATGGCCACGATCCCGCCCGCCAGGCCGTCGAGGCCGTCGATCAGGTTGACGGCGTTGGCGATGAGCACCACCCACACAACGGTCAACAGGGCCGACATGTTCGACGAGAGGATCACAGTCTCGAAGAAGGGAATTCGCAGCACGACCAGCGACACCCCGACGACGCTGAGGACCACCCCGGCCACGACCATGCCGGCCACCTTGGCCGGGACCGACAGTGGCGAGATGTCGTCAACCACCCCGACTGCGCAGATCACCGCAGCTGCAACCAGCACACCGATCATTTCGGACGGTGCAGCGAACACGGATGCGAAGTCACCGAGCAGCCAGGCAGTGGCGGCACCGACGAACAGGCCGAACAGCATCGCCGTGCCACCCAGCGTGGCCGTCGGCGACTCGTGGACGTTGCGGTCGTCGGGTGCCACGAGGACACCCGATCGGGTGGCGAGGCGGCGAGCCACCGGCGTGGCTGCCGCGGTGGCAACCGCTGCGGCGCCACCCACCAGGGCGAAGGCGAGTCCCCCGGGCAGGAGCTCGGACCCCGTCACGCTCATCGGCCCATCAGCCCCCGTACGGCGTGAACCGACCACACAGTTCGACCACCTCGGCCCGCACGGCGTCGACAGCGGCATCGTCGTCAACGCTGCTGAGGGTACGGGCAATCAGGTCGGCGATGACGGCCATCTCGGGTTCACCCATCCCCTGGGTCGTGGTTGACGGTGTGCCGATGCGGACGCCACTGGTCACGAACGGCGAACGCGGGTCATCGGGCACGGTATTCTTGTTCAACGTGATTCCCGCCCGGTCGAGTACCGTCTGGGCCACGGCACCGGTGAGTTCCTCATCGAAGGTGCGCAGGTCGACGAGCAGCAGATGGTTGTCGGTGCCACCCGAGACCATGCGAAAGCCGTGCTGGGCAAGGGCGGCGGCGAGGGCCGATGCGTTGGCCACGATCTGGCGTGCGTAGTCGGCAAACGACGGATCGGACGCCTCGCGGAACGCCACGGCCTTGGCGGCGATGTGGTGTTCGAGCGGGCCACCCTGGGAACCGGGAAAGACGGCCTTGTCGATTGCCCTGGCGTGTTCGGATGTCGAGAGGATGCAGCCACCCCTGGGACCCCGCAGGGTCTTGTGGGTGGTGAAGGTGACGATGTCGCAGTAGGGCACCGGACTGGGATGCACGCCACCGGCAATGAGCCCGGCGATGTGGGCGGCATCGAACATGAGCATCGCGCCGACCTCGTCGGCGATCTCGCGGAACGGTGCCGGTTCGATGACCCGCGGGTAGGCAGTGGCACCCGCCACGATCAGCCTGGGTCGGTGCTCGCGGGCCCTGTCGCGCAACTCGTCGTAGTCGATGCGCTCGTCACTCTTCGTGACGCCGTAGGACACAAAGTTGTAGAGGATGCCGCTGGCATTCACAGGGGAGCCGTGGGTGAGGTGGCCACCATGGTCGAGGCTCAGCCCCAGAACGGTGTCTCCGGGCTCGAGCAGAGCCTGGTAAACGGCCATGTTGGCGTTGGCTCCCGAGTGGGGCTGGACGTTTGCGTGGTCGGCGCCGAACAGGGCCTTGGCCCGCTCGCGGGCCAGGTCCTCGACCTGGTCGACGTGGACGTTGCCACCGTAGTAGCGCTTGCCCGGGTAGCCCTCGGCGTACTTGTTAGTGAGCACCGAACCGCTCGCCTCGAGAACAGCCGGCGAGGCGAAGTTCTCGGACGCAATCAGCTGAAGTGTGGTGTTCTGGCGTTCGAGTTCCCGGTCGATGTAACCGAACAGCTCGTTGTCCCGTGAGGGTGGCCAGGTCATGTCGTACCGCCTGTGCTCAGGTGGCCCGGTCGGGGCCAGGATTGTCCGTACCCGTTGCCGGGCTGATTGGCCGAGAGGCTACCGGCCATGACCGGACCGCGATGCCGGTCACCTGCCGGCTCCGGGCCCGATGAGGACGACAGCCAGGGCGTCCGCTGCCGGATCGGGCGGCGACCCTTCGCGTCGACCGACCACGAGATGGCGGTGGGCCACCGGCTCCGACCTGGCGGCAGCCATTCCACTACCGGCTGTCGTGCCAGCCACCGGCGGCAGCACCGTCCAGCCCAGGCCGAGGCGCACCATCTCACGGAGAACCTCGGGCTGATTCGACTCGGCAACGACGTCGAACGGTGCTCCTGCGTTCGCCAGGCCGGATGCGATAACCGCCCGGGTGTGTGAATCAGAAGGGAAGGTGACCCACGGGCCCCACTGGGATGGGGGACGACGGAGCTCGCCTTCGGGGGCGTAGACGTGCAGGGGCTCGTCGAAGCAGTGTGTGAACGCCACACCCTCGGAAGCTCTCACCGGTTCGACGCAGACGATGAGGTCCAGATCTCCACCGACCAGTCCCTCCAGGAGGCTGCCGGACGGGGCCACCGTGAGGTGCAGGTCAACCTCGGGGTGATTGCTGTGGAACGCCCGGATGGCCTCGGCCCGATGCTGGACTGCGACCGCATCGATGGTTCCGAGCCTGACCACACCGGCGGATCCGGAGCGCTGGGCCGCTGCCCAGCGGGCAAGGTCGCGGGTCTCGGCGACGACCCTGCGGGCGTGGGTGAGGACCTCGGTCGCCTGATGCCTCAACTCGGTGTGGCGACCGTGCCTTTCGAAGAGGGGCAGGCCGACCCGGCGCTCGAGTTCGGCGAGGCCCTGGGTGAGGGCCGATGGTGTGACACCGAGGGTGGCTGCTGCCGCTGCACGGGTGGGGTGGTCCGTCGCTGCAACCAGGTACTCCAACTGCTGCACGGTGAGGTTGGGGAGGCTCTGCAGCCCGGTTTCCAACATTGCGGGATCCTGTCTATTATTTCAGTATCTCTGAATCTAACACCTGATTCATTTCTATCTACTTATGCTTCCCTCCATGACAGAACCCACCACCATCACCCCGGCGACCGGCCGCCTCGGAATACTCACCCCCGGGCTCGGCGCCGTCTCATCCACCTTCATCGCCGGCGTCATCTCAGCCCGCAGGGGCCTGGCCCCGCCCATCGGATCAGTCAGCCAGATGGCCCACATCCGCCTCGGCGCCCGCGACGAGGACCGCAACCCCCTCATCCGCGAGTTCGTGCCCCTCGCAGAACTGGACGACCTGGTCTTCGGCGGCTGGGACCCCATCTCAGCCAACGTGCTCGAAGCCGCACGCACCTGCGGCGTACTCGAAGAACGAGACCTCGCACCCATCTCCTCTGAACTCGAGGGCATCGTGGCCATGGACGCTGTGTTCGACCAGCGATGGGTCAAGAAGCTCGAGGGCACCCGCGTCAAGACCATGACGCCAAAGTTGGAACAGGCCCAGGCGCTCATGGACGACATCGAACGCTTCCGCACCGAGAACCAGTGCGACCGCCTCGTAATGGTCTGGTGCGGATCCACCGAGGCCTACCAGGAGGCCAGCGACGTTCACCAGAGCGTCGCCGCCTTCGAACAGGGCCTCAGGGACAACGACGACAACATCTCCCCCAGCCAGATCTACGCCTACGCAGCACTCTCCAGCGAGGTTCCGTTCGCCAACGGCGCACCCAACCTGTCAGTCGACCTGCCCTGCATGCTCGAGCTGGCAGCCACCCGCGGCGTACCGATCGCAGGCAAGGACTTCAAGACCGGCCAGACCCTCATGAAGACGCTCCTGGCCCCCGGCTTCAAGGCCCGCATGCTGGGCCTTCGCGGCTGGTACTCCACGAACATCCTGGGGAACCGCGACGGCGAGGTGCTCGACGACCCGGAGAACTTCAAGACCAAGGAGGTGTCCAAGCTGGGGGTGCTCGACACCATCCTCCAGCCAGAGTCGTACCCCGACCTCTACGGCAACATCGACCACGTCGTGCGCATCAACTACTACCCGCCCCGCGGCGACAACAAGGAGGGCTGGGACGCCATCGACATCTTCGGGTGGCTCGGCTACCCGATGCAGATCAAGGTCGACTTCCTGTGCCGCGACTCCATTCTGGCCGCACCCATCGTCCTGGACCTGGCCCTGTTCCTGGACCTCGCCTCCCGGGCCGGCCAGTCAGGCGTACAGGAGTGGCTGTCGTTCTACCTCAAGGCCCCCCAGGCCGCAGGCGAGGCCGACGCCGAACACGACCTGTTCATCCAGCAGACCAAACTCAAGAACACGCTCCGCGAGTGGATGGGTGAACAGCCCGTGACCCACTCCGAAGCCGGCTGAACCCGGCCCGACGCGCTGTCGGGCTCAGATGCGGGCCTGGTGGCCCTGCCAGTACTCGTCCTTCAACAGGCGCTTGTAGAGCTTGCCCGTCGGGTGCCGGGGCATCTCGTCGCGGAAGTCGATGCTGTGGGGGCACTTGACATCGGCCAACTGCGACCGGCAGTAGGCGATCAACTCCCGCTCGAGGTCGGGGCCGGGGTCGGCACCGTCGGCAGGTTGGACCACGGCCTTGACCTCCTCACCGAACTCGTCGTTGGGCACACCGAACACGGCCACGTCTAACACCGCCGGATGCATCGTCAGAATGTTCTCGGCCTCCTGGGGATAGATGTTCACCCCTCCCGAGATGATCATGTAGGCCCTGCGGTCCGTCAGGTAGAGAAAGCCGTCCTCGTCGACACGACCCACGTCGCCCAGCGTGCTGAGGTTCTCTCCGAGCCTCGAACCGGCGGTCTTCTCGGGGTCGTTGTGGTACTCGAACTGGGAGTCGCTGCGAAAGTAGACGTCCCCCTCCTCACCCACCGACAACTCCCTGCCGTCATCGTCGACGATGACCAGCTCGCCCAGGATCGCCCTACCGACAGATCCAGGGTGTTCCAGCCAGTCGAGTGAGTTCGTGTAGGTGAGGCCGTTTCCCTCGGTGCCCGCGTAGTACTCGTGCAGCACCGGCCCCCACCATTCGATCATCGAGTGCTTCACCTTGACCGGGCACGGCGCAGCCGCGTGGATTGCGGTCACCAGCGATGAGGTGTCGTAGCGGGACCGCACCTCCTCGGCGAGCTTGAGCATCCGCACGAACATGGTCGGAACCCACTGGCTGGTGTGCACGCTGTGGGCCTCGATGGCAGCGAGTGCCTCCTCGGCGTCGAACTTCTCCATCACCACGATCGTGCAACCCAGCCGCTGGTAGCCGAGGCAGAAACGCAGCGGAGCGGAGTGGTAGAGCGGTGCCGGAGAGAGGTACACGGAGCCCTCCTCGGCAGCGAACAGGATCTTCGCCATCATCGTGATCGGGTTGATTCCGCCCAACGGTGAACCCGACATCGGGGACCTGATGCCCTTGGGTCGGCCGGTGGTACCAGACGAGTAGAGCATGTCCTGACCCTCGACAGCACCGGGGAACGGTTCGGCCGAATGGCTGGCAACGGCATCCTCGAAACAGGCATGGTCGGCGAGCGGACCACCGATGCTGAACCTCGCCTCAACGTTCGGCGTTGCAGCCGTGACCTCGGCGACAGCGTCAGCCTTGTACGGCGACGTGACAAAGACCCTGGCACCACAGTCGTCGACGATGTAGGCGATCTCATCGGCAGTCAGGCGCGACGAGATCGCTGTGTAGTAGAGACCCGCGTAGTGGGCCCCCCAGGCAAGTGCCAGGAACTCAATGCGGTTCTCCAGACAAAACGCCATATGGTCGCCCGGTTCCAGACCCAGGCCGCGGAACAGGTTGGCGATGCGGTTGGCCTCGGCATCCAGTTCGGCGAAGGTCATGGTCTTCCCTGAACCGTGCATGACGATTGCCGGCCGGTCCGGAGCGTCCTGCGCCCAGCGACCCGGGTACTCGGGCCTTGGATCGTCTGGTACTTCAGTCCCCACGTCGCTCATGTGGTTGGACAGTACCGGCCGGCCGTCCTGCGTGACTGATCGGAAACAGGGTTCCAGGCGTAATTGCGAGGTGTCACATGGCGTACATACTCTCGTCTGACAGTGGCTGCCAACTTCACCTTCACCTCATACGGCCCTGAGGCCACCGCCGCTCTCAGCGACGCCATAGCGACAGCCAAGGGCGGCGACCCGCTGGCACCGGTGACCGTGGTCGTGCCGTCCAACCTGGTGGGCGTTGCCGCACGCCGCTCGCTGGCAACAGGCCCGGGCGTCGCCGGAGCCGTCGGGCTTGTCGCCGTACGCTTTGAGACCCTGCTCGGCCTGGCCAGGTTGCTGGCCGGCACGGCCCTGGCCAGTGACCAGCGGCGCCGCGTCTCCGACCCCGTTGTTGGCGCCGCCGTGCGCACCACCCTCGCCGACTCCGCCGACCTGCTCCGCCCCGTTGCACACCACCCGGCCACCGAGCGGGCGCTCGTGCGGGTACACCGCGAGATGAGGGAACTGGACGACCCCACCCTCGACACCGTGGCCGCAACCGGTGCTCAGGCACACGAGGTGGTCAGGCTCCACCGCCTCATCCGCGACCGCCTTGCCGAACGGTTCATCGACGAGGTCGACCTGCACCGGGCAGCAGCCTCAATCGGACACGAAGACCCCCTGCTCGATGAACTGGGTACCCTGATACTGCACATCCCGGGCCGAACCCCCGCCTCGGGTCTGGCACTGCTGGCCGCCCTCTCCGACACCAGGCCTCTGACGGTCATCGCCGCCCGCACGGGCGACGATGCGGCCGACCAGCCTCTCAATCATCTGGTCGAACGTCTTGGTGGCAACCCGCCATCGGACCCGCCCGGGCCAGTGGCTTCAGATCTCGCCGTCCACTCGGTGGCCGACCCCGATGAGGAGGCCCGAGTGGCCGTCCGCGAGGTCGTGGCCGCAGCCGCCACCGGAACACCGTTCACCCGGATGGCCATCGTCCATCCCGGCGGCGAGCGCTACGCCAGACTCCTCCACCAGCACCTGCGCTCAGCCGACGTGCCGTTCAACGGCGCGGCCGGCCGCCGTCTCGACGAATCACTCTCCGGCCGGATCCTGCTCGCACTGCTCGACCTCGACGACAACGACTTCTCACGGGCAGCCGTCATGGCGCTCATCTCCTCTGGCGCGGTCGTCAGTGCCGACGGAACAGCCGTACCGGCCACCGCATGGGAGCGGGTGGCCCGCAACGCAGGCGTGGTCGCCGGACCAGACCAGTGGCGCTCACGCCTCGGGCAGGTGATGTCCGACCAGGAACAACGCCGGGACGACCTCGCCTCACAGGGCGCCGAACCCGGCCGCATCGACGCTGTCGACAAGAAGATCAGACAGGCCCATGACCTCCTCGGTTTCGTCGAAGAACTGATCGCCAACGTGAACACCGACCCGACACCGTCCGACTGGCCCGGGCTGGCCAACTGGGCCACGGGCCTACTCGACCGCTACCTGGGTTCGGCCGCCGACCGCACCGACTGGCCCGACCACGAGGTCGAGGCCCACACCAGGGTGCGAGACCTCCTCACCGGCCTCGCAAGGCTTGCCACCATCGAGCCACGACCCGGAGCGGGAGCCTTTCGCCGAGCCGTAGTCGACGGCCTTGACCACGACCTCGAACGCGAGGGCCGCTTCGGCGACGGTGTGCTGGTCGGTGGGTTCGGAGTCCTCACAGGCATCGACCTCGACAACATCGTCATTGTGGGTCTGGCCGAGGGCACCACACCATCCCGGCGGCGCGACGACCCACTGCTTCCCGACTCGTCCCGTCTCCTGACCGGCGGAGCGCTCACGGTTCGAACCGACCGCATGGCCGACCTACACCACCGCGTGCTGGCGGCACTCGCTGCCGCACAACACAGGCGCGTCCTCGTGTTCCCCCGGGGAGACCTGGGCCGAAAGAACGAGTGGGTGCCGTCACGCTGGCTGCTCGACCAGGCAGAGGCCGAGCTGGGTTTTCGGCCTTCGCCCACTGAACTGGAGAGCCTGGACCAGCCCTGGTTCTCCACGTCACCGTCGTTCGTGGGCTCCCTCGAACGCCTCACCTCCCCCGCCGACGAACAGGAGTACGCCCTCGCCGAGCTCCTGCGCGAACGGTACCGGGGCCTACCAGTCGACACCTCCGAGCGTCGAACCACCGACCCAGTCCTCAACCGCGGCATCGACCTGGTTCGTGGGCGCCAGCAACCCGTGCTCACCCGCTTCGACGGCAACCTGGCCGGAGCGGCGGTTCCACCCCCCGCCGATGGTCGCACCGTGCTCTCAGCCACCCGACTCCAGACATGGGTGCGGTGCCCGCACGCCTACCTCATGGAACACGTGTTGCGGGTAGGCGTGGCCCACGAACCACAGGACGACGAGGGCATCACCGCGATCGACCGCGGCACCCTGGCCCACCAGGTACTCGACCGATTCATCGGCGAAAACCTTGACAACAACAGCCTCCCTGCACCTGACGCAGCCTGGAGCCGGGCACAGCGGCAACGGCTGGCAGAGATCTGCAACGAGGAGTTGGCCCTTGCCGAGGCCAGAGGCCTCACCGGGCACGCCCTCCTGTGGCGGCGCGACTCCGAGCGACTGCGCCGTCACCTCGAGTCCTTCCTCGTCGACGACCACGCCTGGCGGGCCCAGAACCACACCACCCCGGCTGCAGTCGAGATGTCGTTCGGGCTAGACGGCACGGATCCGCTGGTTCACGTCCTGCCAGACGGCCGGAGCCTCAGGTTCCGTGGCCGCATCGACCGGGTCGACCGCGGAACCGACGGCGCCATCCACGTAATCGACTACAAGACCGGCGGCATGGGCCCCTACAAGAAGATCTCCGAGGCCACCCCCGACGACCACGGCCAGTACCTGCAGTTACCCATCTACGGCCTGGCAGCCAGGGCCGCCATTGCCACACCCGACACCGAGGTGCACGGCCAGTACTGGTTCGTCACCGATACCGGAGTCCACATCGGACACCCCCTTACCGAGGCGGTGCTGGCACGCTTCGACACCGTGCTCACGACCATCATCAACGGCATCGAACAAGGCCTGTTCCCCGCCCGTCCACCCAAGAGCCCGAGATACGGCATCGGCTGCGACTACTGCAACCCCGACGGAATGGGCACCGACCCCGTCGCCGCCTCCTGGCAGGACAAGCGCATCGACCCCGCGCTTGAGCCCTACCGCCGCCTCATTGGCGACCTCGACGAGGTCGCCACCATCGTGGTCAGCCTGGAAGACGACGATGCCTAAGACCTCCGACCAGGTGGCACGCAACCGCATCGGCACCGACCTGGGGACCACCCTGTTCGTCGAGGCCGGAGCCGGAACCGGAAAGACCAGCGCCCTCGTGAACCGGATCGTGGAACTGGTCGCAAGCGGGGTGTCCATGGAACACATCGCAGCCATCACGTTCACCGACCGGGCAGCCACCGAACTGCGCGACCGGGTGCGGCGCCGGCTGGAGCACCTGGCCGACGAAGGCACCCATACCGGGGTGGCTGCCGCAGCCCTGATCGAACTCGACGGTGCCGCCCTGTGCACCCTGCACGCCTTCGCCCAGCGGATACTCATCGAGCACCCGATCGAGGCCGGCCTACCCCCCGCAGTCGAGGTAATGGACGAGGTCTCGTCGCTCGTCGACTTCGATGAGCGCTGGGACTCCCTCGTTCACACGCTGCTGGGCGACCAGAACCTGGCGTTCACGATGCTGGCAGGGCTGGAGTTGGGCATCTCGCTCGATCACATCCGCCGGATGGTCGTTCGTTTCGACGAGAACTGGGACCAGGTCGAGGAACGCCTGGTTGAAGCCCCCGACCCCATACCGATCGACGTCCCCGCCATCGTCGATTCCCTTCGACCCCTCGTCGACCTCGGCGACCACTGCATCGAGGCCAACGACAAGATGGCCATCCAACTGGAACTGGTCGAGGCCTACGCCGACGAACTGGCAGCGGTGGCCGACGACCCCCTTTCGGCGATCCGGATCCTGGGAGATCGCAAGGTGGTGTCCAACAGCACCAGGCTCGGCAACCAGAAGCACTGGACAGGCGCCGTCCCCATCGACGACGTCCGAGAACAGATGCAGGACGCCCGTGCCCTCCTCGATGCAGAGGTGACCCATCTGACCGACCAGGTAATCGACAGGATCGTCTCGGTAGTGGGTGCCGCTGCGGTCACTGCGGCTTCCAGGCGTCAGCGACAGGGACAGCTCAGCTTCCACGACCTGCTCGTGTTGGCACGTCGCTCGCTCACCAACAAGGCGACCGGCCCGGGCGTGCGTGCCGCCCTCCATGACCGCTACCGCCACCTCCTGCTCGACGAGTTCCAGGACACCGACCCGATCCAGATCGAGCTGACTGCGCTCATCGCCGACCCCGACACCTTGACCGACGACTGGCGCCAACTCCGACCTCCTCCGGGGTCCCTCTTCTTCGTCGGCGACCCCAAGCAGTCCATCTACGGCTTCCGCCGGGCCGACATAGCCCTCTACCTCGATGCCCAGCAGGCATTCGGCAAAGAGGGTGTCCGGCTGGAACAGAACTTCCGGACCACAGGCCCAATCCTGGACTGGGTGAACGGTGTGTTCTCACGCCTCATCGCAGAAGAACCCCACGCCCAACCCGAGTACGCGCCGCTCACCTCGACTCGACCCGCGGCAACGGTAGGTCCCGCTGTCACGCTTCTCGGCTTCGACTCGGACCACAAGCGAGCTGCAGCCCAACTCCAACTCGACGACACCACCGATGTGGTCGCTGCGGTAACCACAGCGCTGGCCGAGGGCTGGACCGTCTGGCGGGCCGAACCGGACCCGCACGGCGGACCACCCATCGAGGGCTGGTACCCCTGCACCCCCGGCGACATCGCAATCCTGGTGCGCAGCCGAAAGCCGGTGGCCGACCTGGCGGCGGCGCTCGCCGAGGCCCGGGTACCCCACCGCATTGAAGCCGGCACCAACCCGTGGGCGGCCAACGAGGTTCGCGACATCCTCATGGCGCTACAGGCGATAGACGACCCGACCGACGAACTGGCCCTCGTCACGGCCCTGCGATCACCCCTCTTCGGCTGCGGCGACGACGACCTCCTGGCATTCCACCTGGGCGGCGGCAAATGGGACCACCAGCAACCGGGAACATCGGGGTTGCCGTCAGACCACGCGGTAGTCGAAGGCATGACCTGGATGGCAGACATGCACGCCCGACGTCCGTGGACCGGTGCCGCCAACCTGGTCGAACAGGTTGTTCGTGACCGCAGGGCAATGGAGCTCGCACTCTGCAGCCACCGACCACGCGACTCATGGCGACGGATACGCACCTTCCTCGACACGGCCCGTCTGTACGGCGAGGCCCGCGGAGGCGACCTGCGGTCCTTTCTGGCATGGTGCAGGCTGCACACAGCCGACGACGTTCGCGTCGACGAGGTGGTTCCACCGGAGCCAGACGACGATGCCGTGCGCATCCTCACTACGCATGCTGCAAAGGGCCTCGAATTCCCGATCTGTGTACTTGCAGACCTCGGAGCGAAGCGGCCGACCGGCAACCACACGATTGCGTTCCCGGGTGCCGTTGGCGCAGGCACCAACCCTGTCGAACGGGCAGCAATTGCCGTGGCCTTCAAGAAGGACCTCACCAACTCGGCACACCGGGCACACTCCGAGTCGGCGCTCCGGCTCGAGCACCTGGAACGGCTACGCCTGCTCTACGTGGGTGCCACCCGCGCACGTGACCACCTGATCGTCTCGCTTCACCGCAGCACACCAAAGTCAGACCCGGAGCATCCGGTCAACGTGACATCGGCCGAGGTTCTCCACGGAGCGGCCACGGGCACCAGCCCGACCGACACCGTGGCCCACCTCAGGCCGACCATGAGCGATCTGCCGATGCCGGCCACACCCGAAACCGCCCCAATGCCCACCCCGACCGAGTGGCGCGCCGATGCCGAGAGGGTGAGGTCCCAGGGTGCCCGCCGACGCACCGTGGCTGCCACAACCATCGCCGTCGAGGCATCGCCGGCAGTAGACGAAGAGTCCGAGCGGGCACGCCAGGGCGAAGCCGGACGCCACGGCACCGGCGTGGGCCGGGCCGTGCACTCCGCCCTCGAGGTAGTCGACATGGCGGGCACCGGCGAGTCCGAGGCCCGACACGCTGCCGCCACCGAAGACGTCGATCCCGACCTGGTCGTCTCCATGGTCGCCGCCGCCCTTGCCTCTCCATCGATTGTCGAAGCAGCAACGTCCGAGCACTGGCGGGAACTCTTCGTCGCGGCACCACTGTCAACCGACCTGCTGCTCGAGGGCTACATCGACCTCGCCTACCGAACCGAGTCGGGTCTGGTCGTGATCGACTACAAGACAGACTCCTGGAACGCCGAGCAGGACCTGTCCGCCAAGGTCGCCCGCTACCGCCTGCAGGGGGCTGCCTACGCCCTCGCCCTCCAGAAGGCCACCGGAACCCGGGTGGAGCGCATGGCCTTCTGCTTCGTCGGAAGCGGAGCCGCCGTCGAGCACGAAATCCCGGACCTTGAAGCAGCCATGACCGAGGTGGAGACCTGGGCCGAGGCGGCTACTTCGGAGGAAACCTGAGTGCCCCGTCGAGCCTGATGACCTCACCGTTCAGATAGGGGTTCTCAACGATGTGGCCCACGAGAGCGGCGAACTCGTCAGGTTCACCCATTCGCTTCGGGAACGGGATCGTCGACACCAACTTCTCCTGCATCTCCTCGGGCATCGACCTCATCAGCGGCGTTCCCATTGTCCCCGGGGCAATGGTGTTGATGCGTATCCCCAGGGGTGAGAGATCACGGGCCACAGGGAGGGTCATGCCGATTATCCCGGCCTTGGCCGAACCGTACGCGACCTGCCCGGTCTGGCCCTCCAGCCCGGCGATGGACGCAGTGTTGATGAACACGCCGCGCTGTCCATGCTCATCGGGCTCATTGCCCGCCATCGCCACAGCTGCCAGCCGCACGACGTTGAACGTGCCGACGATGTTGAGGTTGATGGTGCTCTGAAAGAGGTCCAGGTCGTGAGGGGTCCCGTCGCGGTTGACGGTGCGGCCGGCAACCCCGGCGCCGTGCACGATCGCGACAGCAGACAACTCGCCGAGGCCTGTAGCCACCTCTACGGCCTCTCCTACAGAGGTCTCGCTGAGAACGTCACCGACCACCGCCAGCACGGAGTCGCCCAACTCATCGGCCAGCTCGCGGGCACGATCTGCCGCCGCATCAAAGATCACCACGGATGCTCCTGCGGCGGTAAACAACCGGACCACGGCCTCGCCAAGACCCCCTGCCCCACCGGTAACAAGGGTGGATCGGCCATTCAGATTCATCTGATACCTCCCTATCGAGGTTGAAACAGTTTCGAACGTAACGGCCCAGGAGGGTGGGAGTCGCCTTCGGAACGGCAATCATGTGGGGCATGGTTCAAATGGACGACGACACCAGGCAGGCTCTGCTGCTGTTCAACCGGCGCGCAGCGGCCGCTGAGGCGGTAGCCGAAACGGCGCGGCGCCTGAAGAAAGCGGTCGCTGCCAAGGATGAGGCAGCCGATGCGCTCAAGGCCGCGCAGGACGGAGGCGGCGGAGCCGAGGTCGTGGCCGAAGCCGAGGCCATCTGGCGTGCAGCCGTGGAGACATGGCAGATGACCCGGGACGGCAGGGAACCGGAGCCCGAAACCGAGGCACCCGCCGAGGAACCCTCAGACGAGGCACCGGCCGAGGAAGAACCCGAAACCGAGGCACCCGCCGAGGAACCCTCAGACGAGGCACCGGCCGAGGAAGAACCCG
>CAJXKL010000010.1 GCA_913055915.1 uncultured Candidatus Nemicrothrix sp. | reverse complement strand
TCCCAGACCTGCCCCCACCACCACCACGTCGGCATCGGAACGAGACTCATCCATTCAGGTTCTCCTCTTCCATCTAGGGCTCCGGAAGGGGCAATGATGCCAGATCCACCAAGCCCGGCCGCGGGACCTGGATGCGGGACCGATACTGCGGAGTCGCCGCCGAACACAACCGCGGGAAGCACCGCTGCTGCGTTCCCACAGTTCCTCCTCCGCCACCTACACGGCCCGAAGGGTCAATACAGGTCCATGACCCCGGCAGCCGGCAGGCCTCGAGCCAACAGATGGGCCATCTGCCGCATATAGGGGTCGACATGGTGGAAAAACCTCCTGTACCCCCGGCACAGGTAGTTGAGGCCCAGTTCGCCGTCCGACGACGAAGCGAACCGGAGCCGTGGGCACTCGCCGTGACAAGCGAAGCGCACCTCACACTCCCGACAGGACAAGGTGAGGGTCGTCAACTTGTCAGAACCGAACCGGAGCTGACGATCGGAGTTCACCACCTCAGCGATGGATGCATCCAGGACGTTGCCGATCTTGAACCTCGGATAGACGTAGTGGTCACACGAGTAGAGGTTTCCATCGTGTTCGAGCGCCATCCCGGTTCCGCAGGTGGCAGCGAAGGTACACAGGCCAGGTGGTGCACCGACCCAGTTGGCCAGGGCAACGTCAAAGGTCTGCACGAAGAACCGGCCGACATCCTTTCGTACCCATTCGTCGAAGATGTCGACGAGGAACGACCCGAACTGATCGGGTCCAACGCTCCAGGTTGTGACCGGTGGGCCCTCTCCGTTCTCAGGTGCCGGCTGCGGTGGAGTGGCCAGGCCCATTCCCATGGCCTTCGCTGCAGCATCTGGCTCGCGCTCAACAAGGGGGATGAACTGCATGAACCCTGATCCGACCTCTTTCAAGAAGCGGTACACGGCGAGCGGTTCAGCTGCATTCGACCGGTTCACCACCGTGAGGGTGTTGAACTCGGTTTCATGCTTCTTCAGCAGTTCCAGGCCCCGCATCACCGCATCAAACGTCGGCCTCTTCCGCTTGTCGACCCTGTACAGATCATGCAGGCGGGCCGGACCGTCGATGCTGACCCCAACCAGGAACTGATGCTCGGTCAGGAACGCACACCACTCGTCATCCAGCAGCGTTCCGTTGGTCTGGATGGCGTTGGAAATCTGCCTACCGTCCGCGAAGGTCGCTTGGAGTTCCACCACCCTGTGGAAGAACTCGAGACCCGCCAGGGTCGGTTCTCCCCCCTGCCAGGCGAACCCGACGACCGGTACATCCTGTCCCTCGATGTGTTGTCTGATGAACTCCCTCAGCACCTCGTCGGACATCTGGAACCGCCTGTGCCCGTCGAACAGCTTCTCCTTCTCGAGGTAGAAGCAGTACGTGCAGTCCAGATTGCAGACCGGCCCGATCGGCTTCGCCATCACACTAAACGCCCGCACCCCCGCTGGATTCGCCCGAAGATCGGTCATCGGCACTGTCCCTGCCGATGAGGTAGGCCTGCGGCGGCGAGGATCCGACAAGTCCAGTTCCCTCCCTACGGGTTGCTCCGGGGCGATCGTAGACCCCGCATTCCACACGCTGCTAGACAAACGGAATGGGCATCCTCTTCGTGGCCGGCTTCTCGCCCATTGTGGACGACCCGGCAGTGGGTCAGGCGTTCTACATGGACACCCTTGGCCTACCTCTCATGACTGTTGCAAGCGATTACATGGCGATGGACGACTTTGGTGGAACCAGGCACCTGGGGGTCTGGCCGATCTCTGATGCTGTCGAATCCTGCTTCGGACCATGTGAGTGGCCAGACGATGCTCCGACCCCCCAGGCCACGGTCGAGTTCGAGGTCACCGATGTCAACGCCGCTGCCAGTGAGCTCGACGCCAGTGGGTACACGCTCATCCACGGAACATGCACCGAGCCCCGGGGTCAGGTGATCACACACCTGCTCGGACCCGAAAGGCCCCTCATCGGCATCTGCTACACCCCCTGGATGCACGAGACCTAGGTCCGATCCCGCCAGGCACCACGCGTCCAAGACCGGCGTCCCGTGGCCCATGTGTCAGGCTCCTCTACCCACGACCCCAACCCCAACCAGGAGACCGGCAATGGCAACCTACGAATGTGCTTCCTGCGGGGTGTCGGTCAACGCCATCTGTGGCACGTGCAACGCTCCCCTCATGGACGACACCCTCATAATGGACGATGGACCGAACGTGCAAGTTTCGAGATGTCCGAACGAGCACGGCCAGATCAAGTCGCCCGTGTGCTGCGAAGCCGACATGACCTGCATCCCGACCTGACAGGATCGCGTTATCTCACCGACACAGCGGGTAATACGGCGGGTTCCGCGGCTACTCCTGGGCCTGACACTCTTCGGGATCGGCCTCGGCATGATCGTGCTGGCCGACTACGGACTACCCGGCTGGGACGTGTTCCACCAAGGCCTCGCCGAGCAGACGCCCCTGACAATCGGCATGGCCGTGATACTCGTTGGCGCCCTCCTGCTCCTGGCGATGCTGGCCCTGAGGGAGCCGATCGGGGTCGGAACCATTACCAACGTCATCGTTGTCGGCCTGGTGCTTGATGCCGTCCTCTGGATCTTCGACGAGCCGGCCAGTGTGGCCATCCGGATCACCCTGACCCTGACAGGACCGGTCGTCGTAGCCATTGGATCTGGCTTCTACCTCGGAGCACGTCTTGGCCCCGGTCCACGCGACGGTCTCATGACTGCACTCGGCCGCCGCGGCATTACCATCTGGAAGGCCCGTTTCGGCATCGAGGCCGTTGTCCTCGTCAGCGGGATGCTCCTTGGCGGCACGGTCGGCTGGGGCACGGTCTGGTTCCTCATTGTCATCGGCCCGACCGTCCACTTCTTCCTGAGTCGCCTCTCCCTGCCGCTTGAGGCAGACGAGGCGCCACTGGACCCGACCATCGCCTGACCACAGCCTCTCCCGATCTGGGTGAGGGATAGGGTCCCGGCATGCCGGGACTCAGATCAGCGTTGAGGGCCACCGCAGGGTCGACCCTCCGCACCCTCTCGGGCTGGGCGAGCCGCACAGCGTCAGTCGGCCCCACCGACAGGGCTGCACGCAGATACGGCAGGTTCGGAACGGGAAGCATCGTGGCATGGCCGCCCGGGGCCGGTTTTGGCGAGCACTGGATCTGGCTGGGCAACGACACCCTCATAGCCGCCCAGGTCACCCTGTCGGCGGGCATGGGGCCGGGCCAGGAGATGGTCACCGACCCCGTGGTGAGAATCGGTGACCGCTGCGTGATCGGCCGGGGAACAGCGATTGTCGGCCACTTCTCCATCGACATCGGTGACGACGTCTACATGGGAATGAACATCTACATCACCGACCAGAACCACGGCTACGAGGACCTCGACCAGCCGATTGGAACCCAGACCCCCAACGACGACGCCGTCTCGATCGGCTCGGGCAGCTGGATCGGATCCGGAGCGGTGATCCTTCCCGGAGCACAAATCGGCAGGCACGTCGTAGTCGGTGCCAACTCAGTGGTCCGGGGCAAGGTGCCAGACAACTGCGTGGTGGTCGGATCCCCCGCCCGGGTAGTGCGCCGGCACGACGGCTCGGCCTGGGTCAGGAACGATCCCGGCCCCCCAGACACCCACTGAGACATGGCCACCCCGCAAGGCCCGGGAGGTGATCTGGTCCAACACGGCTGGTCCGGCGTAGCCGCGCTCGGGCTCCTCACGATCACCTCCTACGGATCATGGATGTACGGGTTCGGCGTCCTAATCGGACCGATCAGCGACGACATGGGTTGGAGCACCACCACTCTGGGTGTCACCTTCGGCGCGGCAATGCTGATTACCGGCCTCGGATCTTTCACCGGTGGGCGCCTCCTGGATCGCTTCGGCGGGCCCGGCCCGTTCCTGCTCCAGGCACTACTGGGGGGCGGCCTCCTCCTTGCCTCAACCCGGGCCGACCACCCGGTCATCTTCGGCCTGTTCTACGCACTAGGTGCCGGCATCACCGGAGCCACCGGCTTCTACCACGTGACAACTGCCGCTGCAGCCCGTCTACGCCCCCACCGTCCCGACCAGGCCATAGCGGTGGTCACCCTCATCGGCGCATTCTGCAGCCCCATCTACCTCCCGCTGACGGCATGGATGGTCACGGCGTGGCACTGGCGAACAGCCGCACGCGTCCTTGCCCTGCTAGCCACAGCCGGTGGGCTTCTGGCTGCATCCCTTACGGTCGACGCACGCAGCTCCCACTCAGGTCCTTCCCTCAGGCCGCTGGATGCGATCCGCAGCGCCCTGGGACGACCCGCCATCCAGCGAATGATGGCCGCGTACACCGTGACCGGCATCGCCTTCACGTCGGTGCTCGTCTATCAGGTCCCCATCCTCACAGCCTCCGGTCTGAGCCTCGCCACGGCAGGCACCATCGGAGGCCTCCGGGGCCTGTTCCAGTTCTTCGGCCGCCTCGGCCTGACCGGCCTGGTCGAGCGCCACGGGTCAGGCGCTCTCCTGAGGTTGGCCTTCCTCGTCAGCGCAGCGGGCATTGCCTTCTTGCTTGTCGGAACCATTGCGGCGGGCGTGACCTTTGCCCTGCTGGCGGGCCTCGCAATGGGTGCAAGCACCCCCCTCCAGAGCGTGTACGCACGCAGCCACTTCAACGAAGGCGACCTCGGTCTCCTAATGGGCCTTCAGGGCGTGTCAATGGGTCTCGCCGGTGCACTCGGGCCGGTCCTCGGGGGCGTCATGCACGACCTGTCGGGAAGCTGGAGGCCGACTGTCGTCATGGGAATCGTGACCATGGCCCTGGGTGCATGGCTCCTGAAACCAGACGAGCACCGACCAGTCGGCAACACCACACTCCGGTGAACATCCCCGGAGCACCGGAGCCCCTTCTGTCCCGTGCCGCCCTATCCTGTGTCCCCAGGAACCGCTGCTGCCAACGAAATTTCGGCAGTTGTCGGATCCGGCAGTCCATCCATCGCCCCAACCGGACCTGAGGCCGAACATGCAGACCCTGGAGCCAACGGAACTGACCCTCAAGGACGTCATCGACGTGGTACCGGCCTCCTGTCGAAAGCGTTCGACTCCACGAGGACTTGCGCTCGTAATCCGCGACCTGATCCTCTATGCCGCGGTTGTCACCGGTATCGTCCTCAGCCCCGCCTGGTGGGTCACCCTGATCCTGATTCCCCTTGCCGGCATCATGGTGGCCGCAATGTTCGTCCTCGGCCACGATGCCGCCCACGGAGCCCTGACCGACAACAACCGCCTCAACGGGGTTCTGGGCCGGCTTCTGTTCGTGCCCTCCTTCCACATCTACGCGGCCTGGATCCTCGGCCACAACCGCATCCACCACGGCCACACGGTCAGGCAGGGCATGGACTTCGTGTGGCATCCGGTGACCGTCGAGCAGTACCGAGCCATGAGCCCCTGGGCACGCCTCCGCCACCGTATCGAATGGTCGGTGATCGGCCCCCTTCCCTACTACCTGCGTGAGATCTGGTGGAACAAGATGATCGCCTTCCGGCAGCCTCCGGCCAAGTGGGCCGCAGCGATCCGCCGGGACCGCTACATGCTCTACTCGGCGGTCCTGTTGGTGGCCACCGGTGCCACCTTTCTCGGTGGCCTGGGCTCAGGCAACCTCCTGGGCGCCCTCTGGATGGTCACCAAGTTGCTGGTCATCCCGTTCCTCGTCTTCACCCACGTCATCGGCTGGACCGTCTACGTCCACCACATCACCCCTGAGATCCGCTGGCACACCCGCCGCGGCTGGACCAGGGTTGCGGGCCAAGTCGATGGAACGACCATCCTCCGCATGCCCAAGGCAATAGACCTGTTCTTCCATTGGATCTTCGTGCACACACCCCACCATGTGGACATGCGCATTCCCTGCTACCGCCTGAACGAAGCCGCCAGGGAAATCACGGCCGCCTTCCCTGATCGCACCATCGACCGCAAGCTGCGCCTGCGCACCTACCTGATGTCCACCCGTACCTGCAAGCTCTACGACTTCGAGGAGGGCACATGGCTCTCCTACCGGGCGGCCCACACCTGACTCATGGTCCCCGGTAGTGGCCTCCTGAGGCCACTACCGGGGCAACTGTCCCGTCTGTCAGCCGCCGTAGTTCATGCCGGTGTCACGTAACAGGAGCGGCACCACCGAATCGTCACGGACGCCGGCCTCGACCACCTCTGCAACGAAGACCGTATGATCTCCGCGCTTGACGGTGTCGGTGACCCGGGCCTCGAACCAGTAAGCGCACTCGACCAGCAGCGGCGAGCCGGTGGCCGGGCCCGGTTCGAACCCTTGGCCGTTGATCATGTCGCCCTCGACCGATGTGGAGCGGAAGAAGGCCTTGCCAATGTCCAGTTGCTCAGCCCCCAGAACGTTCACGGCAAATGCACCGGTTGATTCGATGATTGCTGCCGATCCGCTGTCGACCTTCACACCGGCAACCACCAGGGGTGGATCAAAGGACGCCTGTGTGAGCCAGTTAGTTCCGCCGGCACCGTAGTTCTCACCATCAGTAGCCGTGAGGACGTAGAGCCCGTAATTGATCGCCCGCAGGGCCGTTTTCTTGTCCTGTGGATCCACCTGTCATCTCCCGGCTGTCAGCTGATTGGTGCCGGACAATACATGCGATCGCGCTGTCACCTGGCATGTAGGGACCTAATGCCCTATCGGACACCCTGATAGCAGCGTTTAACTTATCTGAACTGCGATAACAGCCGTTATCGCTTGGGGGTTGGGGAAGAATAGGAGCACAAAATGGCACTGGCCACCGACGAAAGCGTCCGCGAACTACCAGAAATGACACCGATGGGCAACCCGCTCGACTGGTCATGGCTCAGGGGGAGCAGGGCCGAATGGGGTATGAAGCCGACGCCGGGACGCCGGGGCCTCACGATGATGGACATCGCAACGGGTGCCTACGGTGAGGTGCTTGACGATCCCCCATACCGCTCGATGGCACCCCGCGGAGCCGACATCGACGAGGAGACACCCGACATGGGATACATCCTCAACCACAAGTCACAGGTATGGGCCGACAACGTGATCGAACTCTACGAAGAGGCAGTGGCCCGACAATGGTCCTCAACCCGGGACATCCCCTGGAACGAACTCCAGGAACTTCCCTCTGACATCGAACACGCAATGTGCCAACTCTGCACGGTCCTCACCGAGATCGAGATGATCGCAACCGACCTGCCGGCCAAGTGGATGTGGCGCATGAACCACCATTTCCTCGAGGCCAAGATGTTCCTCGCAACCCAGATCATGGACGAGGCGCGCCACAGTGACGTGTTCCGCAAGAGGGCACTGGCAAACGGCGGCGGCCTGCTCCTGTCCCGGTCCGAACCCGAGAGCCTGCTGCGCAGCATCCTCGAGGCAAAGACCTACACACAGGCGTCGGCACTACTGCACCTACTGGGCGAGGGATTCATCCTCGACGTGTTCCGCCAGGGGGAACTGATCGCCCCCACACACGTCGAGAAGAAGATCTTTCGCCTCTCAATGCAGGACGAGGCACGCCACGTCGCCTACGGCACCATGCACATACGCCAGGCCATCGCCGGCGACCCCGACGTCGCAGATGAGATCCACGAGGCACTGGACCACGGCGAGCAGTTCCTCATCGAGTTCGGCACCTCGCCGGTCCTGTCCTCGGCCCTGGCGGTGCTGCTAGGAGGTGGATCTGAACACGTCGAGGACAAGGGCTTCCCGATGCAGTCCCTGCTGGCCACGAAGATCTTCACCTCCTACCTGGCACGGTGTGAGAGGGCTGGGCTGAACAGGATCGACCGCACCGACCTGCCCCTTGACCTGCTCGGCATCGACATTGACAGCTTCGACCGAAACGGCGTCTGAGCCGCCTGACAGGAAGGACCCCACCATGACAGACAGAGTGAACAAGATTGGCTTCTACCAGGACCTCGCCGACCTGATGAACGCCCACCCCGACTGGTACGAAACCCTCGGTGAGGTGGACTTCACCCTCGGGGTGGTAATGGCAGACGAAAGTGGCAGTGACCTCCGTGTCCTGCTTCACTTCGAGGAACTCGGATGCGCAGAGGTCTCCCCACTCCCTGAAGGCGGCGAGGCTTCCTGCGACTGCTGGCTCGAGGGTGACACCGCCTCCTGGGCCGAGATGTTCGACGACATCGCCTCCAACGGGCGTGCCACGGGTAAGCGCACCATCAACAGCCTGACCCTTGTGGGTGACCACATCGACGTCAGGGGTGGCGACCCGATGGGTGTGGACAAGTTCTTCCGTTTCAACCAGACGATCCAGCAGTTCCTCGACGGTGCCGCCCAACTGGCCCCGGCATCTGCCTGACACGAACCACCGAAAGGACCCACAATGCAAGCAATGGCATGCCCCCACTGCGGCGAGCCCCTCAACCAGGTATTGGACCTCCCCTACGGCTACTGGGAGTGGGACGGTGAACGCTACAACCTCAAGAGCACTGCTGACACCGTCAACGTGGCCCCGTGGACCTGCAATAGTTGCCTCCGCTCGCTGCGACCGTTCCACCCACAGGACGTGACGGCTTCCTCCCTGGCTGCCACCTGAACGGCACGGTCACAGACGGGGACGGGGACGCCTGATGAGCCACAGGGTCATCGAAGAGGAATGCATCGGTTGCGGTGCCTGCGAGTTCGCCTGCCCACGTGAAGCCCTCCGCAAGACCGACAGCTTCCTCGGGCTGTTCATCATCAACCCTCTGACCTGTGATGACTGTGGTGACTGCATCGAGAAGTGCCCGGTCTGGGCGATTGTCCCCGACCCCGGCTGGCCCGTCTGCTACGACACCGGCTGCCCGCTCAGCTCGAAGCGCTACTCATCAGTCGACTGCAATGTCTGGCAGGAACGCTGCGGCACCTGTGGCTCCCCGCTGTGGCGCGAGAGCGCCACCGGCGACCAGTGGACCTGCCCTGGATGCGGACTGAAACTGCGGGTCAGGTGCCCGCGCAGCCACAGGGTCGAAGAGGTTGCCGAGCGCTACCCCGACCTAGTCGACTGGTTCGAGGAGACAGCCCCCGACGGCCCCGATCTCAAGATGGCCCCGGCGGACGTACCGGGCTGACGGGCAACCAACTGCTCAGTTCCCAAAATCCCAGGTGGCACCGGAGCGGTGATGCCCGGACACGTTCTTTGCGATCAGGATCCGGTGCACCTCGTCTGGCCCGTCGATAATCCGGAGTGACCTGGCCGTCTGGTACATGGCGGCCAGGGGAAGATCGTCGGTGATCCCGGCGGCCCCCCAGACCTGGATTGCCCGGTCCACCACCCTCTCGTAGGCGGCAGGCACGAAGACCTTGATTGCGGAAATGTCGGTGCGCGGATACGAACCGTCGCGCATCTTCTCCGCACAGTTGATGGTCATGAGACGGGCAGCCGAGATGTCCATATAGGAGTCGGCAACGAAGCCCTGGACGAACTGCTTGGACTCGAGCACGCCCCCGTGGACCGTACGTTCAGCCGCCCGCTCCACCATCAGGTCAAAGGCCCGCCACATCTGCCCGATCGAGTTCATGCAGTGGTAGATGCGTCCTGCTCCCAGGCGATCCTGAGCCGCCTGGTGCCCCGTCCCCGTCTCTCCGAGTTGGTTCTCAACGGGAACCCGCACGTTGTCGTAGACGATCTCGCAGTGGTCGCTGGAGCGGCCCCATACCCCGATGCCCCGCAAGATCTCGACACCGTCCGTGTCTGACGGCACGATTATCTGGGTCATGCGGGAGTTTCGGCCCGCCTCGCCGTCCCCGTCGTCGGTACGGCACATCACGATGAAGAAGTCCGCCTTCATGCCATTGGACGTGAACCACTTGTGACCGTTGATGACCCACTCATCGCCGTCGCGCCTTGCGGTGGTTCTAAGCGACCGCGGGTCCGACCCCGGCTGGTCCGGCTCGGTCATCGAGAAGCCGGACTGCATGTGTCCCTCGATCATTGGAAGCAACCACCTGCGCTTCTGCTCCTCTGTGCCGTAGCGGACGAGAATCGACTGGTTGCCCGAGTTGGGTGCCATGACGCCGAACAGGGATGACGCACCGACCGCGTATGCGAGCACCTCCTTCATGTAAGCAAGTTCCAGGAAGTCGAGGCCGGCTCCGCCGTACTCCTCGGGAAGGTGGGGCGCCCAGAGCCCAGCCTCCCTGACCTTTGCCCTGACGCCGGAACGAAGTGCCCTGGCCTCCTCCCTGTCGGTCTCGGTCAGGTGACCACTGCGATGGTCGGCCCAGAGCATGTTCTCGTTCGGCAGGATCTCCTGGTTGACGATGCTGGCGGTAAGCAGGCGCACCTCGTTGATTCGATCCGATACCGAGGCGATCGGCTGGACGTTCATTGCCATGGTCGGCACCTCCACTTTGCTACGGGACACGACCCCGCCTACCGGGGCCATACACTACGGTCCCCTCCCGGTTAGCCGGACAACTAGGGACGATGGTCCCGACGGGACCAATTGCCCTGTCCCTCTGGATCCTCAGGTACTCCAATCGACACAATCAGCCCGTACCCGACCAGTTGGCGAAAGCGGACTCGACGAGACTGAGCTGAGACGAACTGAGACAAAGAGGACATCAGATGCGCTTTGGAATGCTCCACCTGTTCGAGAATCCGATCGAAAAGTCCGAGCACCAGGTGGTGAAGGAGCAATTGGAGCTCATGGTCGCCGCCGAGGAGTACGGCTTCGACTCGATCTGGCCGGCCGAGCACCACTTCACCGAGTACGGCTACTGCGCCTCACCGGCACTCAGCCTCGCGGCCGTCGCATCGGTCACGAAGAAGGTGCGCCTTGGCACCGGCATCGTGATCCTGCCCATGAACCACCCTCTCCGGGTTGCCGAGGACTACGCGCTCCTCGACCTGATGAGTGACGGCCGGGTTGACTTCGGGATGGGACGCGGATACCAGCCCCTCGAATTTCAGCGCTATGGCATTGACCAGACCACCACGCGTCGGCGCTTCGAAGAATGCGTCGACATCATCCGCATGGCATGGAGGGATGGGGTGGTTGACTTCCACGGCGACTACTACGACTTCAACGACGTTCCGGTGAGGCCCAGCCCTCTCCAGAAACCGCAACCACCAATGTGGATGGCCTGCCTCTCTCAGGAGACCTTCGAAATGGCCGGCACATACGGCCACCACCTGCTCATGGGGAGCGTCTTCGGCCTAACCCCCGAACTGGCAGTGGCACGGCGGCACGACTACTACCGCGGGCTTGCCAGGGCGGGACACGACCCCACCGACAAACAGATCGGCTGCCTGATGATGATCTACGTGGCCGACACCACGGAACAGGCAGAGGCAGAGTACCGCGACGCCTGCGAGTGGTACTTCAACACCGTCGCAAAGTACCTGTCGGTCGAGGGCGACAAACCCGTCGAAACCTACGAGATGTACAACGCACTTCGCGATCTCGCTGCAGCTGTCGACTTCGACACCCTCACGAGGGCCGGCTACACCATCTGCGGGTCACCCGACCATGTAGTCGAGCGCCTTACCGAGGCCCAGGAGGTCTACGGAATGACTGAGTTGCTCTGCTGGACGCGACTCGGCGGTCTCGACAACGACAAGGTCCTCAAGTCCATGGAGTTGATGCGGGACCGGGTTTTTCCATACCTGCGGGATCTCTCACCGCCACCGATCCCACAGTTCGACGCCTCCGAGTTGGTGGCCGTCACCTGAGGAGACACATAGGGACCTTGGTCCCTGTCTGGCCCCCTAGCCGATCCATATTGGCGACACCAGTGGGGCCAGCTGGTCCCTTCGCGACGTCAGGACGGGACCAGGGGTGGATCAGCGGCGAAGAAATGACTGGATCTGGTTTGGTTCCCTCTGGGCCATCTTCTCCGTGATCGGTTCTCCGGGAGGGAACCCAGATCAAGGCCGAGAGCGACTTCGAAGAGTCGATGATTCTGTTCGAGGTTGAGGCCACCCCGGCCGGAACGTCGGTCACACAGACCTTCACCTTCGAAAAGGCCGGGCGCTACCAGATCATCTGCACCATGCCGGGCCACTTCGCTGCCGGCATGAAGGGAATCCTGACGGTCTCCTGACCGACACGGCCGCAAGGGTCAGGCGCCCGCCACGCTGTTGGCAGAACCTGAGAACTCGTTGAGACCGAGAGCCTCGCGCTCGTCGACGGTCCGCACCATCACGTATTCGTCGAGCGGAATCCCAGTGGCGTCAGCTGACCTCACCAGGCCGTTGAAGACAGCCACGGTGGCAGCCGCATCCACAAGGCCTCCGGGCCCTACTGCTTCAAGCATCTGGCCATCCAACAGCCTCGCAGCCTCCGGGCTGTCGTGTGCCGCCTCGGCGTATGCCACCAACAACCCATCATGTGACACGCCTGGACCAGCCCCATGTCGGACATCTCCTCCGATGGTTCCGGTCAGGTCAACCACCTGATCGAGCGCATCGCTGCTCTCACGGAGCAGCATCACGTGTGACGACGTTCAATAGAAACACTCGTTCAGGGCAGAGGTGCGCGCAGCCACCAGTTCGATCTGTGGGCGGCTCAGGGAGCGGTGGCTCCATACCATTTCAAAGAACTCACTGCCGTCGTACATGCTCGACACCATTGCCATGCGTCGTGCATTGTCGACCGGCACGTACGAGAGGGCCCTCGCCACGTTGGGACCCTTCCAGCCGTCGACCAGCCACGGCACGTATGCCTCTCCCCCTGCTACGCCGTCAGGCACCCCTCCGACAACTTCGCCGGCAATGACCGCGGGAAAGGGCTGGTGGGACCTGGCCAGCAACCCACAGAAGATGTCAATCGGAACGGTCAGCACCACCACGGCCACCAGCTCTACGTAGCGTCCGGGGCCCATCAGGTCAATCGCCTCGGTCGCCCAGATAGCCGTGATCCGGCCCGACTCTGCGGTCACCCGCCGCACAACCTCGAGCGCCAGATCCGAGATACCGGAGCCATCGACACGGTCAAGGTCAGACAGAACCGGGGGCGCCACGCCTATGGGCCGAGGGCCATCACCCATTGCCAACCTGGAGGCCTCTGCGATCGCCACGCGCTGTGCACCGGTCCACCAGGTGCCGGGTCTACCCAGGCCATCCCAGGTCTGTTCGAAGGAAGCAAGGATCTGTTCGTCGACCAGATGAGAAAAGGAGTCCTGCGAGAAGGCTGCCATTGCCGCAACCTAGTGCCGGAGGCACATGTCAGGCTGCCCCCACGTGTGCCTCCGGGCACGTTCCGCCGTTCTGCCACCCCGTGCAGTTACCCTTGTCCCTGCTCCGGTCGGCATCGCTGGCCGGTGGGTTCGCAGGCGGGCTTTGGTTCTTCCAGTCGACGTGAACCACCTTCCTGGCCTTTCGACCTAACCAAACGTGTTGAGGCGATGCGAACCACCGAACAACCTGCATATCCGCGGGCAAGGAGCAAGATGTCCCCCACCTTCAGCGACCTGGGCGTACCCGGCCGCATCTGCGACGCCCTCGAACGTCGTGGGATTACCGAACCCTTCGAGATTCAGGCAGCCACGATCGCCGACGCCATGTCTGGCCGAGACGTGTGCGGACGTGCCCCAACCGGTTCAGGAAAGACGCTGGCATTCGGCATACCGCTGGTAGCCGACGTCGAAAGGGCCGCACCCCGCGAGCCACGTGCCCTGATCCTTGCACCCACCCGTGAACTCGCTGAACAGATCTCCACTGAGCTCCGCTCGTTTGCGGGCAACGTCTCGATCGGCGTTGTGTACGGAGGCGTCGGCTATGGCCCGCAGTTGAGCGCACTCAGAATGGGCGTCGACATTCTCGTTGCATGCCCCGGGCGCCTCGAGGACCTGATCGAGCAGGGAGCGCTCTCGCTTGCCAACGTCGACCGGGTGGTACTCGACGAGGCCGACCGAATGGCCGACATGGGCTTCATGCCTGCTGTGCGCCGCCTACTAGACCAGACCGATCCAGACCGACAGACGGTTCTGTTCTCAGCCACCCTCGATAGCGACGTCGCCAGGCTCACCCGCGACTACCAGCGCGATCCCGTCAACCACGAAGTCGGCGAGGAGACACCCGACATCACCACCGCCAGCCACGTCTTCTGGAATACCACACAGGCAGACAGGCGTGAGATCACTGCTGAGGCCGTAGGCGCTGCCTGGCCGACGATCATCTTCTGCCGGACCCGACACGGCTCTGACCGTCTGGCTCGCCAACTGAGCAGGGAAGGCCTCAAGACCGCTGCCATCCATGGCGGTCGCAGCCAGGCGCAACGCACCCGGGCACTGGCCGACTTCAGCAAGGGCCGTGTCCACGCTCTCGTTGCAACCGACGTTGCCGCACGCGGCATCCACGTCGACGGGGTCACATCGGTCATCCACTTCGATCCCCCCGAGGACTACAAGGCCTACGTCCACCGTTCCGGGCGCACCGCCCGCGCCGGGGAAACCGGCGTGGTGATCTCGCTGGTCCAGCCCAATCAGGTCAGGGACATGAAGCGCATACAGCGCCAGATCGGCCTCAACGAGCCATGTACCGACCCGGACGCCGCTGTCCTGCGGCACCTGTCACCGGTGCCGGCCAGAAATATGCGTGATGTCGATACCGAGAGGAACGGATCCGACAGGGAAGGCAACCGCGACGGCCGCTCCTCAGGTGGTGCCGGACAAGGCAAGAGCCAGAACCACCGTTCAGGCAGCGGTGCAGCGGGGCGCTCACACAACGGATCCGGAGGCAACCGGTCAGGGAACAAGAACCGGAACAGACGGCGGGGAGCGGCTTCCACCAACGGCTCCGGTGGGAACAACCAGAAGCCCGGATCCAGGAACGGTGCTGCTGGAAACAACCGGAACGGATCCAAGAACGGAAGTTCCTCAGCGAAGGGTTCCGGTGGCAACAGCGGGAAGCCCAGCAACAGGAGGACCGGCAGCGGTAGGGGTTCAGGCGGTAACGACGGGAAGCCCGGCAACAAGAAGGGCTCTGGCGGCGACAAACGCGGCCGGCATCCTGCGGACACGTCCAACGGTGGCAACCGCAAGGCCCGAAGGGCCCACCTGCAGCGCACCAGCAGCTGACCCGGAAGGTCGCCACCAAATACCAGATGTGCCCTTGTGTGGTTCTGGAACAGACCGCGCGTAGGCTTTCCCCACCGTTCCACTCACGGCACGGTTCATGATTGTTCAACGAAAGCGAATGTGATTGTTATGCCTCGCGGCACAGTAAAGTTTTTCAACTCCGAAAAGGGCTACGGCTTCATCTCCGTCGAAGGTGGGGAGGACGTGTTCGTCCACTACTCCAACATTGATGGTTCCGGTTACAGGAGCCTCGACGAGGGCCAGACGGTCGAGTTTGAGGTCGGCGAAGGCCGCAAGGGCCCCGAAGCCCTCAGCGTCCGCAAGGCCTGACCCGGGCAACCAGCCCATACGACCCCAACCTCTGAGGTTCGGGCCGCAATACCCACGAGGAAGCACACGCCTGGCTACCGCCGGGCCGTGCTGGCCTCGTCCACCTTCTGGCCGACCCCCTCCCTGCACTAACTTTCCCGCGCTACGGGAGGACACGGGGAGAACATGGGGACGCGCTGGATCATCGAAGGCCGCATCGACGAACGCTGGCCGGTAAACACGCGCGGAAACGTCGGCGAGGTGTTTCCCGAGGTAATTACCGCTCTCGGCTACCACCTGGGCATCGTCCCTGCTGAGAAGGCCTGGCGAAACGCATACGCTGAGCTGGGCATCATGAGCCCGGATGACTTTGCGAGCGACGATCCGGTCATCATCGGCCTCTACGGCGGCTACTGCTACCTGAACCTCTCGTACCTGCGGATGATGGGTGTCAGGGCGCCAGGTTCGTCGGCTGAGGCCATCGACGTAGCGTTCTTCGGCGAAGGCAACCCGCCTCCCTATGTGGCCTGCAAGGGTGACAAGAGCCTCCGGTCATCTGTTCGGATCCTCCGCACCGTCCTGAGCGCCCTCGGCACGAAGGAACTCCCCGAAATCGTGGAGGACAGCTTCAGCCGTTCTGCGGGCTTTGAGGCCCTTCGCCCCGACCTCGACGCACCTGATACAGACCTGTTGGACTACCTGTACGCCTTTCCAGAGGCCTTCGAACCCCTGTTCGGGAACCACATGCAGACGACGGCGGTTGCGGCGATCGTTTCCGGTGTTCTCATAGATGCGAGCGCAGCGGCCGGCAACCCCGGTCTGGTAACCCATCTGGTCGGCGCCTCCGGCGATGTCCAGTCGGCCCTCTACGCCACCGACCTCTACGAGATCGCAAAGGTGATCCGACAACAGCCGGGCGTCATGAGAGCCTTCGATGACGGAGTCGACGAGCTCCTCGAGCGGACCGCAGGAAATCCAGACGCCGCCGGCTTCAGGACCATGTTCGAAGCCTTCCTCGACAGGCACGGCCACCGAGGTCCCAACGACTGGGAACTCTCTGCGAGAACCTGGGACAACACCCCGTCCCTCGCGCTGACGGCCCTTGACCGGATGAGGGTCGCCGACAACGACCTCTCCCCTGTCGACAGGCTGGCCGATGACGACGAACGGCGTAGCGCCGCAGCGGCCGTTGTCCGACCGCACCTCAACTTCATGGACAAGGTCAAGTTCGACAAGGCACTCAGGGCCCTGCCGTTCTGGTCGCAGGCAAGGGAGGCCACCCGTGACCGCGCTGTTCGGGTGATGCTCCCCATCAAGCAGGTGTACCGCGAACTGGTACGCCGAAGCCTGGAGCGTGGGGGTGGCGCCGGCCCGACCGAGGTGGCCCTGTTGAATCCTGTCACCGAGCTTCCCGACTACCTCAGGGATCCTGCGTCCCTGGCCGCGCTGGTGGATGAGCGGGCCAACCTGCGTAACCGTTTCGCAGCGGTGGGGCCGCCCTTCTTCATCTCCTCCCAGAAGGACGTGCCAACCATCGAGGAGTTGGAGGCCACCGCAGCCGGCACCGCAAGGGTCGAGGCGGCAGCCACCGGTGATGTGCTGACCGGAGACGCGGGCGCCAGCGGCCTAGCACGAGGGCGAGCCAGGATCATCCACGACCCGGCCGACGCCGGCTCCCTTGAACCGGGCGACGTGCTGGTGGCACCAATCACCGACCCTGCATGGACACCCCTCTTCCTACCCGCAGCAGCGGTGGTCGTGAACGTCGGGGCCCTGATGAGCCACGCTGTGATCGTCGCCAGGGAGCTGGCGGTCCCGTGCGTGATTGCCCTGGAAGGGGCGACAGACCTGATCCCGGACGGCGCCATGGTCGAGGTCGACGGAACAGCCGGAACCGTTACGCTCATCCAGGCCTGACACCTGACCAGGCCAGACATCTCGAACAGGCATCACGTGCACCAACCAGTAGGTTCATGCCATGACCGCCTTCAGCGACCTTCTGCGTGCCAGGGGATACCTGATCCTCGATGGCGCCATGGGAACTCAGTTGTTCGATGCCGGCCTGACCGCCGGTGACGCACCCGAGGTCTGGAACCTCGAACATCCTGATCGTGTGAGCAACATCCACAGCTTCTACGTGGCTGCCGGCTCCGACATCGTCCTCACGAACACCTTCGGCGGCAACCGGCACAGGCTCAAGCTCCACGACCTCCAGGAACGCGTCGCCGAGATCAACACCGCCGGTGTCAGGTGCGCCCGAGTTGCAGCCGACCAGAGCGACAGGTCGGTACTTGTCGCCGGGTCCATGGGACCGACCGGCGAACTGATAGAACCGCTCGGGCCGCTTTCCGAGGCTGACACCGAGGCCGCTTTCGCAGAACAGGCCGAGGCCCTCGAAGCAGGTGGGGCCGACCTGATCTGGATCGAGACCCTGAGCGACCTACCTGCCGTCGAGGCGGCACTCCGCGGCGCCAGGCGGGCCACCGACCTACCGGTCGTGGCGACCCTCAGCTTTGACACGGCCGGTCGCACGATGATGGGCCTCACGGGAACAGAGGCGGGCCAACGCCTTTCCGAGCTCGGCATCGACGGAATCGGTGCCAACTGCGGTGCCAACCTTGCTGACACCGAGGCTGCGGTTGCTGACATTCGTACAGCAGCCGGTGACCTGCCGGTCGCATCAAAGGCGAATGCCGGCATTCCCGTCTGGAAGGGAGCGGTCCTCTCCTACGACGGAACCCCTGAGGTGCTCGCTGCCCACGCATGTCGAACCAGGGAGGCCGGTGCCAACCTCATCGGTGCCTGCTGCGGCAGCACCCCCGCCCACATCTCGATGATGGCCGACGTGCTGGCCGGCAGGGTCCCTGCGCCAGACATCGACCCACCCGAAGGAACCCGGGTTGACGAGTCGGCGATCGATCCCGACCACCACCGTTCCGGTCGACGCTCAGGCCGACGCAGGCGAACCTGACCCCACAGCCGGTTCAGCGGCCATCCAGCGCACGAACGGCCGCCTCGCCTCCCTGCACGATCAGGTGATGGGCATCGTCGAAGTCGTAGTCGATGTCCGGGTCTCCGGGCGGCATCTCGATGTGGAGCACCTCCAGCCCTGCCGGCACGTCCTGCCACTGCTGCCGGGTCAACTCGGCCGCTGCCGCCCTGAATCCGGTCAACATGAGCGAGAGCGCCGTCTGCTTCTCGGGGGGCAGGAAACGGGAGGCGACATCGAGCACCACCAACCGGGTTGGCTGCAGCGAGACCGCGTAGCGGAGGGGAATGTTGGAGACGACCCCACCGTCGAGGTGCATGTCTCCGTCCGGTAGTTGAACGGCGGGAAACACACCAGGGATCGCCGTTGAGGCACAGAGGATGTCAACTGCGGGACCGCTACGCCACCAGCAGAGGTGCCCGGTTGAGGCAGCCGTGGTTCCGGCGTGGAAGGGGATGCTGGTGTCCGCGATGTCTACAACGGGAACCTGCTCCTCGATGATCTTCCGGAGTTTCTGGCCACTGGTGAAGCTCGGCTTTCCCCGCAGGATCGAGGCTACGGTCCGGACGATATTTCCCTTCATCGGTGACTTGTCGACGAGGCTGCGCCAGACCTCCTCCAGGTCTCCGACCTGATCGAGGGTGGGTGAATGGGCGATAGAGATTCCGTTCAGGGCACCGGCGGAGACACCGACCACCTGGTCGGGAAAGATGCCCTGCTCGAAGAGGACCCTGAGCATGCCCACCTGGGCGGCACCACGTACCGCTCCGCCGGAAAGGACGAACACCGTGTTGGGCGGCGGTGCAGTCCGGCCCAATCGCCTGAGGAAACCGGGAAGTGCCATCACCTGATCCTCCCACGTTCGGATGCTCCACCGGGACCCTCCAGCCCATAACGAGCGCCCGTCGCCCGGTAGCGTCCCGTCGATGCCCATCAGGTACCTCGATCCGATTCGACCGGTAGCCGCATCGGGCCTCTACTCGGAGCCGAACCATCCGATGAGAGAGGTAACCCGATCGGTGGCGCTTGACGCCGACTGGGCCCCAGAGCGCTCGCAGTCCGTCAGGGACCTCTTTGACGGGCTGGCATCAGAGTGGACGGAAAATCGAGACAGCCCCGAGCGGATACTTCCTCTCGTCGATGCACTCGGTCGTGGCTTCGTGGAAGGCCGAACCGCCCTCGAAGCCGGCGCAGGCACCTGCCTGTTCACACGAGAATTGTGTGCCAGATTCGACCTGGTCGTGGCCATGGACCTCTCTCTTGCAATGCTCTCCCACGCCGTTACGACCGAGGCCCCATTGTTGAATGCGGATGCGTCGAGGCTGCCGTTTCCCGACGATGTCGCTGACGTGATTGTCCTCGTGAACATGCTGTTGTTCCCCTCTGAGGTGGAACGTTGCCTGTCCCCCACTGGAGCCGTCGTATGGGTCAGCAGCAGGGCCGAGGGTACCCCCATCCACCTCTCCGCCGAGGAGGTGGAGGCCGCCATGTCCTCGACGGCGACAGGTCGTTGGACCGGCCTCGCATCGCGGGCCGGAACCGGTTCGTGGTGTGTCCTACGCCGGGAATAGGCACCCCCTGCGGCAGTGTTCACTGGCCTGACGGGTCGCCACATGCTTTACTGGTCGCTCCAACTGGTGGGACAGGACTATCTCAAAGGGGAGTCAGAAACATGGCTGACGACTACTCAAAGGTGCTGCTGGACGAATCAGAGATGCCCACGCAGTGGTACAACGTCATTCCCGACCTGCCTGAGCCGCCCCCACCGCCGCTCCACCCGGGAACACGCGAGCCGATCGGGCCAGACGACCTGGCTCCCCTCTTCCCAATGGCCCTGATCATGCAGGAGGTCTCAACGGACTCCTTCATCGACATTCCAGGTGAGGTCCTCGACATCTACAAGCTGTGGCGTCCCACACCCCTGCTGCGGGCGCGGCGCCTGGAAAAGGCCCTGGACACCCCGGCAAGGATCTTCCTCAAGTACGAGGGCGTAAGCCCCGCAGGTTCCCACAAGCCAAACACGGCGGTGCCCCAGGCCTTCTACAACGCCCAGGAGGGCGTGAAGCGCCTCACAACCGAGACGGGTGCAGGCCAGTGGGGATCCGCCCTTGCCTTCGCTACCGCCCAGTACGGACTCGACTGCGAGGTCTGGCAGGTCCGGGCCTCATACGACCAGAAGCCCTACCGCAAGACGATGATGGAGATCTGGGGGGCGAACGTTCACCCCAGCCCCTCGAACCTGACCGAGGCTGGCCGTGCGATTCTGGCTGCCGATCCCGACAGCCCCGGCAGCCTCGGCATCGCCATCTCCGAGGCCGTGGAACAGGCCGGTCCTGACCCGGACACCCGTTATGCGCTCGGCAGCGTCCTAAACCACGTGCTGTTGCACCAGACAATTATCGGTGAAGAGGCCCTCCTCCAGTTAGCCAAGATCGAGGAGACCCCCGACATCCTGGTCGGCTGCACCGGCGGAGGTTCCAACTTTGGTGGCCTGTCCTTCCCATTCCTGCGGGAAAAGTTGGCCGGCCGGATGAACCCGACCATCCGCTGCGTGGAGCCTGCCTCGTGCCCGTCTCTGACACGCGGCGAATACCGCTACGACTTCGGCGACACCGGACAGTTGACTCCCCTCGTGAAGATGCACACCCTCGGTCACGGCTTCGTACCGGACCCCATCCACGCGGGCGGCCTGCGCTACCACGGCATGGCGCCTCTGGTCAGCCACATCTACGAACTTGGCCTGGTCGAGGCCGAGTCGATCCACCAGACCGAGTGCTTCGCTGCGGCCATCCAGTTCGCCAAGAGCGAGGGGATCGTACCCGCACCAGAGCCCACCCACGCCATCGCAGCAGCAATCCGCGAGGCCCTGCGCTGCAAGGAGAGCGGTGAGGAGAAGGTCATCTTGACCGCACTCTGTGGCCATGGGCATCTAGACCTGGCCTCCTACGAGCAGTACCTGGCTGGCCAACTGGTCGACTACGACTACCCCGAAGAGAAGATCGCAGCCGCCATGGAGCAGGTTCCGGTCCTGGGCTGACATACGTCGGTGAGGGGCCCGCAGGCCGGGTATCTGATCACGAGCTAACCGTCGAGGTTGCGCGCCTCGTCTCCGATAGTCGTTGAGTCCCCGTGGCCGGTGTGGACCACCGTCGCTTCCGGCAGGACGAACAGCCGGGCCCGGATGCTCTCGACGAGCAGGTCGTAGCTTGAAAACGAGCGCCCGGTCGCTCCCGGGCCGCCGTTGAAGAGCGTGTCACCAGAAAAGACGGTCCCCAGTGACGGCGAGTAGACACAGCACCCTCCCGGGGAATGCCCCGGTGTGTGCAGGATCGAAAGGTTCCCTCCTCCGACTGAGATGGATGCGCCGTCCCTGAGCAGGTCGTCGACGCGCCTCTCCGGGTACACGACGTCCCACAACATCGAGTCCTCCGGATGGAGCCAGACAGGAGCATCGGCGTCCTCGGCCAGTTCCGCTGCAGCGTTGATGTGATCGTTGTGGCCGTGGGTGCAGAGCACCCCCAGCACGTTCCTTCCGGCCACGGCTTCAAGAATGGGGCGGTGGTCGTGGGCTGCGTCGACCACGACAACGTCTCGTTCATCTCCGATGATCCAGATGTTGTTGTCGACGTCGAAGTCATCGCCGTCCAACGAGAACACGCCGCTGGTCACGACGTGGTCGATTCGCAGGGTCACAACACGACCACGGACCGCAACACCTCGCCGCGTTCCATCTTCTCAAAGGCCTCCTCCACCTGATCCAGGTCGATGGTCTCAGAGACGAAGCGGTCAAGGTCCAGACGTCCCTGCAGGTAGAGGTCTATGAGCATCGGGAAGTCACGGCTCGGCAGGCAATCGCCGTACCAGGAGGACTTGAGCGTCCCCCCGCGGCCGAAGACCTCGATCATCGGCAGTTCCACCTTCGCCTCCGGGTTTGGGACCCCCACGAGCACAACGGTGCCTGCCAGGTCGCGCGAATAGAAGGCCTGTTCATAGGTGGCTGGCAAGCCGACCGCCTCGATCGCCACATCGACCCCGTTGCCACCGGTCATCGCCCGGATGGCCTCGACAGGATCCTCCTCTGAGGAGTCGACTGTGTGGGTTGCACCAAATTCCCTTGCCAGTTCCAACTTCCGGGGGTCTATGTCCACGGCGATGATCGTGTGTGCTCCAGCGAGGCGCGACCCCTCGATCGCAGCGTTGCCGACTCCGCCGCATCCGAACACCGCCACCGAGTCACCGCGACCCACCTGACCCGTGTTCATCGCCGCTCCCAGCCCGGCCATGACACCGCACCCGATGAGGCCGGCAGCCTCTGGCCTGGCGGCGGGATCGACCTTGGTGGCCTGTCCGGCAGCGACCAGCGTCTTTTCGGCAAAGGCACCTATGCCCAGTGCCGGCGACAGAGGCTGGCCGTCAAGGGTCATCTTCTGGGTGGCGTTGTGTGTCTCAAAGCAGTTCCAGGGCCTACCACGCCGGCATGACCGGCACTGGCCACAGACGGCTCGCCAGTTCAGGATCACGAAGTCGCCGGGGGTCACGTTGGTAACCCCTTCACCGGCTTCCTCTACGATTCCGGCGGCCTCGTGGCCGAGCAGGAACGGAAACTCGTCGTTGATGACGCCTTCCCGGTAGTGGAGGTCGGTGTGGCAGACGCCGCAGGCCTGGATACCGACGAGCACCTCACCGGGCCCCGGGTCGGGCACTTCAATCGTCTCTATCGAGACGGGTTCTCCCTTGGCTCGGGCTATGACCGCCCTGACACTGTGTGGCATTGGCTGTTCTCCGATCCGTTTGAACGCCGGGACGCTAACACCCCGCCCAGACCGTCAGTCGGGCCACACACTCCTGAGACGGTGCCAGGTCTCTCCGAGCGCCTCGGGGAGCACCCTGGTCCCGGCGGTCGTGGTGGTGAAGTTGGTATCTCCAGACCAACGGGGCACGACGTGCACGTGCAGGTGCCCCTCGATTCCGGCGCCGGCCGCCCTGCCCAGGTTCAGGCCCACGTTCACACCCTGCGGCGAAAGACCCTCTTTGAGGGCCACTACCGCGGTCCGCACGGTCCCCCAGAGTTCGCCGTACTCCTCTTCAGTCAGGTCCCCAAGGGCCGCCACGGCCCTTCTGGGGAGAACCAGCATGTGACCACTCGAATACGGGTAGGCGTTCATGAGCACAAAACAGGTGGCACCCCGGTGCACGATGAACGACTCGTCGTCTGGAATGTCGGCCTGCTCGATCGATTCGAAGAGCGACAGCCCACCCTCACCCGACACCGGCCCTGTGGCGTCCGCATCGGCCAAACCCTCGACATAGGACTGGCGCCAGCCCGCCCAGAGGTGCTCGAGGCCGCTCATGCCCGGGAGCCCACCTCGTCGGCCAACCGTTCCAGGAATGCATCGAGGGGAAGGTCACGTTCAGGCGAGTCGGCACCCCTTGCGTTCTCCCCCACCGTGGCGTTGGCCACATCGTCATCACCCACAACGAGGACGTGGGGAACCTTGGAGACCTTGCCTGCACGCACCCTCTTCCCGAGGGGCTCATCAGCTGCGACCACGGTTGAGCGAAAGCCCCGACCCCCAAGGCTGGAATGAATCGACTCGGCGTACTCCTGGTGCTCAGCAGCCACGGGCAGAACCCTGACCTGCTCTGGCGCCAGCCAGGTGGGGAACGCTCCGGCAAAGTGCTCCAGCAGCACGCCGAAGAACCGCTCGATCGAACCCATCAGGGCACGGTGGATCATCACGGGTCGGTGCCGATCACCATCGGATCCCACGTACTCGAGGCCGAAGCGCTCAGGCAGGGTGAAGTCCAGCTGGATAGTCGACAACTGCCAGGGCCGACCGATCGCATCGGTCACGTCGACATCGATCTTGGGGCCGTAGAAGGCACCACCACCCTCGTCAACCACATAGGAGAGGCCCGCCGTCTCCAACGCGTTCCTGAGGCCGTCGGTGGCCATGTCCCAGAGATCGTCATCGCCGACGGACTTCTCATCGGGTCGGGTCGAGAGCTTGGCCTGGAAGTCGTCGAAGCCAAACGCCCGCAACACCGAGAGCGTGAACTCCAGTAGCGAGGCCAACTCATCTGGGACCTGCTCGCGCGTGCAGAAGATGTGTGAGTCGTCCTGGGTGAAGCCACGGCTACGCATCAGGCCGTGTATCGCGCCCGACAGTTCGTAGCGGTACACGGCACCCAACTCAAAGTAGCGAATGGGCAGGTCCCGGTAGCTGCGCTGGTTGCTGTCGAAGACGGTGACATGGAAGGGGCAGTTCATGGGCTTCGGGTAGTAGGTCGCCCCGTCCATCTCCATCGGTGGATACATGCCGTCGGCGTAGAAGTCGAGGTGTCCGCTGGTCTCCCAGAGCACCGACTTGGCAATGTGGGGGCTGAACACGAAGTCGTAGCCGCCTGCCTCGTGTCTCTCGCGGCTGTAGTCCTCGATGAGCTTGCGTATCAGGGCCCCCTTGGGATGCCACACAGCCAGTCCGGGGCCGAGCGGCTCGGGCCACGAGACCAGGTCGAGTTCTACGGCGAGCCTGCGGTGATCCCGCTTCTCGGCCTCGACAAGGCGGTGGAGGTGACCTGAAAGTTCCTTCTTTGATGCCCATGCCGTTCCGTAGATGCGTTGGAGCATCGGCTGGCTCTCATCACCTCGCCAGTAGGCACCGGCCACCTTCTGAAGGGCAAAGTGGCCCAGCCGACCGGTGGATGGCACGTGCGGTCCCATGCACAGGTCCACAAAGCCGTCGCCGTTCCGGTAGCAACTCAGAACCCCGGATGACCCGACCTCCCCGCTCAACTCGGCACCGGCCTCGCCACCGGTGACCTTTTCAATGATCTCGCGTTTGTAGGGATGATCGACGAACAACTCCATCGCCCCGGCAGCGTCGACCTCGTGCCGCTCGAACGGCTGGTCCAGGGCGATGATCTCGCGCATCCTGGAATCGATTTCTTCAAGGTCCTCTGGGCTGAACGTGGCCCCCTCGGGCAACAGGAAGTCGTAGTAGAAGCCGTAGTCGATAGGAGGCCCGATCGCGTAGGTCGCGCCGGGCCAGAGGTCGAGCACGGCCTGGGCAAGGACATGGGCCGTGGAATGGCGGATCGTGTGCAGGCCCTCATCGCTGTCGGCTGTGACAATCGAAACCGTGGCGCCATCGGGGAGGGGAGCCGCCAGGTCCCTCTCAACGCCGTCGATGGTCATGACAAGGGCCGTCTTGGCGAGGCCCAGGCCGATGTCGAGTGCCAGATCGGCACCGGTGGCACCATCGGGCAGGATGCGCTTCGAGCCGTCTGGAAGCGAAAGGGTGATGTCAGCCATACCGCTCAGAGGCTAGCGATCCCCGCTACCCCGACCCGACCCATTCGTCACCCAATCGGTGAGGTCCACCCCGAGCAGTCGGGCCGCCTGCACCACCCCCCGACCCTCGGCCACCGCTTCATCAATGGTCGCCACGGCCGCCGGAACGTCAAGGTCGGAGTCGAGGGCATCACGGACGGCCCCCAACGATTGGGCGCCATCACCGTCGGAAGCGGATCGCCACCGGTCGAGCCTCTCAGTCGCCACTGACAGCAGGTTCGGATCCCAGTCCCACGAAGTCCGGTAGTGGTTTTCGAGAAGGCTCAGACGTACTGCCATCGGATCCGTGGCGGCCAGCAGATCAGATACAAAAACCAGGTTGCCCAGCGACTTGGACATCTTTTCGCCCTGGTTGCGGACCATGGCCTGGTGCATCCAGTGCCGCGACAGGGGTTCACCCGTAACCGCCGAGGCCATTGCAGCCGAGCACTCGTGGTGGGGATGAACCAGGTCGCTACCCCCACCGTGCAGGTCAACTGTCGGGCCGAGGTGGCTGACCGCCATCGCAGCACATTCGACATGCCAGCCGGGACGCCCCCGTCCCCACGGTGCATCCCATGCCGGCTCATCAACCGCCGAGGACTTCCAGAGAACCGTGTCGAGCGGCCCACGCCTTCGCACATCCTCGAGCTCCTCCCCCATCTCCGCTCCCCTGACACGCATCTCCGATTCGGACAGGTGGCTCAACGATCCGAACACGTCGGAACGGCTCACGTCGAAGAACACGGCATCACCTGACCGGTAGGCCCAGCCCCCGTCGAGCAGTTCGTGGATGAAGCGACGGATCGCGGGAATCGCCCCACTGGCCCTCGGTTCGGCCCAGGGAGCCAGATTGCCCAGGGCCGCCATGTCCTCGTCGAAGCGACGAGTCACGCTGAAGGCAAGGTCAAGGTGGTGGACGCCCCTCCGCCTGGCCGCCGCCAGCATGTCGTCGTCCACATCGGTGATATTGCGCACGTAGCGAACGGGATGGCCCCGGTCGATCAGGCGACGCTGAAGGATGTCAAAGGTGATGTAGGTACACGCATGCCCGAGATGGGTGGCGTCATAGGGAGTTATTCCGCAGGTGTAGAGCCGGACCATTCGATCAGGCCGAAACGGCACAACCTCACAGCGGGCTGTGTCGTAAAACCTCATCGGTGGCATGGCACCAGGCCCCTCGGGTTCGCCTGCCCGGGTCTGCTCAGACATCCCCGATGCCGGTCAGACCCACCGCCACCCTGGCGTGATAACGGCTGTTGAGTTGCAACAACACCGCGGAAAACGCCTCGATCGCCATTGCATTGGAGAGGCCACCGGCATCAAGTGGTCTAGACCCGGGAAACCGGGAGACGATTCCCGACACGGTCTCGGTGGCAGCCTCGTGGTCCGAACAGATGAGGATGTCGCTGACGATCTCGTGGTCGAGGTTTCCCAACTCGGTTGCCGGCACGTGGTGGAAGGCTGCCGCCACGAACGCATCGGGGATCTCGGCCTGCACGCTTGCGGACACCGAACCCCGCGGCGGAACCAGTGGCTGGAACTCCCCGGCCACCCTGGCAATTGCGTTTGACATGCACACGACCACCTTGCCGTCAAGGTGGCCTGCCACCGACCTGGCAGTGGCTGCGGCGGCATCCCACGGTGTTGCAATGACGACCACCGGTGCCGCAGCGGCACAGGTGTTGTCACCTGACCTGATGACAAGGTCGTGTTCCGGCCACTTCTCGAGCAGACCATCGCAGGCCTCCAGGGCCCTGTACCTGTTCCGGGACCCGAGGATCACCTCGAACCCAACCGATGCCAGACGGGCTGCGATCGCCCTGCCCGCCGAACCAGTGCCGCCCAGAATCCCGATCTCCATGGCTACAGCCTAGGAGACGAATGCAATCCGGCATCTCGCTCGACTGCCACCACGGGCGGTACGGTTCTGCCGAGCGTGAGAACAGAGATCGCCGGTCTACCCGTCTGAGGAGGCGTCATGGGAATTCTGGATGGAAAACAACTGCTCATCACAGGGGTGTTGACCGACGCGTCGATCGCCTTCGCGGTCGCCAGGCTTGCCCAGGAAGAGGGCGCCGAGTTGATCCTCACCGGGGCCGGGCGGGGGCTCAGCCTGACCAGGCGCACAGCCCAGAAATTACCCGTCGAACCCGAGGTCCTGGAGTTTGACGTAACTTCCGCGGAACAGGCCGACGCGCTCAGAGAACACCTCTCTGCCCACTGGGGCAACGTCGACGGTGCCCTCCACGCCATCGGCTTTGCTCCCGAGGTCTGTCTCGGAGAGGACTTCATGGCACCCACCTGGGACGACGTCGCCGTGGCTATGCAGATCTCGGCCTACTCGCTAAAGACCCTGGCCGAAGTGGTTGCCCCCCTGATGGACAAGGGCGGCTCTATCGTGGGGCTGGACTTCGACGCACGCTACGCCTGGCCTGCATACAACTGGATGGGTGTCGCCAAAGCCGCCCTGGAGTCCGCATCGCGCTATCTGGCACGCACCCTCGGCCCCGACGCAATCAGGGTCAACCTGGTTGCCGCCGGCCCAATCCGCACCATGGCCGCCACGAGCATCCCGGGATTCAGCGAATTCGAGGACGCATGGGAAGACCGCTCTCCACTTGGCTGGAACGTCAACGATCCCGAACCGACCGCACGGGCCTGCGTGGCTCTACTTTCAGACTGGTTCCCGGCAACAACAGGCGAGTTGGTGCACGTTGACGGCGGCTACCACGCCATAGGTGCCTGACGACGAACCGGGGTGAGTCAGCCCCGCTGATCAACCAGTAGCCCTGTCGCAGTGTGCATAGGCCAGCGGATAGGGGTTTACCGGGTTGTTCCTGCCTCCGGGGTGGTACTCGAAGTGCAACAGGTTGGCATCGGCGTTTCCATCTGATCCCACGAACCCGATGTTGTCACCGGCTGACACACGACCCTCGATGCCGAACCGGCGGAGGTGCGTGCCGAAGTAGTAGTCGCCGTTGTTGGCAACGAGGTCAAAGGACCTACCCCCGATCGAATCCCACCGGTAGGTGACCCTCCCTGAAACCGGTGCCACGACCGGGGTGTTGCTCGGCGCTGCGATGTCGACTCCTTCGTGGGTCCTGCCACCCGACCGGGCCTCGCCCCATGTGTCGGTGAACCTGGTCTCGCCGATGACTGGACAGACCCACTCGGTCGAGTTCACCACACGCACGACAGCCGAGGTGTTGCGCCTTGTTCGGGTCGCCTCCTCGAGGCGCCTCCTGTCGGCTTCGTCGAGGCGATCCACGATCACCTGGTAGGCGCTACGGACCTCGACTGCTCCGTAAAACTGCTCGGCCAGCAGACGGTTGGCTCCGTCAAGGGCTTCGGCAGCGGCACGGTTCCTCGACCCCAGGTCGGCAACGAGTCTCGAAAGTAGGCCGAGACGGGCTGTCGCCTCAAGGATTCCCTCATCGGCAACAAGTCCGATTCGACCAGCCGCCGCTACCAGTGGCCCCAAACCGGTTGAACGGGCAACCACCAGGGGGTCAGGTGGGCCATTTGACTCCACGAGCGAGCTGTCGTCATCGGAGCCAGAGGCACCGACGATCACCGGAACCGAAGCGGACATGAGAACGCCGAGCGCGAGGAGAAGGATGGAGAAGCGTCGCACAGCCGCATTCTATCCAGTACCCGAATGACGACTGCTGAACCCGATCAGAAATACGGGGTGTCGGACTCATCGAGAATGTCGCCCACCAACTCCTCGACCACGTCTTCCATGGAGACGATCCCGAAGGTCTCTCCCCTGGCACCGCACACGGCCGCCAGGTGGTTCCGTGCCACCCGCATATCCATCAGGGTCTCCTCTAGGGACTGATCACGACGCACAACGAGCATCCGACGAATTACCTCGAGGGGCACCGCTTCATTCTGGGCAGCTTCGGGGAGCCTGAGCAGGTCCTTGACGTGGATCATCCCGAGGAAGGAGTCGCTGCCGGAAGCCGCCACCGGCAGCCGCGAGTGTCCGCTGTCCAGCACCACCCTCTCAACCTCAGCGACGGTCATCTGGCGATTGACTGAAACGACCTGGGACCTCGGGATCATCACCGACGCGACGCTACGTACACCCAGATCGAGTGCCCCGGTGAGAAGATCATGTTCGAAGTCCTCAATCAGACCTTCCCGCCGCGAAGCCTCCAGAATCGCCCCCATCTCGGGCTTGCCGATCGCCTCCTCGAGTTCGTCAACCGGTTCCTGTCCGATTGACCGGACAGCCAGCGTTGCAAGGCCGTCCAGGAGCCAGATGGCGGGAGCGATCAGACGAACCAGCACACCGTGCATCGGAGCCAGTTGCCGCAGGGTCTTTTCGGGTTCTGCAATGGCGATATTCTTCGGCACCAACTCCCCTACCAGCATCTGCAGGACCGCTGCCGTCCCAATGGCGACAATCCAACTCAGCGTGGATACGACGCCTCTCGACAGCCCGAGGTCGTCGAGCACGGGACGGATCAGGTCACCGACAGCGGGCTCCGCGAGGATGCCGAGCAACACACTGCTGAGCGTGATGAGCACCTGTGCACCAGAGAGTTGGCGGCGCAGGTCACCACGTGCCCTTTGGGCCGCTTCTGCTCCTCTGAGGCCATTCCCTACGGCCTCATCCAGAACAGCGGGCCGACTTGCCACCACGGCGAACTCGGTGGCTACGAAGAGGCCGTTTACGACTACGAGGGCCGCAACCGCCAGCAGGGCGACAAGGGTCATTTCGTTTCCCGCTCTGGGTGATCGGGAGTGGCAGCCGACCCGGCGCCGGGTGCAACGACGCGCAGGGTCTCTATCCGACGCCCCTTGACCGCAACCACCTCAATGCACCAGCCGTCCTCGTGAACCATCTCGCTGGGTTCGGGGATGTGCCCCAGTCTCGTCAGGACGAACCCGGCGAAGGTCTCATAGGGGCCCTCAGGTACCCGGAACCCGCTTGCCTCCTCGACCTCGTCCAGATGGAGTCCACCCGAAACAACGGAGCTGTCGCTGTCCTCAACGCTTGTTCGATCCACCCTCTGGTCATGCTCATCGTCGATCTCTCCGACGATCTCCTCGAGCAGGTCCTCCATGGTGATGATCCCGGCAGTCCCACCGTGCTCGTCGACAACGACCGCCATCTGCTTTCTGGCGAGCCTCATGTCATCGAGAATCAGGTCGAGACCTCGGGTCTCCGGCACGACCAGTGCGTCGTGCATCAGGTCGCCGACGTGGACCCCCGACCTCTCCGCGGCGGGCACCGCATAGACGGACTTGACGTGAACCACCCCGGTGATGTCGTCAAGGTCGTCGGTGAAAACCGGAAACCTTGAGAACCCGGTTTCCACACACCTCTCAATGAGGGTAGAGGTGAGATCATCACGCTGGAAAGCCTCCACCTCGACCCGTGGAACCAGCGCATCCGCCGCCGTCTTGTCGCCAAAGCGGATCGACCGCGTCAACAGGGTGGCTTCGGCAGAGTCGATTTCACCACCGCTGGACGAGGACCGGACCACCGCCTCGAACTGCTCGAGCGTGTGGGACACCCCGAGTTCCTCCCTCGGGGCCACCCCTAGGCGACGAATCACCGCATTAGCCGCACCGTTCAGGGCAACGACCAGCGGGCGGGTGAGAACCCCGTAGGCGGCGACCATCGGAGCCAGGCGACGAGCGGTCCGGTCCGGTGAGGCCAGAGCCAGATACTTGGGAACCTGCTCGCCGAGCACCAGGTGCAGAGTCGTGGCCACCGTGACAGCCAGCACCACGCTCAACCCTGTGGAGTGATCCTCGCCCGTCAAGAGGCGTGCAACCGTCGGCTCCGCCACAAAGCCCAGCATCAGCGCAGACGAGGTGATGCCGAACTGCGCACCCGACAGGTGCGTCGTAAGCCTCGTAAGCAACCTGAGCACACGCCGGTCCCGGGCGCTACCGGCGTTGGTGGCCGCCTCCACAGCCGCCCTGTCGACGGCCACAAGGCTGAACTCGGCCGCCACGAAGAAGGCGTTTACCATCAGCAGGGCTGCAACGGCGAGGGCGCCCATTGGTGTCGACATCTGACCCACAATCCTACTGACGCCGAGGGTTGGGACCCGATGCGAGTAGCGCCGGGCCGCCTGATTACCTTCGTCCGACTATGGACAATACGTCAGCGAACGAGGACGCCGCCGGTAGCACCTCCTCACACCCCGCTGTCCCACTGCCCTCGCCGCAGGGCCCCCTGCCCGCAAGGCCCACATCCGTCACCGATCCTGAGGCCCCTGAATGACAACCATCGAGGTCCTGGTCGGCATGCTCGTGTACTGCGTAGCCGTCGTCGTTCAGGGCACGATCGGCTTCGGCGCCAACATGCTCGCCGTGCCAATTCTTGCCCTCATCAACCCCGAGTTCGTTCCCGGACCGGTCCTGTTGATGAACCCGCTGATGAACGCCATCTTCACAATCAGGGAACGGGGCAACATCGACAGGTACGGGCTCACCTGGGCACTTGTCGGGAGGACACCCGGGATGCTGATTGGAGTGCTCGCTCTCACGGTCGTGGCCGAGGACCACCTGGGAACCCTGTTCGGCGTGCTGGTGCTCCTTGCCGTGGGAATGAAGGTGAGTGGCCTACATCCCGTTCGGAACCGCAGGTCCCTGCTGATTGCCGGTGGTCTGAGCGGGTTCATGGGAACCACCGTTGCCGTCGGCGGGCCGCCGATCGCCCTCCTCTACCACGATGTACCGGGCGCCGTCATGCGTGCGACCCTGTCGCCCTACTTCCTGATCGGTACGCCGATGGCGATCGGCGCCCTGGCCTTCGCTGGTCGCTTCGGCGCTGGCGATCTGTTGATCGCCGCATGGCTGGTGCCGGCGCTCCTCGTCGGCGCTGCCATCTCACACCCTCTCCGCGGAGCCGTCGACAGGGGTTGGATCGCACCGGCCGTCTACGCCATGTCGTCGGCCGGAGCCCTAGCTCTGCTGATCCGCTCCCTCGTCTAGTCCGGCAAGCCGGGTTGGTGCATCTATTGTCCCGGTGTGGCAGATCCGATCCTGGAACTCAACTCGGTCACCCGGACGATGGACGGCACCGTGCTTGTCGGCGACATCGACTGGCGGGTGGACCCGGGCCAGAACTGGGTCGTGCTGGGGCCCAACGGCTCCGGCAAGAGCTCTCTCCTGCGCATCGCCGCCCTCCAACTTCACCCATCATCGGGATCGGTGCGCCTCCTGGGGGAACAACTCGGTTCAACCGACGTCCGCTCACTCCGCAGGCGGATCGGCTACACGTCTGCATCCCTGGCCGAGGCCTTTCGACCGGGAATAGCCGCGGGTGATGTCGTAATGACGGCCCTGAACGGAGCCCTGGAACCCTGGTGGCACACCTACGACGAGGACGACAGGGACCGGGCACTCAGCCAACTGGTCCGGATCGGGTGCGGCGACCGGGCCGACCACGCCTTCGGGACACTGTCCTCCGGAGAGCGACAGCGCGTGCTTCTGGCCAGGACGCTGATGACCGACCCTGAAGTCCTGTTGTTGGATGAGCCAACAGCCTCCCTCGACCTTCCGGGCCGCGAGGAACTCGTAGCGACCCTTGCTGGCCTGGCAGTTGACCCCACGACCCCACCAATGGTGCTGGTTACACACCACGTCGAGGAGATCCCTCCCGGGTTCACCCATGCCCTCCTGTTGAACGGTGGCCATGTTGCCGGGTCCGGACCCGTGCACGAGGTCCTGACCGACTCGGTCCTGTCCTCCTGTTTCGACATGGACCTTCACCTGACCAGCAGCAAGGGTCGCTGGTCGCTCCGGTTGGGCGATTCCGGCCAATGACCGACGTCCATGCCCTGGTAATCACCGGAGGGCCACCTCCGACGGGAGCCGCTCTTCTCCCACCCGCCGACCTCGTGGTTGCCGCCGACCGGGGCGCTGAGCACGCGGCACTGCTCGGCCTCGTGCCGGACCTGGTGGTCGGCGACCTGGACTCCGTCAGCGCGAAGACGCTGGCCTCGATGGAGAGGGCCGGCGTGCGCATCGAACGCCATCCGACCGACAAGGACCAGACCGACCTCGAGTTGGCCCTGACCGCCGCCGCAGACATGGGTGCCACATCGGTGACGATCGTGGCGACCACAGCGGGGAGGCCGGACCATGCATTGGCGAACCTGCTGACTGCAGCCGCGGACCGCTGGGCAGAACTCGACATCGACCTCCTGGTCGACTCGTCGAGGGCGTGGGTGGTCCGTCGCCGGTTGGATCTGACGGATTCCGTCGGCTCGGTCGTCAGCCTCATCGCGGTCGGCGGCCCAGCGACGGGCATTTCGACTACAGGGTTGTGGTGGCCAATGTCAGACGGGTCACTCGAACCGGGAGTTGGACAGGGTCTGAGCAACGAGGTCTCAAGGTCGCCCGCAACCATCGAAATCACCACCGGAACCATCCTGGTGATTACCCCCTGAGCCTGCCAACCGGTCAGCGGGACGAAGCCAGCCGGATGAGCCTGTCTGCGTCCAGCGGGAGAAGCGCCTTCTCGGCCGGCGGAAGATCTCCGTGGGCAATCAGGGCAACCGCCACCTGCCGTATCCGCTCGGGTCCGATGAAGCCCTGCATCCCCCGGTAGGTGACCGAACGGGCGTCGGCTGTCCAGAGCAACCACGCCGAAAGCAGCGGAACCTGCACAACCACCGATGCCTTCTTCCCCTTGGCCCCCTTCGACTCGGTGGCAACCACGATCGGTGGTCGCTTGGCTCCCCAGGTCCTGAGGTTTCTAAGAAATGCGTCATCATCGACCCCCAACCTGTTGGCAAGGTTCCTCATCGATCCGTCCACCTGCACAAAGCCGAGGGCGGTCGGGCTGTCAGCACAGGCACTGACAAGATGGCTCCAGCGGTCCTGGACAGCCGCCCCCCTCAGCCCGAACACGCGCGAAGTGGTGGCCGGGTCGGCAAACGCCTCGATCAACGGCCTTCGTACGGCGGAGCCAAGCACGTCTCCGCGCGAGCAACCTCCGAACTCGACAGATCCACGAAGGCGCCGAAGGGCCTCGCTCCGGGAACGGGAAACAGAAACCTCACCCACAACACCGATCCTACGGTGGCACTCCCGGGCGGCCCGGCATCCCAGCGGCAGAGGGCCCAAAATCGTGGATGCGGTCACGCAGTCAAGGACTTCTGTGCCTACAACGAAAAGCAGGCTGCATGGTCGGCTCAGGCTCAAAGGGACTTTGGTCCTGTCGGCAACGGTGTCGATGGGATTGTGGGAAACATGGATCCAGATCACATCCAAACCGTGATCGACAAGAGCGCTGATGCAGGCATGGACATCCCGGCTGGGTTGCCTGTCGAAGACATCGTGACAAACAAGTTCATCTACGGCAGCATCGGCTTCGAGTAGTCGTCTCTCGACTCGATCGACGCGGACCCAGCACCCAAAAGGCGCCGGCTCGATCGGTCGTGGAATCAAACAACAAGAGAAGCGTGCCTGTTGCAAGCTCTGATCGATAGCCATTTCGATCCCAAGTCAGGCCGGCTGAGCCGTGGCCTGGGTACACCACTAGAGCGTTAGGCCTCGAGCACCGTAACCACGCCGGTCTCACCGTTCACCTCAATGAAAGCACCGTCGGGAATCCGCTTTGTCGCACCAGTGGCTGAAACGACACACGGAATGCCCAGTTCACGGCTAACTATGATGGCGTGGCTGAGAGGTGCACCCACATCCACCACCACACCTGCAGCAGGCACGAAAAGCGGTGTCCATGAAGGATCGGTAAGGGGCGCCACCAGGACATCGCCGGGTTCCAGGCAGGTCGGATCGTAACTGTCGATCAGAACACGAGCCCGTCCTCGGGACACGCCGGGGCATCCGGGCACACCTTGGATGGACTCTCCCGGTCCAACCGGGACTGCCTCCACGGAATCACGGCGTGGCCAAGTTGCAAGAGCAGGTGCCTCACCGAAAACCACGAACGGCTCCTGGAGTTCCCGCACCTCGTCGAAGGTCGCCTGCCTCTCCTCGATCAGCTCGCGCCAACCGGTCGGGTCATCCACGATCTGGCGGCTCTCGGCGAATGCCAGCATTCCATAACTCGTGACCGATGGGAACACCCCCCTGTCGGCCATTCGCCTGCCGAACTCCAGCAGGGCCATCCGTGCCTCGTGCACGAGCTTTATGCAGTTGGTCTTGGTCCGTTCCCGGCCCGGCATGAACACCCCGGCTGATCCAAGGGCAGCTCCGAACTGACCCTGGGCCTCAGGGTCTGATGCGAGCATCTCGTACATCTCGACACCCAGGCGTTCCCGGTCAGCCGCCATCCTCGCCTGGTTGCCGGTGGGGGCGGCCCCCTCTGGTGAGAGACGCATGCGGTCGATTGCCGCCAGTGCCAGGTTCGGGTCTGTCTCCCATGTCGGGCAACTGGTCTCCCATTCGTTAGGTCCACGGCATCCGTATGAATAGAGGAAGTCATCGAAGGCAGCAACGAAGGTTCCCGCCGATTCGCCCTCGAGTGCCCGTATCCGCCCATCAAGGTCATCAAGCCCGACGTCGAACTCCGTTCCCAGAACTTCGCTGGATGCGACCATTCGACCCAGTTCCCACATGACCATCGACGGTGCAGCCGACTCGACGTCACCCAGGCCGGCCAGCAGCTTCAGGGCGTCCTGGGGTCGACCCAGGGCGGTGCAGACCTCGGTGATGATGCCGGCCGGAAGGGTCGCCAACAGCGTGATGAACAGGTGCTGCGCGAAGAGGTGGCGAAAGCTGTCATCTAGGATCCCCTCAGCCCATTCCAGCAGCTCAGCGTCCTCCATTTTCTCGAAGTCAGGCCTCTGTGCACGCAGCGCATCGACGGCCTCCTCGTCTGCTGCCACCTCAGGCAGGCCGTCGGTCGTCAGCACCCACCCGAAGGTCGCACCGATGCGTGCCTCAGCCTCCGGATCAGCGTCATCGGGGTGGGGTTCGTAGTCGGGGATGCCGGGCTGAATCCCGAAGAACTGGGCGTCGATATCGGCTGCCGAAAGACCGGGAGCCCGCTCTCCATAGATGCGCATGATCGATGCATTCAGGTACGCGTAGCCGCCGAAGACCCCGAGAATCACCGGACGCTCCGGATCGAACTCGTCCTCGGTGAAGGCTCCAACCTTTACGTACGAGTCGCGCCAACCAAGTTCCGCCATGCGTATCCCGTCGGCGTTGGCGAAGGCAAAGTCGAACGAGCTCATCGCCACCGGGTCGGGGAAGACCTCGCCCACGTTGGCTCGGGTCCACAGCGGAAAACGCTCTGAAGCCCCGGTTCCAAGGAAGTACTGCTCGGCCATCGGTCACCCCCGGTTCTGCAGGGCATACACGCCCGTGCTCAGTGGCCGGACGCCATGGCATCCGACAGGCCTCCGAGTGTGTCACAGGCCGCCTGTGGGAATCCAACGGGCGGTGACCTGAAGGGAGCGAGTGGTGGGCCGTACCGGACTCGAACCAGTGGCCTCTCGCGTGTGAGAAGCGAGATCTCCTGATGCGCTCGCAGACTTCAGCTACCTGTGACACAGAGCCAACCACCGTGCGAGGATCCCCTCATGTCCGCCCAGGGATCCACTTCCCGCGTAGCCAGCAGGTCAGGTTCTTGAACAACTGCCCGGTACTCCCGCTGTGAGAACCTCGGCTCCGGCCCTGATCATCTTCGACGGCTACCGGGGTCTCCATGAGGGCCATGCCACTGCTGCCGGCGGTCTGGAAGCACTGATCGGATCCAGAGTGTCCACCTACTGGAACTACTGCCTGAAGGGCGGCGACTCCCTCAGGGCACGTCTTGACAGGGCACTGGAATGGTTGGAGGTGCGACGTAACGACATCACAGAGATCAACGTCATCGGGCTCTCAATGGGATGCCAGGTAGCTGTCCGATTCGTCAACCAGGCATCGACCACGGACGCATCGATCGAGTTCGGCGAGTTGGTGTTGGTAGCACCCGACCCGAAGTACCGGCCAGTGGGGAGAGACGCTGAGGAGATCGGCTCAGGCACTCCTTCAGCCTTCGATGAGGCCGAAGCCCTGTGGGGAAACAGCGGCCTGGCCGGTCCACGGTTCGTTGCCGGATTACTGGATTCGGCCAATCGGATGCACCGGACCAGAATCGTCTACTGCCGAAGCGACGGGGTAGCCGAATGGAACGCCAATGTTGAACTGATGGTTGGCGGACTTCCACCCGGAGAAGGCATTGAACTCGTCGAGGCAATAGACGGAGAGGAAGTATCAGCAGGTGGCATGACCATCGATCTCGGGGCCGGGAACCACGAATCCGACGTCCACGATCGACTGTGGGAATCGATCAACTTCAGACAGCCTCTCGACCCGGAATAGCCACAGATCAGAGAATAATTCGGTGGACCGTACTGGACTTGAACCAGTGACCTCTCGCGTGTGAGGCGAGCACTCTAGCCAACCCAGTGTCGGCAACTACCTCGTTGTCAAACCGCAGAATACGCCCGACTAGTGACAGTGGATAGCGGCCTAGGCGGGAGGTCAGTTCCCTAAGGGAGTGGGGCGACATAAGGAGCCCCAAGGTGTAGATACGATCAGCCGATCAGCCGTCAAATAGGCGTCTCACTCTCAGAAATTTCGGTACTGTCACATCGTGGGACGCTTCTCGCGAACGATCGCTCTAGCCAAGGTGTCATGGCAGGTGTTACGTAAGGACCGAGAACTCCTTGTCCTGCCAGTCCTGTCTTTTGTGACGTCAATAGCCGCCCTAACACTGTTGTGGATCCCGACCGTGGCTGCTGTCGACACGTCGGGTCTCGGCGATGAATCAGAAGGTGTCAATCCGGCGCTGCTGGTTGCTGGGGTAGCCAGTGTGTTGCTCCTAAGTCTCATCGGAGTGTTCTTCAAGGGAGCGCTGGTGGCCGGCGCCCACGAGCGGTTATCTGGAGGCGACCCGACCGTCCGGTCTGCCCTTGGCAAGGCCAGTACCCGAGCCGGTGGCCTGCTTCCTTGGGCGTTGTTGACAGGCACTGTCGGCTTGGTGCTTTCGATCCTGAAGGACAGGGCCGGTCGGATCGGAAGATTTGCGGTGAACCTCATTGGCATGGGTTGGGATACGGCGTCCTACCTGGTCATCCCAGCCATTGTCGTTGACAACCACCGGGCGGTCAGTGGCCTCAAGGTCTCAGCGTCCCTCCTGAAACGGACGTGGGGCGAGAACCTTGCTGCGCGGGTTGGATTCGGTCTCCTCGGGGTGGTGGCTCTACTGCCAGCCATCCTCGTGGTCGCCGCGCTCGGAACGATCGGGCTGGTCGTGGCAGTACCGTGGGCGGCCTTGGTCATCGTGGTGCTCACCGCCCTGGGAGCGGTCTTCCAGACCGCCTTGTACTTGTACGCGACCACCGGTTCGATCCCAGAAGGCTTTGAACATGCCGGCCTCCGGGAGGCGTTTACCTCCCGCTAACGAACGGCACAACCGAAGTTGCTGGGCTAGTAGTAGCGGGGCGGGGCGACCATCGGAGCCCCAAGGTGCGAACCTCAGATGCGCGCAGGCGGTCAGCCGTGATACGGACGCCTCTTTGCCTGTTCGGCTTGTCCTTTCGACAGGAACCCGGACGGGCGACTCTCCTCGGCGGCTAGTCGGCCGGTTGTAATTGCAGGAATCGTTTGAGACGCGGACTACTCATTGCCAGTGCAGCAACGCGCCGGTGTACCCAAACGATCCCAAACAGTCCTGTCAACCCAATGAGTACCCCCCCGGCCACGTCCAACGGCCAGTGTTCCAACTCGCTTATCCGCGACCACGCCGTCAGGACGATCAACAAAAGCATCGTTGCTGCAATCCACGTTGCTGTCCGGGGCTTCGCATGGCGACGGGCCAACATCGCGACAGTGCCCAGAACGAGCACTGTGAACACCACGTGTCCGCTGGGGTAACCGCCGTTGCCGAATGAGTAGTCGGTCCACGTCACCGCCGATGTCGGTCGTGGGCGGTTCACGAGATCGCCCACCCGGGTTAGACCAGTAAGCGCTCCGGCCAGACCCAGAATCACTGCGGGGTACCGACCCCAACGCCACCACACCAGCAACGCGGTTGCCACGAACACCAAAGGTGCCCCTATGTCAGAAATTGCTGGGTCAATGATTTTGGCGCACAGGTCAATGACTACGGGGGTGTTATCCCGTGTCCAGCGAGACATCCCTACTTCTCCATACAGTGGCCCGTCGGCCCGTACTGCCAGTGTGAGAGCAACCGACGAAGCCAGCGACACAACCGCGTACTTCTTCACGGTTTGAGTCTGTCACCCCTCCCCTGAGGGGGGTGGGTTCCCCTGAGGGGGGTGGGCGCCAACAGCGCTTTCAGTGTAGATACGCGTGGACGTCAGGTGGAAGCGAAGAAAGGTGGCCGTCTTGTGTCCACTCACTTCTCCCTTCAAGCGGGGGGTGAGTTACCGACTAAGAACCACCCAAAGAACCAAGGCCCGCACCAACGATGCAGATCAACAGGCTTTTTGGTGGACCGTACTGGACTTGAACCAGTGACCTCTCGCGTGTGAGGCGAGCGCTCTAGCCAGCTGAGCTAACGGTCCGCAGATCGACGAGGTTACAGCCGGGTCTCTCTCGCGGCACCGGTGCCCGGCGCTACCACCGCCACTACCGTTGTACCCGTGGATGCAATCTGCTGTCCCGGCTGTGGTGAAGAGGATGACCTGGCCGGCACCCGCACCGGTCCGCCGGGTAACGAAACGATCACCGTCTCCTGCGGTGCCTGCTCCCTTGTCTGGGAGCGGGACCTCACCCCCACCTGTCCAACATGTTCCTCAACCGATGTTCGGCCTGCACTTCGGTCAATTGTCGAGAAGTCACGTGGAACCCAGCTGTCAATCCAGTCGATGCAGGTGGTTCAACTCTGTCGAACGTGTGACGCCGAGCAACTGGCTGTGTGGAACCAGAGCAACACGCCCCTGCGACCGACCGAGCTTCCGGTCGACGGAGACTGAGGCGCTCCTCTCAGGTGGCGACCAGTTTCTCGGCAAGTTCCTGAAGGCCGGCTACGAGGCTGCCCTTGACCAGCACTGAGTCACCTTCGCCGAGGTTCAGGCTGGTGATCACATCCAGGGCCTCGTCTACGCCGTGCAGCGGTTCGATGCCGTAGAACTCGGTGTCGACGGCGAGGACCTCGACACCGAGTTCATGGGCCAGGGCCACCACCTGCAGGTGGGCTTCGCTGGACTCCCCGCCCAGTTCGGCCATCAGGCCGAGTACGGCAAGCCTGCGCCCCCCACCCGGTAGCGACGCGACGGCCCGCAGTGCGGCCCCCACAGAGGTGGGGTTGGCGTTGTAGGCGTCGTTCACCACCAGCAGACCTGATGTTGCCGTTGTGATCTGCATCCGCCCAGGAGACAGTCGGGCCTTGCCCAGGCCGACTGCCACTTCTTCGAGGGGGACGCCGAGCACAAGGCCCACCGCCGCTGCCGCCAGGGCGTTGTCGACCATGTGCACCCCCGGCACCCAGAGGTGGACCTCGGTCCGACCCCACGGCGATTCCAGCCGGAATGACGCATGTAGGCGCTCGTCGATGCTGATGCCCGATGCCCGGACCTCACCCGCTGCTCCGAAGGTGAGTTGTCTCGCACGCGAACGAGGTGCCTGTGCCATGACAGCAGGGACATCGGCGGCCAGGACGGCACATCCGTCAGACGGCAGACCGTCCAACAGTTCGCCCTTTGTTCTCGCTACAGCATCGACCGAACCCATGACCCCGGTGTGGACCGCAGCGACCGTTGTGATGACCCCCACATCGGGGCGGGCCATACCACACAACAGAGCAATGTCGCCCTCCTGCCTGGCACCGAGTTCAAGCACGAGAGCCGCCGGTTCGTCGGGTGCGTTCACCAGGGTGAGGGGAACACCGATCTCGTTGTTGAACGACCGTGGGCTGGAGTGGACCGGACCGCCCCGAGCCAGAACGGCCACGGTCATGTCCTTGGCCGATGTCTTGCCGACCGATCCCGTAATGCCAACCACCGGCATGCTCATGGAACGCCGGGCGGTTGCGCCGAGCACCATCAGAGCTGCAGCGGTGTCAGGGACACGAACACCTGTTGCACGGCCGACATCTGACCCGTTGGAGGTGAGGAAGGCGGTTGCACCGGCATCCAGGGCCTCACCGATGAACTCGTGGCCGTCCCGCTCGGCCAGCAGCGGCACAAACAGACAACCTGGAGTGACCGACCGCGAGTCCTGGGTTGCGCCGTCCAGGAGGATGTCATCGCCGAACAGTTCACCGTCGACGGCAGCAGCGACCTGGGATGCCAGAAACTTCACGGGATTGAGTCTCCCAGCCCGGACCGCCCATGAGGTGCCACCCTCCGGGTGCCGTCGCCACGTCCCCGACAGGTCCTACGATGCCGCCGTGGAGGACCTGTTGGGAATGGGTGGCTGAGATGAGCCAGAGGAGATGCCTGGTCCTGCTCTTTGGCGGCCAGAGCGCCGAACATGAGGTCTCCTGCATCTCGGCACGCCATGTACTGGAGGCCATCGACAGGTCACGTTTCGAGGTGTTGCCTGTCGGCATCAGCCGTGAAGGAGACTGGTTCCTCGCAGGCTCTGCGGTCGAAGCCCTCGACTCAGGTGACCTTCCCGATCGCCTTGATCCGTCAGGTGCCATCTGGGACCCACTGCCGCGCCTGGCCGAACTGTCTACGCTTGGACCTGTCGCAGTGTTCCCGCTCCTCCACGGCCCCCTCGGCGAGGACGGAACGGTCCAGGGACTCCTCGAGTTGGCCGACGTCCCGTATGTGGGTGCCGGCGTCCTGGGCTCCTCTCTCGCAATGGACAAGGTCGCCACCAAGGAGATCCTGCACGGGCACGGGATACCCCAGGCCCGCTACAGGGGCCTGCACGTCGACGACCTGGGATCAGCGGGCACCGACGCCAGGTCTACCCTTCTAACCAGGTTGCTGACCGAGTTGGGACCCCACGTGTTCGTAAAGCCAGCCAACTTGGGCTCCTCGATCGGCGTGATGAAGGCCACCGACACGGAATCCCTCGGGAGAGCACTCGAGATGGCATCCACCTACGACGAGTGGCTGGTTGTCGAGGAGGCGGTGACGGGCCGCGAAATCGAGTTGGCCGTGCTCGGAGACCGCGTTCCGCAGGTGTCGGGCCCCGGCGAGGTCCGGCCGGGTGGGGAGTTCTACGACTATGCGGACAAGTACGAGGATGGAACGGCCGAGTTGATCGACGACCCAGACCTCGACCCCGAGACCGTTGTCAGGTTTCAGGAACTGGCGGCTCGTGCGTTCGCCGCTGTGCGCTGTTCTGGAATGGCCCGGATCGACTTCTTCCTACCTGATGACGGTCGCGGCCCGCTCCTGAACGAGGTCAACACGATCCCGGGGTTTACACCAATCTCGATGTACCCCAGGCTCTGGCAGAAGGCCGGGCTGTCCTATCCGGGCCTGATCGACCGCCTCGTTGACATCGCAGTCGAGCGACAGGCAAGACGGCGGCGCAACACCAGCCGCTGAGTCAGCCCCTGGGGTCGAGGGATGACCGCAGGAAGCTAAGCAGTTCCCTGCGGCGTTGCACCACCGGACGCAGGGTCGGCTCGATACCCGCTGCACGCAGTACCTCGGTCTCGGTGGCCACCCCGACGACGGTCGAGTAGGCGCTGATGAGAAGCAGTTGAGCGTCTGCACGGCGCATCCGGCCTGCGGCCATCTCCGCCTCTATCCACACCCTGGCCCTGGCCATCATGGGTTCCATGTGGTTGCGCAGCCGCTGTGCTCCCGGCGATCCGGGCCTGCTCACCTCGCGGAGCAGGCCGAGCAGCACCGGTTGTTCGAGGGCCACACGGAACACCCTGCGGACAAGGGCCTCAACGCGTTCCCAGTCGCGGTCGGCCCCGCTCAGCACCTCGTCCATTGCAGCCGTCAGGTCTCCGGCACAGCGGTCGACCACGGCGTTCAACAGGCCGCGCTTGGATACGAAGTGGTAAAGGATCGTCTGCTTCCGGACACCCAGGCCCCGCGCCAGGTCGTCAAGCGAGGTCCCGTCGTAACCGGCTGTGCCGAAGGATGCCAGGGCGGCATCCAGAATCTGGGCCTTTGTATTCGAGCGAGCCTCGAGGCGCTCGTTGACACGGTCCTGCACCCGGTCGGCCACCCGCTCTGTTGCGGCTTCGCTTCCGGGCTGAGTTGAGCTGCCACCTGCCTCCTCGTTCACACCCCCACGGTAGCCGCCTCTCTACCAACTGGTAAAGACCCTGACCATCTGGTAAACAATGTGTCGTGATTGCTGAATCCCTGGCTGGACGCCGCATTGCCATCACGGGCAGCACAGGCTTCCTCGGCACAGCCCTGGTGGAGCGACTGCTGCGCTCCGTGCCCGACTGCAACCTCGTTCTCATCGTCCGACCGGGCAGGAGGGGGGCCCAGCGCAGGGTCGACCGGGACATCCTCCGCAACGACGCCTTCGATCGCCTCAGGAAGGACCTCGGGGACGAGACCTTCGACCAGATGGCCGCCAACCGGATAACGGCAGTAGCCGGCGACGTCTCCGACGAGGGCCTCGGGCTTGACGAAGAGGGTCGCTCTGTTCTCGCCACCTGTGACACCGTGATCCACTCGGCTGCCATAGTCAGCTTCGACTCACCCCTCGACCAGGCCGTCGAAGTCAACCTCCTCGGCCCCGTGCGCATCACCGAGACCCTGGCCGAGTTGGGAACCACGCCACACCTCGTCGCCGTATCGACCTGTTACGTGGCCGGCAGCCGCAGAGGAGCGGCACCCGAGGAACCGGTTAACGAAAGCCCGTTCTTCGTCGATGTCAACTGGCGCCTCGAGGTGGAGAGCGCCCGCCGCATCCGCCACGAGACCGAAGGCGCAAGCCGCTCCCCCGAAAGCCTCGCCGGCTTCCGCAAAGAGGCCCACGACGAGTTGGGAGCGGCCGGCATACCGGCCCTCGCGACCAAGACCGAGCAACTCCGGTCGCGCTGGGTCGACGACAGGATGGCCGAGGCCGGACGATCCCGTGCCGCATCGCTGGGCTTCCCCGACGCCTACGCCTACACGAAGGCACTCGGCGAAATGGCCCTCACCGAATCCGCCGGCGACGTCCCGGTCAGCATCGTCAGACCCTCGATCATCGAATCGGCCCTCGCCGAACCATCCCCCGGTTGGATACGCGGCTTCCGCATGGCCGAGCCCGTGATCATCTCCTACGCACGCGGGCTCCTCAAGGAATTCCCCGGAGTCCCCGAGGGCACCATCGACGTCATACCGGTGGACTTCGTTGTCGCCGCCATCTGCGCCGTCGCCGCCAGGGGCCCCATCGAGGGAGCCGACATCGTCCAGGTCGCCTCTGGCAGCGTCAACCCTCTCCACTACGGGCGCCTCGTCGACCTCGTTCGCTCCTGGTTCACCGACAACCCCATCTACGACGAACACGGGCAGCCGATCTCAGTCCCGGAGTGGTCCTTCCCGGGCAGGGGCAGGGTGAAGCGACAGCTTGAACGTGCCGGAACCACGCTCGACCTGTCCCGCAAGGTCCTCGACAAGCTCCCCATCCGGGGCCGACAGGCCGAGGTGGCCGTGAAACTGGAGGAGCAACGCGACCTGGTTGAACGTGCAATGGGCTACGTGGACCTCTACGGCGCCTACGCCGAGTGTGAGGCGGTGTACCTCCTGGACCGCCTGATCGCCCTGTGGGACACCCTCGATGCCGGCGACCACGAGACCTTCTGCTTCGACCCCCGAACCATGGACTGGGACCACTACGTGCCCGAGGTCCACCTGCCCTCGGTCGTCAAGGCCGGCCGGGTTCCGATGAAGCCACCGGCCAGGGGCGTCCAGGACAGGGCCACCAGGCTCCGAAGCCAGATACTCTCCCCCGACCGCCACATCGCAGCCTTCGACCTGGAGAACACCCTCATCGCCTCGAACGTGGTTGCCAGCTTCGCCTGGCTGGGCAGCCGCCACCTGTCCCGAGGCGACCGCATTCGATTCGTTCTCAAGACAATGGCCGAGGCCCCGACACTGCTGGCCCTCGATCGTCGCGATCGCAGCGACTTCCTTCGGTTCTTCTACCGCCGATATGAGGGAGCCCCCAAGGACAGAATCTCGGAGGACGCCGCCGAGCACTTCAGCGACTTGATCCTGTCACGGTCCTTCCCGGCCGGAATCCGCCGGGTCCGCGAACACCGGGCCCTCGGACACAGGACCGTTCTCATCACAGGCGCACTCAACTTCGTGATTGAACCCCTGCGACCCCTCTTCGACGACATCATCAGCTCAGAACTGGGGACATCCCGACTGGGAGACGGAACCGACGCCTACGACGGTCGAATGAAGGCGGCCCCTCCGACCGGTGAGGCCCGCTACCAGGCCCTTGTCGACTACGCCGACCTGCACGACCTTGACCTTCGGGAATCCGTCGCATACGCCGACTCGGCCAGCGACCTTCCGATGCTCGAGGCCGTCGGTTTCCCGGTCGCCGTCAACCCCGAGACGCGCCTGGCCAGCATCGCCAAGAAACGCGGCTGGCTCGTAGAGGACTTCGCAAAGTCGCCCGGCATGTCAAGGCGCCTGCTTCCCCTGGCACCACCCATCTCGACGGCAGTGGCCCGACGCAGCGCATGATGGAGCAGCGCATGAAGACGGCTATGCAGGTGCACCGATGAAGGCACTGGAGTTCCACCGGAACATCCCCCGGTTCGCCGCGGCCCGGCTCGCCGGCAACCTCTCACCGGGCGGAGGCGCCGGCGTAGGCCCACTCCGGTTAGCCGACGTCGACCAACCGGCACCACCCGGTTCCGAGTGGGTGCGGGTCCGACCGAGGCTCGCCGGCATCTGCGGCTCTGACCTTGCAACCGTCAACGGCCGGTCAGCCCGCTACTTCGAGCCGCTTGTCTCGTTTCCCTTCACCCCCGGCCACGAGGTTGTCGGGGACCTGGACGATGACACCCGGGTGGTCCTTGAACCCGTCCTCGGATGTGTCAGCCGAAACATCGCCCCCACCTGCAGCCCGTGTGCCGACGGTCAACTCGGCAACTGTGAACACGTGACCTTCGGAGACCTCGAACCCGGAATCCAGACAGGATCCTGCCATGACACGGGTGGCGGATGGGCAACGGCCTTCTGGGCCCACAGCAGCCAACTTCACACGGTCCCAAACGACCTCTCCGACGAGGCCGCCGTCATCGTCGAGCCGGCTGCATGTGGAGTCCATGCAGCCTTCATGGCCAATGTGCCAGATGACGGAACCGTCGTGGTCCTCGGATCCGGAACCCTCGGACTGCTCACGCTCGCCGCCCTCAGGGCCCACACAAACCCCCGCACCATTCTCACAACTGCGCGATACCCGGAACAGCGCCAGATGGCTACCGCCCTCGGTGCCGACATGGTCACGGCCCCCGACGAGGTGCGGAGGACGGTCCGTCGGATGACCGGCAGTCGGGCAGTCAGCCAGGCCGGCATTCAGGCCAGGAACCGGACACAAGACGGCAGCGTCGACCGCCTCAGCGGAGGCGCCGACGTGGTGATCGACTGCGTGGGCTCCTCTGACAGCCTCACCGACGCCATGGCCATCACCAGACCAAGAGGCCGAATCGTGCTCGTCGGAATGCCAGCCACCGTCACCCTGGAGTTGACACCCCTGTGGCACCGTGAGCTCGAGCTGATCGGTGCCTACACCTACGGCACGGAACTTCTCGCCGACGGAACCAGTGCACGCACGTTCGACCTTGCATTTGACCTTGTCCGCCGCTTCGACCTGGGCAACCTGGTCTCGGCGACGTACCCGCTGGACCGCTACCAGGATGCCATCCAGCACGCCTCCTCGGCTGGCAGCAGGGGCGCAGTAAAGATCGCTTTCGACCTCAGGGACGAAAAGGAGCGCTACAGGCCATGAGCAACGGCAGACACCTCGCTCCGCGTCCGGGATTCGTCCTGGACGTGGACAGGAACAGCCCCCCGATCGTGTTCCACCACGGCGAGGGCTTCAAGCTGGAGAAGCTTCCGACAGGCCGCTCCCGGGTCATCTACCCGGCTGAGCCACTCGAAGGCCTCCCCGACCCGGACGGCGCCATCCGACACGCCCTCCTGAACCCCATCGGAGACTCAGACCCACTTCCGGCCCTGCTGCGGCCCGACATGAAGTTGACGATCGCCTTCGATGACGTCTCGCTGCCCCTACCACCAATGCGTCGGCCGGACATCCGCCAGCGGGTCATCGAGGCCGTGCTCGACATCGCCGCCGAGGCCGGCGTCGATGACGTCCACCTGATCGCAGCCCTCGCCCTGCACAGGCGCATGACCGAGGACGAACTCCGCCACGCCGTGGGCGACCGCGTCTATGACGCATTCGCCCCCAAGGGACTCCTGTACAACCATGACGCAGAGGACCCCGACGGCATGGTCGTGCTGGGCGAGACACCACACGGCGAGGCCGTGCAGTTCAACAAGCGGGCAGCCGAGAGCGACCTCGTCATCTACGTCAACATCAACCTTGTCGCCATGGATGGCGGCCACAAGAGCACCGCCACGGGCCTCACCGGCTACACCAGCCTGCGCCACAACCACAACGTGCACACCATGCTCAATTCCACGTCGTTCATGGATCGCGACAACTCGGCCCTGCACGCCTCCAACTGGCGCATGGGCAAGGTGCTCCGCGATGCCGGCGTGAAGATCTTCCAAATCGAGACAACCGTCAACAACGACACCTTCGGCAGGGAGGGACCTCTCTCAATGCTCCAGAAACGGGAGTGGGAGTGGTCAGGACGTGAAAGGGCCTCGTTCCTAGCAATGCAACAGGGCCTGAAGGTCATGCCGACGAACCTGAAGCGAAAGGCCTTCTCCACATGGTTGGCCCCCTACGAGATGACGTCGGTGCAGGCTGGCGAGGTCGAGGCCGTACACGAGGTGACAACGGCGAACGTCTACCGCCAGCACCTCGTGCCGGTTGAGGGCCAGACCGACATCCTCACCATGGGGCTCCCCTACATCTGCCCGTACAACGTGAACTCGATCATGAATCCGATCCTCGTGATGTGTCTGGGCCTCGGCTACTTCTTCAACCTCTACCGGGGGCGGCCACTCGTCAGGGAGGGCGGCGTGGTGATCATCAGCCACCCCACACCTTGGGAATTCAACCCGGTTCACCACCCCAGCTACATCGACTTCTTCGAAGAGGTGCTGGCTGACACGACCGACCCGGGAAAGATCGAAAAGAAGTACGAGAAGCGGTTCGCCGAGGACGAGTGGTACATCCACCTCTACCGCAACTCGTACGCCTACCACGGTGTACACCCGTTCTACATGTGGTACTGGGGAGCACACGCTCTCAGCCACGTGGGTCGGGTGATCATCGTGGGCGGCGACACCCGCGCCGTCAGGCGACTCGGATTCCAGCCGGCCTCCACGCTGGCAGACGCCCTGGAGATGGCCGGTGACGTAGTCGGCCCACAACCGACCATCACGCACCTCAAGAACCCACCACTGCTCATGGCAGACGTGACATGAGGCTTCGACCGGTGCACCTGACCTGATGGCCACGACCCCACTGACTCTGCGGATCGCCAGGCTCCGCTCCACCATCGGTCGCCTCGGATTTCCGTGGCGTGCCGCTCCGGTTCCACCGGGTGTGGAGCCCCCGGAACCGACGCGTCAACTCAAAGCCGAGTACGACACAGCATGGGCGCGGCGGTACCCGGCTCGTGTCATCAGGGCCTCTCTGGTCGAGACCGTCATGAGGTTCGTAATGTCCGTGGTCGCATCACCCAGCCGCGAGGGAACCGACCGCCTCAGCACTGTCGACGGCCCCGTCATCTTCGTGGCCAACCACCACAGCCACGCCGACACACCCCTGCTCCTCACCTCGATACCCGAGCCGTGGCGTCACCGCGTTGTTGTAGGTGCCGCCGCCGACTACTTCTTCGCCACCAGACTGGGCAGCGCACTAGCCGCACTCCTGATCAACGCCATACCGATCGAGCGCACAAAGGTGGGACGCAGGTCAGCGAACCTCGCAGCAGACCTTCTCGACGACGGCTGGAGTGTCCTGATCTTTCCCGAGGGTGGCCGCAGCCCCGATGGCTGGGGGCAACCCTTCCGTGGCGGCGCCGCCTACCTGGGCATCCGTTGCAATGTTCCGGTGGTACCAGTGCACATTGCCGGCACCGACCGGATCCTCCGCAAGGGCCACTTCCTTCCTAGCCGTTCCAGCACGACGGTTACCTTCGGCGACCCACTCCTCGCCACCGAAGGCGAGCACGCCCGTGGTTTCGCCTCCCGGCTCGAGGCAGCCGTGGCCTCACTCGGCGACGAGGCCGCCAGCGACTGGTGGCAGGCGCGACAGCGCGCACACGCCGGTACGTCACCAGGGCTCACCGGTCCTGACATCGGTGCATGGCGTCGTGTCTGGGCGCTCGGCGACAGGGGCAGGAAGTCCAGGCGTCGCAGGGTTCTCTGGCCTGAGCTCTAGACAGAGCCGGATCGGCCCGGTGTGATCAGGCCGAACTCAGGAAGTCAAGCGTCCAGTCAGGTACCCGACGAGACCCTCGATGGGTACACGCTCCTGCTCCATGGAGTCACGCTCGCGGACCGTCACGGCCCGGTCGTCAAGCGTGTCGAAGTCGATGGTGACGCAAAACGGCGTGCCGATCTCGTCCTGGCGCCTGTAGCGGCGACCGATTGCCTGGGTCTGGTCGTAGTCGCACATCCAGTGCGGCTGGAGCAACCCCAGGACCTCGTTGGAGGGATCGATCAGCTCAGCCTTTTTGGACAGCGGCAGGACGGCCACCTTGTAGGGCGCCAGTCGGTGGTCGAGGCGGAGGACAGTTCGGGTGTCGTCCCTGACCTCCTCCTCGTCGTAGGCAGCCATCAGGAACGCCATTGCCGTCCGGGTGGCTCCGGCAGCCGGCTCGATCACGTGAGGTACGTACCTGTCGCCACTGCCCGGGTCGTGGTATTCGAGCCGCGCTCCCGAACTCTCGGCGTGACGCATCAGGTCGAAGTCGGTCCGGTTGGCTATGCCCTCAAGTTCGTCCCAGCCCCACGGGAACAGGAACTCCACGTCTGCAGTCGCCGTCGAGTAGTGGCTCAACTCGTCGGAATCGTGGTCGCGGAGACGCAGGCGGTCCTGGGGCATTCCGAGGTCCAGGTACCAGCTGCGCCTGGCATCGCACCAGTACCGGTACCACTCGTCGGCCTCGGCCGGGGGCACGAAGAACTCCATCTCCATCTGCTCGAACTCGCGCGTGCGGAACACGAAGTTGCCGGGAGTTATCTCGTTGCGGAACGACTTGCCGATCTGGGCGATTCCGAACGGTGGCTTCTTGCGACTCGTGTTGAGCACGTTGGCGAAGTTGATGAACATGCCCTGGGCGGTCTCGGGGCGCAGGTAGACTTCGGCAGCCGAGTCGGCCATCGGGCCAGCATGGGTCTTGAACATGAGGTTGAAGTGTCGGGCCTCGGTGAACGAACCCGTCTTGCCGCAGGCCGGGCAGGTGTCGGGCTCGTCCAGCTTGTCCTGCCGGTGGCGGGCTCCACATTCCCTGCAGTCGACCAATGGATCGGTGAAGTTGGCGAGGTGACCTGAGGCCTCCCAGACAGCGGGGGGGGTGAGGATGGACGCATCCAGACCGACGACGTCGTGCCTCAACTGGACCATGGTTCGCCACCACTGCTCCTTCACATTGCGAAGCAGCAGCACGCCGATGGGCCCGTAGTCGTACGTGGAGCGGAAGCCGCCATAGATGTCGGCCGACTGGAACACGAACCCGCGACGCTTGGACAGGTTCACCACCTTCTCGAAGAGGGTTTCGTCGTTGGGGACCATGGCGCTGCAGGGTACCGGCCGATGCCCCAGCACTGTTCCACCCTCAGGTGGAGGTCTCGATGCTCATTCAATCGGCCAGACTGGGCCGATGAAGAAGGCCGACGCTGACAACCGCACCGACCCGACAGCGGTTCTCGGACGCCGGCTCATCGCGTGGGTTCTGGACAACCTCATCATCGCCACCCTCTTCACCATCATCCTGTTGTCGGGCGCCGAGAGCAGACCCGTACCAGTTGAACTAACAGCCACCGATGCCTGCTCCGTGCTGTTCGCCTCTGACGAGGGCTGCATCGTCATCGGGAACGAGGCATGGCAGGTCGATGTCGGCCTCGGAGCCACGCATGTGCTGGTTCCAACCCTGGCCTTCCTCGCAAACCAGGTCCTCTTGACCTCGGTAACGGGATTCAGCTTCGGAAAGGCCGTTACCGGCCTGCGGGTCATCCGACGCTCCGATGGAAGCCTCCCGGGGTTGACCGGATCCATGGGTCGAACGCTCCCGTGGATGATCCCGACCGTTCTCGGCCTTCTGGCACCGGTAGTGGTGGCGGTCGAGATGGGGCTGACATTGACGAGTTCCGGGCACCGTCGCCTGGGCGACCGGATCGGAGGCACGCTCGTGGTCGACAGGAGCCACGCTGGCACAACTCCTGTCGTGCCAGCCCTCGACTGAAGAGGGGTGGCCAACAGGTGTCCGGCCGGCACCTCGGACGCATTCTGTGGGCCCTTTCTCAGGCCCTTTCCATTGACCGTCGAGACTTCATGCGGCGCTCCAGGTGGTACTCGACGGCCGCCGTCGACGTGGCATCCACCTCTGCGCAGACCTCAGGGTCGACCACGGCAAGTGCATCCACCAGGCCACCACCCACGACCGCCCTCATCACCGCAAGGGCCGCGGCCGACACCGGTCGGCCGCGTCGACAATCCACACAAAGTGTCCCACCCTCACCGAACTCAACGGTGACCAACGGCCCAGATGAACCGCAACGGACGCAGGAGTCAAGGTGGGGTACCAGCCCCTCGCGGGCGAGCAACTTGAGAAAGAACGCCGGAACCAGCAGGGGGGTCGGGTTCTCGTCGAGGGTCCTCAACGCACCGAGAAGCATCTCGTAGCGCTGACGGTCCGGATCGCCATCTGGGGAGACGACGTCCACCACCTCGAGAAGGGCTGACGCCTCGCTGAAGCGGTCCGGGTCCGCCCTGACGTTTTCGAACCTATCGATGGTCTCCGCCTGGGTGACGATGCCGAGGTCTCCCCTGCCTGCGTAGAGCTGGAGGTCGACATGGCTCGTCGGCTCGAGGCGACCACCGAACTTGCTCCGGATCTTGCGCACACCCTTGGCCACGGCACGGACCTTTCCGTGCTCCGGTGTTAGCAGCACCACGATCCGGTCGGCCTCACCGAGGCGCCACGTTCTGATCACCACGCCCTTGTCGCGGTAGAGGGTCACGGTTCCCCAACACCGCCGAAGCGACGGTCGCGGTCCTGGAACTCCTTGATCGCGGAGTAGAGGTGTTCCCGTCTGAAGTCGGGCCACAGGGTCTCGCTGAACACGAGCTCGCTGTAGGCGATCTCCCAGAGAAGGAAGTTCGAGATGCGGTACTCGCCAGAGGTTCGGACAACGAGGTCCGGATCGGGCATTTCGGGGTCGTAGAGGTTCCTGGCAATGGCCTTCTCGGTGACACGCCTTACACCGGAGTCAACCAGGCGCTGCACGGCATCGACCAACTCGGCCCTGCCCCCGTAGTTGAACGCCACCGTGAAGGTCAACCCGCTGTTGTCACGGGTCATTTCCTCAGCGTCGTCCATCAGGCGAACCAGCCGCCTGGGTACCCGCCGGTCACGTCTGCCGATGAACCGGATGCGCATGTTCCGCTCGTGCATCTCGTCTCGGCGGTTGATGAGGATCTGCTCATTGAACCGAAGCAGAAACTGGACCTCGTCGGCCGGTCGTCGCCAGTTCTCGGTCGAGAACGCGTACACAGTGAACCAACCGACACCCAGATCGTCGGCCCCCTCGAGCACGTCGAAGAGCGACTGCTCACCAGCCGTGTGCCCCTCGGTACGAGGCAGGCCCCTCTGTTCGGCCCAACGGCCGTTGCCGTCCATGACGCATGCGATGTGCACAGGGATCCGTCGGGGATCCAGATCGGACGGAAGCATCCTCGAAACCTACCCCCTCCTTGCCTCCGGTCGGTGGTGCAGCCCGCCCGTAGAGTCCTCATGATGAGCACGGCCGACGAGGTTTCAATAGCCCTGGAGGAGGTCACCGGGGCACTGCCGGGCGGAGGCGAGGTACGACGGGGCCAGAGCTCCATGGCCCTGGAGATCGCAGAAGCCATCGACACCGAACGCCATCTGCTCATTCAGGCCGGCACGGGAACAGGAAAGACCCTCGCCTACCTGATTCCGGCCATTCTCTCCGGTCGCAGGACCGTCATCGCCACCTGGTCGAAGGCGCTCCAGGACCAGATGGAGAGGTCCGACCTGCCCCTGCTCGTCGAGCATCTCGACAGGACCTTCAACCACGCTGTTCTCAAGGGTTGGGACAACTACGTCTGCCACGAACGCCTCGACCAGATTCGTTCCCCCGCGCGACAACAGGCCCTTGACGGGCTCACCGACGGCTCAGACGGCACCCAGGTGGAGTCAATACTGGACTGGGCCGACACGAGCGTGTCGGGCGACCGGGCGGACCTTCCGTTCGAGCCCAGCCCGAGAACCTGGTCCACGGTGAGCGTCGGTACCGACGACTGCATCGGTCCATCTGAGTGTCCGTTCGTATCCGAATGCCGTCCGGCCAGGGCACGCCAACGCGCCCGCGATGCTGACATCTGCGTCACCAACCACCACCTCTACGCGGTCGACGTGGCCCTCAACGGCATGCTCCTCGACCACCCCGACCACCCCCACGAGCTCGTCGTGTTCGACGAAGCCCACCAACTGGAGGAGGTCTTCACCGCAACATTCGGATTCCAGTTGACCGCTGGACGCTTTCGCTGGCTGGCCCGCCTCGCCAGACCGGCCCTCGACCAGGCTGACCTCGCAGCCGGACTTGACGATGCGGCTTCACGGTTCACGACATGGCTTGCCGACAATCCCGACAGGCGCCTCGTGGCCGACGCGTGCTCAGACCTCGATCCGGTCCTTGACCTGGCAGAGACCCGGGTCGACCGCGTGCTGGTTGCTGCACGGAAGGCAGTGCGTGACATCACACATGGTGCTGACGACCCCGGAACCCAACGAGAGCGCCGTCGTCTGACCCGCCTGGTGAACGCCGGAGGCGCCCTCATAGGCGACGTTCGGTTCGCCAGAGAGCTGCTCCGAAAGCCCCGCCGAGCAGACACTGTCGAACAGACAGTTTCCGGAGACGACCACCTCGCATGGGTGGAACGCTCAGGCACCCGGATGGTACTGCGTGTCGCACCAATCGAGGTTGGACCACGTCTGGTGAGCGACCTCTGGCCTCTGCGCACGGCTGTACTGACAAGTGCGACGCTTCCCATCAACCTCCCTGCACGCCTGGCGATTCCAGACCCGGCCACCCGCACCGTCGAGAGTCCATTCGACTACGAGGCCCAGTCCCTGCTCTACTGCCCCACTCACATCCCCAGCCCCTCCGACGACGAACCCGCCTGGTCGACAGCGATGCTCGCGGAACTGGAACGCCTCATCCAGGCCGGCGGAGGCCGCACCCTCGCCCTGTTCACCAGTTGGAAGCGGCTGCAGGTCGCCGCTGCGGCGATCAGGCCGCTCGTGCCGTATCGGATACTGGAACAGGGAGACCTTCCGGCCAGGACGCTCCTCGAGGAGTTCGCTGCCGATGAGGCGGCCTGCCTGTTCGCCACACGCAGCTTCTGGCAGGGCATCGATGTTCCCGGCCCGTCCCTGGGCCTTGTCGTAATCGACCGAATTCCGTTTCCACGACCCGATGAGCACCTCACGAGGGCATGGCGTGACAGGGCCGGCCTCGATGGCTGGGGAGCCGTTGACCTTCCCCTCGGTGCCCTCCGGCTCGCACAGGGAGTTGGCCGCCTGATCCGCTCCCAGACCGATCAGGGGGTTGCAGCGGTTCTCGACCCCCGCCTCTCGACAGCTCGCTACTCGGTTGCCCTGCTCGCCGCCCTCCCGCCGATGCGACGTACATCAGACCCCGCAGAGGCCGTCACTTTCCTGAGCGGCCTGTTCTCCTGAGCCTGCCGCGAGACCCCGGGTGCCTGGGTCTGTCAGTAACCCAGGCGATCCAGGGCCTTCGGGCGGCGCTGCCAGTCCTTGTCCACCTTGACGGCCAGTTCCAAAAAGACCCCGTCAGGCAGTTGGGCCCGCGCCCTGGTTCCGACCTCCTTGAGTACCGACCCCTTCTTGCCGATGACGATCCCCTTCTGCGAATCGCGCTCCACGAGGATCTCGCACCGGATTCTGGGCCAGTCCCACTCAGTCACCCGGGTGGCGATCGAGTGCGGCAGTTCCTCCCTGACAACGACCAGCAGTTGCTCCCTGACCAGCTCGGCCACCCAGAAGGCCTCAGGGACGTCTGACACCACGTCCTCCGGGTAGTAGCGCGGGCCCTCTGGAAGCCTCTCGAGTACATGCTCGAGCAGGGAGTCGACTCCACGTCCTGTCTTCGCCGACACCGGGAAGTACTCGTCAAAGTGCAACTCGGATGCCTCGGCCAACTGCCCGATCACCTGATCGCGGCCGACTGAGTCAGTCTTGTTCACCACCAGAATCGTCCGATCAGCCGGAAGGCTCTCGGCGATGAAGCGGTCGCCCCTGCCGATGGGGCCATCGGCCTCGACGAGGAACAGCACGACATCCATATCGGCCAGCGCAGCACGGGCGGTGTCGTTCAGCCGCTGGCCCAGGAGGGTTCTCGGCTTGTGGATTCCCGGAGTGTCACAGAACACGGCCTGCACATCGGGCCTCGTGAAGACACCGCGCACCTCTGTCCGGGTGGTCTGGGGCTTGTCGGACACAATGGTCACCTTGGTCCCGAGCATGCTGTTCAACAGGGTGGACTTGCCGACGTTGGGCCTTCCGACCAGGGTCACGAAACCGGAACGGTGGCCCTCGGGCTGCTCTACGACCATCCGGTCGTCTGCACCCGACTCCCTACCCGGCTCTTCCTCCAGCCCCGCTGGCTCCTCTGTCACTGGCAGACCTCTGGTGCACCCACGCGGATCCTCGTGATCCGCCGACCGACAACCTGCTCTACGCAGAAGCGGCGTCCTGAGAACTCGACTGCCTCTCCCGCCTCGGGCACATGGCCGAGGGCGTTGAAGATGAGGCCACCAACGGTGTCCCAGTCGCCGTCGGGCAGGTCCTCTCCCAACAGGTCGTTCAGTTCGTCGATCGGCATTCGTCCGTGGACCCGGAGGTCTCCGCCCGCGAGTGGCTGGGACAACGGTTCCTCCAGGTCGAACTCGTCGACGATCTCGCCGACCACCTCCTCGAGAAGGTCCTCCATGGTGACGAGGCCGGCCGTGCCGCCGTGCTCATCCACGACCACCGCCAGGTGGAACCGCTCGGACTGCATCTGACGCAACAGGTCGTCGGCCTTCATCGTCTCCGGTATGAATGTTGGACGGCGCGACATCTCCACCGCTGGTTCACCACTTCTGCCGTCCAGATGGGCCTTTGCAAGGTCCTTGACGTGAACTATCCCGACGATGTCGTCGATTCCGGTTCCGCTGACGGGGATACGGCTGTGTCCGCCGGATACGGCCTCTTCAAGTGCCGTCTGCACCGTGCAGCCGTTCTCGACGCCGACGATGTCCGGACGGGGAACCATCACCTCCCTTACCAGCGTATCGCCGAACGCAATAACGGACCCGATGAGCTCGTGTTCCTCCTCGTCGATTGAGCGTGTCGCCAAGGCCCTGTCGGCAACGGCCAGCAACTCCTCTTCGGTAACAACCGGTCCGACCTCGCGTGCAGACCTGGGCAGCAGTCGTTCGGAGATCGTGGCAAGCAGGGTCGCAAGCCAGCGCAGTGGCACGACCGAGGCGAGCAGGCCGACCACCCCAACGGCCCGAAGGGCTACCGAATCCGTCCTGCGAAGTGCAACAGAGCGCGGGAGCGCCTCTGCAACGACGAAGACAACCACACCGAGCACGGCAACCGCGGGTATCACCCACCCTACACCAGGTCGCTGGTAGGCCCAGCTGACCACAAGAGCGGTTGTGGCTACCCGAAGTACGACCAGTGCCAACACGAGTGGGCGAAGAACCTCTGTCCGTCGGTCCAGAAGGGCCAGCAGCGCCTCGACACGCTCGTCAGTACCCGTTCCGTCCCCGATGACCTCTGCCCTGGCACGGCCGATGTGGACAAGGCTCGTCTCTGCTGCAACCAGAACCGCTGAACAACCGGTTGCCAGAACGAGGAGCACGAGGCCCACCACCTCGGTGACGTCCATCAGCGCCCGAATCCCGCCAGTAGTTCGCGTTCCCGCCTCTGCATTACCTCACGCTCCCCGGCTTCGGCATGGTCGTGACCAAGCAGGTGCAGGATTCCGTGCACCAGAAGCAGGGACAGTTCCCCCTGGGGACCCCCCTCGCTGCCCTGGGCCTGTCTTGCCGCCACCACGGGACAGATCACCACGTCACCGAGGAGAACCAGCAGGTCCCCGGACCCTTCGGCAGGGTCGTCAACCGGGAACGCCAGAACGTCGGTCGGCCCCTCACCACCCATGTGCTCACGGTTCAGGTCGGCTATCGAGCCCTCGTCGACCAGGTGGATCGTCAACTCGACGGGCCTGGCACCCAGGCCCTCTTCGACCAGAACGTGCTCTGCAAGCGCCACCCACCGCGACGTGTCACCGGAGACATCGTCAAGGGTCGTCATCGTCCGCGCGTCGACCACGACACGCGGACGGGGTTCAGGAGGTTCCTCTCTCATCGTGGGCTCATCCACAGCTCACGTGTTGCCCCGAGGCTCAGGTGCCCCGTTGGCCCCTGCCACCCCGTAGGCCTCCACGATGTCCTGGACGATTCTGTGCCGAACCACGTCTCGACTGGTCAGGTACACGAAGTCAAGGCCGCTGATTCCGGACAGGACAGGCTCGAGGTCCGCCAACCCGCTTCGCCCGCCCGGTACATCTGTCTGGCTGACATCGCCGGTCACGATCACCCTAGATCCGAAACCCAGTCTGGTCAGGAACATCTTCATCTGTTCGGGGGTGGTGTTCTGGGCCTCGTCGAGGATCACAAAGCTGTTGTTGAGGGTGCGCCCACGCATGAACGCAAGCGGCGCCACCTCGACCTCGCCGCGCTCGAGAAGACGCTGGGCCGTGTCCCTGTCGAGCATGTCGAACAGGGCGTCGTAGAGGGGGCGGAAGTAGGGGTCGACCTTGGCCATCAGGTCGCCGGGCAGGAACCCGACCCGCTCACCGGCCTCTACCAGCGGGCGGGTCAACACGATCCGGTCGACCTGACCAGCCTGGAGTGCCCTCACGGCGAGCGCCACAGCCAACCAGCTCTTACCCGTTCCGGCCGGGCCAATCGCAAAGGTGATGATGTTGTCGGTTACGGCCTCGACGTAGCGCTGCTGACCAGTTGACCGGGGCCGAACCGGTTTCCCCCGCGAGGTCCGGAAAACCTCGCTGGTCAGGACCTCTGAAGGACGCTCATCGGCCTGAACCATGTCGATCGCACGCTCCAGGGTGAGCGAATCCACCGGAAGGCCCCGCTCCAGAAGCAGCACCAACTCGTCGAACACCCGGCGGACAACGTCGGCCTGCTCTCCGTCGATAGTGATCTGGTTGCCACGGACATGTATGCCCGCGTTGGGAAAGGCTTCCTCAACCTGGCGCAACAACTCGTCGTGTTCGCCCACCAGAACCGACATCAGGCCGTTTCCGGGAACGCTCAACTTGACGGTGGTCTCCTGCATGGGTACCCAGAGGCTACCCCTCCCGCCGCCCGAAGGTCCCGGCTACCGTCGACACATGGCCGCAGAAGCGGGCGACTCGCCACCCGAACCGGAGGCCGGGACCACCCCACCGGAAACCCCCGAACCGACACTTGAGGCCTTGGAGCGTTTCATCGCCGAGGCCGGCGCCAAGGAGACCGGCCACCTACAGGGGCTGTTGACCGATCTTGCCGAATGACGTGATCCCATAGGGGTGGTACTGCCCAGCGGGGCCCACCGCAACGGCCACGTCGAGGTGATCGGTGCCGACTTCATCGGCCTGCGCCTCGACGATGGCGGGCTGAGCCTGCTCGCCCTCACCTCAATTGCCTTCCTCCGCCTCGGCCCCGACACGGACGTGGTCGGTGACCGCCCAACACCCATCCGCGACACTGACCTTCACAGCGTGCTTGAGCGACTCCTCAGCGACCAGCTGGAAGTGACCATTGTGGTGACCGGTTCAACGACGGCCCAGACCGGAACGTTCGAACGCCTCGGACAGGATCTCATGATGCTGCGGTCCGACGACGACTCGATGGTCCACGTACCCCTCCCATCTCTGATCGAGGTGAGGATCTCACCGGGGCCCTGGCGCCTCCGGCAGTCAGAGCCGGGACCCACCCGGAACAGCTACAGCCTCGCAGGCCGCACAGACGTCACCGGCGGCGTTTGCCCTTCCGGTTCCGCTTGCCTCTTCTACCCTGCCTCAGGCGCTTCCGAATCCTTCCGGCGGTTCCGCGTTCGGCATCCAGGTCGGCTATCACACCGGGCACAGCATCGTTGATTATGTCCTCGGCGGCATCCAGAAGCGCAGCAATGCTGTCATCATCGCCCAGACCCTGCGGCTCATCTGGGGTGGCCGGTGTCACCAACGAGCCGTGGCTCCAGTTCACGTCGATACGGCGCTTCTGGAAGGAGGGACAATCGGCGGGACACCTCCAGGGGGCCTCGGGAGCCAGGTCGCGGTCGCATTTGCGCACTGTGTCGCCGTTGGGATAACTACGGCTCTCGAAGTGCTTGCAGTCCTCCCGCATCGGCATGGCGTATTCCTAGCCGATCCGGGTGATCAGCCGACAGACCCCTCCATCTGCAGTTCAATCAGCCGACTCCACTCGACCGCGTACTCCATTGGCAGGGTCCGGGTAATCGGCTCGATGAAGCCGTTCACAACCATTGACATCGACTGTTCGGCCGTCAGGCCCCTGCTCATCAGGTAGAAGAGTTGGTCATCGGCGACCTTGGAGACAGTTGCCTCGTGCCCCACCACGGCGTCAGCTGCTCCGACCTCCATGTACGGGTAGGTGTCGGAGATGCTGTCATCATCGAGTATCAGGGCATCGCACTGGACATGGCTCTTGCAGCCGTATGCGTCGTCCTCGATCCTCACGAGGCCCCTGTAGCTGGTACGACCGCCGTCCTTTGAAATGGACTTTGACACAATCTTGGAGGTGGTCTCGGGAGCTGCGTGGGTCATCTTGGCCCCTGCATCCTGGTGCTGGCCGTCACCCGCGTACGCCACCGAGAGCACCTCTCCGGAGGCCTTGGGCCCCACCAGCACAACGGCCGGGTACTTCATGGTGAGACGAGATCCGATATTGCCGTCGATCCACTCCATGTGACCCTCGGCCTCGACCCGTGCCCGCTTGGTGACAAGGTTGTAGACGTTGTTGGACCAGTTCTGGATGGTCGTGTAGGTGACACGTGCCGATGGCCTGACCACGATCTCGACGACCGCCGAGTGGAGAGAATCGGTTGTGTACACGGGTGCAGAGCAGCCCTCGATGTAGTGGACCTCAGATCCCTCGTCGGCAATTATCAACGTGCGCTCAAACTGACCCATGTTCTCGGCATTGATACGGAAATAGGCCTGAAGGGGCATCTCCACCTTCACGCCGGGCGGTACGTAGATGAACGAACCACCACTCCAGACAGCCGAGTTGAGCGCCGAGAACTTGTTGTCGTTGGGTGGAATTATCCGGCCGAACCAGGCCTTAACGATCTCGGGGTGCTCCCGCAGAGCCGTATCCATGTCACAGAAGATGACGCCCTGGGTCTCGAGGTCCTCGCGGTTCCGGTGGTACACGACCTCTGACTCGTACTGCGCCGTCACCCCGGCCAGGTACTTGCGCTCGGCCTCGGGAATGCCGAGTTTCTCATAGGTGTTCTTTATGGACTCGGGAACGTCGTCCCAGTCGTCGGCCTGACCCTCGGTAGGTTTGATGTAGTAGTAGATGTCGTCAAAATCGATTCCCGACATGTCTCCACCCCACCAGGGCATCGGGCGGACGCCGAAACGCTGGAAGGACCTGAGGCGGAAGTCGGTCATCCAGTCGGGCTCGCTCTTCATGCCGGAGATCTCCCTGACCATGGCCTCGTCAATGCCCTTCCTGGGCTTGAAGACGTAGTCCTCCGCGTCGCTCCAGCCAAGCTTGTAGCGGCTCAGGTCCAGATCAATCTCGGCAGGTGCCATGTTGGGTTTGACTCCAGATTCCAGCATCGCGATGTTGGTGCAGCGGGCACCGACATCAGGTATTTCTCCTATGTGGATAGTAACAATCCAGCCAGAGTTTTCACAGGAGGGTCACGGAAACCGCAGCCTCTCCGGCATCAGCCGATTCGACCGTTCAGGCGGCGCTGGCGCACCAACCAGCCCAGAAGCACTGCAATCGCCCGCGGATCATGGCGGAGATGGTGACCGGCCCCGCTGATCATGCGCAGGTCAGCGGCACCGTGGGCCGCAGCCAGGGCCCGGGCATCGAGTGGCGGCACAGCGTTGTCGTTACCTCCGTGCACCAACAGGAGGTTCCTTGGCCTGAGCCCACCCACACATGCTTCCGGGGAGATCGACCCAAGCGCACCCGCCCAACTGTGAAAGTCAGTGGGAAACTCCGGATCTGACAGCAGACCGGCATCGCGTGCGTGCAGCAGGAGTCGACGCGGGTTGTCAGCCCAGTCGGACCAGTCGGCAGGAGTGGCAAGAGCGCCGACGCCCCTGATCGCCGGCTCTGCGGCAGCAGCACAGATTGCCAGGCCTGCACCAGTACCGAAGCCGACTGCCCAGATGCCGCCTACCTGCACCCCGACTTCGTCGCTGTCACGGAGGTGTCGCGCCGCTGCCAGCAGGTCATCGCGCCAGCCATCAAGGCTGAAGTTGCCCTCAGACCCCGGCATGCCACGCAGGTAGGGAACCATCGCCACCCACCCCAACTGCTTGGAGATCCTTCGGGCCAACTCGGGGAACGTCGCCGGCGAGTTGGCTCCCCCGCCGGGGCCACTGGGAAAGCCGTGGCAGATCAGGACAGCAGGAACGCCTTCGTCGGGCAGCGGATCGCCGTTGACAGCAACTTCGTCAGGGTCAGGCTTCTCGAGGTGGGCCGCGAGACGCAGGCCACCGGACCCGTAGTGGTGGTTCGCCCGCCCGTCCACTGCCTCAGTCCAGGCAACGGAGGACCGAGGCGAACAGACGGGCCCTCTCAACGTAGACCTCGGCGTTCTCGAGGTTGGCGCCCTCGGCCATCACTCCCTCCCTGACGGTTGCGGGAACCCCCAACGCCATCGATAGGGGCGGAACGACCTGACCGTTGCGTACAACTGCGTTCGCACCCACGATCGAACCCCGTCCGACCAGGGCCTCGTGGAGGACCACGGACCCGACACCGACCATGACCTGGTCCTCGATCGTGCAGCCCTCAAGGTGGCAGAGATGGCCAAGGGTCACATCGTCGCCGATGATCGTCGGCAGGTCGGCGGTGCAGTGGAGGACGGCGTTGTCCTGCACCGAGGACCTCGCCCCGATGACGATCTGGTTGTCATCGGCCCTGATGACGGCATGAGGCCAGACACTCGACTCGGGGCCCAGCACAACGGCACCGATCAGGATCGCCTCAGGATGGACATAGGCGGAGTGATGCACCTCAGGCCCTACGTCGCCCATTGCGTACAGCGGCATCAGGAACCTGAACCGACACTGGGGCCAAACGACCCGTACGAGCCACCCAGGAACACCAGCGGCGAGCCGCCTGTCTCATGGTCCTTGAGGTCGACAACTTCACCCACCACGAACGAATGGTCGCCTGCCTCCATTGCATCGAAGACCGAACAGTCGATGCTGGCAACGCAGGCGGGAATCATGGGCGAACCAGAGAGTGCCGGAACCCAGCTGGTTCCCTCCCATGGGTCTCCGTCGCGGGTGAAGAAGGCGTTCGCCAGATCGACCTGGTCGTCGGCCAGCACGTTCGCGCAGAACGAACCACCCGCTCTGATCCGAGGCCAGGTCCTTGCATCGGCGCCGGTAAGGAATCCGACGAGAGGGGGCTCCATCGAAACCGACACGAACGAGCCGATGACAACGGCCAGGGGCTCGTCGCCATCCATTCCGGTAACGAGGGTCACGCCTGTCGGGAAGCGTCCGAGCACCTGTCGGTAGGCCTCGGGGGTGATGTCACCCTTCCGGGTTTCGTGATTGTCCTGCTGGCTGGCTGCCACGTGCCCCCCTGTCCTCTGCCGATGCGAAGGTAGTTGCGAGGGTAACCCGACATGCTGCTCGTTCAGGCCGTCGAGGACAGGCCGAAGTGGCGTCGTGATCCAGTAGCCGACTATGCGGCCGCCAGCGTTACCGTCTGACCCTCGGCAGGTGCGCTGACCCTCCCAACGTCGAGGCCTTCTGCCGTATCGCTGGCCCATTCCAGCAACCTGTCAACGGTGTCGTCACAGTGTGAGGGATCGTGGTGGAACAGGGCCAACTCTGACACCGAAGCCTGATGGGCCACCTCCAACGCATAGGCGACGGTGCTGTGACCCCAGTTGCTCCGCTGGGCGAACTCCTCGGAGGTGAACTGGGCATCGTGGACAAGGAGGTCGACCCCCTGCGCCAACTCGAGCACCGCCTCGTCCACCCGGAGGGGGTCGTTGACAGGTTGTTGATGGTCGCTGATGTAGGCGACGCTCACATCGCCCCAGTCGATCCGGTATCCGTTGGTCACCCCCACGTGTGGCACCTGCCGCGTGGTGACAACCGCTGGGCCAACCGACATGCTCCCGTCGCCGACGTCGAAAAAGGACACGTTCCCCGCCAGGTCACCTACGCAGATCGGGAAGTAGGGCGGGTTCATGAACGAGGAGAAGGCAGCCTCCATCGAGCGGTTTCCATCGGCCGGACCGAACACGTCGAGGTGGGCGCCGGAGCGGTTGATCGGCGCAAAGAAGGGAAGCCCCTGAACGTGGTCCCAGTGGAGGTGGCTGACAAGCGCCGTTCCCCTGAACGGAGGCGTCGACTTCGGCCGCTCGCCTCCCACCCCGTGTTCCGGGTCGGCTTCACGATCGATTTCCAGTCCGAAGTGACGGAGGCCGGTACCGAGGTCCAGGAGGATCGGATCGGCGCCGTCAGCCTGCAACACGACACAGGAGGTGTTTCCGCCGTAGCGCTTGTTGGCGTCACACGTACAGGGGGTGGAACCCCGCACCCCGTAGAAGCGAACGTCAAGTGAGCCGGCCATCGGGTACGAGGGTAGGAGTGGACCTGATTCCACTTGTGCCGGTGTGTCAGACGTCTCAGGTGGCGAATGTCTCAGGTGGCGGCTGTCTCAGGAACTGGCTGCTGCCTGCTGCCGGTGGCAGCGACGGCGTGCGCGATACTCAACACGTGAGTTCCTCCGCGATGCCAGACGGCCTTGTAGCCGTGGTAAAGCGGGAGTGTCCCGCCTGCCAGCTGGTGGTTCCGGTCCTCGAACAGTTGGCTGCCGGGGTCGGGTTGACGGTATTTACCCAGGATGACCCGGCGTTTCCGCTCGAAGTGCCGTGGGTCGTCGACGACACCGACCTTTTCGTGAGTTGGGGGCTTGGCCTTGAGTCCGTTCCCACGCTGCTGCGGTTTGAGGCCGGACAGGAGGTCGAGAGGACGACAGGTTGGCTGCGCGACGCCTGGGAGGGCCTGACAGGCCAGACGGGCCTGGGACCGGACCTGCCCCCCTTCAAGCCTGGTTGAGGCTCGCTCACAGCCGACCCCGGGCGGGTCGACGAGCTGAGGGCCAGGTACGGGGCACCAGGTGACGACTCCACCACCGATACACACCTCAGGTCACGCCATGTCCAGATCGCCTCTCTCGAAGATGACGCCGAGGCAATGTTCGACAGAGGCTGGACCGACGGCCTCCCTGTTGTGCCACCCACCGAGGACAGGGTCGAACGGATGCTCACCGGGACATCACGGAATCCGGCGGACCTCGTGGCCGTGGTCCCACCCGACCTGGTCGACTGCACTGTGGAGAAGGTTGCCATCAACGCCGTCATGGCGGGCTGTAGACCCGAGCACCTGCCCGTCGTGCTCACGGCCCTCGAAGCCGTGTGTACCGATGACTTCAACATGCACGGCGTCCTTGCCACGACGATGTCGGTGGGGCCGGTGCTGGTCGTGAGCGGCCCGATAACCGGTCAGATCGGCATGAACCACGGCATTAACGTGCTCGGGCACGGAAACCGGGCCAACAGCACCATCGGGCGGGCCGTCCAGCTGGTGGTCCGCAATGTCGGTGGAGGGGCCCCCGGCGGCATCGACAGGGCCACCCTCGGCCACATGGGCAAGCAGGGCTTCTGCTTCGCCGAGGACACGGCCGGCTCGCCGTGGACCAGCCTCTCCGAGGAGAGGGGTTCCGGTCCTGGCCAGAACACGGTCACTGCCTTTGCCGGTGAAGGACCCCACATCCTCATGGACCAGAAGAGCCGATCAGCCGACTCGCTGACCCGCATGCTGGCAAACGCCCTCCTCGGGTCGGTCTCGTCCCGTGTCGTAATGGGAATCGACGCAATGCTCGTGCTGTCCCCGGAGCACATGGCCAGGTACAGGGATGCCGGCTGGGGCCGTTCCCGCTTCGCAGATGAACTGGCAGGCCACCTCATGGTCGATGCCGACTCGATCCTTGTCGGGGCCGGAGCGATAGAGGAGGGTCTACCGCAGGACTTTGCCGGCATGTCTCTACCCAAATTCCGACCCGGTGGCCTGCTCGTCGTCCATGCAGGTGGCCCTGCCGGGCTCTTCTCGGCGATCATCGGAGGCTGGGTCAACGGCCCGACCGGCAGCGAACCCGTAACGAAGGAGATCACGCCATGACAGACACTTCCCTGACAGGCCAGACAGGCCTGACTGTCCTTGACCCGACGGCCGAGGGCCGCGCGGCTGAACGCGAGTTGACCGACCGGGCAGAGACCCTCGACGGCCTCACCATCGGCCTACTCGATATCTCCAAGCCGCGCGGAAACGTGTTCCTCGACAGGCTCGAGGAGCACCTTGTGAGGATCGGTGCCGGCGTGGAGCGCTACGCCAAGCCGACCTTCACCAAGCCGGCTCCAGTTGACCTTCGCCACGAGATCGCGACCACCTGCGACGCTGTCATCGAAGCGCTCGCCGATTGAGGATCCTGTACGACGTGCAGTGTGCACGACATCGACGATCTTGAACGACGGGGGGTTCCAGGCGTGTTCGTGGCCTCTGGACCCTTCGAGGAGGCTGCTGAAGTCCAGGCAAGGGCCCTCGGGCTGGCGGTTCGAAGGGTGTTCGTGGAACACCCCATCCAGGACAGGACCGACGAGGAGATGTCAGCACTGGCCGATGATGCCGTGGACGCCCTCGTTGAGGCCCTCACCTCAGTCGGTTGACCTCAGAGCCACCCGCCAGGAACCAGTGGATCTGACGCCAGCGCGCTAGCGTCATTCGCCGTGGCAGACACAGAGACGGCCCAGAACCTTGACGAGATTCGGTTGCAGAGCCTGGAGGGAACGTCGCGCCCCGTCTCCGAGTGGCTGACAACCTTCCACATGGCTGCAGTCGTGCTGGACCCGTTCACCCACGAGAGTTCCTGGATTCTTGACACCGCGCGGCGGATCCTCACCGCGTTCAGCGGTGCCGACGTGCGCGTCGCCTTCATTGTTAGCGGGACCGACAGTGACGGAACCCGCAGTTTCATGGGGCCATTGGCCAACGAGATCCTGAGCCTTGCCGATCCCGACAGCGGGCTCGTGAGTTCTCTCGGCCTCTCGACCCTTCCCGCATTTGTCGCCATCCGACAGGACGGTTCACTCATCGCGACCGCCGAGGGATGGGACCCAGAGGCGTGGCGTGCGGTGGCAACCAGCCTTGCCGATCTGACAGCGTGGACCCGACCTGAGATCCCTGCGGCCGGAGACCCGGCTCCGTATGCCGGCACCCCTGCCACCTCCTGACGAACAACCCGTCCCCGCCGGAACCTCCCCGGTTGAACAACCTGCCCATGGGTAGGGTTTTCGGGTGACCCGACCAGTGGCGGTGGCCCCCGACACAAGGCCTCAGATGTACGAGGCGATGTGTGCAGCTGTTGAACGAGCCGGTGCCGTGTTGGCTGAGCCCTCTGCTGCGGAGGGACTCGTGTGGGCCGATCCCGCAAGGCCCGACCTGTTTCCCACGGTTGTCAACGGGGCCGACCACCTGACCTGGGTGCAACTGCCCTATGCGGGAATCGAGCCGTTCGCACACCACCTCGACAACCGTCTCAGGTGGACCTGTGGAAAGGGGATCTACGCACCCGCGGTAGCAGAGACGGTACTGGCGCTCATCCTTGCTACCTGCAAGAACCTCCACGGCTACTCCCGGGCCAGCACCTGGTCGGGCCCCGTTGGTCGCCAACTGGCGAACTCGCGTGTCACCGTGCTGGGAGGTGGAGGCATCGCTACCAGCCTCCTGCCCCTGCTGGCCCCCTTTGACTGCCAGACGACCGTGGTCAGGCGAAGCAGCGCCGCGTTCGCCGGAGCTGACTACACGGTCACCGTCGACCTCCTCGACGATGTCCTACCCCTGACCGACATCCTGGTGCTGGCCCTTGCCCTCACCCGCGAGACCACCGGGATCATCGACTCACACAGGATGGACCTGCTACCTGATGACGCCTGGATAGTGAACGTGGCCCGAGGTGGCCACGTCGTCACCGAGGATCTCCTAGCAGCCCTCACCGAGCGCAGCATCGGGGGCGCCGCCCTCGATGTGACCGACCCGGAACCCCTACCCGACGATCACCCGCTCTGGTCCCTTCCGAACTGCCTCATCACGCCTCACATCGGCAACACACCCGAGATGGGCCTTGCGCTGCTCACCCCGTTCGTCGAGGAGAACGTGCGGCGGTTCGTGGAACACAGAGACCTGCTGGCCACAGTGGACGTGGCTCTCGGTTACTGAGAGCCCACAGGTGAGAATGGCGGAGCATCGATGACGGGGAGTATCGGGGGGTTGGCCGCTGCCGTGCTGGCCGTCGTGTTCGTGATCGCAGCTGTATCCAAGCTCCGTGATCCCGTGGCGACACGCAGAACGATGCAGGGTTTCGGCCTACCCAACCCCCGACTGCTGGCCGTGGTGCTACCCGTGACCGAAGGCGCAACCGCTCTGTTGCTGCTGGTAGACCCCCGAACCGGTGGTCCATGTGCGGTTGCCCTCCTGGCGGCCTTCACCACGCTGATCACAGGCCGCCTCATGGCAGGCCACCACGACGCATGTGGCTGCTTCGGGGCATGGTCCAACCGGCCCCTTTCGTGGAAGGACATTGCACGCAACCTGGTCCTGATCGGGCTCGGGGTCGCATCCACGCTGGGCTGAGACCAGCGGCAACCGGTTTGCTACCGTCCCATCTACGACAGTGGGGCCCAGTAGGCACCACTGTCGGGCACAACCACCTCGAGGAGACCAGGCCATGGACGCACTGACCGCCGCACGCCGCACAGCCGCACCGATCAGCGACCTGGGAGCCCGGTTCATGCTTGATGGACTCGCCTACAAGCGCGGAGCCGAACTGGGCCTGCCGTCGGGCATGGGAACCTACTTTCTCGGACGGCTGGGTGTGATGGGCGACATCGACCTTGACACGGCTGTGGATGCTGCCTTCTTCTGGAATCCTGAGACGATTGCCGCCAACTGGTCCACCGACGACTCCGCTGTCACCCCGTCCGTCGCAGCCCCCCTGTACGGCCAGGTGTGCGTCGAGCGCGGCCGGGAATACCTGTCCGGCTTCGAGGGTGCCGCTCGCCTGGCCGAGTTACTGGAGCGTGTCGTCGACTCCGCCGACGACACCGACGCCGACCTTTTCGCCGGCTGGCGAGACCTGGACCGGCCGACAGATCCAGAGGGTCAGGCGTACCTGCTCACACAGGTGGCAAGGGAGCTCCGCTTCTGCCGACACGTCGCTGTCGTCAAGGGCGCCGGCGTCAACCCGCTGGCACTGGTCCTTACCAAGGGCGGTGAGGCCAACGCCACCCTGTTCGGCTGGACCGACCTGTCCTGTGGCCCTGTCGATCCCGAGATCCACGAATCCATCGAGGCCGCGACCGACCATGCAGCGGCAGCCGACCTGGCGTGCCTCACCGATGACGAGAGGGCCGAACTGGCAGAACTGGCCGATGCCGCCCACGCACACGGCACCGCCTGACACCCTCACTGCCACCCCCACTGACACCCCCCACCGACACCGATCCGGAAAGAGAGCACCTCCAATGGATGGCTTGATGATGGACAATCCCCTGTCCCTGATCCACCTCTTCGACCGCGCCACCAACCTCTTTGCCGACAAGCAGATAGTGACGGCAACGCCCAGCGGCCGAGAGCGCCTTTCCTATGGCGACTGGGGTGAACGAACCCGTCGCCTGGGTGGGGTCCTCGACGACCTCGGTATCAGCGATGACGGTCGAGTCGCCACGTTCGCCTGGAACACCTCCCGCCACCTCGAGCTCTACTTTGCTCCACCGTGCACCGGAAGGGTCGCCCACACCCTGAACCTGCGCCTATTCCCCGACCAGCTCACCTACATCACCAACCATGCCGAGGACGAGGTCATCTTCGTCGACCAGTCCGTGGCGGGCCTGATCTGGCCGCTGATGGACACGTTCGACACGGTACGACACGTTGTCCTCATGGACGACGGCGCTCCAGCGCCCGACGCCGATGCCATCAGGGCCGAGGTGCACGACTACGAGGAACTCCTCGAAGCTGCCTCACCGGTGGAGTGGACCCGCGTTGATGAGAACCGCGCCGGATCAATGATGTACACCTCGGGAACCACAGGCGACCCCAAGGGGGTCGTCTACTCGCACCGCTCGATGGTGCTCCACACCTTCGGTGCAATGATGGCCGACACACTCGGTGTGAACGAGAGGGACGTGATCCTGCCGGTAGTGCCAATGTTCCACGCCAACTCATGGGGGCTGGCTCACGCCGGGGTGGCCACTGGAGCAACGCTCGTAATGCCGGGAGCCAACCTGACCCCCGGCGCCCTCGCCGACCTCGTCGAGACCGAAGGGGTCAGCCTCGCCGCCGGCGTCCCCACGATCTGGATGGGCGTGCTCCCGGAACTCGAGGGCCGCGACGTCTCTGCCCTCCGTGCCATTCCGTGCGGAGGCTCGGCCGTACCCAGGACCCTGTCTGAGGGTTACCGCGAGATGACGGGCCTACCTCTGCTGCAGGCATGGGGCATGACCGAGACCAGCCCACTGGCAGCGGTCTGCCAGATCAAGTCAACCCTCGACCACCTGGACAATGACGCCAAGGCGGATCTCCGAACCACGGTCGGGCTGGTCTCACCAGGGGTCGACTTCCGCATCGCCGATGCCGACACGGGCGACGAGGTCGCCTGGGATGGCGAGTCCAGAGGCGAACTGCAGGTCCGAGGGCCGTGGATCGCCCGCACCTACTACAACGACGACCGTTCAGCTGACTCGTTCACCGACGACGGCTGGCTCAGGACCGGCGACGTGGCGACCGCAGACTCCGAGGGCTACATCCGCCTCGTAGATCGAACCAAGGACCTCATCAAGTCGGGCGGAGAATGGATCAGCTCGGTCGAACTTGAGAACGAGATCATGGCGCACCCCGACGTGACCGAGGCGGCCGTCATCGGTGTGGCCTCCACCAGGTGGGGTGAACGGGCCATGGCATGTGTCGTGACCGCAGAAGGTGCGACGCTCAGCGCCGACGAGATCCTTGCCTGGCTGGACGGACGGGTGGTCAAGTGGTGGATGCCCGACAGGGTCGAGTTCATCGACGAGGTGCCCAAGACATCGGTGGGCAAGTTCTCCAAGAAGACGCTCCGCGACCGCTACGCCGACGTGCTGGTGGACTGAGATCGGACCAATACCCAGACGATTCCGGGTTGGGAGTTGAGGCCGGGGTGGTTGGCGCAGGCCCCGGACCGTGCCATGATCGGCCCGACGCGTTCACTGAAACCTGTGAACCGCGCAGCGACTCTCAAGAGCAAGCCAAACACCAACAAAGGGGACCCCTGTGGAACTGTTCAGCGACTGGATGGGAATTGCCGGAGGAGGACAGGCCATGGGCCGGTTCGCCCACTACCTGGGTGGAATCACCTGGATAGGTCTCCTCTACTTCTTCAACTTCATCCAAGGCTCTGCCTTCGGCGAAATGGGCGAGGCCGCCCGGGGTGAGGCCCTCCGCAAGATCACCTGGCGGACCCTGTGGTGGTTCCGCTGGGCAGCAGCCCTTACCTGGGTGTCGGGCATCTGGATCCTGGCCCACCAGGAGGTCCTGTCAAGCACCACCTACTGGCAGTCTGCAGCTGGAATGGGAATCCTCTTTGGAACCCTGCTCGGCACGACCATGGCAGCCAACGTCTGGATGGTCATCTGGCCCGCACAGCAGATCGTTATCGGCTCATCGGTGGCAGTGGCCGGTGGTGGTGAGGCCGACCCGGCAGCACCTGCCGCCGCCAAGCGGGCGGGCCGGGCCAGCCGGGTCAACACCCTGTTCTCCATTCCCCTCATCTTCATGATGATGTGGCCGAGCCACTTCGGTGGCCCCAACTTCGGTACCCCCGACTCGGGTTCACGGATTGTGCTCTGGATCGTGTTTGCCGTCATCTGGATCGCCATGGAACTCTCGGCACTCGGCAAGGTGGGCGGATACGACGGTGTCCTGAACCGGATCACCCTCGACAAGCACACCGACACCATCAAGTACGGCTTCGCCATCACCGTGGTGCTCTACCTACTCTTCGAGATCCTGGGCTGAGCAACGGTTTCCAGAACAGCCTTACCGGCTGCTTCTCTGAACGACCCGCTCCCCACGGGGCGGGTCGTTTCGCTCCCGGGCCGGAACCTCAGCCCACCAACAGCCGGGCCTCCATGCCGCCCTCCCTGTGGCCGGGGATGTCGCAGTAGAGGATGTAGCGGCCGGCATCAAGGTTGATGCTGCCCACCCCGGGGGGCCCACCGCTCACCTCCAGGCGGAGGTGGTCCTCGTGGCCCTCGATGACCAGCGAATGCCACTGCCTGCCGTCGAGCACGTACTGAATGGTGATCTCACCGGGTTCGGCCTCGTACTGGTCGAAGTCGAAGTCCAACGTGTCAAGGCCAACCACCTGCAGCACCCCGTCCGCAGGTGGTGGCAGTGGTGCCGCAGCTCCACCGCAGGCAGCCAGCAGCCCGGCAAGGGCTAGTACTCCTGTAGGGGTGAATCTTCCAACAGGGGGGAACACGGTCGGAAGGCCGCGATTCGGTATTGCCGGTGCGTCTCTCATGAGCGGCGAGCCTACCGATGGGCGATGATGCATCCATGACAGGAGCGACCGGCACCAACAGCGGGACGGTGGCGCTTCTCGCCAACCCTGAGGCGCACTCCGGAACGGCCACACGCAACCTGGACAATGTGTTGGCAATGCTCCGGGAGCGCGACACAGGTGTCGATCTTCTGACGGCTGGCTCTGCCGTCGAAAGCATCAGGGCTGTTGTCGGATCCACTGCCGAACGGGTCCTCGTCATGGGCGGAGACGGGACCGTCCACCTGGCTGCCTCCGTCCTGGCAGGCACCGACCGGGTTCTGGGAATTCTCCCGAGCGGAACAGGCGACGACGCTGCTAGGGCACTGGGACTTCTTGAGGGCGACCTGGCCCGGACCGTTGACCGGGCCCTCTCCGAGCCGGTGTCAGTCAACCTGATCACCGGTGCCGACCGCCCCGTTGTCACCAGCCTCATAGCCGGATTCCCAGTTGCGGTGAACAGCCGGGCCAACGCAATGCGCTTTCCCCGGGGTGCGTCCCGCTACACGATCGCCACGCTCCTCGAGATTCCACGCATGGTGCCTGCCACCTACCGGCTCACCCTCGACGGCGATGCAACCGATCTGACAGCAGCGGTCATAGTCGTTGCGAACACGCCATGGTTCGGCGGCGGCATGGAGATCTGCCCCGGTGCCGACCCGACCGACGGCCTCATAGACATCTGTGTCGTCGGCGATGTGAGCCGGATCGAACTGCTCCAGTCCTTCCGAATGGTCGACACCGGTGCCCACGTGAACCACCCCGGGGTGTCAATGTTCAGGGCTGCCGAGGTCTCGCTGGAGTTGCTGGACGACCCCAGCGGTACCGGCGCCGCCGGTGACCTGCGGGCCGACGGTGAGGCGATGGGATCCCTCCCACCCGGCGGCCACACGACCGTCAGGGCGGACCAGACGTCACTCCTCGTTGCCGGAGCCTCAGCCTGAAACAGGCCCCGCGGCTAATGTCAGTCCGCATGAGCGACACCATGAGCATGCACAGCATCGAGATCACCTACTGCGTTCCCTGAAACTATTCACCCCGCGCCGTGAGCGCGGCCAGGGACCTCCTCTCCAACTACCAGCACGTCATCAGCGACCTGCGCCTGGTCACGGGTTCCAAGGGCGTCTACGACGTACGGGTCGACGGTGAACTCATCTACTCAAAGGACGAAACCGATCGGCATGCCGAAGACGGCGAGGTACTCGAGATCTTCAGGGGAATCGTCGGCCCGGACGTGCCCCTCTTTGGCACATAGAGCGGCCCCGGACCGGACGAACCGACCCTCCGGAGAATGTGCAGGGCTGCTCCACGGGCCTAGGCTCACGGCTGGACCGGTAAACCGCCCGAAGACCATCTCTACCCGCCATCCCCAGATCAGGAGCATCACGATGAACCTCGACGGAACACAGACGCACGAGAACCTGAAGGCCGCCTTCGCCGGTGAGTCGCAGGCCAACCGTCGCTACCTCTACTTCGCCAAGGTGGCCGATATTGAGGGCTACCCCGATGTGGCCGGCAACTTCCGCGATACCGCCGACGGCGAGACAGGCCACGCCCACGGCCACCTCGACTACATGAAGGGCGTAGGTGACCCGGCCACGGGCCTCCCGATCGGCGACACCCAGGAAAACCTGGCTGCAGCTGTGGCAGGCGAGACCCACGAGTACACCGACATGTACCCGGGCATGGCAAGGACAGCCCGCGACGAGGGCTTCGATGAGATCGCCGACTGGTTCGAGACCCTCGCAAAGGCCGAGAAGGCCCACGCCGGTCGGTTCCAGTCGATGCTCAACTCGATCAGCTGAGTCCAGCAGCCATCCTGAGGGCAGGTCCAGCTGGAGGCCATGCCACCGGCTTCCCGTGTCGGTCCAAGGGTTCCCCGTGACGGAATCCGACCACGGCTCCATTCCGTACTCCCCGACTGCCGGGCTCACATACGGCCCGTCTGACGACCTCTACTGGGACCCAGCCGCCCTCAAGGGGGAGATTGACCGCACGTTCGAGATCTGCCACGGCTGTCGGATGTGTTTCAAGTACTGCGACAGTTTCCCGTCGCTGTTCTCATTTCTCGACGAACGCCACGACGGCAACGTAAGGCTGGTCACCGGCGACGAGACGGCCCAGGTAATGGACGCCTGCTTCCAGTGCAAGCTCTGCGAGGTGCAGTGCCCCTACACAGTCCGCGACGGACACGACTTTCAGCTGGACTTCCCTAAGTTGGTCCACAGGTACAGGGCACAACGGACACGGGCCGGCAGGACGAGCCTGCGTGACCGGGTTCTAGGTGATCCTGACCGCACGGCCACGGCGGTCAGGGCATCAGGCGGGCTGGCGAACGCGCTCAACTCCAGAAGCCGGCTGCACCGACGCTTTCTGGACCTGCTCCTCGGCATCCACCCCGACAAGGATCTACCACGGTTCGCCCGCACCACCTTCACGTCGTGGGCCGAGAGCAAGGGTCTCGTCGGCGACGACCCCTCTAACGGTGAGGTCGTCGTGTTCCCCACCTGCTACGTGGAACACAACGAGCCGGAGGTGGGGCATGACACCGTGTCGGTCCTCACCAGAAACGGCGTGGACGTGACCTGCGAAAAGGGCCTCGAGTGCTGTGGAATGCCGGCATGGGAGTCCGGCAACCTCGAGACTCTCCGGAAGAAGGCCAGCGTCAACCTGGAACTACTGATGCCCCATGTGGAAGCCGGCAAGTCGGTGGTGGCGATCAACCCGACCTGTTCGATGATGCTACGCCGCGAATACCCCGATCTGGTCTCCGAAGAGGACCGCTCACGGGCGCAGGACCTGGCGGCGGCCGTGGTCGACCCCAGCGAGTTCCTCTGGTCCATCCGCGACGAGGACCGCTTCGACGACGGCTTCGCCAGCACCCCGGGCAGCGTCAGCTACCACGCCCCGTGCCACCTCCGCGCCCAGGCAGTGGGTTTCAAGGGACGCGATCTCCTGCGTCGAATTCCTGATGTCAGACCCTCGACGACAATGGAATGCTGTGGACACGACGGCACCTTCGCCATGAAGACCGAGGGCTACGAGGTGTCTGTGAGGATCGGCAAGAAGGCATTTGACGGCATCGCCACACCTGATGCAGAGGTGTGGGCCACCGACTGTCCGCTGGCGGCGCTGCAGTTCGCCCAACACGCAGGTCGTCGACCCATGCACCCGATGTCGATCCTGGCGAGGGCATATGAACCAGACGGATTCCCCACGCCTGTTGATCAGGAAGGCTCCCGATGACCGAGGTATCGACCGTTCCAGGAGAGAGATACCCCCACCATGTGCGCCGCGACGAGATCGTCGACCACCAGACATACGAGGACGACCGCGAGGCGATGCGCCGCGACGCCATGGCCGTCAAGGCCCCCCGCCGCATCCACCTTGGCGGGTACCTGACCTTCCTCTTTGAGAACCACGACACGATGCGCTACCAGATCCAGGAGATCATGAGGGTCGAGAAAATCGTTCGCGAGGCGACCATTGCCGGAGAACTGGAAACCTACAACGGCCTACTCGGTGGAACCGGCCAGCTTGGATGCGCCCTCCTGATCGAAATCGATGACGAGGACAAACGGAACCAGATGCTCACGGCCTGGCTGGGCCTGCAAGAACGCCTGTACGCGGTGACCGGTGACAACGAACGCTCCTACGCCCGGTTCGACCCCTCACAGGTGGGAACCGACCGCCTTTCAGCCGTGCAGTACCTGACCTTTGACCTGTCAGCCCCACCCGTCGCCCTTGGCTGCGACTTTCCCGGCATGGTTGTGGAAACGGACCTCGAAGAAGACCAGCGCAGGGCCCTGGCGGACGACCTGGCTGCCACGAGGGGCTGACTACCCGACAGACCCGCCTGCACGGCCCACCAGTCCACCTGACCGGCTGGGTTTGCCAGCTGGCCCCGCTGGCCAACCCTCCTAACCGAGGCCAGCCAGATCCACCAAGTCGTCAAGCATCGGGAGGACCACGTCGGCACCGTCCGGCGGCAGCCCGAACACGAGTCGCTCCACCCCGATGGCTCTGGCCCTTTCCACCACCTCTCGGTCGTGCGGTGCGCCGTAGATGCTCACCTCGACCTCAGCAGGGTCTCTCCCCTGCCTGTCGCACTCCGCGTCCCTCGCCTCCAGCCATGCCGCCGGGTTGAACTCGCCGCGACCGGCAATCGGTATCCAGCCGTTCCCGTACCGCACGGCCCTCTTCAGGCCGCCCGGCATGACCCCACCAACGTGGATGGGCGGATGGGGCTTCTGGTAAGGGTTGGGCAGGACCTGGCGTGGCGGAACGCTCCAGAAGTCCCCTTCCCACTCGAATGTATCCGACTCCCAAATCTTAGGAAT
>CAJXKL010000009.1 GCA_913055915.1 uncultured Candidatus Nemicrothrix sp. | reverse complement strand
GCCTGAGCCGGTGCCTGAGCCGGTGCCTGAGCCGGTGCCTGAGCCGGTGCCTGAGCCGGTGCCTGAGCCGGTGCCTGAGCCGGTGCCTGAGCCGGTGCCTGAGCCGGTGCCTGAGCCGGTGCCTGAGTCAGAGGCACCAAAGGCCCGTGTCATTTCTTCGAGCGGGTCATCGGCTCCACCCCGGCGCGACATTGAGCCCGAGGTTTCTGTCGAGCCTTCTGTCGAGGTTCCTGCCGTGCCTGTCCATCACGATGAGACTCCCTCAGTGCCCGATCCTGCCGCACGTGTCGATATGGGAGCGCGGCTGCCTCCTCCAGGTTCGACTCCGCCCCTGTCGTCGTCCGGTAAGCCGATTCCTCCGCCCCCTGGTCCTCCGGTGTCCGACTCGGGTCGCAGGATCTCCCCACCTCCGGGCACAGCCGGTCGTCGAAACGCGCCTCCTGCAGGTGGAGCTCCGGGCCGTCCCGGTGGCCCTGCTCCAGCGGGAAGACGGCCACCGATGGGTGGCGGTCCGCGACAGTCGGTTCCAGGAGCAGGTCCGAGGCCCGGTGGTGGCCCTGGCGGACGTCCCGGTGGTGGCCCCGGCGGACGCAGGCCGCCTCGTCGCAAGGGTCGCAGACGTCGCAGTCGCGAAGAACTCCAGCCGATGGATATGCCGAGCTACACGCCAGACGACGCGGCTGTTCCAGACGGTGAGGTAGTTGTCGAACGCGCCTGCACTGCACAGGAGCTGGGTCCGAAGTTGAACAGGACCACCGCCGACGTCATTCGATTCCTAATGCAGCAGGGTGAGATGGTCACAGCCACCCAGTCCCTGTCCGACGACATGATCGAGTTGTTCGCAGCCGAACTCGAGGTCGAGATCCGAATGGTGGATCCGGGCGAGGAGCAGGAGGTCGAGCTGCTCAAGTTGCTTGACGTGGTCGACGATGCCGATGACGACGACGCTCCGCTGCGACCGCCGGTGATCACGGTCATGGGCCACGTCGATCACGGTAAGACGAAGTTGCTGGACCAGATCCGCAACACGAACGCAGTTGATGACGAAGCCGGCGGGATTACCCAGCACATCGGCGCATACCAGGCCCGTTCAGGTGACCATGCGCTCACCTTCCTGGACACCCCCGGGCACGAGGCCTTCACCGCCATGCGGGCACGTGGGGCTGGGGCCACGGACATCGTTGTGCTGGTCGTTGCCGCCGACGATGGCGTGATGCCCCAGACGGTTGAGGCACTCAATCACGCAAGGGCGGCCGACGTTCCGATCATGGTCGCCATCAACAAGGTCGATCGGGAGAACGCAGATCCGCAGCGGGTCCTCAGCCAACTCGCTGAGCACAACCTTGTTCCCGAGGCATGGGGAGGTGACACGGTAACCGTCGAGGTGTCGGCACTCGTGGGTACGGGCGTCGGTGAACTGCTCGAACACCTTCTGGTGCTGGCAGAGGTCGAGGATCTCCGTGCCGATCCCGAGGGTCGGGCACAGGGGGTCGTGCTTGAGTCGTTCCTCGACATTGGGCGAGGTCCTGTGGCGACGGTTCTGGTCCAGCGTGGAACCCTCAGGGTCGGAGACCCGATGGTCGCTGGTGCCGCATGGGGCCGCGTGAGGGCTCTCGTCAACGGCAGTGGGGAGCAGGTCGATGAGGCTGGCCCATCCGTGCCGGTACAGGTATTGGGCCTTTCCGACGTCGCAGACGCCGGCGAGGGCTTTGTCGTGGCGCCCAACGAGAAGGTCGCCGGGCGCGTGGCTGACAAGCGCGGGCACTGGCGGCGGGTGGCGAACATCGGGCGTGACGCCCACGCACTCTCAGGTGGAGCCAGGCTCGAGGACATTTTCGAGCAGGTCCAAAAGGGCGAGGTAGCCAACCTGAACCTCGTTGTGAAGGCCGATGTCAACGGCTCGCTCGAGGCGGTCGCCGAAAGCCTCCGCAAGCTCGAACGCGAAGAGGTGAAGCTCTCGTTCGTGCATCGTGCCGTAGGTCGAATCACCGAGAACGACATTCAGCTCGCGGCCACGTCGAACGCCACGATCATCGGATTCAACGTACGTCCCGAGCGCAAGGCCCGGGAACTTGCCGATGCCGAGAACGTCGAGATCCGTACCTACGAGGTCATCTACAAGCTGATCGAAGACGTCGAGGCGGCAATGCTCGGCATGCTTGCACCGGAGTACGAAGAGGTCGTTACGGGCGAAGCCGAGGTTCGTCAGGTCTTCTCGGTTCCCCGGGCCGGAAAGGTCGCTGGCTGCTACGTCACCAGCGGTACGATCACCCGCGGATCCAAGGTCCGGTTCCTGCGAGACGGCACGGTTATCTGGAAGGGTGACATCAGCTCGCTGCGTCGGTTCAAGGACGATGTGAGAGAGGTCCAGTCCGGCTATGAGTGCGGTATCGGCCTGTCCGACTACCAGGACCTAAAGGACGGCGACGTAATCGAAACCTTCGAGGATCGCGAGTTGGCCCGCACCTGAGCGGTCGACCATGGCACGGGCACGACGCCGCCCCGCCGGCGGAAATCGCGGATACGACAGGACCGACCGGCTCAACTCGTTGCTCTTTCGGATTCTGGCCGAGGAACTCGAGGTGATCGACGATGAGCGCTTAGGCTTCCTGACCGTCACCGGCGTGAACACAGATAGGGACCTAACGACTGCCAGCGTGTTCATTACGAGCGACGCCGAACGTGAGGACCTGTTTGAGGCGCTCGAGGAGCATCGGCCCCGACTCCAGAAGGCCATCGCTGAACAGACGAGGGTAAGACGGGTTCCACCACTGCGTTTCGTATCCGATGAGGCAGTGCAGTCCGCCGATCGAATCGAGGCCATTCTCCGTGACCTTGAGGCCGGAGATGCCTGAGCCACTTAGGGTCTGGGCAGGGTGGCTCTGCGCCCGGGTCGTTACCTGATGTCGGGCGGGCGACAAGGTCCCGATGGCATCGCCATCGTCGACAAGGAGGCTGGTTGGACCAGCCACGACGTGGTGGCAAGGGCGCGGGGAGTCCTGGGGACGAGAAAGGTGGGCCATTCAGGCACACTCGATCCCGATGCCACCGGTGTCCTGGTTCTCGGGGTCGGTCGGGCAACCCGCCTGCTGCGGTTCCTGACGCTCCTTCCCAAGACGTACACCTGTCAGATCCTGCTCGGAACCGAGACGTCAACCCTGGACGCATCCGGTGAGGTGACTGCTGAGCATGACATGTCGGCCGTCAGCTTCGAAGAGGTCGTGGCTGTCACAGCGGGACTTGTCGGCGAGATCTCCCAGGTCCCTCCGATGGTCTCTGCCATCAAGGTCGACGGCCGAAGGTTGTACGAGATCGCCAGAGAGGGCGGCGAGGTGAAGCGTGCAGCCCGGTCTGTGACCGTCCACCGGTTCGATGTCTTGGAAACAGATGACCCGGGGATCTACGAGGCGCTGGTGGAGTGCTCCTCAGGAACCTATGTCCGCTCCCTTGCTGCAGACCTGGGAACGGCGCTCGGTGGTGGCGCACACCTTGACGGCCTGCGCCGATTGTCGGTTGGTCCCTTTCGCGATGCGGAGGCGACCTCTGTCGAAGGAATCGACCTGTTGCCGATGGCCGAGGCCTTCAGGGGTGGGGAACGGGTCGTGGTCGATGAGGATGTGGCGGGCGATGTTGCCCACGGAAGGGTCATGGACCTCGACCGCCTCGGGGTTGGTGGGACAGGACCCTGGCCTGTCCATACCGCCGACGGTTCCCTGATAGCCGTCTACGAGCCCCACCGTGACAGGGCAAAGCCCGCGGTGGTGCTGGTGGGGTGATGTCGTGACCCTGGTCAACGTTCTGCTCCTGCTGGCTGGAGGCCTTGGTGCCGGGGTCGTCAACACCATGGCTGGCGGTGGTTCCCTCCTCACCGTTCCCCTCCTTGTGCTGGCAGGGGTTCCCGGGAATGTTGCCAATGGCTCCAACCGGGTCGGCATACTCACATCCACGGCGACCGCGGCAGTTGGGTTTCGCCGCCTGGGACACTCCGGCCTGTCCAGAGCACTTCCGGTGCTGGCTCCTGTTGCCATCGGGGCGGTCATCGGTGCCGTCCTGGTCGAGCAGTTGACGGACGAGGCGTTCGAGCGCGCGTTCGGGTTCCTGATGGTTCCGCTGCTCCTGGTCTCGCTCAGGCCGCCCCGGGTGTCGGCATCGTTGTCTGGCCCGACATGGTCGGGGCCGGTGGCGACGGTCGTCTTCCTGGGTATCGGTATCTACGGGGGGGCATTCCAGGCCGGGATCGGCCTGCTGCTGGTGTTGGCCCTTTCGCGTTCCGGGGTTGACCTTGTGCTGGCCAACAGCATCAAGGTCGTAGTGGTCCTGGCCGTGACGGTCATGGCCCTGCCGGTGTTCGTGATCGGGGGCAGCGTCGACTGGGGGCCGGCCCTGGTGCTCGCCGCCGGGTATGCGGTCGGCGGCTTCATGGGGGCCCGCGTCACCGTGGTCGGAGGCGAGAAGGTGGTTCGGCCGGTCCTGGTGGTGGCCGTCGTGGGCTTTGCCGGTCGGCTGATCGGCCTCTACTGAGGTCTTACCGGGGGGCAGTGAGGGGAATCAGTCGCCCCTGATGGTGTTGAGGGCTCCGCTCATGGCACCCTGCATTCCGCTCAGGTCCTCGGCGATCGTGACGATTCGGAACCCCTGTTCAAGCCGTCTGGTCGCCAGAGACGGGTTGGCATGAATGCCGGGAACGACACCGTGTCGGTTGCAGGCATCCAGCACGGCTGTGAGGGCGTCGTCGAAGGCTGTCTCGCCGTCGTGGTTGCCCGGACCCAGCCCCAGGCTGACGGAGAGGTCCGATGGGCCGACATAGATGGCGTTGACGCCGGGCAGGGACAGGATCCCGTCTAGTGAACCGAGTGCTCCGGTGGTCTCGATCATCGGTATGCACTGGACGGACGTGTTCGATGCGTGGACGTAGTCGTTTCCGTAGATGACGGCGGCGCGGGCCGGCCCGGTGCTCCGGTCGCCCCGGGGTGGGTACATGGCGGCCCTCACGGCGGCCTCTGCCTCGTCGGCGGAGTTGATCAGGGGGACGATGACCCCGGTGGCGCCGGCGTCGAGGCACCATCCAATGGTCGACGGGTCGTTTGCCGGCACCCGCACAAGCGCCCGGGGTGAGTGCGGGTGGACGGCCTGGAGCATCGGCGTCAGGTCGCTACGGCTCAAGAGCCCGTGCTGCATGTCGATGCAGACGTAGTCGAAACCGAGAAGCGAGGCGGCCTCGGCTGCGATGCTTGACGGCAACTTCAGCCAGCAGCCCAGTTCAGTGGTTGCGGGATCGAACGGTGCCGGTAGCTCGGGTGAGGTCATCGGGTGACAATACCCGCGTATGCCTACCGGTCGTTTCGCCAATAGCGTGTGTTGTCATGCAGGTACATCGTCGGGGTGACAGTGAGTTGGTCGACCTGCGCACCGTGGCGACGCTGGGCACCTTCGACGGCGTCCACCTTGGCCATCAGGAGGTCCTTGCCAGAACGGTTGGTGAGGCACGTCAGCGTGGAATCGAATCTGCCGTGGTCACCTTTGTCGGGCACCCGGCGGTGGTTCTGCGGGCCGAGAGCGCACCGCCGCTCCTTACGAGCCTCGATGACCGGTTGGACCTCATTGGCGGATGCGGGGTCAACCATGCATTCCTGGTCGAGTTCGACGAGGTCGAGGCACGCCGTACTGCCCTGGATTTCACCGAGGAGGTCCTGCTGGGCTGGGTCGGAGCAGAGGCACTGGTGGTCGGCTATGACCTGCACTTCGGGCACAAGCGCGGCGGGAACCTCGCGTTCCTCGAGGACCTCGGCCGTGAGCGCGGTTTCGACGTTGTCGGCGTCGATGCTCTCAAGGAGATGCCTCTCACGCTCGAGCCGATCTCGTCCACCGCTATTCGCCGTTCCCTCCTCGGAGGCGACGTGGCCCATGCAGGGAGGATGCTCGGTCGGCCCTACGAGGTGGTGGGGGAGGTGGTCAGCGGTGACCAGCGCGGAAGGCAGATTGGTTTCCCGACGGCGAACATCCCGCTGCCCCCTGAGAGTGCCATACCGGCCGATGGTGTCTATGCGGGTTGGTTGGAGAGGCCAGACGGGTCCAGCCATCCGTGTGCGATAAACATCGGCAGGCGTCCGACCTTCTACCTGCACGCTGAGCGGTCTCTTCTCGAGGCCCACCTGCTGGACTTCGACGGTGACCTGTATGGGGAGGTCTGCCGGGTCTCCTTTGCCGACTTCCTGCGTGGAGAGCGCCGCTTCGACGGCGTCGAGTCACTGGTTGCCCAACTCAAGGACGATGTGATCGGGGCACGCCGGGTCCTGGGCTGCTAGTTCGGACCTCGATTGCAGGGCTGGTGGAACAGCACACAATCGAGGGTCGACATGCAGGGATCAGCGACCCGGCTCTTGGGATTACGTCGACCCTGGGTGCGGGTCCCGGACACACAGATGGCCCGTCTGAGGTATAACAATTGATGACGGTGACAGATGATCTGCGGTGTATGGGATTCTCGGGTGGTCCGCTGACCTTCGGCGGGGCATGGGGCAGGAGCGTCGAACAACGGGGTGACAGCCAGTTCCTGGTTTTTGAGGGAGTGGACGGGGCTGTCTCAACATGGACCTACGGTCAGTTCGACGACGTTGTATCACGGGTTGCCGGAACGCTCTCATCTCGCGGCGTGACTGCCGGGTCAGCGGTCCACATGGCCCTCGCCAACTCTCCGGCGTTCGTAGCGGTCTGGTTGGCCGCGGTCAGGCTGGGCGCATGGGTGGTCCCGTCGGACCCCCTGGGTAGCGTCGCCGAACTAGAGGGACACATTCGACGCACGGGTCCGGTGGTGGGCGTCTGTGCGTCACAGCGATCAGATGTGTACCAGCAGGCTTGTGGAGGTATTCAGGCCGTCCAGGTTGATGAGCAGGATCCCGGCCTGCCTTCCCTCCTCGGTGATCCGTTCACCTCCTGGTCGCGGCCGGGCCCGACGGACCGGGCTGCCGTCATGTTCACTTCAGGAACGACCGGTGACCCCAAGGGTGTGGAGGTGACCCAGGCCAACTATGCATTTGCTGGTAGAACGATGGCACTGGCTGCGGGCCTGGACGAGACGGATCGCCAGTTGGTAGTTCTTCCGATGTTCCACGTGAACGCCCAGTACTACTCGTTTGCATCGGCTATCTGGGTTGGCGCAAGCGTCGCCTTGATGCCCAGCTTTTCGGCCAGCGGTTTCTTGCCGCAGGCCGCCCGTTACGGTGCCACGGCGGCCAGCCTGTTTGCGGCGCCTCTGCGGATGATCCTCGCCAGGGGAGCCTCTGTAGAAGGCCTGAGGCTCCGGCACTGCTGGTACGCCCAGAACATCACTGCTGACCAGTACTCCATGGTGTCCGAGTGGTTCGGGTGCCGGCCAAGGCAGTTGTACGGGATGACCGAGACCATCCCTGCAGTCCTGACTGAAGAAACCGAGGATCCTGAGCCGTCATCAATGGGCCGGGTGACAGCCGGATGCGTCGTTGACGTCCAGCGACCTGACGGCACCTCGGTGGACATTGGCGAAGTTGGGGAGGTCGTAGTCGGAGGTAAACGCGGCATGACCCTGTTTGCCGGCTACCTGGACGACGCTGCCACAACTGAAGCCAGCTTCCGCGATGGCTGGTTTCTGACAGGCGATCGGGCCAGACGCGACGACACGGATCGGCACTACTTCGATGGTCGGCGATCCGACGTGCTGAAGGTCGCGGGCGAAAACGTCTCTGTGGTTGAGGTTGAGGCCGTGTTGGCCCAGCACCCCGGGGTGTTGGAGGCTGCAGTGATCGGACGTGATGACGAGATTCGTGACGAGTTGCCGGTCGCCTTCGTGGTGGCTGACCCCTCGACGCACCCGCCCTCGGTGGCTGATCTGAACCAGTGGTGTACCGAGAGGCTGGCAAAGGTGAAGAGACCTGTCGAGATCACATTCCTCGACGAGCTTCCGCGTACGAGCGTTGGGAAGATCCGCAAGTTCCTGTTGCACCACCCTGGGCCCGCAAGGAAGCCCGAGTAGATGGGCCTCGTCTACTCGGAGTCGCGTTGCACTGCGTCGATGCTGGAGGCTTGACCGGTGGGTACCGCAGCAGTTGGGGATGCAGTTGAGGGGTTTCGGTCGGGTCGCCCGGATACTGAACACCAGCTCCGGCCAGGAACGAAGTTCGTGTTTGAGGGAGGGTCAGCGCCCGTGCCGACCAGCGTTGGCACCTTCGAGGGGCACGTGTTCACCAGCCTTGTCGACGGCCTTGAGCACCTGGCGCTTGTGTTGGGCGACGTTGCCGGTGAGGATGTGGTGACACGGGTGCATTCAGAGTGTCTGACAGGTGACGTGTTCGGTTCCCGTCGTTGCGACTGTGGAGCCCAGCTGGAGATGTCGCTTGAGCGAATCGCCGAGGAGGGTCGGGGCGTCGTGGTCTACCTGCGTGGCCACGAGGGCCGTGGAATTGGCTTAGCGGAGAAGCTCCGTGCCTACCGGCTTCAAGATGAGGGTTTTGACACGATCGAGGCAAACCTGGAACTTGGCCATGCCGCAGATGAACGCAACTACGGCGTGGCGGCACAGGTTCTCTCTCACCTCGGGGTCGAGTCAGTCGTCCTGTTGACCAACAACCCAGCGAAGGTCGGCGGCCTGACCGAACTGGGGGTCAGGGTTGTAGGTCGCCTGTCGCTCTGGAGTGAGCCGACCGTCGAGAACGAGCGGTACCTGTCGACAAAGAGGTCTCGGTTGGGCCACCTGGACCCTGAGGTCTCCTGAGGTCTGGGCCCACTCGGTCGAATACAAGAAGCCGGCTCCCTTGGTGAATGGACCGGTCTGACCAGTCGTGGAACTCCTGGTTCTCCAGGCGCACCGGGTGCGTTCGGGAGCCCGGGTGGGCCTACCGCAACCCGCTGGTAGTCTTTGCGCCCGTGGACGACCCAACCGGGTCGTTCGGGGTCGGATCCGAAACCTCCGGCCCTCCGTATGGCTTCCAGCGACGCACTGCGCGCTACGAGGCCGGGTCCGATACCCGAGGTACCGATGCCGACCAACCTGCCCCCAAAGGCTGACACGATCACAGAGCACAAGCTTCACGAGACCGACACCGGTTCTCCCGAGGTACAGATTGCCCTGCTGAGTGACCGCATCAACCACCTCACCGGCCACCTGAAGGTCCACAAGAAGGACCATCACAGCCGGCGAGGCCTGTTGATGCTGGTGGGTCGCCGCCGACGGCTGCTCGACTACGTCATGGCAAATGACGTCGAGCGCTATCGGGCGATCATCGCCAAGTTGGGGCTGCGCCGGTAGGCGGAGTACCTGGAGTACGGCGACCACACGGTCGTCCATACCCCTGTCGGGGGTCCGGACCAACGGAACCGACAAACAATACGACGACCCCGGGTCCCGGAGGTCATCAGTGCCAGTTGCATGCCGCTCGGCAGGTTCCTCCCACGGGGGTGACCGGGTCGGGATGTATCCAACTGGAGGCTGGAGGCCAAGGGTTGCCCGGTCTGCCGCAAGGAGCGGCCGTCGTCCCGGCCGGAGGAGTTCCAGCCGGGATCAAGAGAGGAAACAATGACTGAAGTAAAGACCGTGTCCCGCACCTTCAGCGGGTCCGAAAAGACAATGTCGTTCGAGGTGGGCCGTCTGGCCGGCCTCGCCGACGGTGCCGTGCTGGCACAAATTGGCAGGTCCACCGTCCTGGTGACCGCCACCGGAGCGAGGTCACCCCGACCGGGTGCAAGCTTCTTCCCGCTTACCGTCGACATCGAGGAGCGGATGTACGCCGCCGGCAAGATCCCCGGCTCGTTCTTCCGTCGTGAGGGCCGTGCGCCCGAGTCGGCGATCCTGACCTGTCGTCTCATCGACCGCCCGCTGCGGCCGATGTTCCCCGACGGGTTCCGCAATGAGGTACACATCGTCGGCACCGTCATGGGAGCCGACATGGAGAACCCACACGATGTCCTGGCCCTGAATGGCGCCTCGGCAGCGTTGATGCTGTCCGGCATTCCGTTCGACGGTCCCATCGGTGCTGTGCGCATCGCATGGTCCGCTGCCGGCGAGTGGATTCCACACCCCACCTACGAAGAGGGATCCGAGTCGGCATTTGAGATGGTCGTGGCAGGTCGCCTGCTCGACGACGGTGATGTCGCCGTGATGATGGTTGAGGCCGGTGGTACGGCATCCACCTACGACGCCTACGAGGCCGGTGCCCCCAAGGTCGACGAGGCAGTACTGGCCGACGGCCTTGACTTCTCAAAGCAGTACATCCGCGAGGTCATCGAGATGCAGTTGGAGCTCATCGAGGCCGTGGGTGCACCCGAGATCATGCCTTACGAGGTCACCGTTGACTACAGCGACGAGATCAGGGCAGCGGTCGATGCCGCAGGCCGGGACCGCATTGCCGAAACCCAGACAATCGCCGTGAAGGCGGACCGTGGCGTGGCAGAGGCAGCCGTGAAGGCCGCCCTCCTCGACGAACTACTTCCGCAGTTCGCCGAGGTGGACGATGCCGACAGCCAGATCAAGGGAGCCATCCGGTCGGTCACCAAGGACGTCGTCCGTGCCCGCATCGTGTCCGACGGAGTCCGCATTGACGGGCGTGGAACCGTAGACCTGCGGCCATTGTCGTCTGACGTGGCAGTCATCCCCACGGCACACGGATCCGGCCTGTTCCAGCGGGGCGAGACCCAGGTGCTCAACTTCACCACCCTCGGCACAGGACGCATGGACCAGATGATCGACGGAATCGACCCCGTCGACCGCAAGCGCTACATGCACCACTACAACTTCCCGCCGTTCTCAACAGGCGAGACCGGGTTCATGCGGGGTCCGAAGCGGCGCGAAATCGGCCATGGTGCGCTCGCCGAGCGTGCCCTCGTGCCGGTCCTGCCAGCCTTCGAGGATTTCCCCTACACCCTTCGCCTCGTGTCAGAGGTTCTGTCATCGAACGGTTCGACCTCGATGGCATCGGTGTGTTCGTCGAGCCTCTCGATGATGGACGCCGGTGTGCCGATCAAGGCTCCCGTAGCCGGAATCGCCATGGGCCTCGTCTACCTCGACGGTGAGTACGTGACCCTGACCGACATCCTCGGAGCCGAGGACGCCTTTGGCGACATGGACTTCAAGGTGGCCGGTACAGCCGACTTCGTGACCGCCCTGCAGTTGGACACCAAGATCGACGGCATCCCCGCAGATGTCCTGGCGGCAGCCCTGAACCAGGCCAAGGAGGCACGTCAGGCGATCCTGGCATCCATGGCCGAGGCCATTCCGGAGCCGCGTGACGATGTTGGCGAGAACGCCCCGAAGATCGTCAGCTTCGAGATTCCGATAGAGAAGATCGGTGAGGTCATCGGCCCGAAGGGCAAGATGATCAACACCATCCAGGCTGAGACCGGCGCCGACATCAGCGTCGACGACGACGGCATGGTGGGCATTGTCGCCATCGCCTCGCCCGACCGTGGTGCCGTGGCCGAGGCCGAGCGTCAGATCCAGTTGATTGTCGACCCGCCGACCGCCGAGGTCGGTGCCGTCTATGAGGGTCGTGTCGTGAACATCACCAAGTTTGGTGCGTTCGTCAACATCCTTCCCGGTCGGGACGGCCTGGTGCACATCTCCAAGCTGGGTGGCGGCAAGCGCATCAACAAGGTCGAGGATGTCCTCGAACTGGGACAGCCCCTGACGGTCGTCGTCGAGGACGTCGACCCGAACGGCAAGATCTCGTTGATGCCGGCAGGTGACGAGTCCGCTGAAAAGGCCGAGGCCGCCGAGGCTCCCGTCGAAAGCGACGAGCCGGTTGAGGCAGAGGTCGAGTCTTCTGACAGCGACCCGGTTGACGACGACGTCGACACCGGATCCAACGACAACGACGACTACAACAGCATCGACGAGGAACCGGCATCGACCGGACCCGTCGAGGTTGGCTTCGAGGCGGCGTTCAGCGCCGAACTAGAGGCCGTCCACGGCGACCTGGGCGTCGCCGTACCCACCAACCGTGGTGGTGGCGGTCGTCGCGGGCGGGGGCGCTGAGCACCAACGCTGGTACGGGCCCTCCGCGGGGCCTCAGGTTGGCCACCATCCCGGTGGTCGAACTGACCGTGCCCCATGACGGACCTGCCGATGGTCCGAGTGTGGTATCCGAGCGCATGCCGGATGCCCACTCGGTGTCGGTGGGGGTCTGGGTAGGGGTCGGAGGACGTGACGAGCACAATCGGATCGCCGGAGCGTCGCATTTTCTCGAACACCTGCTGTTTAAGGGAACCGACACCAGGTCGTCGCGCTCCATAGCCGAGTTGGTGGATGCCACCGGTGGTGAGATGAACGCCTTCACCACCAAGGAGTACACGGCCTTCTACGCACGTGTCCCGGCAGGCGGGCAGGAACTCGCCACCTCTCTCCTGGCCGACGTAATCACCTCACCGGCACTTCGCCCCGAGGACGTCGACAGCGAACGACGGGTGATCCTCGAGGAACTGAACCTGGCTGCCGATGACCCCGACGATGTGGTCGGGAGCCTCCTCTACGAAGAGGTCTTCCCCGACCACCCGCTGGGTCGCGAGGTCCTCGGAACCTCCGAATCCGTAACGATCATGGAGCGCGACGACATCGTCGAGTTCCATGACCACTGGTACCGGTCGCCCAACCTGGTGGTGGCAGCCGCCGGCGACGTGGACCACGCCATGCTGGTCGACCAGGTTTCTGAGGCCTTCGAGGACCGCCGTGGCGCCGAGCATCCCGTCCGTGATGACCTGCTCACCGAGGCGGGCGAGGGCCGATCTGTCTCCCGCCAGACCGAGGCGGTGCACATGGCCTGGGGATGGCGTGGCCTGCGCCGTGACGACCCGAGGCGCCACGCCCTCTCCCTTGGAGTCCACGTGCTGGGTGGAGGGCTCTCCAGTCGCCTGTTCCAGACGGTCAGGGAGGACCTCGGCCTCGCCTACAGCATCTTTGCGGGCATGAGCGGCTACCAGGACACGGGCCTCGTGACGGTGAGCGCCGGGACGTCTCCAGAAAAGGCCGACGAACTCTCGACTGTCATCGCAGCCCAGGTTGGCGAGGTGGCAGCCCAGGGAATCACAGCCGAGGAACTGGAGATCGCGAGGGACGGCTTTGAGGGCTCGATCCTCCTGGGTCTCGAGGGGACCGGCAGCCGGATGGCTCGGCTGGGATCCAGCCAGAGCCTTCTGGGGCGGGTCCTGGCACTGGACGAGTACGTGTCTCTCCTGCGGGAGATAACCCTCGATGACGTGAATGCGGTCCTCGCCGAACTGCTCACCACAGCGGCGACGACAGCGCGGGTCGGACCAGGTTCCTGAGTCCTGTTTCGCATAACCGGCCCCTCTGGCCGGGCCGCTGACCGCTAACCTCGCCTGCATGAGCGACGCTATGGACCGGTCCACCGGAGGGATCCGTGTGGGGGTGATCGGCGCCGGAGGCCGCATGGGCGCGGCCGTGTGTGAGGCGGTCGCCGGAGCCGACGACATGGCCCTCGTCGCAGCCGTCGACCCGGTCTCGCCCGGCGAGGTGCTGAACGGCGTGACCGTTGAATCCGAAATCGGGAGCATGGTCGACACGGGTGTCGACGTGGCTGTCGACTTCACCGTTGCAGATGCCAGCCGTCGGAACCTTCCGGTGCTCGCCTCAGCCGGTGTTCACGCTGTCGTGGGAACCTCAGGCCTGACCGACGACGACCTGTTGGCACTCCGGTCTGCGTTCACGGCGAGCAACTGCCTGGTGGTTCCCAACTTTGCCATCGGCGCAGTCTTGATGCAGCGCTTCGCCGAGGTTGCGGCACCGTGGTTCGAAACCGCCGAGGTGATCGAGTTCCACCACGACGAGAAGGTCGACGCACCGTCGGGAACAGCGCTGTCAACAGTTGAGCGCATGGCGGCGGCTTCGGCCGAGTGGGCCGACGACCCGACGCAGCGCGAGGTGGTAGCCGGTTCCCGAGGTGGCGCTGGTCCAGCCGACATAAGGATCCACTCGGTACGAATGCGCGGGATGGTGGCCCACCAAGAGGTTGTTCTCGGTACGACCGGGCAGACGCTGGTGATAAGGCACGACACCACCGATCGCAGTTCGTTTATGCCGGGTGTCCTGCTGGCCGTGCGAAACGTGGCCGGGCTGTCCGGTCTGGCGGTCGGTCTCGACACCCTGTTGGCACTCTGAGACCTTTCAGACGATTGTCTGTCAGCCGCCTCCTGCACCCCGTGTGGCTGCTCACCCACCTGCTGGTGGTGTCGGCGGTCCTCGTGATGGTTGGCCTTGGGGTGTGGCAGCTCCGGCGCCTCGACGACCGTCAGGCAGAGAACCACCTCATCGAGGAGCGCATGGCCCAACCCGTTGGCCCTCTCCTCGAGGTGGTGGACCTCGCTGATCCGGAGGCTTCAGTGCACATGACCGTGAGTGCCTCGGGGACCTTTGATCCGGGCAGGGAGGTCTATGTGGCCAACCGCACCCGCGACGGCCGGCCCGGCGTCAACGTGGTTACGCTGCTCGAGCTCGACTCAGGTGCCGTGGTGGTTGACCGCGGCTTTCTGCCGAGACGGGCCTACCTGGGTGGCGAGGAAAGGTACTGGGCCGCCCCGGACACCGAGGTGGTCGTGTCGGGAAGGGTTCGGACGACCCGTGACAGCCGGGGCGGAATCGGCGATGAGGTGGATGTGATCGACCTGGCCGGGTTGTCAGAACGCTGGGGCGTCCCGCTGCTACCGGTCTACATGGAGGCCACATCGGGTGCGGTTGCCACCGACTACCCGCTCGGGCCCCGACCTCCCGACCTCACCGACGGTCCCCACCTCGGCTACGCCGTCCAGTGGTTCGTGTTCGCGCTGATCGCCCTCGCCGGCTACCCACTGGTGATGGTGCGGATCGCCCGCGACGAACCACCCGGGTTTGAAGCCTCCTGAGGAGCAGTTGCTAGCGTGAAGGCCATGCCACACCAGAGCCATCCGGAGGTACGCGTCCTGCACTCGCTGCGCGTGCGGGGGTGTGTCGACACCCACCTGGTGGCCGATGCATGCGTCATGGAGGTCCCCGAGGCCGAGGAATGGCTGGTTCACCTGGAGTCCTCGGGCAACGCCCGCTACAGGGACGGTCGCATGTCTGGCTGGATGCTGACCGCTGAGGGAAGGGACCGCGGCGAGATGCTGCTGGCCACCGAACTGGACGAGGCCGGGTGCCGTGACGAGGTCCACTCCGCATACCAGGAGTTTCTGAGCGTGAACCACGGCTTCCTTGAACTGTGTACCGACTGGCAGTTACGGGCCCCTGCCGATGACCCGGCTGGCGAAAAGGTCATCAACGACCACTCTGATCCGGACCATGATGCGGCAGTCGTTTCCCGGCTGGTCGAGGTCAACGAGGTGGTCCAGCCGATCTCGGCCGAATTGGCAACCCTTTTGCAACGCTTCGACGGCTACGGTCGACGCTTCGGAGACGCACTGGAGCGTGTCATGGCCGGAGACCACGACTGGTTCACGAAGCCGATGATCGAGTCGTACCACACGGTCTGGTTCGAGTTGCACGAGAACTTCCTGGCAACCCTCGGGATACCGAGGGCCAGCGAGGCGCAGGCCACCTGACATGGGCCGGAGAGGATTCTGATGGAACCCAGGTTCGGACGGGTGCTGACAGCCATGATCAGTCCCTTTGCCGGCGACGGCTCCCTTGACGTCGACGGGGCCGTGACCCTCGCCAGATGGCTGGAGGAGCAGGGAAACGACGGCCTGGTCCTCGCCGGGACCACCGGAGAGTCACCCACCCTGACCCAGGACGAACAGGTCGAGATGATCTCCGCTGTCGTCGAGGCCGTGGGCATTCCCGTCATCGCAGGAGCCGGCAGCAACGACACGAGGTCTGCTGTCCACAACGCTGAGAGGTGTGCCGAGGTTGGCGCCGCAGGGATTCTGGATGTGACCCCGTACTACAACAGACCCTCACAGGCAGGCCTGATCGAGCACTTCCGGATCACAGCCTCTGCTACGGACCTTCCGGTGATGCTCTATGACATTCCCCCCAGGTCGGGCAGAAAGATCGAGACCGACACGATCCTGAGGCTTGCCGACGAGGTCGACAACATCGTTGCCGTCAAGGACGCCGCCGGCGACGTAGCTGAGACGGCACGCCTGGTGGCGGCCGCTCCCGACGGCTTCGAGGTCTACAGCGGCGAGGACTGCCTCACGCTCTCCCTGCTGGCTGTCGGAGCGGTGGGAACCGTCAGCGTGGCGTCGCACTGGTGCACCCCCGAGACCGTTTCGATGATGGCAGCGTTCTTCGGTGGCGATGTGGCTGAGGCCGCAGCCATCAACCGGCGCCTCATTCCCTCCTATGACTTCGAGTCGGGTGACCTGCGGCCCAACCCGGTCCCCACCAAGGCCATGATGAAGGTATTGGGCCTTCCCGGCGGCGACTGCCGCCTCCCGATGGGCCCCGAACCCGAAGGCCTCCAGGATGAGGCCCGCAGGGTGCTCGTGGGCCTCGGGCGCGGCTGAGGCCGCAGCGAACCGCTCGGGACACGACCATGGCAGCACCCGTTCACCTGACGTTCCTGGGCGGTCTCGGCGAGATTGGTCGCAACTGTGCGGCCCTCGAGGCCCATGGACGGATCGTCATGTTGGACTGTGGGCAGTTGTTTCCCGACGACCTTCCGGGCGTCGATGCCGTGCTGCCCGACTTCACGTGGTTACGGGAGCGGGCCGACCGAATTGAGGCCTGCGTCGTCACCCACGCCCACGAGGACCACATCGGCGGCCTCCCGTACCTGCTCTTTGAGATGTCGTTTCCGATCTACGGGTCACCGTTCACCCTGGGAATGGTTCGGGGGAAGCTCAAGGCGGCAGGAGTTCCGGTACCCGAACTGATTGAACTCCACGACCATGACCGACACAGGATCGGACCGTTCGACTGCGAGTTCCTCCCCGTCACCCATTCGACCCCGAGCGGCCTGATGACACTGTTCGGTACGCCGCAGGGCCTGATCCTGCACTCCAGCGACTTCAAGCTCGACGACAACCCTGTCGATGGAAGGGTCACGGACCTTCCACGCCTACGGGAACTTGCCGCCGGAGAGGGAATACGCCTCCTGCTGGCCGACTCGACCAACGCAGGCTCGGCAGGTGCATCCAGTTCCGAATCCGAGATCGGCCCGGTCCTGAAGTCTGTCTTTGAGGAGCATGCCGGCCGGCGCATCATCGTGGGAGCGTTCTCCAGCCACGTCCACAGGATTCAACAGATTGCCGATGCCGCAGCGGCAACCGGTCGCCGCCTTGTGGTCCTGGGCCCGTCAATGGTCCGAAACGTCGGCCTTGCACGCGACCTGGGCCTGCTGCGCATCCCCGAATCCGTGTTTGCGACCGAGGACGACCTCGATGACCTGGATCCGGCCAGGACCTGCATTGTCTGCACCGGGTCACAGGGTGAGACCAGGGCGGCACTGTCGCTGATGGGGCAGGGACGCCACCGCTTCGTGACCGTTGGCGACACCGACACGGTCGTCTTCTCGTCGCATCCGATTCCAGGAAACGAGGCCGGCATCGGGCGCCTCCACAATGCACTGGCCCGTAGGGGCGCCCAGTTGGTGCACAGCGGCCAGATAGGCATTCACACCACCGGGCATGGCAAGGCTGACGAGTTGTTGGCGTTGCACGACGCGGCCGACCCCGACCTGTTCGTTCCCGTGCACGGGGAGTACTCACACCTGGTCGCACACCATGAACTGGCGCTGGAGCGCGGGATGGCGCCTGACCGGGTGCTGCGGTGCACCGATGGCGACCGGGTGAAGCTCGACGACGACGGCATCTCACACCGGGGTCGTGTCTCTGACACCTACGTCATGGTCGACGAGTCGGGCAACCCGGTGAGTGAGGACCTGGTCGAGGAGCGGCGCAACCTTGCAGGTGAGGGCTTTGTCGTCGTGAGGGTCGTCGTCGATGGCCGAAAGGGGAAGCTCGTGGGTGAGCCCTTTGTCGAGACCAGGGGCTGGGTGGAGCCGTCGGAACGCGAGAGTTGGCGTGGCGAGGTGGCCGAGGCGGTCGCCGGGGCCCTCAAGCCGGTTGTCGCCAACGGCGAACGCGATCCGGTCGAACTGGCCCGCCTGGCGAGGCGGGCCACCGGACGCCTGGTGTCGCGCCGAACCGGCAGACGACCCGCACTGGTGCCGGTTGTGGAGGTCCGCTGACGTCAACCTGTCTCTGACGTGCCCCGGTGCTGTCACCGACCGGTGGTACGTTGAGGCCGCTGTGGGCACAAGATCAGCGCGCTCGAGTTCATCCGGCAAGCCGGGCGTTACGCAACGTGGAAGCCGAGGCCGAAAGGACCGCGACGACGGTCCCGAACCGCCCGACGCCCCCGATGGGCGGAGGGCAGATCGTGGCAGGGAGCCCCGCGAGTCTCTCCTGCGACGCATGGGCCGTGCCGCGTTCGCCGGCAGGGCCGACGAGATGCTGGGACTCGGCCTGGTGCTGGGTGGCCTGCTGACGGGCCTGTCCATCTACCTCGGAAAGGCCGGCATCGTCGGCAGGGTCATCGACAGAGGTGCCGGCTGGACCGTCGGCATGACCAAGATCGGCCTTCCTGTTGCAATGGTCGCCACGGGCCTCGCAATGTTCCGGGAGCGCAACGAGTTCGGTGAGATCACCAAGCGACTCCCCGTCGGGTTGTTCATGGCCCTGGCGAGCGTTACCGGCCTGCTCCACCTCGGAAGGGGAAAGCCGGGCATCTCAGACGGAGCCGACGGCCTGGGTGCCGGTGGAGGCCTCCTGGGCCTGGCTGTGGGAGGTGGCCTTGATGCCGCCGTCGAGACCCTCGGAGCGGTACTTGTCCTTGTCGGTACCGGACTCGTTGCCCTTGCTGTCATTACTCGCACCTCTGCCAGTCAGGCAGCACGTGGCGTCGTGGTGGTGACGCGCCAGGCGGGACGAGCGGTACTGGCCGGGATAGTACCGCTGGGTCGCGCACTGCGGAACTGGGTGCAGAGCCTGTTGAACGCCCCCGGCTCCGACGGCCCACAGGTGGTCGTGCACCACGAGTCACCTATACGTGTTCCACCGTCGGCCTCAGAGGCCACGCCCGAGCCATCGCCGGCAGCGGGAACAGCTGGATCCGACGAACATGCACCAGAGCCCGAACCCACCACGAAGAAGCACAAGCGACGGGTCAGGGCACCAGCAGGCAGTGGAGAGCAGCTCACCATCGAACTGGGCACGGCAGTGGCCGGCTCGACCTGGCGCCTTCCACCCCTGTCGATCCTGTCGCGCAGCGAAACCCACGACATCGATGCCAAGGCCATCGAGGAGCGGGGCCACCGACTCCAGGAGGCCCTTTCAACACACGGGGTCGAGACCCGCCTGATCGACATGACCGTTGGCCCAACGGTCACCCGCTACGCCCTTCAGTTGGGCGACGGGGTCAAGGTGGCCCGGGTGACCAGTCTGAACAAGGACATCGCCTACGCGCTGGCCGCAGCCGACGTGCGCATTCTGGCTCCGATCCCAGGCCAGCAGGCGATCGGTATCGAGGTACCCAACGAGGAGCGCGAGGTGGTGGCGCTCGGCGACATCCTGTCATCGGCGACAGCGGCCAAGGTCCAACACCCCCTCGAGGCCGCAGTCGGGCGTGACATCGACGGCAAGCCCGTGCTGTTGAACCTCGCCACCATGCCCCACCTGCTTATCGCCGGAGCAACCGGTGCCGGCAAGTCGTCGTGTATCAACTCGCTGGTCACCTCTGTGCTGATGCGCATCACCCCCGAGCAGGTCCGGCTGATCCTGATCGACCCCAAGAGGGTCGAGATGGGTCAGTACGAGGGCGTACCACACCTGCTCACGGCCCCTGTTACCGACCCCAAGAAGGCGGCCAACTCCCTCCACTGGGCCGTACGCGAGATGGAGCGCCGCTACGGCCTTCTCTCAGACTGCGGGTTCCGCGACATTGCCGGCTACAACGCCGCCCACGACCGCGGCGAGCTGAAGGCACCACTGGGGGTGATCGACGACGACGGCGAACCGCTGGCCTACCAGAGGTTGCCCTTCATCCTGATCGTCGTCGACGAGTTGTCCGACCTGATGATGGTGGCCGCACGTGATGTCGAAGACTCCATCTGCCGTCTCGCCCAGATGGCAAGAGCCGTCGGAATCCACCTGGTGGTCGCCACCCAGCGACCCTCGGTGAACGTCATCACGGGCGTGATCAAGGCAAACATTCCGGCACGTCTGGCGTTCGCTGTGTCGAGCCTCGCCGACAGTCGGGTGATCCTCGACCAGCCCGGCGCCGAACGCCTTGTCGGCAAGGGCGACATGCTGCTGCTTGGTCCGAGCTCCAACACGCCCCAGCGGATCCAGGGCGCCTGGGTGAGCGAGACCGAGGTTAGGCAGGTCGTATCCGCATGGACCCGACAGGTCGACGACATCCTCGCAGCCGACGATGTCGATGCTCCCATAACGGTTGAGGTTCCCTCCCTGGACTCTCCGACGGGTTCGATTACCGACGACACCCATCGTTCGCCGACGGTTCATGCCGGAGACGAGGACGACCTCTTCGAGCAGGCCCGGGAGTTGGTGGTTTCCAGCCAACTGGGTTCCACCTCGATGCTCCAACGGAAGCTGCGTGTCGGATTCGCCCGGGCGGGCCGCCTCATGGACCAGCTCGAAGAGGCCGGTGTCGTAGGGCCGTCCACTGGCTCGAAGGCACGCGAGGTCCTGTACGGGAACGAGGACCTCGAGAACCTGAACGAGCAGGGCCTGTAGGACACCGGTAGGTAGCCTCGTCCACGTGATAGTCGACCTGGTGGCCCTCGTCGTGGGGCTGGCCGTGCTGACTGTCGCCGCTGACCAGTTCGTTACAGGGGCGGTTGGTCTGGCGGCACGTATGAACGTGTCGACCGTTGCAATTTGGTGCGCTGGTAATCGGATTCGGCACCAGCGCACCCGAGTTGGTCGTGTCCACGATCGCCGCGTTCGATGGTCAGGTGGACCTTGGTGTCGGCAACGTGGTCGGCTCGAATGCGGCCAACCTGACCCTCGTCCTTGGGGCGACCGCCCTTGTCCACCCGGTTGTGATCGGAGACGGCCTGCTGCGCCAGGGGGTTCTGTCGTGTAGCTCCGTGATCTGCTTTGCCCTGCTCGTCCAGAACGACGTGACGAGAGTCAAAGGTGTGGTGCTGGCCGTGGCGCTGCTGGCCGCCCTCTACATGGTCGTGCGCATGGGCGGGCACCTCGCCGAGGAGGAACCGTTAGGTGGCCTGGGCCCGAAAGGGGCCTGGGAGCCGCTTGAGGCCGGGTAGGGCAGTTGGCCCGCTGTCACCTCCCGTAGCCTTGCCGGGGTATGTCCGAGAAGCGCTACCACCTGGTGACCCTTGGTTGTCCCAAGAACCAGGTCGACTCCGACAAGCTGGCCGGAACGCTGGCGGCCGACGGCATGACGGCGACCGACAACCCCGGTGGCGCCGACCTGATCGTGGTCAACACGTGCGCGTTCATCGAGGAGGCCAGGCAGGAGTCGATCGACACGGTCCTGGCACTTGCAGATGAGCGGCAGGGTGAGGCACGCCTGGTGGTGACCGGTTGCATGGCCGAGCGCTACGGCGATGAACTGGCCGGGACGCTACCGGAGGTCGACTCGGTCTCCGGGTTCGGTGTGCCGGTCACGCTGGGACGTCGACCCGGTGCAGGGCCTGCACCCGTGCTCGACCTGTTGAACCTGCCCCGGCCGGCCAGCCCGCGACCATGGGCCTACGTCAAGGTGGCTGAGGGTTGTGACCGGGCGTGTGGGTTCTGTGCAATTCCAACCTTTCGGGGCCCACAACGTAGTCGTCCGGTCCCGTTGATTCTGGACGAGGTGGATGCCCTCGGTGTCCGTGAGGTGGTACTGGTCGCTCAGGACCTTGCCTCCTTCGGGCGCGACCAGGGGGTGGGTGAGCGGGCGATCATCCCGCTGGTGGAGGCCGTCGCCGACCGGGTCGACCGGGTGCGCCTGTTGTACCTCTACCCGTCAGACCTGACCGATGGGTTTGTGGACGCCGTGCTGGCAACCGGTCTCCCGTACTTCGACCTCTCGCTCCAGCATGTTTCCCGGCAACTTCTGGCGAACATGCGCAGGTGGGGCGACGGTCGGCGTTTCCGTGAGAGGATCGACCACATCAGGAATCTCGACGCCACAGCCACCTTCAGGTCCAACTTCATCGTGGGCTATCCCGGTGAGACAGAAGAGGACCACGACGAGTTGTTGGCGTTTGTGAAAGACGTCGGTCTTGACTGGTGCGGCTTCTTCGCCTTCAGCGATGAGGCCGGGACCCACGCAGCCGGCCTGCCCGACAGGGTTGCTGAGGGCCTCGTGGCCGAGCGCCTGCGGGAACTGGGCGAGTTGCAGGACACCATCACGGCGGCGCGGCGCGACGCTCTCATCGGCAGCGAGGTAGTTGTGCTGGTCGACGAGCCAGGTGTGGGGCGCACCCACCGTGAGGCCCCCGAGATCGACGGTGTGGTGCATGTGTCCGACGAGTTTCCTGTGGGGGAGTTCGCCACCGTCACGGTGACCGGCGCCCTGGGCCCGGACCTGGTGGCCACATGAGGGTCACACGTCACCTCGGCACGGTTGTCAGCCCCGCAAACCTCGTCACGCTGGCACGTCTGGTGTTCGCCCCGGTGCTCTTTGGCATGGTGCTATCGGCCGAGCACAGCGGCGGTACCTCCTGGCGCGGCTTCCTGCTGGGCGGGGTGCTCGGCGCGTCCGACTTCTTCGACGGGGTTCTGGCTCGCCGACGGGGCACGGTCAGCCGGTGGGGGGCCTTCCTTGACCCGTTGGCCGACAAGGTGGTCGTGATAGGCGTGGCACTCAGCCTCGTGGCGGTGGAGCGCTACTCCCTTCTGCCCGTGCTACTGCTGACCGCCCGCGAGGTCGTCATCACCTTCTACCGACTCTGGTATGTGCGTCGGGGCTTGGCGGTTCCCGCCCGCAGGTCGGCAAAGTGGAAGACGAGCGTCCAGGGTCTGGCGCTGATGTTGGCGGTCCTGCCACCCCTCGAGGGTGCGGACCTCCTCATCGGTGCCGTGCTCTGGATTGCGGTGGCCTTCACCCTGGTCACCGGGTTCCAGTACCTGGCCGATGGTAGCCGTGCTACCAGCCGGACCGGTTCGTAGGGATGAGGTCGCAGTGTGCTGTGTGAGATTGTCGCAGTAGGCACCGAGTTGCTACTGGGTCAGATAGTCGACACCAACTCGGCCTGGATCGGCGAACAGTTGGCCCTGTCGGGCATCGACTGTCACCGTTACACGGTGGTCGGGGACAACCGTGAGCGAATGATGGCGGCATTTTGCGAGGCTCTGGATCGGGCTGATGCCGTGATTGTGACCGGCGGGCTGGGTCCCACCCAGGACGACATCACCCGCGAGGTGGTAGCTGAACTGATGGGCGTGACGATGGAGCGCGACCAGGCGCTTGTGGACCGTATTGAAGCTAGGTTCGCCGGCCGGGGCCGGAAGATGCCGGCCAACAACCTGCGCCAGGCTGATGTGCCGGTGGGCGCCACGACGATGTCCGAACTGCCGGGAACCGCACCCGGGCTCATCTGCCCCGTCGGCGACAAGGTGCTCTACACGGTTCCCGGAGTGCCCTGGGAGATGAAGGAGATGCTCGAGGGCTCGATCCTGCCCGACCTGAGGCGCCGGGCCGGAGCGGTGTCGGTGATCGGCTCGCGGACACTGCGCACGTGGGGGCAGTCCGAGTCGGGCCTGGCCGAGATGCTGGCTGAAGAGATCGACCGCCTTGATCTCGAGGGTGGCCCCACGCTGGCGTTCCTGGCCAGCGGAATGGAGGGCCTCAAGGTGCGCATTACGGCCAAGGCCGCCACCTCAGTTGAGGTCGAGGCGATCCTCGACGACGAGGAGGCCAGGGTGCGTGGGGTCATCGGCCCCATCGTGTTCGGCATGGACGGGGCCAACATGGAGTCGGTGGTGCTCGACGAACTGGTTGCCCAGGGCCTCACCCTCGTCACGGCGGAGTCGCTGACGGGAGGGCTGATCGGGTCCCGGCTTACCGATGTCCCCGGTTCAAGCCGCGCCTTTCGCGGTTCGGTGGTCGCCTACGCCGGCGACATCAAGCGGGAACTGCTGGGCGTGCCCGAGGGTCCGGTGGTCAGCGAGGAGGCGGTTGTCGCCATGGCGACGGGTGTGTGTCGGGTGCTGAGCGCCGATGTCTCCGTGGCGGTCACCGGGGTGGCTGGCCCCGACCCGCAGGACGGCCAGGAACCCGGAACGGTCTGGATGGCGACGTGTGTCGACGGCGAGGTCGAGGCGGTGAGGATCCTGTTTCCGTTCGACCGCACCCGGACACGCCAGTTCACGGTTATCTCGGTGCTGAACCTGCTGCGCCTGCGCCTCCTGGCCAGACGAGGGTGCTGATCGCCGACCGGCTGCTGCTCAGGCGTCCAGGTCGTCTTCGGGTTCGAGGGTGATGCTTGCCGAGTTGATGCAGTAGCGGTCACCGGTGGGTTGGGGGCCGTCGGGAAACACATGGCCGAGGTGTGCGCCACACGAACTGCAGGTGGTCTCGGTGCGCTCGTGTCCGAGGCTGTGGTCGGGGCGCTCGTCGATGAGGTCGTCGCTGATTGGTTCCCAGAAGCTTGGCCAGCCGCAACCGGCATCGAACTTGGTGGTGCTCGTGAAGAGGGGCTTGCCGCACACGACGCAGTTGTATGTGCCGGAGCGTTCGTCGTCCCAGTATTCGCCCGTGAACGGGGCCTCGGTTCCGGCCTCCTGGGTGCAGTGGTACTGCATGGGTGTCAGGCGTGAGCGGAGTTCGTCGTTGGTTTCCTCGTTGGCCATGGGGGTGGACGGTAGTGCCACAGGGCACGGGAATTCCACGAATCTGTGAAGGTGCTTGCATCGAACGCCTGTTCGCAATTACGATGATGTCATTCGCTGAGGGGCCTCCGTACGGGACCACTGTCACACCCTGTTCGTAGGTTCGTCCGCAACCGATCAAACCACATCACATCCCGAAGCGATTCGTAGAAGATCACCGGAAACGGAGAAACAAGATGGCAAAGAACAACAAGAACAGGAACGACAGCACGACCCCGGTGATCCAGGCGTCCCCCGAGGGGCGCGACAAGGCCCTCGACATGGCGTTGGGGCAGATCGAGAAGCAGTTCGGCCAGGGCGCCGTGATGAAGATGGGCGACAAGGGTTCCATGGCCATCGAATCCGTTCCCACCGGGGCCCTGGCACTCGATCTGGCGTTGGGCATAGGCGGCCTGCCCCGTGGCAGGGTTGTCGAGATCTACGGCCCAGAGGGGTCCGGAAAGACCACTCTGGCAATCCACGTGGTGGCCGAGGCGCAGCGCAACGGTGGCATCTGCGCCTACGTGGATGCCGAGCACGCCATGGACCCCGTCTACGCAAGGGCCATCGGCGTCGATGTCGACGAGTTACTCATCTCCCAGCCCGATACAGGTGAGCAGGCCCTGGAGATTACCGACATGCTCATCCGTTCAGGTGCCATCGACGTGATCGTCATCGACTCGGTGGCAGCGCTCACCCCCCGGGCCGAGATCGAGGGCGAGATGGGCGACCACCACGTGGGCCTGCAGGCCCGGCTCATGTCACAGGCGCTGCGCAAGCTGACCTCGAACCTCAGCAAGTCCAACACCATCTGCATCTTCATCAACCAGTTGCGCGAGAAGATCGGCGTCATGTTCGGTTCACCGGAGACCACACCGGGTGGAAGGGCGCTCAAGTTCTACTCCTCGGTTCGCCTCGACATCCGTCGGATAGAGGCCATCAAGGACGGTGTCGAGGTTGTCGGAAACCGCACCCGGGTCAAGGTTGTCAAGAACAAGTGCGCTCCGCCGTTCCGCCAGGCCGAGTTCGACATCATGTACGGAAAGGGAATCAGCCGGGAGGGTTCGGTCATAGACCTGGCCGTGGACCTCGACATCGTCAAGAAGTCGGGTGCCTGGTACACCTACGAGGGCGAGCAGTTGGGCCAGGGTCGCGAAAACGCCAAGACGTTCCTCGTTGAGAACCCCGAGATCATGGTCGAGATAACCGATCGGGTCTGGCGCGAGGTCACCCCCGAGCCCGAACCTGAAGCCGAAGCTCTGGTCGAACCTGAGCCCGAGGCCGAGGATGTATTCACAGCGGCCGACGATGAACCCATCTCGATAGGGGACCGAATCGACACCCAGTAGGTATCTCCGGCCAGAGGTCGTCGCCCCGCTTCCCCTCCTGGGGCGACGACCCGGTCAGATGCCCCCGTTCGTAAGCCAGGCCCCAACACTGGCCGGTACCGGTCGGGGCGGTCGCTAGGGCGTACACGACCTAGCCTGAAGTGCATGGGTCGGTCCTATTCCCTGCGTACCTACGGGTGCCAGATGAACGAGCACGACAGTGAGCGCATCGCTGGCCTTCTCGAAGCAGATGGCATGGTTCCGGCTGCTGCTGAGGCCGACGCCGATGTGATCGTCCTGAACACCTGCTGCATCAGGGAGAACGCCGACAACAGGCTCTACGGGGCTCTGGGCGACCTGAAGGCGGCGAAGGAGGCCAGACCCGACCTGCAGGTGGCTGTGGCGGGATGTCTCGCCCAGAAGGACCGGAATCTCATCCAGCAGAGGGCGGGCCACGTGGACGTGGTCTTTGGAACCCACAATGTGCACCGGGTCGCCGACCTGCTCAACCGTGCCCGGGAACTCGGTCCCGTCATGGAGATTCTGGAAGAGACTGCGCGTGAGGATGCCGACGCGTATTCGTCGGTGCTGACTGCTCGGCGCGAGCAGGACCACAGGGCGTGGGTGACAATCCAGATCGGCTGTGACAACAGCTGTGCCTTCTGCATTGTTCCGTCGGTGCGTGGGTCCGAGATGAGCCACTTTTTCGGCGACCTGGTGGCAGAGGTCGAGTCCCTCTCAGCCGATGGCGTTACCGAGGTGACGCTGCTCGGCCAGAACGTGAACTCCTACGGCCGGGACCTGACAACCCGCCTCAGGTCCCGGGGCCCCGTTCCAGCCGACAGGTTTGAGGCCGGCCCGGCGTGGGCTGACGACGAACAGCGTCGTCCCAGGCCGCTGTTCGCAGACCTGTTGACGGCCGTGGGCGCCGTCGACGGAATTCGCCGGGTGCGCTACACGAGCCCCCATCCAAAGGACCTGCGGTCCGAGATTGTGGCTGCCATGGCCGACACGCCGGCCGTGTGTGAACACCTCCATCTTCCGATCCAGTCGGGCAGTGACAGGGTTCTGGCGGCTATGCACCGCGGGTACACGGCCGGCAGGTACCTGGAGCGGCTAACGGAGGCCCGGTCGGGCATCGAGGACCTTGCCGTGAGCACCGACTTGATAGTCGGGTTCCCCGGCGAGACCGAGACCGACTTCCAAGCCACCCTGGAGGTGGTTGCCGAAGCCGCATACGACTCCGCCTACACGTTCGTGTTCTCGCCGAGAGAGGGCACCGAGGCAGCCGAGATGACCGGCGAGTTCGTGGATCACGCGGTGTCCGTGGACCGCTTCGAACGCCTCCAGAAGGTGTTGCAGCGGTCGGCCCGAATGTGTCACGAGGCGAGGGTTGGTCGTATCGAGGAGATCCTGGTCGAGGGGCCCTCCAAGCGCGAACCCAACCAGGCGACCGGGCGTACCCGACAGAACAAGCTTGTTCACCTGGCTGCCACGGACGGTCTCAGGGCAGGGTCCTATGCCGAGGTGGAGATTACGGGGGCTGCCGCCCACTACCTGCACGCAGAGTTGGTCGAGGTGACAGCTGCACCGCTTCACCGCCGACGGATTCCCGTGGCATCGGCCTGAGGTCAGGCGCCCTGACGACAATGGCCACCCCCAACGGGCACCTGGTGCTCGTGGGCACCACCGCTTCGGGCAAGTCTGCGCTGGCCATGGAGATGGCTCGCGTGCGCCCCGGTGTGGAGCTGGTGTCAATGGATTCCATGCAGATCTACCGTGGCATGGACATCGGGACCGCCACGCCTACTGTCCAGGAGCAGGTTGAGGTTCCACACCACCTTCTCGACATTGTGGATCCGGGCGAGGAGTTCACGGTCTCGGCCTTCCAGGAGAGGTGCACGGCCGTTGTGGCAGACCTTGACAACAGGGGTGTCCGTGGCGTGATGGTGGGAGGTACCGGTCTTCATGTCCGTGCAGTCGTTGACGACTTGGAGATTCCAGGCCGATTTGATGAGGCTCGCGCCGACCTTGAGGCTGAACCCGACACGACGGTCCTCCATGCCCGGCTGAGAGCGCTCGACCCCGTGGCCGCTGAGAGGATGGAGCCGACGAACCGCCGCCGTGTCATCAGGGCTCTGGAGGTCTGCATCGGCTCAGGCCGACCATTCTCATCGTTCGGCCCCGGACTGGACTCCTATCCGGCGAGTCCGTTCACCCAGGTCGGGGTTCACCTTCCGAGGCCCGTGGTGGACCGGCGGATCGCTGAACGCTACGAACAGCAGGTGTCTGAGGGCTTTGTGGACGAGGTGCGAACTCTGGCCTCATTGCCCGGGGGGCTCTCGAGGACGGCCCGCCAGGCCCTTGGCTACAGGCAGGTCCTCGATCACCTGGAGGGCAGGTGCAGTCTCGAGGAGGCCATCCACGCTGCTGTTGTGGCGACGCGACGCTTTGCCCGCCGCCAGGAGCGCTGGTTCAGGCGGGATCCGCGCATCGAATGGATGGACGCCGAGGAGGACCCAATGGAGGTTCTCAACCAGGCGCTTTCACACCTCGATGGGTGCGCCGACCGGCGCTGACCCAAACCGTGTGTGGTGGGGGTGCTCGCGTGGGCGAGACTGGTCCCGTGAACCTGATCCAATGCCACGGCTTCGGCAACCAGTTTCTCATCGCCTTTACCGACGAGGTGCCCGTGGATGGCCCCGAGCGTGCCCGCTCCCTCTGTGACCCCGTTCGTGGAATCGGAGCTGACGGCCTGGTCTTTGGGACCCCTACGAACCCGGGCCGGTCGACACGGCTCACGTTCACCCTGTTCAACAGCGACGGCAGCCGTGCCGAGGTGAGCGGCAACGGCCTTGCCTGCTTCGGCCACGCGATCCTCCGGACCATGCCACAAGGGGAGGACCTGGATGTCGTGGTCGACACCGCTGCAGGACCCAGACGCATCCAGATAGCTGGTAGTGCCACCGATGGGGAGGTGTCGGCAACGGTTGAGATGGGTGCGGCCACCGACGGGCCCGATTTCTCAGGACTTGCAGTAGAGCTGGGTGGGCCACAGGCTGGCAGGGTGGCCAGCGTCGACATGGGCAACCCGCACCTCGTGATTGAGGTGGCAGACCCCGCCCTGGTCGATCTGGCGACAGTTGGCCCCGAACTTGAATCCCACTTCCATCCCGTGGGCTGCAACGTCCACATGGTGTCGGTGATCGACAGGTCCACCCTGCGCCTTCGGACATGGGAGCGCGGTGCCGGCCTGACCGAGGCCTGTGGCAGCGGAGCCTGTGCCGCGGCGGCTACGGCACACGCATGGGGTGCGGTCGACGACACGGTCCGGGCTCAGATGTCGGGGGGCGAGACGACCGTTGTGGTCGGAGATCCAATGGTGTTGAGTGTGACGTCGACGTTCGTGGGTGATAACGAGGTGGTCGATGGGTGACGACCGGGCCGACCGCAGGGACGACTCACACAGGGGCGCCTTCGGGGAGTTCGGCGGAGAGAGTGCCGGGCTCATCGACCGTGCGTTCCGTGAACGCATCGTCCTCGCCGGGGTGACCCTCAGCCGGGGCGACAAGGAGACCACCGAGGCGTCCCTCGACGAACTGGCGCAACTTGTCGACACGGCAGGGGCCGATGCTGTCGCACGGGTGCACCAGTCACGTGAAAGCCCCGACGCAGCCACCTATGTGGGTAGCGGCAAGGCTGCAGAGATACGCGATGTCTCAGAGGAACATGACGCTGACACCGTGGTGTTCGACGACGAGTTGAGCCCGGCGCAACAGGGAAACCTGACCGCCATCCTCAAGCGGTCGGCGCTCGACCGCACTGCGGTGATCCTCGACATCTTCGCCCAGAATGCCTCCAGCCTCGAAGGTAAGACCCAGGTTGAGTTGGCACAGCTGCGCTACCGGTTGCCGAGGCTGCGGGGAATGGGCAAGGTGCTCAGCCAGCAGGGTGGCGGCATCGGCACGAGGGGCCCCGGCGAAACCCAACTCGAGGTCGACAGGCGGCGCCTGATGCGCCGTGTGAGCCGGCTCGAAGCCGACCTCAAACAGGTCAGGCGTCACAGGGCCACGCAGTCCAAGGCCCGGCGGCGCACTAGCAACCGGTCGGTTGCCATCGTGGGCTACACGAACTCCGGCAAGTCCACGCTGTTGAACCGGTTGACCGACGCGGGGGTACTCGTCGAGGACCGTCTGTTTGCCACCCTGGACGCCACGACCAGGCGCCTGGACCTGCCTGGCGGAGAGTCGGTCTACATGACCGACACCGTCGGCTTCGTGCGGAAGTTGCCGCACCAGTTGGTCGACGCCTTCAAGTCGACCCTTGACGTGGTGGTTGACGCAGATCTCCTGCTCCACGTGGTTGATTCATCAGACCCCGACCCGATGGGGAGCATCGATGCCGTGCGGTACGTCCTGAGTGAGATCGGGGCTGCCGACGTGCCCGAGATGTACGTGTTCAACAAGGCCGACCTGGCACCCGTTGAGGCTGCCAGGTTGGCTGGCCGCGAGCCCGAGTCGGTCGTGGTATCGGCGTCAACAGGTGATGGCGTGCCAGAACTGCTGGTCGAGGTTGGAAACAGGCTGCGGGCCGTCACCAGCCTCTACTCGCTGCTTGTCCCGTTCGACAGGGGTGACATCGTCGCCATGGCCCACCGCGAAGGGGAGGTCCTGTCAGAGACAGCCGACGAGGACGGGTGGAGTGTCGAGGCCCGACTTGACGAGGGTTCGGCGGGACGCCTCGCCGAGTTCATCGTGGCTTCTGACCGGTCCGAGTTGCCGAGCTGAGCGGGGGAGGCGAAATGGCAGCCGGGTTCCAACCGCCTCCGTATCCGTTCGACCGGATCGACGATTTGAGAGAGGTTGCTGCATCCCTGCCAGGTGGGTCTGTGGACCTCTCGATCGGGAACCCCAGCGACCCTGTACCTGAAGTTGTGGCCGTAGCCCTAGCCGAGCCGGATCCGGCCCGCACATATCCACCTTCGATCGGAAGCGCCGGCCTTCGACGGGCTGTTGCCGACTGGGCGGACAGGCGCTTCGGCGTAGAACTCGACCCAGCCGGGATCGGAGTGTGTATTGGAACCAAGGAACTCGTTACCGGCCTGCCACACCTGCTTCGGCTCAGGAATCCGGAACGGGACACCATCTTGTATCCGGCCGTTTCGTATCCGTCCTATGCCATGGGAGCCGAGTTGGCCGGTTGCCGGGCGGTAGCGGTTCCCCTTGACGCGGGCTGGTGCCTGGACTTGTCGGCGATCAGGCAGTCCGATGCTGAGAGGGCCCTTGCACTGTGGGTGAACACGCCGGGAAACCCTGCCGGCGGCCTTGACGACCTGGAAGCCGCAGCCTCGTGGGGGCGAGAGAACGGTGTGACCGTCCTCTCCGACGAGTGCTATGTGGAGTTCACGTGGGAGGGCCCGCCGAGGTCGGTGCTCCGACACGGCTCACACGGCACCCTGGCAGTCCACTCCCTCTCGAAGCGTTCAAACCTGGCGGGCCTGCGGGTCGGCTACTACGCCGGTGACCCCGACCTGGTCACCTACCTTCAGGAGGTTCGCAAGCACCAGGGCTTCATGGTTCCCGGCCCGGCCCAGGCCGCTGCGGTGGCGGCCCTGACTGACCAGGGACATGTGGACGTTCAGCGGGACCGCTACAGCCGCCGCCTCAAATCGCTGGTCGAGGTGATGGCGGCCATCGGCGTGACTGCACCGATGCCCGGAGGTGGCTTCTACCTCTGGGTTCCTGCTCCGCAGGGTGACGCGTGGGGGTTCGTCCGATATCTCGCAGAAACGGTCGGCATAGTTGCCAGCCCGGGGGAGTTCTTCGGCGAGGCTGGAGCCGACCATGTGCGTCTGGCGGCCGTGGCCGGCGATGACCGCATCGACCTCCTGCGCGAGAGGGTCGGCATCTGACCAAACCCGTTCCCGGCGGGCACATCCCGGGCTGTAGCCTCGGCGCCATGTCAGACCTCCGAACACAGATCGAGGGCATTTGGGCTGTCCGGGATTCGTTGGATGCCGAGGACGATGGTGCCAACGCGGCGATCCACTCGGCTATCGACCTGTTGGATGCCGGCGAGGTCCGTGTGGCCGAGCCCGACGGTGACGGTGGGGTGGTGGTCAACGAGTGGCTGAAGTTGGCCATCCTGCTCCTGTTCCGCCAGGCACAGATGTCGACCATTGAGGTTGGACCGTTCGAGTTCGCTGACAAGATCCCGCTCAAGTCCGACTACGCATCCCGGGGGGTTCGGGTCGTTCCCGGTGCATCTGCCAGGTGGGGCAGCTATCAGGGGCCGGGCGTGATCATGATGCCCAGCTACATCAACATCGGTGCCTATGTGGGAGCCAACACCATGGTGGACACGTGGGCGACCGTCGGTTCCTGCGCACAGATCGGTGCAGGCGTGCACCTCTCAGGGGGCGTTGGCATCGGTGGCGTCCTTGAACCGCCGAACGCAGTTCCCGTCGTGATCGGTGACGACTGCCTCATCGGGAGTCGCTGCATCGTGGCCGAGGGTGCCCGAATCGGTGACGGCGTGGTCCTGGGTGCGGGTGCGGTCCTGACGGGTTCAATCCCGGTTATCGACGCCGAGACCGGCGACGAGTTGAGCAGGGGAGAGGTTCCCCCGTGGTGTGTGGCCGTACAGGCCAGCCGGACCCGTGACTTCGAGGGTGGCCGGTTCGGTCTGCCGTGCGTCCTCGTCATCAGGCGCCTCGACCCGGGTGAGCGCCACGACAAGTCGGCCCTCAACGACATCCTTCGCACCCACGGCGTCACCACCTGACGTCCGGTATGTTCGAGCAACCCTCCTGCCTGCCATGACCGACCTGTTGGCCCTCACCGCCGAACTGGTTTCGGTGCCGTCGGTGAGCCATGACGAGGCGGCGATCGTCGCCCTGATAGAGGCAAGGCTGAGGGCCGTGCCCGGGCTGAACATCGACAGGGTGGGTGACAACTTGGTGGCCCGAACGCAGTTGGGTAGGTCACAGAGGCTGGTGCTCGCCGGTCACACCGACACGGTCCCCGGCGACACCGCTGCCGGTGCCCGCATAGAGGGCGACACCTGCGTCGGCCTCGGCAGCGCCGACATGAAGGGCGGCCTGGCGGTCATGTTGGAACTGGCCAGTTCGGTGCCCGAACCCTCCGTGGACGTGACCTGGGTCTTCTACGCACGCGAGGAGGTAGCGAGTGAGCACAACGGCCTGGGAGAGATCCTCTCCGTGGCACCGCACCTGCTCGAGGGAGATGCGGCGATTCTGGGCGAACCGACTGGAGCGGCGATTGAAGCCGGATGTCAGGGAACGATGCGCTTCAGGGTGTCGCTCTCGGGAGTGCGCGCCCACTCGGCGCGGCCATGGATGGGCGTCAACGCCATTCACCGGGCAGGCGGGCTCCTGTCAGCGGTCGACGGCTACGAACACCGTGAACCCGAGATTGACGGCTGCACGTTCCGTGAGGCCCTGCAGGTGGTGCGTATCGACGGCGGCATCGCCGGCAACGTCGTACCCGACAGGGTGGATCTGGTTGTCAACCACCGGTATGCCCCAGACCGCAGCGGCGACGAGGCCGAGGCCCACGTCAGGGAGGTACTGGCGCCGTTTACAGGCGAGGGCGACGAGGTGGTCCTTGTTGACCATGCACCTGCCGCCGCTCCGGGCCTCGGGCATCCGCTGCTGCTTGGTCTAGCAGCCGATGGCGGCCTCGAGGTGCGGGCAAAGCTGGGCTGGACAGACGTGGCGTTCTTTGCCGCCGGGGGGGTGCCGGCGGTGAACTTCGGGCCCGGCGAGTCGGCACTGGCCCACACAGCTGATGAATGCGTCGAGAGAGAAGCGTTGGTCGCTTGTTATGACGCCCTTGCCAGGTTGTTGGAGGTCGGTGCCTGAGGCCGAGGCCCGTGGTTCAGACCCTGCGCAGAACTGTGACCACGCGGCCGTAGATGGCGACCTCGTCTGCCGGGTAGCGCATTTCGTCGCAGGCCGGGTTGGAGGGAACCAGAACGACGGTTTCGCCGTCGAGTCGCAGGTGCTTGATGGTTGCCTGGCCACCGGGGATTCCGGCCACGACGAGGTCTCCGGGATCGGCGGTGGGCTGAACCCGGGCGACGACGTGGTCACCGTCGAATATGCCGGCGTCGATCATCGAGTCACCCCGGACTCTGAGCATGAAGAGGTTGCCGTTGCCGGTGAACTCGGAGGGCATGGGAACAGACTCCTCGATGTTCTCGACGGCCAGTACGCCCGTTCCGGCGGCGATGTCGCCGACGAGCGGCACGTGTCGGACCGCTCCCCGGTCGACGGCGGCTCCGGTGCTGGGGTCCAGCCTGACCTTGATCGCACGCGGCTTGCTGGGGTCGCGGCGTAGGTAGTCGCGGTCCTGGAGGGTGGCGAGGTGTGAGTGGACCGTGGAGGGGGAGGTGAGGCCCACTGCCTTTCCGATTTCGCGTACGGAGGGTGGGTATCCGTGTTCCCGGGTATGGGAGTCGACGAAGTACAGGATCTGGCGCTGCCTGTCGGTGAGATCCTTTTCGCTCATGATTGCTGCTCGCTCTCGGGCTTGATTACGGGGAAGTTGTTGATTTGCTTGCAATCGAACAGATGTTCGGTACACTGGCTATGTGATCGAACACCTGTACGTCGCACATATGTTCCCCGAACAGACGTTCCATGTCAAGGACCGCTGCTCAGGTGGTGCTACCGGTTTCCGCCGACGTTGTCACACCCCGACACGAGGATGTACGACATGACCGCAGTCGTCCACGCAAACAGCCCGGTTCACGGGTTCCGGCTTCAGGCCCCCACATCGAGCATTGTGCTGCCACTGCCGGCGTCGGTCTACCGGCGTCGCCGCATCCTGGTGGCAGCCGTGCTCTCCAGCGTCGTGTTCCTCGCATCGTTGGTTGCCGGCGAGGTCGCCGGCCAGGTCAATGGCTCTCCGGGCTCCACACCGGTGGGAGCCGCAGGAGAGCCTGTTGTCTACGTGGTCCAACCCGGCGATTCGCTATGGGCCATTGCCGAACGCATCACGCCATCCGGCGTCGACGTCCGCCACACAGTCGACCGGTTGGCTGCGGCATCTGGCGGGCCCCTGCTGCACCCAGGCCAGAAGATCGTCCTGCCCCCGGGTATTTCCCTCCCATAGAGACCCGTGCCCGGGGGCAGGGTGAGGCCTCTGTGTCTCTCAGGCAAGCAGATAACGGCAGAACAGGAACCCGTCAGCGGTCAGCACCCGATCCAACTTGAGCCCCGCTGGTGTCCTGAGAACTGGGCCGGCCAGGATTCGCCTGGCGGTTCCTGCCGCCAGCAGCGGCGAAATCGTCAGGTTCAACTCGTCGACGAGGCCGGCATCCACCAACTGGTGGTTGAGCGAGGGACCACCCTCAGCCAGGACCACGCCGACGCCACGTTTGGCGAGATCGGCCACAACCAGGTTGACGTCGACGCGGTTGCCGGTTCCGGCATCGACCACCTCGGCCATCCGTGTCAGGGCATGTCGCCCTTCGACAGGTGCTCCAGTAGCCGTGTATATGAGTGGTGGCGGGTCGGACGGGTCGACCGGGCTGAACATCATGGCGGTCGGGTCCAGGGAGAGGCTGGCTGAAACCACTGCCAGTCTGGGGCGGGGAGGCCTTCCGCTGGTTGCACGCAGCACGGCGACCCGGTCCTCGGGGGTCCTGGGGGACCTGTAGTTCTCGGCCCTCACGGTGCCCGCACCGACCAGGATCACGTCGGCCGCTCCACGCAGGGTGCCAAGCAGGCGACGATCGGCATCGCCACCGAGGCCACCTGACACACCGTCGACAACTGTCGCTCCGTCGGCTGAGGAGATCATGTTCATGAGAACCCATGGGCGGGTTCCATCGCTTCGCCGCAAATCGTCGTGGACCAGGTCGACCGGGTCCACGACGACTGCGCCGCTGTTGGTGGGAAACACCTGCTGCACGGCTCGAACCGTAACCGCGTGGCGACGCTGGGGCATTGGGAAGGTGGTGCAGGCGTGTGCCTGAGGAAACTGTGAGTGTCGCGAAATCCACAGCAAGTCCCCTAGTCCTCCACAGGGGTGAGTCCGTATGGTGCGACAGCGGTCACCTCCGGGAGGGTCCCGGTGGTTGTCACCCGCGGACCCTACAGTCAGACCCCGGCTCCATTTCAGGGACACCGGTGCCGGAGACCCAGATGGTAAGAGACGAAATCAGGAGCCATAGATGACGCTGGTACCCGATCGTGGAGTGCTTGGAATCGGCCGACACTTCACGAACGAAGGATCCGACCCCTACGACGCCGTCACATGGGAGAGGCGCGACTCCCGCCTCGTCGATCATCGCGACGGCAGTGTGGCGTTCGAACAACTCGACGTCGAGGTTCCCGCTGGCTGGTCGGTGAACGCGACCAACATCCTCGCCCAGAAGTACTTCCGCGGTACCCTCGGAACCGCCGGGCGCGAGTCATCACTGCGGCAGGTGACCGACCGGGTGGTCGACACCATTGCCGAGTGGGGCCTGAGCGACGGCTACTTCGTCGACGATGCCGAGGCAGTGACCTTCGCCGATGAGCTCAAGCACCTGATCGTCACCCAGCGGGCCGCCTTCAACTCACCTGTCTGGTTCAACATTGGTGTGGCCGGTGTCCCCCAGCAGGCATCGGCCTGCTTCATCCTGGCGGTCGACGACAAGATGTCGTCCATCCTGAACTGGTACGTCGAGGAGGGAACCATCTTCAAGGGGGGTTCCGGTGCGGGCATCAACCTGAGCCGGATCCGTTCATCGCGGGAGCCCCTGGCCGGCGGTGGTTCAGCCAGTGGCCCGGTCAGCTTCATGCGTGGTGCCGATGCCTCGGCCGGCACCATCAAGAGCGGTGGCAAGACCCGGAGGGCGGCCAAGATGGTCATCCTCGATGCCGGCCATCCAGATGTCGAGGACTTCATCTGGTGCAAGGCGCGCGAGGAGAACAAGATCCGCGTTCTTGAACAGGCCGGCTTCGACGTCGGCTTCGACGGCACCGACAGCCACTCCGTCCAGTACCAGAACGCCAACAACTCGGTCAGGGTCACCGATGAGTTCATGGCTGCGGTCGATGCCGATGCCGACTGGGACCTTCTGGCTGTCACCGACGGGTCGGTCATTGAGACCCTCCGGGCCCGCGACCTCTTCCGCCAGATCTCCCAGGCCGCGTGGGAGTGCGCCGACCCGGGCCTGCAGTTCGACACCACCATCAACTCCTGGAACACGGCGTCCAACACCGGCCGGATCACGGCCAGTAACCCTTGTAGCGAATATGTCCACCTCGACAACTCAGCCTGCAATCTTGCCAGCCTCAACCTGCTGACCTTCCTCGACCCGGACGATGACTCGACGGCCATCGGCGGCTTCGACATCGAGGGCTTCGGCCGCGCCGTCGACGTGGTGTTTACCGCCCAGGAGATCCTCGTGAGCAACGCTGACTACCCGACGGCCCCCATCGGCGAGAACACACGGGCGTTCCGCCAACTGGGCCTCGGTTACGCCAACCTGGGCGCCATGCTCATGGCGCTTGGCATGCCCTACGACAGCGACGAAGGTCGCGCCGTGGCAACTGCTGTCACGTCGCTGATGACAGGCCAGGCCTACCGGGCCTCTGCACGCCTGGCAGACCGTATGGGTCCCTTCGCCGGCTACGAGGCCAACCGTGAGCCCACCCTCGGGGTGCTCGACCGACACCGTGAGGCAGCCGAACTGCTCGACGACGCAACGGCACCTGCGCTCGTGGCTGCGGGTCGCCAGGCATGGTTCGAGGCCTGTGCCCTCGCTCAGCGTGTCGGTGTCCGAAACAGCCAGGCAACCGTGCTGGCGCCGACAGGCACGATCGGCCTGTTGATGGACTGCGACACCACCGGCATCGAGCCCGATCTAGGGCTAGTGAAGACAAAGCGCCTCGTAGGTGGCGGCACCATGTCCATTGTCAACCGCACCGTGCCCCGTGCGCTCGGGCGACTCGGCTACACCTCAGAGGAGTCGGCAGCAATCGTCAGTTACATCGACGACAACCATTCGGTCATCGGCTGCCCCGACCTGAAGCCCGAGCACACCGCCGTGTTCGCCACGTCCATGGGCGACAACCCGATCCACCACATGGGCCACATCCGCATGATGGGGGCTGTCCAGCCATTCCTGTCGGGGGCCATCTCCAAGACCTGCAACATGCCCGAGGACGTCTCCGTCGACGATGTCGAGGAACTGTTCATGGAGTCCTGGAAGCTGGGCCTCAAGGCGGTTGCCATCTACCGCGACAACTGCAAGGTGGGCCAGCCGCTCTCCTCGGGAAAGGGCGAAAACAAGCCGGCCAACCAGGTTGTCGAGGCCGCACCGCCAGATGAGCCCGTTCGGCGCAAGATGCCCCGGAGCCGCAAGTCGCTCACGTTCGACTTCAGGGTGGCCGACTGCAAGGGCTTCGTGACCGTCGGCGAGTACGAAGACGGCCGCCCAGGCGAGATCTTCGTCCGCGTCTCAAAGCAGGGTTCCACCCTGGCGGGCATCATGGACGCCTTCGCCATCTCGCTCAGCCACGGCCTCCAGTACGGGGTTCCGCTGCGGGCGTTCGTAGAGGCCTATACGGGCATGCGCTTTGAGCCGGCCGGCATGACCGACGACCCCGAGTTGCGCATTGCAACGAGCCTCATCGACTACCTGTTCAGGCGCCTGGCCGTCGAATACCTGACGACCGAGGAGCGTGCCGAGATGAACATCCTCACGAGCAGCGAGCGCATCCAGCCCACCCTTCCCGGTGTGGAGGAGTCCGCCACCGAGACCCGTCAGGGTGGTGACATTCCACCTGATCCACCCAGCATTCCGTCGGCTGCGCAGTTCGCTGCGCACCTGACAACCAGGTCATCGAGTTCGGCCCCGATGTGCATGCAGTGCGGCGTGGCCATGCAGCGTGCAGGTTCGTGTTACGTGTGCACCGACTGCGGTGCAACGAGCGGGTGCTCGTGAGCAGTCGAGGCGACGGTAGGGCCTGATGGCAAAGCTGCGCTTTTCGTTCGGAACCATGGGGTCCGGCAAGAGCACGCTGGCCCTGCAGATCCACCACAACCTGTCGTCACGTGGTCTCCAGGGCCTGCTGTGCAGCCAACTGGACAGGGCCGATGGCAAGGTGTCGAGCGCTCTCGGTGTGTCAGCCGATGCTGTCGAGGTGGGGCCCAGGCTCAACCTCTACGAGTTGGCTGTGGCGATGCAGGACCGGCACGGAACGCTCGACTACATGGTCTGTGACGAGGCCCAGTTCTACCTCGCCGAGCAGGTCGACCAGTTGGCCCGCATCGTTGATGAACTCGAAGCCGACGTTTACACCTTCGGCCTGCTCACCTCCTTCCGGGGGCTCTTGTTCGACGGCACCCGACGCCTCCTCGAGATGGCCGATGAGAGCGTCGAGGTGCAGGTCGAGGCCCGGTGCTGGTGTGGCTCGCAGGCCACGCACAACGCCCGCATTGTCGACGGTGCGCAGGTGTACGACGGCGAGCTCTTCGTGGTCGACGACCCCGAGAACCATCAGGTCACCTACGATCTGCGTTGCCGCAGGCACTGGCTGTCAGGCGACTCCGGGCTGGCCCATGTTGGCCCAGTCGTGCTCGGTACAGTGGCCGACCTGACCGGCTGAACCCGGTGGCCTGACCAGAAGGCAGGGGCGGGTCGCGGGTACCCTTCGCCCATGACCGACTTCAAACCGCCCCTCGACGACATCCGCCTGGTGTTGGCCGAAATCGGCGACATCGGGGCTGTCTGCGACCTCCCTGACTTCGACCATGTCGATGTGGACACCATCGACGGGGTGTTCGACGAGTTGGGCCGCTTTGTGGCCGAGGTGATCGCTCCTACCAACCGCATCGGTGACGAGCAGGGATGTTCGATCACGGACGGTGTGGTCACGGTCCCAGATGAGTTCCACACTGCGTGGGACCAGTATGTGGCTTCCGGGTGGGGTGCCATCTCCCAGGACCCCGAATACGGAGGGGGTGGCTTCCCGAGTTCGATCCAGACGGTACTCACAGAGTTGCTTGCTACCGCAAACCGGTCCTGGTCGATGGGGCCGATGCTCACCATAGGTGCCCTCGACGCTCTCCACGCTTTCGGCGACGAGAGGCAAAAGGAGACCTACATCCCGAAGATGGTCACGGCCGAGTGGTCCGGAACAATGAACCTCACAGAACCCCAGGCCGGCTCAGACGTGGGGGCCCTGACGACGAAGGCCGTGCCGAAGGATGACGGCTCCTATCGCATCTTCGGCACCAAGATCTTCATCACCTTCGGTGAGCATGAGTTGGCCGAGAACATCATCCAGATGGTGCTGGCCCGTACTCCCGATAGCCCACCGGGGACCCGTGGCATCTCCCTGTTCATCGTCCCCAAGTACCTGGTGGCCGACGATGGCTCACCGGGTGAGCGTAACGACTACACGTGTGTCTCCATTGAGCACAAGTTGGGCCTGCACGCCAGCCCCACTTGTGTCATGTCGTACGGGGAATCCGGTGAGGGCGCCGTGGGTTACCTCATAGGTGAAGAACACCAGGGGATGCGCTACATGTTCAAGATGATGAACAACGCCCGCCTCGGCGTCGGGGTCGAGGGCCTCGCCGTGACCGAGAGGGCGCTTCAGCTGGCAGCTGATTTTGCTCTTGAGCGTCGTCAGGGAACAGCAGTCGGAGCCCCACGTGGTGAGCAGTCGGCCATTGTTGAGCACGCCGACGTGAGGCGGATGCTGCTCACCATGAGGGCCTACACCGATGCCATGCGGTGCCTTCTCTACTTCAACTCATCGACGCTCGACATTGCCGGACACCACCCCGACCCCGAGACACGACAGGCGGCTGCAGAGAGGGCCGAACTGCTCACCCCCATTTCCAAGGCATGGTGCACCGATGTTGGTGTCGAGATGGCATCGCTCGGCATCCAGGTGCACGGCGGTTACGGCTACATCGAGGAGACCGGCGCGGCCCAGCACCTCAGGGATGCGCGGATCTCACCGATCTACGAGGGGACCAACGGCATCCAGGCAATCGACCTGGTGGTCCGAAAGCTGTCCCTGCGTGCCGGTGGCGTGATGGGAGACCTGCTCGACGAGATTGCCACACTTGACGGAACGCTGGAGGCAGCGGGCGACGACTTCGACTCGATCCGTTCGAACCTGGCAGACGGGCTGGCAGCATTTCGTGAGGCCACGGCCTGGATCATCTCCAACGGGGTCAACGATCCCAACGAGGCTCTGGCCGCTGCCACGCCGTACCTGAAGATGTTCGGTCAGGTGGTCGGTGGCTGGCTGTTGGCACGTCTGGCCCTTGGGGCAAGGCGTCGGCTCGACGAAGGCGTCGGCGACACCGGGCACCTCGAGGGAAAGATCGTGGTAGCCAGGTTCTATGCGGAGCAGTTGTTGCCCATTGCGCGTGCCCAGTTGGGTGCCGTGACGGCTGGCGCCGGCGACCTCTATGCAATCTCAGCCGACGACTTTTCGGCCTGATGGTGGCGGGGTAGGCGACGGTGTTCGCCTCGCTGGTAACGGCCCTTCCGCTGGCGACGCTGCTCGGATTCATACCCAGCCCGTCTTCGGGGTCTGTGTACCTGGGGCCGGTCCAACTGCGTGCCTACGGGTTGATGATCGGGCTCGGCGTCGTGGCAGCGGTCTGGGTGGGCCAGAGGCGTTGGGTGGCAAGGGGCGGTGATCCCGACGACATCTCATCGATCGCGATGTGGGCGGTGCCGGCGGGGCTGATTGGTTCTCGGCTCTATCACGTCGCCACCGACTGGAAGCGGTTCACGGGTCGCTGGGGGGATGTGTTCGCCATCTGGCAGGGTGGCCTGGGAATTCCGGGAGGCCTGGTGGCCGGTGTTCTGGTCGGTGTGCTGGTGGCCCGCCAGCGCGGAATGAGCGTGCCCTCAATGCTGGACTCGCTGGTACCGACGTTGCCGATTGCCCAGGCGATCGGACGGTGGGGGAACTGGTTCAACCAGGAGGTGTTTGGTGGACCGACGGACCTGCCATGGGGGCTGCGGATCGACGAGGCAAACCGTCCTGTCGAACACATCGCTGCCACAACCTTCCATCCCACGTTCCTCTACGAGGGAATCTGGAATCTTGTCCTCGCATGGTTCCTGGTACGGGTTGACCGACGCGGCGTCCTGCGCCCGGGATACCTGATCGGCCTGTGGGTGTTCGGCTATGGCGTGGGTCGACTGTGGGTGGAGACGATCCGGGTGGATGCCGCGTACCTGGTGTGGGGGCTGCGTGTGAACGTCTGGATGAGCCTCGTGGCGATCGTTGTCGGTGGTGCCGTCACCGTGGCCGGACGGGTGGGTGTTTCGACTGCCGGACCCGACCTTCACTAGCCTCCACGACATGGCAGACATGGGCCAGACGGCCAGAAGCATCGGAAAGCGGGTGGATCGCACCTTTGCGTTCATCGACCTGTCCGGCTTCACGACGTTCATGGACACCGAGGGTGACGGGCCATCGGTAGACGTGATCATCGGCTTTCGGGCCGTGGTCCGCCGAATCGCCGGTGACCGTGGGGTTCGGGTGGCGAAGTTCCTGGGTGACGGGGCGATGCTTGTCGGAGTGGAGCCTGAGCCTCTGGTTGAGACCGTTGTCGAGATCGAGGCATGCATTGACGCAGCCGGCTCGGTACTGCCACTCAGGGCCGGTATCGCCCGTGGATGGGTTCTGCTCATTGAGGGCGAGGACCATATCGGCGATGCGGTGAACCTGGCTTCCCGACTGTGCGACATGGCGCAGCCACACGAGGTGCTGGCGCCGGCCTCGATGGTCTCGGACCTTCTGGTGAACACCGGTCATGAGGGTCTCGGTCTGCACCAGATCAACGGTTTCGCCGAATCCATCGACCTGGTTCGGCTGGTATCACCCGAAGAATTTTACTGATTCCGGTGAATGCGGACAGAACGCCATTCGAGTCTGCGGTGGCCGAGGTGCTCGGACGCCTCTCGTCCGGAGAGGTTGTCACCTACGGTGAGGTTGCCGCGGAGGCGGGGCATCCCGGTGCCCACAGGGCCGTCGGACGCCTTCTGCGTGACAGTGACGGGTGGCCATGGTGGAGGGTCGTCACCTCGACGGGCCGTCTCGTTCCCGGGCTCGAGGTGGAACAGGCTCAGATGTTGGGCGCGGAGGGTGTCACGGTGGCCAACGGGAGGGTCGTGGCGGGCTGAGTACCGCCGTTTCTGACGACACGGCGCCCGTGGAGGTAGGCTTGGTTCTGCCCGTCCGGGCCAAGTTGATCGCTTGTGTGTCGACCCCGGGCCGGAATCGTCACCCATGAACGGTGGTGGCGATACCCGCACGAGACCGCGGGTGACGAACCCGGTGGCCCGGCCGCCGAGAAATGAAGACAGATGACGACGACCCAGTTCGCCGAGCTAGGCGTCGACCAGGATCTGGTCGACGTTCTGACCGAGCGGGGCATCACCGCCCCGTTCGAAATCCAGACCCTCACCATCCCAGACGGTCTCGCCGGCCGTGACGTGTGCGGCCGTGCCAAGACCGGCTCCGGCAAGACCCTTGCCTTCGGCCTTCCCCTTGTGCAACTTCTCTCAAAGGCCAAGCCTGGCCGACCCACCGGCCTCGCCCTGGTTCCGACCCGCGAGCTGGCAGTGCAGGTCTGTCGTGAACTGGAGCCCTTGGCGAAGGCCAGGAACATTTCGGTTCTGGCCGTCTACGGGGGAGCACCCATCGAAAGGCAGATAGCGGCCCTGGAGAGGGGCGTCGAGTTGGTCGTGGCCACACCGGGCCGGATGATCGACCTGATCGAGCGAAAGGACCTCTCGGTGGCGGACGTTCAGAAGGTGGTCATTGACGAGGCCGACCGCATGGCCGACATGGGCTTCATGCCCCAGGTCGAGTGGATTCTGCGCCGCGCCGAGTCCGACCACCAGACACTGCTCTTTTCAGCGACACTGGACGGCATGGTCGGTGGCCTGATCAGCCGCTACCAGCAGGATCCGGTGATGCACGAGGTCGCTGCAGGTGAGGCGACCGTCGAGGAGATGGAGCATCGCTTCCTGGCTGTCCACGAGATGGACCGTGTGAAGGTGGCGGCGACGATCATCAACGCCTCCAACCGCACGATCGTCTTTTCCCGGACCAAGTGGGGTGCTGACAAGCTGACCCGCAGACTCGTCGACGAGGGTGTGAAGGCCGCTGCCATCCATGGTGACCTCCGCCAGAGCCAGCGGGAGAAGGCGCTCGGCGACTTCGGCAAGGGAAAGGTGAAGGCGCTGGTGGCAACCGACGTGGCGGCCCGTGGAATCCACGTCGACGACGTCGACGTCGTCATCCACTACGACCCTCCATCCGATGCAAAGACCTACCTCCACCGGTCAGGACGGACTGCACGTGCCGGTGAGTCCGGCGTGGTGGTCAGCCTGGTTGTCTGGAACGAGGAACTCGAGGTCCGCAAGCTGCTACGCCGTCTCGGCATGAAGTTCCCGATTGTCGAGGTCTTCTCCAACGACGCTCGCCTCGCTGACCTGCACGCCTGGGACCCAGCCGAAGAAGCCGCCTGACCGGAACGGTGAGCGGCTCGACCACATCGGGGGCACGGGCCGCCCTCAGCACAGGGCTTCCAATAGAGGTGGTTCTGGCCTCTGCGGTTGCGGGGTCGGATGGGCCGGCTTTCACTCTTGACGGGGCTGTCGTCGAGCCGGTGGTCTTGGATCCACCAGTCGACCTGGTTGGCGACGATTGGCTGGGTCGCCTCTACGAGAACCTGCTCGGATCGGGGAGCCGGCGAAGCCTCGGTGCGTTCTACACGCCGACCGGGGTGGCCGCAGGGCTGGTGGCCCAGGTGGTGACCGGTGGAACCGTTGTGGATCCTGCCTGTGGAGGTGGAGCTTTCCTGCTTGCAGCTGCCCACAGGCTCTTGGACCTGGGGGTCAGCTCGCGGGAGGAGATCGTGGCCGAGAGGCTGTTCGGGGCCGACATTGATCCGGTTGCAGTGGCTGTGTGCCGTTGGAGCCTTGCCTCGTGGGCTGGGGTCTCCAGCGATGATGTAACCGGCGTGGTGGCCGGTGACCCGCTCCGTGAGGGTGCCTCTGTGTGGGATGCCGGCCCAGTGGGCGGATTTGACGCGGTCGTCGGTAACCCGCCGTTTCTGGGACAACTCAGGGGAGGAACGCCCAGGGATCCAGGCGAGCGTGAGGTTCTCAAGGCCAGGTTCGCCGGTCTGGTCGGCGCCTACACCGACACGGCGTGGCTGTTTCTGGCGCTGGGGCTGGACCTTTTGGCGGACGGGGCCAGAATGGTGCTCATACAGCCGCAGTCGGTCCTGGCAGCCAGGGATGCAGCGCCGCTCCGCTCCCACCTGCTGGATCGGGGATTCCTTGATGCGTTCTGGTTCGACCGGTCCGGGGTGTTCGCCGGGAGGGCCGAGGTATGCGCTCCGGTCGTTGAACGCGGCTCTGGCAGCCGACCGGTTCGCCTCCTCGTGGATCGCGAGGTTGCCCCGGCCGGTGAGGTGGAGGCCCCCGAGGCCGGAGCACGGTGGGGAGGCCTGGTTGCCGGCCTGATGGGGATTCCGTTCGTTGACCTGTCCGGAAGGGGAGACGGTGCCAGGCGGGTCAGTGACATCGCCGGAACAACCGCCGGTTTCAGGCAGCACTACTACGGTCTCGTTCCGGCCGTCAGGGAGAATGTAGGCGAATCTGACACAGCAGCCCGGCTCGTCACAACCGGCCTCGTCGACCCGCTTCGCTGTCACTGGTCGCAGCGATCGGCCCGGTTTGCCCGGCGGGCATGGGCTGCTCCGGTCGTCGACACCGACCTGGTCTCGGCTGAGGACGCGGTGGTCGGTGCCTGGCTTGAGGCCCGGCTGCGTCCGAAGCTCTTGGTGGCTACCCAGACAAGGGTCATTGAGGTGGTGGTTGACATGGTCGGAGACATGGTTCCCGTGACGCCGCTGGTGATCGTCGAACCTGACGATTGCTACCTGTGGAAGCTTGCGGCAGCGCTGTCAGCACCACCGGTCACGGCCCTGGCAGCCAGTCTGACCCTGGGGGCGGCGAGGGCCTCGGACCGGATCAAGCTGTCGGCAGGTCAGGTCGGCGAGATGCCACTTCCCGTTGACAACGAAGCCTGGTCCGAGGGTGAGGCCCTGGCCCGCTGCCTCTGGGAATCGGCTGGAACAGGCGGTTCGGACACCTGGTTGGCCTTCGGGTCGGTGATGTGTGCGGCCTACGGGGTGGCGGAAACACCGGTTCTGGAGTGGTGGTGGGACCGACACCCGGAAAGAGTTTGACCTGAGAGCACCCGAGGTCCCCTAGACTCTGTCGAAAGACATCACGAGTGGCCCGGCATACCGGGTCCGGCAACCTGGGACGGACACCCAAGGTGCTCACTCGCTCCTCGGGGCGGGGATGTGGTCCCGTGAGGGACAACTAAGTGTCCGGTGACGGCGTCCGCGTCGTTCTGCCGGCGCAGAGCCCGCAAGTTGTTCCCCCCGGAGGACACAATGACGCGCGACGAGGTGAGTGGGAGAGGGTCCGGTTCAGGCGACCTGCCCCGGCATCCGCGCGCCTACGCCGATGACCTGCCCGCTTCGGGAGCCTGGCAACTCGGTGACCCGGTTGGTGGTCGCTGTTTCGTGGATGTGGCCCACGGCAGGCCCTTTGTGCTTGAGGGTGGTGGTGTGCTCGAAGAGGTCACCATGGCCTATGAGACCTGGGGCGAGTTGGCCTCCGACGCTGACAACGCTGTACTGGTGTGTCATGCCCTCACCGGTGATTCCCACGCCTATGGTCGAAGTGGGCACGGGCATGCCACGCCCGGCTGGTGGAACGGGGTCATCGGTCCGGGTTGTGCACTCGACCCCGACAGGCATTTCATCGTGTGCGTCAACGTGCTGGGTGGGTGTCAGGGTTCGACAGGCCCGGCGTCGAAGGATCCGTCCACCGGTCGACCCTACGGTTCCAGCTTTCCGACGGTCACGGCAAGGGACATGGTGCGCTGTCAGGCTGGGGTGGCGGACCACCTTGGAATCGACCGCTGGTTGAGCGTGGTAGGCGGTTCGATGGGGGGAATGCAGGTCCTCGAGTGGGGTGTGATGTTTCCCCGACGTGTGCGCTCGCTGGCACCTCTGGCTACCACGCTGGCGGCCAGTGCCCAACAGATCGCATGGAGTGCGGTGGGCAGGACCGCTCTCGCCCTGGACCCGCGGTTTCGCGGCGGCGATTACTACGACGCCGAACCCGGTGATGGGCCGGCTGCGGGCCTCGCCGTGGCGCGGTCGGTGGCACAGGTCACCTATCGCAGCGACCAGGTGTTCACCGATCGGTTTTCCCGTGAGTTGGTGGACCCGCGGTCCCTTTACGACCTGTGGGACCGCTTCCAGGTTGAGTCCTACCTCGACTACCACGGTGCCAAGTTGGCCCGTCGGTTCGACGCCAACAGTTATATGGTGCTGAACAGGTCAATGGACCTGCACGACATCGGAAGGGATCGGGGAAGCCTTGAGTCAGCCGTGGGCCGTTTCTTGTCTGTGCCGGTGATGACGGTGAGCATCGACTCGGACATGTTGTACCCGGTGCGCCAGCAGGTGAACCTGAGGGAGGTGGTAGTGGCCGCCGGTGGGCGCTGCGAGCATCACGTGATCGTCAGTCCCGATGGGCACGATGGATTTCTACTGGCAACCCACGAGGTGGGTGTGCATCTGGCCGACTTTCTCCGGGAGGTGGAGTGACGTGGCTGAACAAGACACTTCAGGCAGGGACTGGGCTCCTGAGACCATGGCGATCATGGCCGGCCGTGAGTCCAACCAGGGGGCTCTGGCGCCCATCTTGTGGGCCACGACGGCGTTTGCCTACGACTCCGTTGAGCAGGGCCACAGCCTTGCCACTGGGGTGGCTCCTGAGCGCTTCTACTCGCGCTACGGAAACCCCACCATTAATGCCTTCGAGGCGACCATCGCCGAGCTTGAGGGTGCTGAGGCATCCCGTGCGTTCGCCTCGGGTATGGGGGCGATGAGCGCTGTGGTGCTGGGGCTCTGTTCAACCGGTGACCACATCGTCGCCCAGCGTCAGATCTACGCCGGGACCCAGTTGCTGCTCCAGACCGTGTGCCCACGGTTCGGCATTGACGTGACGTTCGTGGACGGGACCCGTCCGGGTGCCTTCGCCGAGGCCATTCGCCCCGGGAAGACGATGCTCGTGGTGGCCGAGACTCCGGCAAACCCGTATCTGGACATCGTCGACCTGGATGAACTTGGCACCATTGCTGGCCCGATGACCGTCGTGGATTCCACGTTTGCCACACCTCTCGGCCAGCAGCCGATCGCACACGGAGTTGACTTGGTCGTCCACTCGGTCACCAAGGCCATCGCCGGCCACAACGACTCCAGCCTCGGCATCGTGTCGGGCTCTCAGGATCTGATTACCTGGCTCTGGAGCTTTGCCGTGCTCCACGGTGCCAACGCCTCGCCGTTTGACGCCCTCAACGCCCACCGCGGCCTTCGAACCCTGGGTGTCCGCCTGGCTAGGCAGTCCGAGACCGCCCAGCGCCTCGCTGAGTTCCTTGAAGGTCATGAGTCTGTCAGCCGTGTTGCCTACCCGGGCCTTGAGTCGCACCCGCAACAGGATCTGGCGCAGCGACAGATGAGCTCGATGGGCGGCCTGTTGACGTTTGACCTGGTCGGTGGCAGCGAGGCGGGGGAGCGGTTCGTTGAATCCACCTCGGTGGCGATCCTGGCATCCACGCTGGGTGGCCCCGAGACCCTGGTGACCCACCCCGCCAGCACGACCCATGTGGGTCTCACCGATGAGGAACAGGCCGCTACCGGAATCGGACAGGGAACGATCAGGGTTTCGTGTGGCCTCGAGGACTCAGATGATGTCGTGGCCGACTTCGAAGGAGCTCTGGCGGCTCTCGGCTGAACTCCGATCAGGTAGCAGGGGTGTTCGTCGTTCCACTACGATCGTGTGCCGGAACTGGTCGTTGAAGATGGGAAACCTGGTGCACACACCGGTACGAAGAATCGTGGCGACGCTGCTTGCTGTCGGCTCGGCCGTGGCCGTGGTGCTCCTCGTCGCCGACCCCGTGCTGGCCCAGGTCACCACCATCGAGACCATCCCCCCCGCAGTCGACGAAGACGGCCTGACGGCCGGTGAGCGCATCGACCAGATCGTGTTCTCGATACGGCTCATCGCCACTGCCCTGTTGGCGATCACCGTCGCCTTCTGGTGGCACACCCACCCCGGCCGAAGGGCCGTCTCCACAGGCGTTGTGGCAGCTGGTGCCGAGCCCGCCGAGGAGCAGCCATCGATTGAAGAGGTCGTGTACGGTGACCCGGAGTTGGAGGAGTTGCTGTCGCTCCACCTGGGTGTCGATGTCACGGCCGACACCGGCGTGGTCGTAGAAACCGGGTGAGTCGGTGAGCAACCCCGAACTGGACCTCGACGCAATGCTGGCCCGGTTCAGGGAGAGGGCCGAAGCGGTCCGTTCGCGGAACATGCCACCCATCGGCGGCGAGGAGCGACAGAGGTTTCTCGACCAGGCCCAGGCCGACTTCATGGACTTCGCGATCATCGGTGACGCCAATGCGAGCATCGAAGACGGCGTCCTCACGCTGCGCGTTGACCTGAGCAGCAGCGACGGGGACTGAGGCCACCCTCGTACGACCCCCGACGGGTCGCATGGTGCGGTGGGCCCGCTACAGTTACGCCCCGACGCGGACGTAGCTCAGCTGGTAGAGCATCACCTTGCCAAGGTGAGGGTCGCGGGTTCGAATCTCGTCGTCCGCTCCACGTGAACCCCCTGCTGAGCAGGGGGTTCTGGTGTTTTCTCTGGATCCAAGGAAACGATGATTTGTGGCTCAGGCTGCGGTGAGGCCGCGAGTGCTTCGAAATGGGCACGATTGAGATCGTCTACCAATTTCTCATCGAGCGCTGGGAATGGTTCGCCGCAAGTGTCAAGTCGGCCCTACTGCCCGCACGTATCTACACCTAGGGGTTTCAGTGGCCGCCCACCCCCTCAGGGGGAAGGTGGCAGACTCAGGCCATGAGATCGTCACTTGCAGCGGGGGCCGTGATGGCTCTGCTCGCATCGGGTTGTTCAGGTGGCAGCGATTCTGCGGAGTTGCAGGTGTTGCGGGAAAAGGTTGAAGCGCTTGAAGCGGAGATGAGCACTGTGGCGCTGGCACCGACGACCACTGTGGCACCGACCACGACGACGGCTGTGCCTTCGACTTTGGCAGCGCCAACACCCGCCGAGGTGTTCGCCGCCGTTTCCCCTTCGGTGGTTTTCATTGAAGTGCCAGATGGCACCGGAAGTGGAGTTCTGCTTTCGAGCGGCTACGTGGTCACTAACGCCCACATCGTCGGCCACTTTCCGACCGTACGACTTTTCACCTCTCTTGGAGAGGTCGCAGAGGTTCCGGTTTATGCCAGAGATTGGTCGAGCGATCTGGCATTGCTCGGGCCGATGCCGTTTGACGAACTAGCTGGGGAGATTCCTACAGTTGACTTTGGCTCCAGCGCCACAGTTGAGATTGGCGACACCGTCTATCTGATCGGTTACCCGGGAGAGGTTGAGAGCCGACCGGAACCGACGATGACCTCTGGGACCCTGAGCCGCCGACGGATTGCGTCCTGTCTCGGCCTCACCTTCCTTCAGACCGACGCGACGATTGCCGGTGGCCAAAGTGGTGGGGCGTTGGTGGATGCCACCGGGCAGTTGATTGGGATCTCTGGTCTTGGTGGATTCACAGCGGCGAACTTCGGCCTGGTCCTCACTGCCGAAGATGTATCGGCTGTTCTCGCAGGTCTGGATGAAGGATCGGGGAGCCTGTCTACGCCTGAGGGGGCTGGTGCACTTAGACAAGGTGCCCGAGTGGTGGGCTCTGATAATGCCGGTTACCTCGTGACGGTCACAGAGGAACAACCGTTGTTGTCGGTGACCGCCAATTCTCCGGAGGGTGAGGACGTGTGGTTGGACATCAGCACTTGGGACGGACTCATCCCGTCTTGGCACTGGTCCCAGGACGAAGTCGACTACATCTGGGACGACCTCTACGCACTGGCTGAAGAAGAACCTGCCCTGTTCTTCGCTGACGTGTTTGACGATGAGACAAGGGAGTCCCTAGAGGTTTCGCTGAGACCTGGCGTCTACGTCGTTGCAGTCGGTCATTTTTCCTACACCTCGGCAGAAGTTTCTGTCGAGGCTTCCAGTCCCCTCACAACCCTGGAAGACGTAGAACCTCCCGGCGGAGTATTGGCTATAGGCGAATCTGTAACCGGTGCGCTCAACCACATCCAGGATGTGGATAGTTATCGGGTTGATCTCCAGAAAGGGGACACGGTCCGAATTCAGATGGTTTCGATGTCTGATCCCATGATGAGCCTCTACCAAAACGACTTTCTTGTTGCCTCCAACGATGATGCAGGTATTGGTCTCTACGGCGATGGAGCGGAAATCATCTTTGAGGCTAAGGAAACTGGCCGGTACGACCTATACGTGATGGCTTTGCAATTCTTTCCTGGGACGTACGTTCTCACGGTTGATTTCGCCGACACCGACAGTCCAACTTGCTGATCAGATTCGTGTTCTCGGCCTCGCCTGCGCGTATCTACACCGAGGGCGTCAGAGACCAAGTACCAACTGCCGCCGACTGAACGAGGAGCAACCTCCTCTGACAAGGTCGGGTGTTAGCTCCCCGAAGCTTGCTGTGTGCTTCCGTTCAGAGCGAAAATCTCCGGGACAACACACACGGGCGGTTGGTACTTGTCTACACCTGGGGGCTCCGATGTCGCCCCCACTCCGCTCAGGGCGTGGGTTGTTGTAACGCTCTGCGAGTCGGTGTACTGGTCCGAGGATTGTCGGCTTGAACAAGCCAGGCCATGTCTCGTGGCTGCTTCCTGCCTACAGGTGAGCGTGCCAGTCGGCAAGCGCCGCTCCTATCTCATCGGCGGAGTCCTCCTGGATGAAGTGGTTTCCGGCGACCGTGACCTCCGTCTGGTTGGGCCAGGTACGGCAGAACCGGCGCTGGGCGCCGGTCAGGATGGCGCCGGGTTCTGCGTTCACGAACAACTTCGGGAACGGGGCCGACGCCATGAAGTCCGCGTATGCCGAGGCGATTGACACCACGTCGGCCGGTTCGCCCGCTACGGGGATCTCACGGGGCCAGGTGAGGGTGGGGCGCCGCCCTTCGCCCGGTTCGGCGAACGGTCGCCGGTACTCGTCGTGGTCTTCGGGTGCCAGGTCGCAGATCATCGCTCCGGGTAGGACCGCCTCCACGAACAGGTTCCTCTCCAGCACCATGTCCTCGCCCGCCGGCGACCGGAAGGCCTCGAAGATGCCCCGTGCGGCCTCGGGCCACTCGTCCCACGTGGCTATGGGTCGGACGATGGCCTCCATGTAGCAGACCCCGGCCACCGCCTCGGGGTGGTTGGCAGCCCAGTCGAACCCGAGAGCCGAGCCCCAGTCGTGCACAACCAGGGTCACGCGCCCCGTCACGCCGATCTGTTCCAACAGTTCCCACAGGTAGGTGCGGTGTTCCACGAACCGGTACGAGCCGGGGCCGGAGTCGTCCAACTTCTCCGAATCACCCTGGCCGATCAGGTCGGGAGCGATACAGCGCCCGAGGTCGGACACGTGCGGGATGACGTTGCGCCAGAGGTACGACGACGTGGGGTTGCCGTGCAGGAACACGATCGGGTCGCCCTCACCGACCTCCACGTAGGCCATCCGCTTTCCGTTGACGGTGGCGAACCGCTTGTCGATCGGGTGCTTTCCTGTGGTCGGGGTCATACCGGCGGACCGTAGTCCCACCGTGCGTGCACAGCCGACGCTGGGGAATCGACTGGCGCCGAAGAAGCAAGAGTCGCCGCTGTCAGGCACGAGGTCGCCCGTCAGGCCAGCAATCAGCACAAGTTACCAATGCGGCACCTGGTGGTCTCCTGGGCGACCAGCAGGGTGGCCCACCCCCCTCGGGGTGGGGGCTCACCCCAGTCAAGAACTCTCAGGGAAGACATGCCAGACTCAAATCGAAATGAGAGAACACCCAGAAAGTCCAATCTTCGGTCCTGAGGACCCGCGCCTAGATCCCCCGAACCCGCCGGAAATCCAACCGGCGCGCTCGATCGTCAAGGCGATCTCTTGGCGGGTAGTGGGAACACTCGACACCCTGCTTCTGTCCTTTGTCATCCTGAGTTTTCTCGGTCCACTGTTCGGCCTTGAGGAGACAAGTGGCACGGACAAGATAAGAACCGCGGCCACAATCGCCTTGACAGAAGTGGCAACCAAGATGACGCTCTACTACCTACATGAGCGGCTTTGGTCGCGGTTGCGATGGGATCGCGCCTTGGACGAGGAGGGTCACTACCGGGACGGTCGGCGGCGCTCGGCCACCAAGACGGCGACATGGCGAGTGCTGGCAAGCGCGGACACCATGGTGCTCGGGCTCGTCTTCACCGGCAATCTGGCCACAGCAATTTCGATCGGCGGGTTTGAGGTCATCACCAAGTTGGTGCTCTATTTCTTCCACGAGCGCTACTGGGCACGGATCCGCTGGGGGATTATCCCAGGGAGTGCATAAGGTTTGAACCAGACCGCCGAAACAGGACACCGTTTCGCGTATCTACACCTAGGGCTCCCGCCCCCATCCCCCCTCAGGCCGCGTACAGGCCGCGAGACGTCGCGAAACAACGCGAACCAGCGCGAACCAGTGATCAACTAGAATAGCAGGCCAGACGCGGTTTCCGGGCGTTTGCGCAGGTCAGCGGATTGGGGTGCATCGATCTGGGGGACCGAAGGTCGGAGGTTCAAATCCTCTCAGCCCGACAGAGATAGCCCCGGCTACTTTCGTTTGAGTTGGTGGTGGTCACCGTCGGGGTTGTCGGCGCAGTCGTAGTCTTCGTCGACGAAGATCAAAGACTTTCCTCGACGTGAACGTCATCATGGTTGTAGTCACCTTCGAGATGGCTGTGTTCCAAGACCCCAGCGTTGTTCAGCAATATCAGGATTATGGAAAGCACTGCAGCGCTTGATAGCACGTTGCGCACTGAACGCTGACCAGTGGCCGGATTGTGGATGGCTGGCAAAGTATCGATTGTGGCTACGTAGACGAAAGTCCCAGCCGAGAAGAGCAGCACGAGAGCCAAGATTGATTCATCTACATCGTTAAGCACCAGGTACGAAAGGGCAAGGGCTGCTGGTGTAGCGAAGGTGAATAACAGAAGGCCCTTTAGGGCTGATCTCCTTCCACCTGGTTGATGAAGCAGAAATATCCCCAGGCTCAGCGCAGCCGGCACGCGATGAACGACCACCGCAAATGCCACAAGTAATGAGAATGATGTCTCACCAGATGCGGCCGCCGCTCCAATTGCAACGCCATCTGCCAAGGCGTGCGCTGACAGCCCGATTGCGATGACTCTCCCTGAGAAAGGGTGATGTACGTGTTCATGGCCGTGCCCGGTCGCGTGGTCATGATGCTCCTCGTGGACGGCGTGACCAATCCCTAAGCCTTCCAACGCCAATAACACGATAAATCCGGCCAGGGCAGCAAGACCCATCACCAGGGGATCAGAAGAAAATACGCCGTCACCTGTGGCAGCAGTATGGAAACCCTCCGGGACTACGACCAAGAATGCCGAAGCCAGCAACAGGCCGGATGCAAAGCCAGTCAGATCTGTCAGACTCTGCGATGAAATCTTGTTAGCGAAAACCTGGGGCAGTAGGCCTGCCCCAAGAGAAACGATGACTATCACCAGAGATATGTAGAGCGGTCCCATACAAAATAGAATAATGGGAATCATTCCTATATGCAACGATGGAGGTTTGGTATTGGTGGTACGCCCCCCGGCAACAGCGACTATCTACGGAAAAACCCTTAACGGTCCCCATCGACTGCACGGCAACAGCATCGCTTCCGTAGGGGCCTGAAGTCAGCCTTTGCGGCCAAACCAGTTCAGGCCAGCGTGGGGCATCGAGGACTACCGTCCGGTCATGGATGTGGAGGTTCGGCACTCTGATATCGAGGGATCTGGAGTCTTCGCCAGCCGAAGTTTCGCTGTCGGGGAAACCATCCGGGTGGTCAACATCGTCCGTGAGATCACCGCTGACGCCCCATTGCGATCCGGCCGAGACGAACACGTCGAGCACTGCAACTGGCATCACCCCGAGGGCCAAGTCGTCCTGTACGGCGTCCCCGACCGCCACTACAACCACAGTTGCGATCCCAACGCATGGGAACGATTCGTCGACGATCGACCGGAGATCGTTGCCCGTCGCCGAATCAGCCAGGGCGAAGAGATCACGATCGACTACATGATCAACAACGGTGGCGGCGCCTCTTGGCCCTGCAACTGTGGCGCAAGTCGATGCAGAGGGATGACCTCGGTGAGTTTCTTTGCCCTGCCTCCGGGAATACAACGCGAATACGTGCCGTTGCTGGCCGACTGGTTCGTGGATCGATACAGCCAAGAACTCTCGGATCTGGAGAAACGACCGACAGGGTGATCCCCGCATCCCGCCCGTAGGTGCGGTTCGGCCAAACCAGTTCAGGCGCTGCTCAACGGCTGAAGTCTGCAGTATTCCTATCCAAGGCCCAGATGCCATGTGCCTCGGGTTCATCCGGAAAAAACGAAATGACCCTTTCCTCGATCAGTTCGAACCCAAGCCGCCGGGCCACTGCCTGTGACCGGTGGTTGTCAGGCACGATGCAACTGAAGAGTCGTTCCTCGCCGAGTTCCTCGAACCCGTAGCGGACTGCCGCCGCTCCCGCCTCTGTCGCGTAGCCACGCCCCCACTGGCTGGGGTGGAGCGTCCACCCGACCTCGACACCCGGCCAGTTGTGACGTTCGGGCCGGTTCAACCCAGCGCTTCCGACGAATTGTCCAGAATCCTTCTCCTCGAGTGCCCAATGTCCAGTGCCCCGTAACTCCCACTGACCAAGCACAGAAGCCATCGCGTTGAATGCCTCGGGCAACCCTGCACCGTCCGGGATCCGCAGGGCAGCCCGAACCTCGGGGCTGTCCATCATGGCGAACTGATCGGCAAGGTCGTCGTCCCGGAATGGGCGCAGGACCAGGCGATCGGTTTCAAGCGTCGGGCAGGCCACCATCCGTTCAGTTTGCCACCCGGCGAGCAGGACTAGTTACCGAAAAACACTTCCCCATGGATGCAGGAAATCAGCATCAGCACCCATGGAGGGAGGAATGGAAACTTCAGCAGCGATCCGACCCCAACGACGAAATCCCCACCGAAGTGGGGGCCTAAGGTTGGGCGGTACCAAGAGGACTACAGAAAGTTGGAGAGTGGCCTACACACAAAACATCCGCGTCCGCTACGGCGAGGTTGACCTGCAGGGCGTTGTATTCAACGCCCACTACCTGGCGTACCTGGACGACGTCGCGGATTCGTGGCTCCGGACACTAGATACGGACTTCGAGTCCACCGGCTGGGAAGTGATGTTGCGCCGGGCCGACCTCACCTGGCACGGACCGGCCGGGGTGCATGATGAGTTGGTGGTGACGGCCGAGGTCGTGCGGTGGGGGACCACGTCGTTCGACATGGCCTTCGACGTCCGGGTGGAGGACCGCGTAGTCCTGACGGCGACCGTGTACTACGTCGGCGTCTCGGGTGGTGACCATGTACCCATGGCGCCACCACCGGCTGTCCGGGCCCACCTGAGCGGGTGAGTGGGGACCGCGACGTGGGTGCCGGGCCCGCCGAAGCGGGAGGATCATCGCAATTTCAGGTCCGTTCCCTCATATCAGAAGCATCCCACGGGCCACCGTCACGGCACAGCCGGTGAGGTGTACGCGTTCGCCGACCAGGCTGACGTCCAGTTCACCCCCACGCGATGACGCCTGTTCGGCACGCAGCACCGGACCGAGGCGGGGCGCCCACCAGGCGGCCAGCGTGGTGTGGGCCGACCCAGTCACCGGGTCTTCGGGGATCCCGACGTTCGGGGCGAACACCCGTGAAACGATGTCGATGTCGTCCCGGTCATCACACTGGGCGGTGACCACCACCCCACGGTCCGCTAGGCGGGCCAGCAGTTGTAGGTCAGGGGCACAGCCGCGGACGTCGGCTGCCGTGCCGACCTCCAGAACGAGGTCGGTGAGGCCTATTCCGGCGTCGACTATTGGTAGGCCAAGGGCATCGGTCATCTTCTCGGACACCGGGAGGATGTTGACGACGTCCACTGGAAAGTCGAGACGTATTCCCCCATCCACGGATATCGCTGTCAACCGGCCGGACTTGGTTTGGAATTCGATCTCGCCGCCCGCGCCGTGCTCTTCGACCAGCACGTGCGCAGTGGCCAGTGTGGCGTGGCCGCATAGGTCCATTTCGGCCGTCGGCGTAAACCAGCGAAGGTCCCATTCCTCGCTGGTCCGGGGCGACGAGTGGCAAAAGGCCGTTTCCGACAGATTCATTTCCAGAGCCACTGACTGCATCCAGACCGGGTCCGCCGGTTCGTCGAGTACGAACACGGCTGCCGGATTCCCCCGAAACGGCTCATTGGTGAAGGCATCGACCTGATGGAAGGTCTGGGACACGAAGGGTCATCCTCGCATGGTGGTGCTGTGGTCTCAGACTAGGACACCTTCATCTCCCTAACTACCCACTGAATCAGCCCTGTATGGCTGACGGTGACCTCGGTGACTGTGCTATTGAGGTTTTCGCTTTAGTGGATTGACGTTGTTGGCGAGTAGGCGGCCTGCACAACGAAACAGTGCACAACCGCCCCCCTCAGGCCCTTGTCAAGGGGTGAGGCCTACAAGCCTCAGGTTCTCTTGAGGTGCTTCCCCGCCCTCGCTACTGTCCCACCGAGCGGTACAACAGAATGAGGACAACATGAAGCATTTGACACAGACCACATGGGAGGTTGCCCAGGGGCGGGAGGGAGACTTCATCAAGGTCTGCCGCCGGTCCACCCAGATCCACCAGCGCCTGGGGGCAGAGAAGGTTCTGTTGCTCAACAATGTGGCTGGACCGGGTCACACCATGACCTACGTGTGTTCCTTCCCGGATGCAGTGGCACTCGGTGCCTTTCTGGAGGCTCTGCCCAGCGACGACGACTGGCGGGCTCTTGGCGGGGAGTTCGTGTCCGACCCACCGGCAAGGATGGTGTCCCAGCACATCACTCAAGACCTCTTTTCCTGAACAAGAGCAGACAACCAAGGAGACCATGATGCCCAAGTACATGTTCAACGCTAGCTACACCACCGAGGGGGTCCAGGGCCTCCTGTCCGAAGGGGGATCGGCTCGAGTGGCCGCCGCAAACGCTGCGATGGAGTCAGTGGGTGGAACCCTTGAGTCTTTCTACTTCGCCTTTGGTGAGAGCGACGCCGTGATAATCGCCGACTTTCCCTCGAATGCCGATGCCGCCGCAGTGAGCCTCGCTGTCTCGGCATCGGGAATGGTCGCAGGAAGCATGACCGTCCTGTTGACCCCGGAGGAGATCGATGCCGCTACCGCAACGGTCAGTGGAGCCATGACCTACAGCCCTCCGGGGACCTGAACCAGCCAGCCACCCGCTTAGAGCTCCTGCGGTCTCTTCCATCGATCTTCGAGGACTAGGCCGTTCTGGCAGGCCGCGTACAGGCCGCGAGACGTCGCGAAACAACGCGAACCAGCGCGAACCAGTGATCAACTGGAACAGCAGGCCAGAGGCGGTTTCCGTGTGTTTGCACAGGTCAGCGAAATAGGTTGACATGCCTTGCCAAGGCGAGGGTCGCGGGTTCGAATCTCGTCGTCCGCTCCACATGAACCCCCTGCTCAGCAGGGGGTTCTGGTGTTTTCCCCTCAATTCCAGACTTCTGATGGTGCGGGTTCCTCAGGAGCGATCATCCGTAGTGAAATGTCGCCTGGACACGGTTGCCAGCAGGGCGATCAGCAGCGGAAGCACGCTGAGCCACAGGCTGGCGCTCCGGTAACTGCCAAACACGGTGCTTCCGATCGAAAAGGTCAGTGCGCCCATCGCCGAGGCAAGCACGCCAACCAGGCCGAGGGTGCCGGAAATGGAGCCGATGTGGCCAATGCCGAAGAGTGCTGGCAGCAGGGAACTCTGCACGGCGACTCCACTCCCCATTGTCACACCCAGAATCACCGAGTAGAGCAAGATGGTGGAGAAGGTCGTCGCTGTACCCCCCAGAAGCATCGTGGTTGCCAGCAACAGCGCCACGGCCGCCGGGAGGCTCCGTCGGACCTTTCGGTCAGCCAGCCATCCGAATGTGAGGCCACCGGCCACGGCACCAGCCGCCTGTGGAAGGAACATTGCTGCAGCCTGCGTATTCGAATAGCCGACCTCACCGAGCAGGTTGGTCTGGTGGAACAAGAGGCCGGTGCCAAAGAGGGCGTTGGTGGCGGTAACCGCTGAGAGGATCCAGAAAGCTGGAAACTGGAGTGCCATTGACCTTGTGATCAACGGGAGCGTGGGCCCGGGTTGGTCATCGTCAGGCCGAAGCCCACCGTCGGGTTGCTGGCCCAGGTCGGCGGGTCGGTTCACGTAGCCGAACCAGCTAACGGGTACTGCGGTGAGGGCGACCACGGCCGCTGCCGCCAACCATGCCAGGCGCCAACCCCAGGCGTCGATTGCGAGAGCCAGAAGAACCGGTACGACGGAGATGCCCCCCATCGTGAGCGTCATCTTCAGACCCAGGGCAAATCCGCGACGTCGTTCGAACCAGTGCATGACCGAAACGGTTGACGTCATGCTAAGGGCGCCCTGTCCGAGCAGCCGAATGCCAAAGAATCCGACTGTGAGCCAGACGGCACCACGAACCAGCGACATGTGGGCAAGCGTCAGGGCGAAGACGGCACCGAACACAGTTGATGCCCGCCGCACACCGACCTCGTCGACCCAGCGGCCGATCCTCGGCTGAAAGGTGGAGGACAACAGGGTGCCCACCAGATATGCGGTGGCAATGGCCGAGTCAGAGATGTGGAGTCCGTCAGAGAGGTGTTGGCGAAAGACAGAGACCCCGATCGACTGCCCAGGACCGGTGAGAACTCCCACGAGGCTGGCAAGTCCAACCATCTGCCAGCCATAGAAACCGGCGGCTGACCGCCTTGCCGGCCGGTTGCTACGAGCAGTTCTCACCGCGGCAGGCTAACCAATCGGTCGGACTGGCCACGTGTGGGAGGATCTGTCGCAAGTAGGCTCGTCGGGTCGGTCGGAGATGTCCCCGCTCGTGGATCACAGGGTGGTGGAGTGCAGAACTAACGGCCTGAGACGAGTATCAGCCCTCGGATCGTCAGCGCCCCCTTCTCGACTATGCCCTTACATACAACTGCCCGGCAATGGCAGTAGGTGGTGCTGGCACGAGCCAGCCATCCGCCACTTTGTCGGAAATACCTCTGCCCACGCCCAACGGCCATAACTGGAAGAGTGTATGTCGGGTTGGAACTCTGGGGGAGGGTGACAGGCCGTCTCCATGGAAGCCGGCCTTGTTCTGATGAGGCGGCCAGTAGCAGCCTGTGGCACGGTGGGTGCTGCGGTAAGTAGAACACCCGGTGTCTTGTTGGCACCCGTGGGTGGCGACGTATGGAGGGTCCCTTGGAGGTCAGCGAGTTCACAGACGTCAGATACGAGGTTGATGACGGCCTCGCATGGATCGTCATTGACCGGCCGGACAGGTTCAACTCCTTTCGAGCCCGCACCATTGATGAGCTCATCGCCGCCTTCAAGGCAGCGTGGGTGGATTCCGAGGTGGGTGTCGTGTCACTCACCGGGGCTGGGGACAGGGCATTCTGCGCAGGTGGCGACCAGAAGCAGCGGGCCGAAACAGGTGACTACGGACCGTCGGAGACCGGCCTGTTCGAGGTCGAGCAACTCCACCGTCTCATCCGCGACATTCCCAAGCCGGTAATCGCTGCCGTAAACGGGTACGCCATCGGCGGTGGCCACGTCCTCCACGTGCTCTGTGACATCACCATTGCATCGAGCAATGCCGTGTTCGGCCAGAGTGGACCGCGGGTCGGTTCGTTCGACGCCGGCTTCGGAACCGCCTACCTGGCACGCCTCATCGGCGAGAAGCGGGCAAGGGAGGTATGGATGTTCTGCCGGCAGTACGACGCGGAAAAGGCCATGGACTGGGGGCTCGTCAACGAGGTGGTCGAACCCGGTGAACTCAGGTCCGCTGTCCGATCCTGGGCCGATGAAGCGTTGGCCCTCAGCCCGACCTCACTCCGCGTGCTCAAACAGAGTTTCAACGCCGACAGCGCCTCAATCATCGGGTTGAGCTCCATGGCATGGGCCCACCTCGACCAGTTCGTCACATCCCCGGAGGCGGCTGAGGGTGTGGCTGCCTTCAACGAGAAGCGTGACCCCGACTTCTCGCCGTGGCGATGACCCCCGACGGCGGGGTCGCCCTGGTAACCGGTGGAGCCGGCGCAATAGGTGCCGCCGTCTGCCTTCGGCTCGCCAGTATGGGCCTGAAGGTGGCTGTTGCCGACCTGAATGCGGAATCGGCCATGGAGGTGGCCGGCTCCCTGTCGGGATCAGGGCACATGGGTTTCGCCATGGACGTTGCCGACCTTGATGCGGTCCGTGGTGGCGTCGACCTTGTCGCCTCAGAGCGGGGCCCGGTCGACGTTCTCGTCAACGTGGCAGGGTGGGACCGGTTCATCCCCTTCGTGGATACGACACCAGATTTCTGGGACAGGGTCATCGACGTCAACTACCGGGGCGTCCTGAACACGTCCAGTTGCGTTGTACCCAGCATGCTTGAGCGCAGGTGGGGTCGGATCGTGAACGTGGCATCCGACGCCGCCCGGGTCGGGTCGTCACTCGAGACCGTCTACGCAGGCGCCAAGGGAGCCGTCGTGGCATTCTCAAAGAGCCTTGCCCGAGAGGTGGCGAAGAGCGAGGTCACGGTCAACGTCGTCTGCCCCGGCCCGACCGACACTCCCCTCATCCACGGCATGGCCGGCGAACTCGACGACGGGGACAGATTCGTGAGTGCGCTGACCAAGGCCATCCCCATGGGGCGGTTGGCCACTCCCGACGACATCGCCCCGGCAGTGGCCTTTCTTGCATCTGCCGACGCCGGCTTCATCACGGGCCAGACCCTTTCGGTCAGCGGTGGGCTCACGATGGCCTGAACCGGGCCTGTGAGAGCCCCGCCCTTACGCTCCACGACGCTGGTCCGACCATGGACACCCTGTCGAAGCCCGCCTGACCGGTGGGCGAGGTCGTGTGGGAAGAAACGCCGCAAGTAGGCTCGTCGGGCCGGTCGGGGAGGTCCCCGCTCCTGGCTCTCGGAGTGATGGAGGGCAGTACCCATGGCCAGAGACAAGTACCAGCCCTCGGACCGTGAGCGCCTCGTTCTCGACCACGTGGAGAACCCGAAGTACGACCGGCAGATCCTGAACGGCCTTGATCCGTTCATCAACGGGACCGCCCCCGAGGACACCCGCGGCTTCTACTCGTCCAGCGAACTTGAGGCATTGGTCCAGGTGCGGGACACAGAGCGCGACGTCGAGGTCCGCATGCCGGTCAAGATGACCCGCCACTACTTCGAGATGGCCCGTAACAGCCCGGCACTCCAGAAACTGGTGAAGGCCTCAACCGATGAGACCCTCAACCTGGAGGGAGCCGAGGACCCGGGATTCCAGATGGACTACAGCCCGGTCGAGGGCCTGCTCCACAAGTACGAGATGGGCCTCATGTACGTCATCTCCACGTGCTCGGCGCACTGCCGGTTCTGCTATCGCGAGGAACTGATAGGCCGAAAGGAGGTCAAGCGCCAGGACGGCACGGTCGACAAGAAGGGTCTGGCCCACATCGGTGAGGTCACCGACTACGTGCGTTCACACAACGAAGCCGTCGCTGCAAACGGGGGCGTGCATCCAGACAGCGGGCGCGAGAAGTTGCGCGAAATCCTCCTCTCGGGCGGCGACCCGATGGTTCTGCCCAACAACAAGCTGGCCGGCTGGCTGACAGCACTGGCAGAAGCCGGCGTGGAGTCCATCCGCCTCGGCACCAAGGAACTGGCATTCCATCCCGACCGCTTCGACGACGCCTTCATGTCGATGCTGGACCTGTTCCACGGGACCTACCCGGATGTGGGATTCCGGCTGATGACCCACTTCAACCACCCGGACGAGTTCCTGGCAAGAGACGACAGCGGTTCCTACGTCAAGGATGCCAGCGGCTTCTATGAGTGGAACCCGAGCACAAAGCGGGCCGTTGGGGCCGTCGTGTCACGTGGCTGGATCAGCGTTGAGAACCAGTCGCCGATCATCAAGGGTGTGAACGACGATTCCGAGGCCCTGCGCATCATGCAACGGACCCTCAAGAGGGTGGGGATCGAGAACCACTACTTCTTCTGCGGGCGCGACATCATCGCCCACAAGGCCTTCAACGTGCCGATCGAGACCGCTTGGCAGACCCTCAACGACTCCCAGAAGGGCCTCTCCGGTGTCGAGACCCACGCCCGCCTGTCCATCACCCACTACAAGGGCAAGACCGAGGTCGCTGCCGTCACCAACGAGCCAGTCCCCGGCCTGGCCGGGTCCGAGAACGGGGTCGTGATCTTCAAGATCCTCCGCAATGCCGCAGCCGCAGCCGATAGGGGCAAGGTATGCATAGTCGGCCGCAACCCCGAGGCGATCTGGTTCGACGACTACGAGGACCGGGTCCTCTTCGACGAGGCCGGCCTCTTCGACTACGCCCGGGTGAAGGCACTCAGACCCCAAGAGACAGTGGCAGTACCCGCGTAGGCGACTGGTGTGATCGACAAGAGGGTCGCTGATCCCGAAGCAGCGGTGGGTGGTGTGGTCGAGGGTGCCACGGTCATGATCGGCGGCTTTGGTGAGGCCGGCAGCCCCATCGAGTTGATCCACGCCCTCATTGACCACGGCGCCAGCGGCCTCACGGTCGTGAACAACAACACCGGCAGCGGCGAGGTCGGGCTTGCCGCCCTGATCCGGGCCGGCCGCGTCGCCAAGATGATCTGCTCGTACCCCCGCAGCGCCAACTCCACCGTGTTCCCAGAGCTGTACAGGTCGGGACGCATAGAACTCGAGTTGGTTCCCCAGGGCACCCTGGCTGAGCGCATCCGTGCCGGTGGGGCCGGGATACCGGGCTTCTACACCCCCACGGCGGTGGGAACAGAACTCGTCGAGGGTCATGAGGTGCGTGAGTTCGACGGCCGCGACCACGTGCTTGAGCACGCTCTCACGGCAGATCTGGCGCTTATCAAGGCCCGCCGGGCTGATTGGCACGGCAACCTCGTCTACAACAGGACCGCTCGAAACTTCTCGCCCCTAATGGCCATGGCAGCGACCACCACGGTCGTGCAGGTGGCCGAGGTGGTCGCCACCGGTGGGATCGACCCCGAGGTCGTGATCACCCCCGGGATCTTCGTCGACCGGGTGGTCCACGTCGCATCACCCGCCCACGAATCCGACCTGGTCGCACGGGGGGTCACCTACCCGTGACACAGACACCGGGCCCGGTCGGCATGAGCCGGGAGCAGATGTCGGCACGCGCTGCTCTAGACATCGCCGACGGCTCCTATGTGAACCTCGGTATCGGAATACCGGAGATGATCGCCCAGTTCATCCCCGAGGGGATTGAGGTCATCCTCCACACCGAGAACGGCCTGCTGGGAATGGGGCCTTCTCCCGCCGATGGTGACGGCGACCCTGAGCTCATCAACGCCGGCAAGCGCCAGGTCACAGCGCTGCCCGGCGCGTCGTACTTTCACCACGCCGACAGCTTCGCCATGATCCGAGGTGGCCACCTGGATCTGTGCGTCCTGGGAGCACTCGAGGTCGCTGCCAACGGTGACCTCGCCAACTGGTCAACCGGCGGCGACTCGATACCAGCCGTCGGCGGAGCCATGGACCTGGTGTCGGGCGTGAAGGCCGTGTACGTGATGACCAGCCACTGCACACGCGATGGAATTCCCAAGCTTGTGGAGACCTGCAGCTATCCCCTCACCGGGGTCGGGGTGGTGAACCGGATCTACACAGACCTTGCAGTGGTTGAGGTCGGGCCCGACGGGTTCGAGGTCGTAGATCTGACCGAGGGGGTTACCTTCGACGAGGTGGCGGCCCTTACGGCCAGCCCGATTCAAGACGCCAGATCGGCAAGGGTGGAGCGATGATGGACGACACAGGGCCCAGCATGTCCGAGGCTCTCTATGAGAGGGCACTCAAGGTTCTGCCTGGCGGTGTAAGCCGCAATACGGTGCTGCGCAGTCCGCACCCGGTCTATGCCGCACACGCCACGGGCTGTCACATCACTGACGTAGATGGAGTGGAGCGGATCGACTTTGCCAACAACATGGCCTCTCTCATCCACGGCCACGCCCATCCGGCCATCGTCACAGCGGTGGCAGATCAGATGGCCCGAGGCACCGCCTACACGCTCGCCACTGAGGCCGAGATCCGCTATGCCGAGCACCTCTGTTCCCGGAATGCTGGCTTTGACCAACTCAGGTTCGTCAACTCCGGAACCGAAGCGGTCATGGCCACCCTCAAGGTCTCGAGGGCGTTCACGGGGCGGCCCAAGATCGCCAAGGTGGAGGGCGCCTACCACGGCTCCTACGACTTCGCCGAGGTCAGCCAGACCGCAGCCCCTGCCAACTGGGGTGGCGTCGACGCACCCGAGAGCGTGCCGGTCGCCCACGGGACCCCCCGTGGTGTGCTCGACGACGTGGTCATCCTTCCCTTCAACGATGTGGAGAGGGCGGTGCAGATCCTGGACCGTCACAGCGACGACATCGCATGCGTGCTCGTCGACCTGATGCCACACAGGGTGGGCCTCTGTCCGGCGACGCAGGACTTCGTCGATGCACTCAGGTCATGGACGACGGCCAACGGAGCGTTGCTGGTGGCCGACGAGGTGATCACCTTCAGGGGCTGCTACGGGGGCGCCCAGCAGGGCTACAGGCTCCAGCCCGACCTCACGGCAATGGCCAAGATGATCGGTGGAGGCTTCCCGGTGGGTGCGATAGCCGGGCGCCGTGAGGTCATGCAGGTTATGAACCCCCGCTCCGACGACTACCGCGTTCCACATTCGGGCACCTTCTCAGCCAATCCGATCACCATGACGGCAGGACGCACGGCGATGGAACTCTTCGACCAGGAGGCCGTGGCGAGGCTGAACAACCTCAACCGCCTGGCAATGGACGCGATGACTGAGGCAATAGGTCAACGTGGCGTTGAGGCAAGTGTCAGCGGTGCCGGATCACTGTTCCAGATCCACATGACCAGCCCAGCTCCGACCAACTACCGCGACGCCTACCCTGCTCCCGAGGTGGCGGCACGCCTCAGCAAGTTCGTCGACCTGCTACTGGGCAACGGCATCCTCCTCGCATCGAGTGGAACCGGCATCCTCTCCACGCCGATGGGCGAGGACGAGATCGCTCAGTTGGTTTCCGCTGTCGACAGGGCGCTGGTTGGCGCGTAACAGGGAATGCCCCGTTTCCGGGGGCCTTGGTCAGAACCGGCTGAAGCCCAGGCGGTTGCGCAGCGTAATCAACTCGCCAAGGTGGTTGAAGCCGTGCCCCAAGGCCTCCCACGAGAGGAAGAAGTGGCCGGGCTTGCCGTCCCACATCGAATACAGCCAGTCGAAGCGGTCATCGGGTGTGCTGATCCGCTCCAGGGCGGCAGTGCTGTCGGGGACTGTGTCCAGGACCGCCAGGTCGTCGGTTGAGACCCACTCCAGGGTGGAGTCGATGACGGCCAGCAGGTAGTCGCCAACGGCAGTCGGATCCAGTTGCTGTACCAGGTCCAGGTCCTCGCCCTCGGCAAGTCCCCGCCAGGTGTCGCTATCCACGCCGACCCGATCCGCCCAGGCGTCAAGCACCTCGTCGGCGCCGCGCAGGACACCGTTGACTGCCAGGTCCTGGTGCCTGGCGGTGTGCCACGCCACGTACACGGCGGCTACGCCACCGCTATCCACCCGCTCTGACATCCGGTCAGCCGGAAGCAGCGAGAATACGCCGTTGGCCAGGCGGGTACGGAGTGACGTCAGATCGTTGGTGATCCAGGTTCGAAGGTCCATTGGGGAACCATAGGGAGATGTGGCCTTCAGCCTTCCGTCGGACGGCACCTATCGCACGGGTGGTGCCCGTAGCCTCTCGGTGATGTCATCGACAGCGCGTTTCAGCCGTGTCGCCCTAGGGACGACCCTGTTCCTCGTGGGCCTCGGAGGATTCACACGCGGCAGCGGCAGCGGTTACGGCTGCGCCGACCGCTGGCCACTCTGCGAGGACGGCCTGCTCGGCGGCCTGTTGCCCCGAGCCGAATACCACATGGTCATCGAATGGACCCACCGGTGGGTTGCAGCGATCGTCGGGCTCCTCGTGCTTGGCACGGCGGTGAGCGTGTGGCGCAACCACCGCCAGCGTGCAGCGCTGGTGCGTACCGCTGTCGCCGCAGTGGTGGTGGTTGGCGTTCAGGCCTGGATCGGCCGCATGGTCGTCAAGGCCGACCTCGACGCCGACCTCGTTGTACTGCACCTGGCCATCTCCATGGTCGTTGTGGGCCTGCTCACGCTTGTGGCAGTTGCAACCTCGCCAGAAGGGGAGCCCGCTGAGGGCAACGCTTCGTGGAGCACACACCTAGCCGTCGCCGCAGGCGGCTCGTATGTGCTCCTCCTCCTGGGCGCATACGTACACAACATGTTCTTCTCCGGCTGGCCACTTGTAGGCAACGAGCTGGTCCCGGACCTCTCAAACAGCTACACGGCGGTCCACTTCACGCACCGCCTCGTCGCAGGCCTGGGGCTCGTCTACCTCGTCTACCTGACCAGGGCCGCCGGTCGAAACGGCCGCCCACCCATTGAGCGGCGCCTGCTGCACGCAGCAACCGGCCTGTATGCGGTGAACGTGGCGCTCGGAGCCGTTCACGTGTTCACCGAGGTGAGCTGGAGCGGCGTTGTCGCCACTCACCTGCTGGTTGCTGGAATGGTGTGGACCTGTCTTCTTGCTGCCACCGCCCTCTCACGCCCGACACCGGTCCCGTCCGGTTGACCGCCGTGTCGATCGCTCCCATCGTCACCGCAGGCCAGCTTGAGGGGCTGATCGGCAGCGCTGTCATCTGTGATGTGCGCTGGTACCTCGACGGCAGTTCCGGCCACGAGGCCTACCTGCGTGGCCACATCCCCGGGGCCGTGTTCGTCGACCTCGACAATGACCTTGCGGCCAGCCCGGGGCCCGGCGACGGCAGGCACCCGCTCCCGTCGCCTGAGGCGTTCGCGGCCTCTCTTGGGCTCCTCGGCATCGGCCCCGACGACACCGTCGTGGTCTATGACGACTCCGGTGGGCTCAGCGCCGCCCGGATGGTCTGGATGCTCCGCGTGCTCGGCCAGTCGGCAGCCCTCCTCGACGGCGGGCTGAACGCGTGGACAGGGGCTCTCCAGGCCGAGACGGCTGTACAGGGCCTCGTTGAATGCCCCGTGCGGCCCTGGCCGGAAGGATCGTTTGTCGAAGCCGACGACATGGATGGGGCAGAGGTACTGCTCGACGCCCGTTCCGCCGAGCGCTACAGGGGCGACTCCGAACCCATGGACAGCAGGCCCGGGCACGTACCTGGTGCCCTGAACGCACCGTTTTCGCAGAACATGTCGAACGGTCGTTTCAGGTCCGCCGACGACCTGGCGTCCCACTACAGCGCCCTCGGGGTCGCCGACGCCACCGACGTGGTCGTCTACTGCGGCTCAGGGGTCAGCGCCTGCCACGACCTGTTGGCGATGGAACACTCGGGGCTCGGTCGCGGCCGCCTCTACGTTGGGTCCTGGTCGCAGTGGAGTGCCACCGACCGGCCGGCCGCCAGCGGCCCGGAGCCCGGCTGAAGCAGTCTGCGACAGGCAGCCTCAGACGTAGGTGCTTCCCTTTGGGATGCCCTCGTCCTTTCGGATCTTCACGTTTACGAGCGCCGGCTTTCCTGAGGCGAAGGCCCTCTCCAGCGCCGGTCGGATCTCACCGGGCTTCTCGCAGTACTCGCCGTGGCCGCCCAGGGCCTCGACCACCCGGTCGTAGCGGGTCTCGGCCAGGTCCACGGCTACCTTGCGGCCGGCACCGTAGAGGCCCACCTGGGGTCGCAGCATCTGGCCCCATGCGGCGTCGTTGCCCATGATGCCCACGATCGGCAGGCCGAAGCGGACCGCTGTGTCGTACTCGAAGCCGTTCAGCCCGAAGGCACCGTCGCCGTAGATGATCAACACCCTGCGGTCCGGGAAGCTGTGCTGAGCGGCCAGGGCGAAGGGCATCCCAACGCCGAGGGTTCCGAGCGGTCCCGGGTCCATCCATGCGTTCTCGCGCAGCACCGGGATGATCTTTGAGGACTGGGCCACGATGTCGCCACCGTCGCCGATGAGGATGGTGTCCTCGTCTATGAAGTCGCGGATCTCGGCTGCGAACCGCAGCGGGTCTACGGGGCTCTCGTCTGATGTGACCTGGTCCTCGAGCGTGGCAGCCAGTTCGTCCTCGCGTTCGCGTAACTCTGAACTCCAGGCGCTGAAGTCCAGCCCGGCGCCGGTGTTGCCGATAAGGGCCGACATCTGGTCGAGGGATGCACCCAGGTTGCCGACCACGGCAACGTCGGCCGACCTGTTCTGGCCGATGAGGCCTGCTTCCATGTCCAACTGGATGATCGTGGCATCGGCGGGTACAGAGGCGCCGAATCGCAGCCTGAAGTCGAGCGGTGCGCCGGCCAGCACGAACACGTCGCAGCCCTGCATGGCCTCGCGCCGTGTCCGGTTGAAGAACTGGGGGTTGTCGGCGCGCAGCATCCCCCGACCCATGCCGTTTAGGTAGACGGGCATGCCGGTGGCCTCGGCGAAGCGGGTGAGAGCAGGCCCACCCCGGGACCACTTGACCCCCGTGCCCCCCAGCAGGATCGGTCGTTCAGCCGCCGCAAGGACCTCAACTGCGGAAGCCACGTCAGTTGGGTCGGGGAAGACCATCGGTGGTGTGGTGCGCACAGTGGGGAACCGGGCCTCGTCGAGCGAGGCGGGCCCCATCAGGACGTCCATGGGTATCTCCAGGAATGCCGGTCCCGGCATACCCGACACGGCTGCACGTACCGCCATCTCCACGTACTCGGGAATGCGGTCGGTCTGGTAGCAGGCATCGGCCCACTTGCTGATGGGCCTGATCATGGACACGTGGTCCATCTCCTGCAGTGACCCGCGGCGCAGGTTGGAGAACGGACCCTGGCCGCCGATCACGAGCAACGGGCTGTTGGCCCGCCACGCATTGGCTATTCCGGTGACCCCGTCGGTGACACCGGGCCCTGCGGTGAGCACCGCGCAGCCGATGCGCCCCGGGTTCAGGCGGCTGTAGGCATCGGCGGCGTGCACTGCCGCCTGCTCGTGGCGTACGTCGATGACCGGGATTCCCTCGTCAAGGGCGCCGTCGTAGATGGGCATCACGTGGCCACCCGCGAGGGTGAAGATCGCCCCTACCCCGGCCTCTCTGAGAGCCCTGGCAGCAAGCTTGCCGCCGTGGCTCACGGTGTAGCCGCCAATCCGAGCAGGTACTCCCAGTCCTCGACGCTCAGCTCGCCGGACACCCGCAGGCGAACCCGTCCCTGTGGGCCGATGATGACGAAGTAGGGGAATCCGGTGAGGCCGAAGCCTGAGCCGACAGCACTTGTGGGGGAGTCCCGAAGCAGCAGTTCGGGCCAGCCGACGTCTTCGAACCAGGCCGAGGGCGGGTAGTTGGGGGCACCTGAATCCACCGAAGTCGAGATCGCTACGATCTCAACACCCTCAGGTGGGTCGTTCCGGCTCAGCCACTCGGTCAGGCGGGGCAGTTCTGCCTGACAGTGCGAACACCAGTGGGTGAAGAACCCGATCACGAGGCCACGACCGCCGCCAGGTTCAACATCGACCTGGGTGTCATCGAAGGTCATGGCCCTGATCGTCGGAGCCGTGATACCCACGGCCGGATCGGCACCAGAGCGTGGCATCGGTGGCAGGACCCCACCGGTCGTCTCGGCAAAGCCGACCTCTGCGACCTCGCGGGCCACTGGTTCGTCGCCCGTAGCCATCGATGCCACGAGCGCGGCGGCTACGGCCGCAGCCAGAGCCAGTCCGACGAACAGGCCGGTCCGCGACCCCCTGTCTGGTCCTGATGTAGAGGCGTTCACCTTGTTGTCTCCCGGAGGGTGGCTGTCGTCTGTCTGGCGTGGGTCACCACTAGTGCTGTCACAGCGGCGAATCCGGCCAGGGCCATCAGCGGAATTGAGATGAACCCGAACTTCTCAACCCATCTGAACGCACATGATGTACCGGGTTCGCACGATGACCCCTGGTCGGGGAACAGCTGCAGCTGGTAGTGGTAGATGGACATGGCGGCTCCGCCGATTGAGAGCGGCAGGGCGAAGCGGGCGACGTCGCTGCCGGGCCGGGCCACGGCGACCACGAGAATCAGGGCCAGCGGGTACATGGCTATGCGCTGGTACCAGCACAGCTCACAGGGCCTGAAGCCGGCCACCTCTGAGAAGTAGAGGCTTCCAGCAACGGACGTGGTTGCCACCGCCGCAGCCAGGCGTAGGGGTGCATCGCCCGCGGTTGTGAGCCTCGACCTTCCTGTGGCCGTTGCGAGTGCGATGCCGGTGGTGAAGGAAATGGCCCCTGCCACCAGTGCCAGCAGGGAGAGGAAGGTGGCTACCTGGTCGACGCTCATCGTGAGGTCAGCCTATTGGGGGAGCCGGATGGGTAAGCAGCGCCGAGGAGCCCCCGGGGTCACGGCACCCACGGTGGCGAACGTTTCTCGAGGAAGGCGGCCATGCCCTCGGCGGCCTCGTCGCCGGCGAAGAGTTCAGCCGAGAGGCGGGCAGTCCATTCGAAGGCCTCATCGGCTGTCAGCTGCGGCACCCGGCTGGTCAACTGCTTGGTAGCGGCCAGGGCCTCTGGTCCGCCCATCAACAGGTCTGAGACCACCTCGTCGACGGCTGTATCCAGGTCGGCGGTGGGAACGGCACGGTTGATGAGTCCCAACTCGACGGCCCTCGCTGCTGGGAAGCGACTGCCACGCAGGAACACCTCGTTGGCATCTGCCGGGCGCATCTTCGGCAGGCAGATGACCGAGATCATGGCCGGGGCCACACCGATGCGGACCTCGGTGAAGCCGAACTTGGCCTCGTCGGTGGCAACCGATATGTCCATTGCCGCAGCCAGTCCCATGCCGCCTGCCACACAGTGGCCTGCGATACGGCCCACGTAGGGCTTGGGTGAGTTCCTGAAGCGACCGAACAGTTCGAGCGGGCTGACAACCCGCGACGGCGCATCGTCAGATGAGCGTTCAGACAGATCGGCACCGGCGCAGAACACGCGTCCCCTGTTGGTGAGGACCACTACCCGTACCTCAGGGTCGGCATCAGCGGCATCGAGGGCATCGACAAGTTCGACCGTCAACCGTGCGCTGAGGGCGTTGCGGTTGTCCACGTCGGCAAGCGTCACGGTCTTGACCCCTTCGACGAGCGACGTCTCGACGAGTGCCATCAGGTGGTTCCCTCCCCGGGCCCGTCGGTTGGAGGTCCGGCGAAGGCTTGGGCCATGGCCAGCCACTCACGGGTGGCGTCGCCGACAAGGACCAGTTCGGTGGCGTCAACGTGGCGGCGTTGGGTCACGACTAGGCAGAAATCGAGGGCGCTTCCGGTCACCGTGTCGGCGGCATCGCCGGGCCCCCATCTCCACTCCGTGCCTGACGGTGCAGTCAGGACTACGTCGATCTCGGATTCCGGGGGGCCCAGCTTTCGGTTGATGTAGGTCCAGGCCCGCGTAATAACACCCAACTGGGCTATGTGGCGCAGCCGGTCGGTCGGAGACCTCTCGGCGCCCAGGGCGTCGACAATGTCCTGGCCGTGGGCCCAGACCTCCATGAGTCGGGCGGTGAGGAACGAGCGTGCTCCCATCGATGGTCCGTACCAGATGACCCTGGTGTCATCGGCGAGGGTGGTTGCGGCCTCAGCCTGGCGGCTACGGCCCGCTCGCCATTCGGCGAGCAGACCCTGTGGGCCGAGCGCCCGGTAGCGGCCCAGAGTGAACTCGTCGATGGCAAGGGCCCCGCCGGCCGCTGCACTCATGAGGTCATCGACCATGCTTCGGAAGCGGTCGGGGTTGGTAATGGCGGTTGTAGCCGCGTGGTCGAAGTAGGCGAGGTGTGCGACCTGGTCGGTGATGCTCCAGCGGGGGCTGGGTGTGTCGGTCGCCCACACGGTGTCGTCGATCGGTGCCACGATGTCGTCAAGAGCATCCTGTTCGTCTGTCAGATCGGCAGCGATCTCATGGACTTTCACCCCCCTGCTCCGTTCCGGTCGTCTGCGGTCACCCGGTCGTCATCGTCGCTAACCATGAGGCCACGCATGATGATTCCGAGAACCGCATCGGCGGCCTCCTTGGGTGAGGATCGCAGTGTGGCAAACACCTGGGCGAGGGCGAAGTCGCGACCGAGGCTGGCCATGACCCGCGCCACGGCCCCCGTGTCGATATCGGGGATGTCGCCACGTTCCACAGCCATGTCAAGGAGACAGCGCGTCACCGCAACCAGGTAGTCGGAGTGGTCGTTGCTCAGTTTCTGGGCAGCAGGCACAGCCTCCATGTCATGGGCAAACGGCGTGGTTGTGCCCGCCACGGCGACGTTTGCGGCTTCGAGATAGGTGCGTATGGCATCGAGTGGTGCCACGTTGTCGCCGATGACTCCCATTGCGCTGCGGCCGACCCTCCAGAGATTCCGGTCGATGACCGTCAACACCAGTTGTTCCCTGCTTGGGGCCAACTCGTAGAGGGTGCGCAAGGAGCAGTTCAGGCTCGAAGCCATGTCGGCCATGGTGAGGTCGGCGAAGCCACCGTCGAACAGGCGCCCCAACTGGTCGAGCACGTGGCGCTGACGATCGGTCAGGGACCGCTCCAGTTCTCGGTCGAGAACAGGGGTCGGCGCCGGCACCTCCCTGATGCGCATGGCGAGCTCTGAGGCCTTGGAGGTGAGGGTCTCGGTGCTCATCGACGGCGGGCCTCGGACCAGGTCATGCCCTGTTCGACGTTGATGTCCCTAGGGAGGCCGAGCACCATTTCGGCCACGATGTTTCGCTGAATGGCGAAGGTGCCTCCGCCGAGGGTCAGGGCGGGCGAGAACATGTAGCCGAAGTGCCAGATCGGATCGACCTCGGGGAACTGGTCGGCGCCCAGGTTGTTCTCGGTCGGGCCCGATCCGGCAGCGGCCGTCAGCTGGCCCGCTGGGCCCGAACCCTCGAGCATCCCTTCGGCACCGGTGAGCGCCTTTGCGGTCTCGAGCACGTGCTGGCCGTGCTCATCGGCCATGGCCTTTTGGATCGACGCCTCGGCGCCAGGGGTGCGGCCTGCCAACCTGGAGCTGAGGGTCCGCAGGCGGTTGAGGCGCAACACCTCGGCCTCGCACCAGAGGGCACTGAGGCGCTGTCGCTCCAGGGGATCGTCGGTTCCGCCGGTCAGCCTGACCAGGTCGAGCAGTGTCTCAGCTGATGGGCCCAGCCCCCACAGGGATCCGGCCGACGAGAGCGACACCCTCTCGTTGGAGAGGGTCATCTTGGCCAGACGCCAACCGTCTCCCTCGGCGCCGACGAGCAGGTCCGCTGGAATGCGTACATCGTCGAAGAAGATCTGGTTGAAGGAGTGCGCGGTGGTCATGTCGACGATCGGGGTCATGGAGATTCCCGGCAGGTCCATTGGGCAGATGAAGTAGGAGATGCCCTTGTGCTTGGGAACATCCGGGTCGGTCCTAGCTATGAGTATCCCGAGTTCGGAGTAGTGGGCTCCACTTGACCAGATCTTGGAGCCGTTGACCACGTACTCGTCGCCGTCCCGGACAGCCCTGGTTGCCAGGGATGCAAGGTCTGACCCGGCATCTGGCTCGCTGAACAACTGGCACCAGATCTCTTCGGCGGTGAGCAGTTTGGGCAGGTAGCGGGCACGCTGCTCGTCGGTTCCGGCGGCCAGGATCGTGGGGCCCGCCCAGCCGATTCCTATGGCGTTGGACGGCATGGACACGCCGGCCCGGCGGAACTCGTCATCGATGATCAACTGGTGCATCGGTTCTGCGCCCAGGCCCCACGGCTCGGGCCAGTGTGGGACCACGTAGCCGGCGTCGACCAGTTGGCGTGCCGTCGGGTCGGGGTGGTCATCGAGCCAGGCCCGCACCTGGAGGCGGTGAGGGTCGTTCTCGGGTGGCAGGTCGAAGTCCACGTTCAGCCCAGCAGTTCGACCGGTACGTCAACGACCCGCGAGCGCAGCCACTCGCCGAGTCCCTTGGCCTGGCCGTCCTGACGGGTCGAGGCAGCCACACCTTCCTGGAGGATGCCGTGGATGACGAAGTTGAGCGACATCAGGTTGGACAGGCGGAAGCGGTCGACCTCGAGGTCGGCAGCCTCAGGGAGGAGGGTGCGCAGGCGGTCGGTGGTGAGGAACCAGTCCAGCCAGGCCCACGCTGCAGGGGTACGGGCGAAGACGCCGAGGTTGGCGTTGCCTCCCTTGTCACCCGACCGTGCACCTATGACACGGCCGATCGGAACTGCGGTGGTATCACCGTCGGGCCTGTCGGTATCGGGGCCTGCGGCAGGTTCGACATCGATCTCGCCGGTTGGTGCCACCGACTCCACGACGGTCCGGTCGCCTTCCAGGAACACGACATGCTGGGGAACCAGATCAGAAGGTATGAGTGCAGGCCGGAAGACGCCGAACGGCTTTGCGCCGCCGCCACCGATGCCAAACATTCCAGGGATGGTAGCCAGGGCCAACTCGTTCACCGAACTGGAGATGGCCCGGCCCACCTTGTGCTCATCGGGGTCCTTGACCGTCAGCCTCCACAGGGCCACGGCTTCCTCGTTGGATGCAGGGTCTGCCTTGTCGGTGCGTACCAGCCGTGTGGTGACCTCAGCGAAGTCGTCGCGGTCGGCCGGACAGGCGAGCCAGAAGGCGTCCTCGACGAGGCGCGCCTTGGCCTCGATGTCGAGGCCCGTGAGGGCCACGGAGATGTCGTTGCGATAACCACCAAGTTCGTTCATTGACACCTTCAGGGTCGACGGAGGGGGCTCGCCCGCGATGCCGCTGAGGGACACCCTGTCGACACCGATCTGCTCGATGTTGATCGTGTCGAACCGCGCGGTCACGTCGGGGCCCAGGTAGGCGGGTGGGCCGATCTCGTACAGCAACTGGGAGGTGACTGTTCCCACCGAGACCTCGCCGCCTGTTCCGTCGTGCTTGCCGACTACCGACGAGCCGTCGGATGCCACATCGGCCCAGGGGAACCCGGTGCGTTCCATGCCATCGACCTCGGTGAAGAACGAGTAGTTGCCGCCCGTTGCCTGGGTGCCACACTCGATGACGTGCCCTGCCACCACGGCACCTGCCAACGGGTTCCAGTCGTCACGGGACCAACCGTGGTGCCAGGCGGCCGGTCCGCACACGATGGCCGCATCGGTGGTGCGCCCGGTGATGACGATGTCTGCGCCACGCCCCAGGGCCTCAACGATGCCCCAACAGCCCAGGTAGGCGTTTGCACTGATGAACCGCGAGGTGTCGCCGATCGGCTCACCAGTCTCCATGTGAGCCAGGTCCACTCCGGCTGCTGTCAGGTCGGCGAGGCGTGGCAGCAGGTCGTCGCCGGCCACCCATGCGATGCTGGGGGACAACCCGAGCCTCTCGGCCACCTCTGCGACCGCTTCGGCACAGTGATCGGGGTCGAGGCCTCCGGCGTTTGAGACAACCCTGATTCCCCGGTCCAGGCATGATCCCATGACCTGTTCCATCTGGGTCACGAAGGTGCGGGCGTAGCCGCCACCGGGCCGCTTGGCCTGGGTCCTCGCAAGGATCAACATGGTCAACTCGGCCAGCCAGTCGCCGGTGAGGAAGTCGATGTCGCCACCGTCGACCATCTCGGAGGCGGCCGACAGGCGATCGCCGTAGAAACCCGAGCAGTTGGCGATGCGGATGGGGTCGGTCATGGCGTGTCGTTGAGGTCATCTTCGAGTGGGTCGATGACGAGCAGGACGGCACCGCTCTCAACCTGCTGTCCGGCTGAGACGAGCATCTCAGCCACGTGTCCGTCGAACGGTGCCTTCATGTGGTGTTCCATCTTCATGGCTTCGAGTATGACGAGCGTCTGCCCGGTTGTGACAGCGTCGCCCACCGCAACCCTCAACTCCAACACCACGCCCGGCATGGGAGCGGTCAGGCCACCGGTGGGTTCCTCGGTACCGGGAACCACGAACCGGGGAACGACGTCGAATACGGCTGTGCCACGCGATACCTGGACGAACACCTTGTCTACGGTGCCGGTTATGCGGCTTGTGGAACGGTGGCCATCGACCTCCAGGTCGACTTCTTGGGGCGACCACCGATGGACACGGGCATCGGTGGCACCGTTGACCCTGAAGCTGCCGTCGCGCTGAGACCTGTAGGAGACCTCAATCGGTGCTCCCCCATGGTTGAACGTCACCTGTTGTTCCGGTAGGCGGGCGTTGCGCCAGCCGCTCGGAATCTCCGCTAGGACCGTGGCCTCTGAGCGGTTGCGGCCCTGGAGCCACATGGCTGCCGTGGTCGCCGCCCGTGCCACCTCGTCGTCGGTGAGGGAAAGGTCGGGGGTGGGGGAGTGCCGGTCGATGAAGTCAGTGGTCGTGTCGCCTGACAGGTAGCCGGGATGGCGCAGCGTCGAGACCAGGAAGTCACGGTTCGTTGTGACCCCGCCGAGGTGGAGGTGTTCGAGTGCAAGCGCCAGACGGCCGGCCGCCTCGGTCCGGGTGGGTCCGTGGGAGACGACCTTGGCCAGCATCGGGTCGAACTCGACGCCGACGTGTGATCCGATCTCGACACCGGAGTCCCACCTGACCTCGGGGGTGGAGGCGGGCTCGAAGGCCACGAGGGTGCCCGTTGCCGGAAGGAACCCGGCCGACGGGTCCTCGGCATATAGGCGTGCCTCGATGGAGTGCCCGCTGAAGCAGATGTCGGCCTGGTTGTAGCCGAGTGGCTCACCCGCGGCGATGCGGATCTGTTCGCGCACAAGGTCGATGCCCGTGACCTCCTCGGTCACCGGGTGCTCGACCTGGAGGCGTGTGTTGACCTCGAGGAAGAAGAAGTCACCGGTGTCGTTGTCGAGCAGGAACTCGACGGTTCCGGCGGAGCTGTAGCCGATACCGGCCGCCAGGCTGAGCGCAGCGGCACCCATGGCTGCACGCAGTTCGTCGTCGACGGCCGGCGACGGTGACTCCTCGATGATCTTCTGGTGACGTCGCTGGATTGAACACTCACGTTCTCCGAGGTGGACGAGGTTGCCGTGCGAGTCGCCGAGGATCTGGATTTCCACGTGCCGTGACCTGGGCAGCCATCGCTCAAGGAAGACCCTGGCATCGCCGAAGGCGCCGGCGGCTTCCCGCTCTGCCGAAGCAACTGCATCGTCCAGTTGGTCGGCCTCCTCGACCAGGTGCATTCCCTTGCCTCCACCTCCGGCGGCCGCCTTTACGAGCAATGGGAACCCGACCCCTGCGGCATCTGAGGGATTGTCGCTGGAGGGGAGGATTGGAACGCCAGCGGCGGCGGCGGCCGACTTGGCCTCGAGCTTGTCGCCCATGGTGGTTATCACTGTCGGCGACGGGCCGACCCAGATGAGGCCGGCCGCCTCGACTGCCGTGGCAAACCCTGCGTTCTCGGCAAGGAACCCGTAGCCGGGATGGATTGCATCGGCACCTGTCGTCATGGCTGCTTCGATGATTCCGGCACTGTCTAGGTAGCCCCCGGAGAGGTGGACGGCCTCGTCGGCGTCGGCGACGAAGGGAGCATCCGAGTCGGAGTCCACGTATACGGCGATGCAGCGGATGCCCATCGAGCGGGTAGCGCGGAAGACCCGGCGGGCGATCTCACCCCGATTGGCTACGAGAAGCGATGTGATGTTCACAGCCTGAACACCCCGTACCCGGTGGCTCCCTCGATTGCCCTGCTACGAACCACCGAGAGGCACAGCCCCAGAACCGTCCTTGTGTCGCGAGGGTCGATGATGCCGTCGTCGCTGACGGCCCCGGTGGCAACGAGGGCCAGGGAGCCGGCCTCCTGGATCTCCTCGACCATTCTCACGATCTCGGCATCGGCGGCCTCGTCGAAGTCCTCGCCCTTGCGGGCAGCCCTGGCCCTGCGGACCTGGGACATGACGCCGGCAATCTGCTTGGGTCCCATGACGGCGATCTTGGCTGTGGGCCACAGGAAGGTGAAGCGGTTGCGGTAGCCGCGCCCCGACATGCCGTAGGTGCCCGCACCGTAGGAGGAGCCGATGATCACGGTCAGGTGGGGAACCGTGGAGTTGGTGACGGCGTTGATCATCTGGGAGCCCTTCTTGATGATCCCGTCGGCCTCGGCCTCGCGGCCGACCATGTAGCCGGTGATGTTCTGCAGGAAGACCAGGGGGGTGTCCTGGCGGTTGCAGAGTTGGATGAAGTGTGCGGCCTTCTCGGCGGCCTCCGGGTGGATCACCCCGTTGTTTCCGAGGACACCGATGGGGTAGCCGTGTATCGATGACCAGCCGCACACCATGGTCTGGCCGTAGCGGGGCTTGAACTCCTCGAACCTTGAGCCGTCGGCGACCCGGGCAATGACCTCTCTGACGTCCACGGGTTGTCGTAGGTCGCGGCTGACGAGCCCGAGAAGGTCGGCGGGGTCGTGGACCGGTTCCTCGGACACGAGCGTCGGCCCTGGTCCCTGCTTGTGCCAGTCAAGGTGCGAGACGACCTCGCGGCAGATCCGGATGGCGTCCATCTCGTCTTCGGCCAGGTAGTCAGCCAGCCCGGAACTTTCGGCGTGCATCTGGCCACCGCCGAGGGTCTCGTCGTCAGATTCCTCTCCGGTTGCCATCTTCACGAGGGGCGGTCCGGCCAGGAATACCTTGGAGCGTTCCTTGATGAAGATGTTGTAGTCGGACATCCCGGGTTGGTAGGCGCCACCTGCAGTGGATGAGCCGAACACGATACAGACGGTGGGTATGCCGAGCTTTGAGAGCTCGATCATCTCGTAGAAGAAGCCACCGGTCTCTGCGAAGTGCTCGGTCTGGACCCTTCGCCTCGAGCCTCCGTCGCCGGTCGGGATCCGTAGGTCGGCACCGGCTGACTCCACGAAGCTCACGTACGGGATGCGGTTGTCACGGGCTATCTCGATGGCCCGCATCCACTTCTTGCCCATGTAGGGGGTGATGGCCCCGCCCAGCACGGTGGGGTCGTTGCCGAGGATTATGCACTCGGTTCCGGCGATCACACCGAGGCCCATGACGAAGCCGCCGCCGACGGCGTAGTCGGAGTCGTAGCCAGCCAGGGGGCTGATCTCGAGGAAGGGGCTGTCGGGGTCGAGGACCTGAGCGATGCGCTCGCGGATCGGCATCTTGCCCCGGGACCGCATCCGGTCCATTGCGGCTGGGCCGCCTCCGCCGTCTGCCTCGTCGAGGAGTTCGTCGATCTCGGTGAGCTGTTCGAGCATGTCAGAGCGGTTTTGTTCGAACGCCTCGCCGTTCGTGTCCAGCAGGCTGGGTAGGGGTGGGGCCAGCAGTTTCCGCTTCATCCGGTCGATTCTAGGGGCGGTAAGATCACTAGTGCAATATTACCGCAACGCTGTTCCGTAGAATCCTGGTCATGAACGACCGCAAATGGGGGTTTCGGACCCGTGCACTCCACGCCGGAGGAGGACCCGATCCGACAACCGGCGCACGTGCCGTTCCCATCTACCAGTCGACGAGCTTCGTATTCGAAGACACCGCCGACGCCGCCGACCTGTTCGCCCTCCAGAAGTACGGCACCATCTACTCACGAATCTCCAACCCCACCACCGCCGCATTCGAAGAGCGCATGGCCAGCCTCGAAGGGGGCATCGGGGCAGTGGCGACAGCCAGTGGCCAGGCCGCAGAGTTCCTGACAGCAGCATCCCTGGCGGGAACCGGCGACAACCTGGTGTCCTCGTCGGCTCTCTACGGCGGCACCCACGCCATGTTCGACACGACGCTCGGACGGTTCGGAGTAGAGGCCCGCTTCGTCGACGGCGACGATCCGGCGGCGTTTGCCGCCCGCATCGACGACCGCACGCGATTCCTCTACACCGAGGTCATCGGCAACCCGTCAGGTGCCGTCGCCGATCTGGCTGCACTGGCCGACGTGGCCGGTGCCCACGACCTGCCCCTGGTGGTCGACTCGACCTTCGCCACGCCCTACCTGTGTCGACCCGTGGAACACGGAGCCGACATCGTCGTGCACTCGGCCACCAAGTTCATCGGCGGTCACGGCACATCCATCGGCGGCGTCGTCATCGACTCGGGAGGCTTTGACTGGGGATCAGGCCGCTTCCCCCGGATGACCGAGCCCTCGGCCGGCTACAACAACCTTCGGTTCTGGGAGAACTTCGGCGAGTACGCCTTCTGCACGATGCTGCGGGCCGAGCAACTTCGCGACGTCGGTGCATCGCTCTCACCGTTCAACGCCTTCATGCTCCTGCAGGGCCTCGAGACGCTGCCCCAGCGGATGGATGAGCATGTCACCAACGCGTACAAGGTCGCTCTGTTCCTCGAGGGTCACCCCGATGTGTCCTGGGTCGCCTATGCCGGCCTCGAGTCGTCGCCCTACCACGACCTGGCCAGGCGTTACCTCCCAGCCGGGCCGGGCGCCATCTTCACCTTCGGCGTGGCCGGAGGAAGGGCCGCCGGTGCGAAGTTCATAGAGAGCCTGACCATGGTCAGCCACCTGGCCAACGTGGGCGATGCCAGGACCCTCGTAATCCACCCGGCCACGACAACCCATCAGCAACTCTCAGACGAGGATCTCGTCGCCGGAGGGGTAACACCGGACATGGTCCGCCTCTCCGTCGGACTTGAGGACATCGACGACATCTGCTGGGACCTTGACCAGGCACTCTCGGGTGCAGCGTCATGACGGTCGACCACGAGCCGGTTCCCGGTTGGTCGGAGCCATCGGCTGCCGAGAGGCTTGGAGTGCTCCGGTCGGTTCGCACCGTCGCCATGGTCGGTGTGTCGGCAAAGCCGGAGCGCCCGTCTAACTTTGTGGCCACTTACCTGCTCAGCTCGTCGACCGCCTACGACGTGTTCTTCGTGAACCCCGCCTTCGACGAGATCCTGGGAAGGCCGTGCCATGCGAGCCTGGCCGACCTGCCCGTCAGACCAGACCTCGTCGACGTCTTTCGGAGACTTGAGGACGTGCCTGATGTTGCCGACGAGGCCGTCGAGGTTGGTGCCACGGTGTTCTGGACGCAGTTCGGCCTGTGGAGCGTCGATGCCGCCCAGCGGGCACTGGCCGGGGGGCTCGACGTGGTGATGGACCGCTGCCTCAAGGTCGAACACGCCCGGTTCCATGGTGGCCTGCACCTTGCCGGCTTTGACACCGGTGTGATCAACTCCCGGCGCCGGGGTGCCTGAGCGCTTCGAGGGTCAGCGGGGCTTGCATATGACCACCGGGATGTCCCGGTCGGTCGACGCCTGGTAGTTGGCGTAGTCGGGCCATTGCTCCACGGCAATGGGCCACAGCGCCGCCTTCTCCGCGGGTGTAGCCGTCCGGGCCCGCAGTTCGTGCACCTCTGCCCGATCCTGGATAGTGATGTCCGGTTCTGCCAGCAGGTTCAGGTACCAGACCGGATGCTCAGGTGCGCCTCCCAGCGACGCCACGACCAGGTAGCCGTCCTCATGGGGGACCCTGATCAGGGGCGTGCGCCTGACCTTGCCGGTCCGGCGACCGGTTGTTGTCAGGACAATGACGCCGGCACCGTTCATTTCGTAGCCCTGCTCGCCGTTGGTGCTCAGGTACTGCTCTACGTGGCCGGCGATGAATTCGTTGGGACTGGGTTCGTAGTTGTCGTCGCTCATGCCGGGACGATACATCGCCTCCCGACGACGGGACCGTGGAGGCGGGCGGGGTCGGAGTCGTCCGACCGTTCCCGTCGGACCCGTTGCGAATAGCGTGGTTGCCCAACGAGTTCAGATTGTCTCGACGCTGATGGGAGAGGAGGAACCCACATGACCAGACCCGACTTCGACGTCGCCAACCGTGCATTCATGGAGGACCTCGTGGGCTACCGGTCCGAGACCGGAATCGACGGCTACCTCGGCATCGAGGTAGCCGAGTTCGAGGCCGGACGCCTGGTGGCCGAGTTCGAGGTGGCCGATGACCACGTGACCATGGTTGGCAACATCCACGGCGGCTGCCTCGCCGCCCTGTGCGACCACTGCCTGGGCCTCGTGCTGTACCCGGTCATGGCGCCGGGGTCATGGGCGGCGACGACCGAGTTCAAGGTCAACTACGTGCGTCCGGTAAGCAGAGGCAGGTGCCGGGCGACCGCAGAGATTCGGTCGATGACGAAGCGCTCCGCTGTGGTCACCATCGAGGTGGAAAACGAGGACCGTATGGTCGCCCTGGCCCAAGGAACCTGCACGATCAAGTTGGCCGAGGAGAAGCCCCAGGTCGTCTGACGACGGTACGGGCCGGATCAGGTCGACTGTACGCTTGTCTCGTTCCCACCCCGGTGGGAGCCTGCATCGGTGCCCGAGCGGACCAAGGGAACGGCCTGCAAAGCCGTAAAGCCGCGGGTTCAAATCCCGCCCGGTGCTCCATTTCAGTTGCAGCAGGTACGCGGGAGCGCCCACGAGGTGGGTTGCCTGGCCGATCGGTACCGTGGGGCCTATGGCTGATCAGGATGGTGGCAATCGACCGACGGATTCTGGCGGAGGACCCCCGCTGCCCCACACGCCTCCAATGGGTATCAGGGCGGTGCACCCTGGCGACGATCCCCCAGTTGCTCCTCCGACTCCACCTTTGCCGCAGCGCCACAGGGAGCGCCCTGCCCCTAACTGGCTGGCTGCCCTGATCTCATCGGCTGGGGTCATCGCAGCAATCATGGGAACCTTCCTGTCGTGGCGCGTGGCTGACCACGAGAGCGGTTTCGTGACCCACCTGATCGGATGGGACCAGGCCGGCAAGGCCGTCGTGATCCTGGTGGCGGGTCTGGTCGCTGCCGGTGCAACGGGTGCGCTGTGGACCGATCTTCGGGGGCTGACCCTGAAGTTGGTGTTGCTGGCAACTGGGCTGGTCATCCTGGCTGCCACCGGCCTCGAGATAGCCAACGTGTTGAGTCTCGACCCGTTCGACGGATACGTGTACTCGGTCGGGTCCGGCCTGCCCGTGGTCGCAGCGGGCGGAGTACTGCTGGTGCTCGCAGCCCTCCTCGACCGGGGACCGTGGGCCTTCGGTTCTGATCGGCCGGCCTGACGCTCTCCCCGGTGTGCCGTTCGGGGGCCACTGGTACGATGCTGCGCTCCGGGGCCGTTAGCTCAGTTGGCTAGAGCACCTGCATGACGCGCAGGGGGTCGGGGGTTCAAGTCCCTCACGGCCCAC
>CAJXKL010000008.1 GCA_913055915.1 uncultured Candidatus Nemicrothrix sp. | reverse complement strand
GCCTGGCGCAGGGGACGCACCTGAGCGCTCAGCGGCGAACCGACCGGAGGGTCGCAGCCAGGTTCCCCCGCCTACCCACCTCCACGTCATCCAGGCCCAGGAACGCAGCCAACCGGTCCAGCTCTGTCGACAACTCTGAAGCCACGTGCACGTGGTCGACACCGTCCTCTGCGAACACGCCTCGTGCCCGCAACACACCCTCGCCACGATCAGCCTTGAGGTCCACCCTGCCGACGAGATCCTGTCCGAGCAGGAACGGCAGCACGTAGTAACCGAACTCTCGCTTGTTGGCAGGAACGTATATCTCGATCCGGTAGCGGAACCCGAACAGCCTCTCCGCCCTCGGACGACACCAGACAACGGGGTCGAACGGTGAGAGAAGGGCCCTGGCCGCGATCTTCCTGGGGCGTGTAGCCCCAGGGTGCAAAAAGGCAGCCTCCTTCCAGCCCTCAACGTGGACGGAGGCGAGACGACCCTCCTCAACCAGTTCCGCCAGCCTGGGACGGGCCTCTGTCACCCCAATGCGGAAGTGGTCGGCCAGGTCCCCGGCCGTACCGATTCCCTGACAGCGACCGGCGACCTCCAGCAGTTCGCGTTGTGCCGCCTCATCGGACGGAGTCGGCTCTGCAAGGACCGTGGCCGGGACCACCCCTTCGAGCGGCTCATAGGTCCGCTCGAAGTTGCCAACCCGTCGGCTGCCGACCATTCCGATACGGAAAAGCCAGTCCACCGCCCGCTTGCCGTCCGAACGTCCGTTCCACCAGTCGCCTGAGCGAGGCCGTGGATCGCTCAGGTCCAGGGCCCTGACAGGCCCACGTTCTCGCACCTCGGCCAGCACCGCATTGACGTAGTCTGCGTGCCCGGTGGCCATGGCATGAAGGCCCTGCCATGTCTCTCCCTCGAAGGCACGCCTCTTTGACCACCGCAACGCCGGTTCCATCGCTACGGGGAGGATGGAGGCCTCGTGCGCCCACGTCTCGAACATCTCTCCTGAGTTCCAGAGCCAGTCGTCGAGGCGGTCCCTGTCGTAGACGCCCAACCGGCTGTAGACGGGCAGGTAGTGCGACCGGCAGACCGCCTGAACGGAGTCCAGTTGCAGCAGGGCCAGGCGGGCCAGCACCCGTCGGAAGTGGCGCACGTCGACCCGCCCCGAAGGCGGCTGATCGCAGAAGCCCTGTGCTCCCAACGCGATCCTGGCGGCAACTTCCCGCTTCATCGGCCTGATATCCACCCGTCGCATCGAACGAGAGTCTGCCCTACGGGCCGCCGACTCCTGTCCGCCGGCCCCAGCGGGCCGCACTGGATAGCCTGAGACCCTCATGTTGGACCATGTGTTCTCCGATGCCATCGGCTCCCTCCGGGAGGCGCTCGAATCAGCGCGCCTCGAACGCCAGACCCTCGAGGAGAGGTTGCAGACCGATGTGCTCCTGGGTGACCTGACCTGGGTCACCTCCTACGCCATGCCCGGAGAGGGCGACCCGCCCCGCGTGCGGTGCGACCTGACGCTGGAGTGGCCCACCTGGTCACAGACCTCTTACCGCAACTGGTACCTGGAGGGCGAGGTTGTCGAACCGCCCGAGATAACCGTAGAGATCGTGCTGCGCCTTCAGCAACTGGCATCAGCTCCCACCGCCGCCGATGTGCTTGCCTCACTCCCAACAACCCCGCCTTTCCTGGGCGACCTGCAGTTGGAGAGGTCGGGTACCACTGTCGAGACGATCTACGACGAGGTGGAAAACCCCGCCTGGGCCCTGGACCTGACCTTCGAGGGAACCTACGAACTCGACGATGCGACCCTCGAGGACGGCGCTGCGATGGACGACCACTTCGCCGGCCTGGGTGGCTGGATCGCGGGTGCCCTTGTGCGCCTCGGTGACCTCAGGTTCGACCACGCCGACACGGGCGGGCAACCGGAAACACCGGCCGCCTGAGACAACCGGGTACTCAGACGCCGTCCGAGATGCCCCCCTCGAAGGGCAACAGGTCGTCGAACCGGGTTGGCCTGTCCTCGGCCTTTGCACCGAATGCCTCGAGCATGTCCGTCGGCTGGAACATGCCCGCCTGCCACGTGGCGATGTGATCCAGGGCGTCGGCGGTGGAGTGGTCCCTCGCGTAGGTGATCATCTCCTTTGAGCCCCACACTGCAAGCGGCGACCGGGAGGCGATCTCGGCAGCGATGGACTGCACACCGTCAAGCAGGGCCTCGTGGTCGGAGAAGACCTCGTTGACAAGGCCAACCGCCTTGGCCTCGGCTGCCGGCATGCGACGGCCCGTGTAGGCCAACTCCCGACACACTCCCTCAGGAATCAGCTTTGGCAACCGCTGCAGCGTGCCCACGTCGGCCGTCATGCCGATATTTATCTCCTGAATGCAGAAGAAGGCGTCCTCGGAGGCGTACCTCATGTCACATGCCGTCACCATGTCGACCGCTCCACCGATACAGCCTCCCTGGATGGCCGCCAACACCGGCATGCGGGCCTTCTCGAGTGCCGTGAACGTGTCCTGGAGGTGCAGCACGTTGGCACGCAGGTTCGCCCTGAGCCGGCCGACTTCGACAGCGTCAGCGCCGTTGCCCTGGCCGAACACGGCCAGGTCCATGCCAGCACTGAAGTGACGTCCGGTCGAGGCCAGCACGACCACACGCGCCTCTCCGGTGGCGTCTATCTGGCGCACAAGGCGGGGAAGCTCGCTCCAGAAGGCCGGCGTCATGGTGTTCAGCTTGTCGGGACGGTTCAACGTGATGGTTGCAATGCCATCCGAGACAACGGTGTCGAAACAGGTGTAGGGGTCGCTCATGGTCGCTGACGCTACCCGGACCATGGATGCTGATTCGATGCGGGCGGTCGGCCATGAACGGGGTCAGCTCAGGAGGGTACGTGCCACCTTGACCAGGTCTGCCTCGGGGCGGGCCCCCATGTGGCTGATGATCTCAGCTGCGGCAATGCTGCCGAGTCGTGCTGCATGGTCCAGTGATGCCCCCCGGCTGAGCCCGAACAGGACCCCCGAGGCGTAAAGGTCACCGGCACCGGTTGTGTCGATCACGGCATCCAGCTCATCGGCCTCGACGTGCACCCGGTCGTTGCCGGCTACGACAATCGAGCCCCGTGGACCCATTGTCACGAACGCCAACTCCACCTGTTCCGAGACGGCATCGGTAGCAGCCTCGAGCGTGTCGACGCCGTAGAGGGAACACAGTTCGCTGGAGTTGCCGAAGAGGACGTCCACCTTGTCGGTCATCAGCTCAAGCCATTCCTCGCGGTGGCGATCGACGCAGAAGCCGTCGGAAAGCGTGAGCGAGACAGTCCTGCCTGCCGCCCTCGAGATGTCCATTGCGTACCGGATGGCCTCCTTGGCTTCCTCCCTGTCCCACAGGTAGCCCTCGCAGTAGAGATGTGAGGCCGAGGAGACCAGGTCAACGTCGATCGAGTCGATTCCAAGGTGGGCCGACACCCCAAGATAGGTGTTCATGGTGCGTTGGGCGTCTGCGGTGACCTGAATGAGGCAGCGGGCCGTCGCATGGCCGTCTTCGGCACTGGCCCCCGGCACGTCGAAGCCGACGCCTACCGCCCGTAGGTCGCTCCTGAACACCTCGCCCAGGTCGTCGTCTCCAACCTTGCCTATGTAGGCGGCACGACCGCCGAAGGCAGCCACCCCGACGACGGTGTTTGCCGCCGAGCCTCCAGAGGCCTCAACCCCCGGCGGCATCACCCCGTGGAGGAAGCTGGCACGGTCGGCGTCGATGAGGGTCATCGCCCCCTTGGTGAGGCCGTGCTCGTCGATGAAGGCGTCCTCCACGGACGCCAGAACGTCGACGATTGCGTTCCCCACGCCGACCACGTCAATGGAGTGATTGGTGCTCGCCCCCTGATCGCTGTCCATGATCACCACTCCGCTCGACGGACCCACATTCTGCCCCGGTTAAAGCCCCGTAACCGACCCCGGCCGGAGGCCCCCTATACGCTCGGACGACCATGTCCGACCACCGCCTGCCTCGTGATGTGCTCCCCCGCCGCTACGACCTCGAGATGAGGCCCGACCTGGAGGGCGGCAGCTTCTCAGGCTCGGTTTCCATCCATGTAGAGGTGAGAGCCGGGAGCTCACAGATCCTCCTCAACTCTGTGGGCCTGTCGGTGGGCCGGGCGACCATCACCGACTCGACTGGTTCCCGACACCTGGATGTCAGGGCCGACATTGACAACGAACGCATCGCTCTGATCCCTGAGGGGGGAACCCAAAGCGGAGATGCCACCATCGACCTGGACTTCACCGGCGCCCTTGACGACCGCCTGAGGGGCTTCTACCACAGCACCATCACCAACGCCGACGGCACCACCGACTCCATTGCCACCACGCAGTTCCAGTCGACCGACGCCCGGCGAGCCTTCCCGTGCTTTGACGAACCCGACCTGAAGGCCACCTTCGCCATAGCCCTGGTGGTTCCCGAGGGCCTGTTTGCCGTGTCGAACAGCGCCGAGCTGTCACGGACCCCGGTAGGCGACGGCACCGACCGGCTGGTGTTCGCTGAGACCATCCCACTCTCCACGTACCTCATTGCGTTCGTGGTGGGACCTCTCGAAGCCACCGACCCCGTCGACGTCGATGGAACGCCGGTGAGGGTGATCCACCCACCCGGTAAGGGCCACCTGACCAGCTTCGCCCTGGAGGTGGCCGCCCATTCACTGCGATGGTTCCAGAAGTGGTACGACATCGACGTTCCCGGCGGAAAGGTGGACCTGGTGGCACTGCCGGACTTCGCCTTCGGGGCGATGGAGAACCTGGGCTGCATCACTTTTCGCGAGGTCCTCCTGCTGGTCGACCCCGACACAGCCACCCAGGCCGAGTTGGAAATGGTCGCTGCGGTGCTCAGCCACGAGTTGGCGCACCTCTGGTTCGGTGACCTGGTCACCATGGAATGGTGGAACGGCATCTGGCTGAACGAGGCCTTCGCCACCTTCATGGAGATGAAGGCCGTCGAGTCCTACCGGCCCGACTGGGACGTCTGGACAGGTTTCGGCTCGGCACGATCGGCGGCGCTGGACGTGGACGCCCTGGCCTCGACCCGCCCGATCGAATACCCGGTGGTGACACCGGCCGATGCCGAGGGGATGTTCGACCTCCTCACCTACGAGAAGGGTGCAGCGGTGGTGAGGATGCTCGAGCAGTACCTGGGTGAGGAGGCCTTCAGGGACGGCGTGAGGCACTACCTGACGACCCACCTCTACGGGAACACCGGCAACGAGGACCTCTGGGAGGCCCTGGAGGAGACCTCTGGCGAGCCGGTCCGAGACCTCATGGACAGCTGGATCTTCACCGGTGGGCACCCGCTCCTGAAGGGCTCCCTCGAGGGACGGCGGTTGACTCTCACACAGCAGCCGTTCCGCTATGACGGTATCGATGACGGCACCCGGTGGACCGTTCCCGTTCAGGTCCGCACGAGCAGTGGCCGCCAACGCGTGCTCCTGCCACCGGCAGGCGAGGTCATGGTGCAACTGGACGGCGCCCTCCTGACGCTCAACGCCGATGCCTCGGGCTTCCACCGGTCAGATCCACCGGCCACCTGCAACCCGGTCCTCTTGTCGGCCGCCGAACGGGCAGCGGTGGTGGACGACACCTGGGCGCTGGTGCTCGCCGGTGCCACTGACCCGTCCACCTTCCGTGAAGCCGCAGCAAGGTTCGCGGACGACCGGGACCTTGGCGTCTGGCAGACGATCGTCCGTGCGCTGGCCACGATCGACCTGGTGGCACCGGGCCACCATGTTGAGTTCGCAGGGGCGGCCGGCCACCTCCTGGCCGGCCAACTAGGCGGCCTGGGCTGGGCCCCCGGTATCGACGAGGATGACAGGACACGGCAACTCCGCGGTCTGGTCCTGTCGGCTGCCGGCACACTTGCCGACGACGAGGCGGTGGTAGCCGAGGCACGGTCACGTTGGGACGACAGCCGGCTCGACGACCCGGCTGTTGCCGCAGCGGTCATCTCGGTTGTGGCCGCCCATGGGGACGGCGACACCTTCAGCGAGTGCCGTCGTCGGTTCCGCGAGGCCGACAACGCCCAGGCGGAGCAGCGACACCTCCATGCGCTTGCGCGCTTTCCGGGCCTTCCACAGGTTGAGGAAGTGCTGGAGATGGCCCTCTCAGGAGACGTCAGAAGCCAGGATGCTCCGTTCCTGCTCCGGCAGGCACTGCACCACCGACACCACCGGAGCCTCGTGTGGCAGGTTGTGACGGACAACTGGGGCGACCTGACCACGAGGCTTCCCTCGAACAGCATCGCCAGGATGCTCGAGGGGGTGAGGGCGCTCGTCGACCCAGATGTGGAACCCGGGGTCGATGCCTTCCTGGACGAGCACCCCGTTCCCCAGGGAGCACTCATGGTCGCCCAGCACCGTGAGCGCCGCCTCGTGAACGTGAGCCTTGCTCGGCGGCTGAGGCCCAGTTGAACCCTCAGCCGTGGGGGCGTAGACGACCCCCACGGTTCCAGCACCCGTGTGGGGCTCCGACCTAGGGTCTCGGCAGGTTTGTGTTTGCCCAGCATGTAAAGGGTTTCTGGGCTGGTAGGCCGGCCGGGGCACTAAGTCAGGACTCTTTGCTGTATATGCAAACTTGTTGGCCTCATCGTCTTCAACCCCACATTTTCGATAAGAGTTGGGCTCAAGGAACCTTGGGCCGGCATGCACGTCTGACTACGGAGATCAACGATGGGAACTTTCAGCCATAGTGAGATGCAGAATCGTCTCAACTGTCTAACCGGGGTGATGGAGGACGCAGACGTCGAGGCGATTATCGCTACTTCGTTTCACAACGTTCTCTACTACAGCGACTTCTGGATGACCCCATTTGGGCGAGGGCACTATGCCGTAATGATGAAGGCCGGCGAAGGTGCCTTGATCGCTCCCAGAATTGAATTTGATCGGCCAGCCAACTACAGCTGGTTTGATGATGTCCGTATCTATTGGGATACCAAGAGTCCGTTAGAAGGTTCAGTCCGTCTAATAGTGGAGGCAATGGCAGACCGTGGAATCACTTCTGGACGGATTGGCGTCGAATACGAATACCTGACGGTGGGCTTCCACCGCTCTCTCCAGGAGGCCCTCCCGAACTGTGAGTTCGTTGATATCACCCTTCCAGTCATGGAGGCCCAAATCATCAAGTCTGAAGAAGAAGTGGCCCTAATGCGTGGAGGGGCTCAAGTAGCCGTGGTAGGTGCTGAAGCGTTCATGAGCACCATTGCAGTTGGCGTTACCGAGGTAGAAGTCGCTCGTGTGGCAGTGGCCGCCATGGAAGATGAGATGAGAATCAGATTTCCTGATCTAGAGGTACAGGAGGACACTTTTTCTTGGTGCCAGTCCGGTGTCGACCGAACCTACGTGGCTCATGCACCTAACACCTGGCGGCCAATCGAGCGGAACCAGCTGCTAAGCCTGAACGTGTTCCCGATGATCGCTGGCTACTACCACCTACTGGAGCGCAGTGTGTTTTTCGGAGAGCTGCCGGACACGGTTCGCAAACCACTAGAGGTTCAAATCGCAGCGCACCACGCTGGGATCAAGATGCTCAGACCGGGAGTGAGATTTAACCAAATCGACGATGTGATAGATCCGATCTTGGAATCTTCTGGTTACCTGAGCGACCGCACCTTTGGATCCGGGCACTCGTTCGGCATTATGAGCCGATGGTATGGACGTGACGAAATTGGTGAAATGCGTCCGTACAACAACCGAGAGTTACAGCCGAACATGGTGGTCTCGATGGAGCCAATGATTTCCGTGGAAAACATCGGAGGCTTTCGTCACGCTGACATGTTCCTCATCACCGCTGATGGTTCAGAACTGCTCACAACCTTTGACAACGGTCTGTTGGTCAAGTCCTGATGTCCCTGTGTCGGCGGTTCCTTCGCCAGGACTTGAGACTTCTGGGCTATTCCATTCCAGCTTTGGTGGTACGCCCCCCAGAAGGGGCCCCTAAATACTCGACACGGGAAACAGGCCGCCTCGGCACCTGAAACTTAGTTCCCCAGCCGGTGCTCAAAGGGGTGAGCGAGCCGATCAGAGCGCGGCTATCACCTCGTTGAAGCGGTCGAAGGACAGCGAGAAGTGTCCGTCCTCGGGAAAGAAACTGGCCCGACAGTCGGGGATGGTGGTGGCCTGGTAGTGACCCATCGATGGTGGCACGTTCACATCGAGTTCCCCCTGGAGGAGGGCGACCGGGGCACGAACGTCTTCGAGTTTGAAACCCCATGGCCGCGCGTAGATGAGTGCATCGTCGACTGCGGCCCGGGTGCCTTGGTGGAAGGCTTCACGAACACTGGCTACGAGCGCCTTGCGTACCTCGTGTCTGGCAAAGACGGCGCGATCCGGTTCGGGCAACTCCCGGGCACTCTTCTCAAAAGCCTTCTCTGAATCAGTGGCCAGAGAGGATGCCATTCTGGCCATCATCAACCACACCAGAAGAGGGAAGTAGCGCCCACACCAGAATAGGATCCGGTTCCCTCGCATCATCCCGTCTGTGGCCCCGGGAGCGTCGAGTGGACCAAGTCCGCACACGATCACGACACGATCAAGGCGTTCCGGGATGCTTAACGCACACGCCGCGGCATAGGGGCCACCGCCTGAAACTCCAATGATCGAGAAGTGATCCCAACCAAGCGCCTTTGTCAGTTCGAGGACATCGTCGGGCCAGTCGAGAAGGCGGCGTCCTGGCTTCCGGGTGGAACGGCCGAATCCCGGTCGGTCCACCGCAACGATCTGGACCCCGGCCTGTCCGGCGGCCTGGTCACTAAATTGTGCCTCAAGACGGCTTCCCGGAAAGCCGTGAAAGTACAGCACGGGTTGGCCCTCGGGGTCGCCGAAGCGGGCAAGGGAGAGGATCCGTCCGTCGGAGAGGTCGATGTGTTCAATCGGCTCGGGTGAACCCACGAGTTGATTACTAGCACTCCATACTGATGAGCGGGAACCTGTTTCGAGTATTTGGTGGTACGCCCCCCAGGGCGGGACCCCATACTCACCATCAAGGAACACGGTCAACTCGGCACCGCCAATAGTAGGCCCGCCAGGGGCGCCACGCCCCCGTTAAAGGGGGTTAATCAGGGGCTTGGCCCCAAGCTCCCCAGATCTGATGCGTTTCTCCAGTTGGCTTGTGCACCTAAATGGTGCGCTGTTCAAGGGACAACCCGGCAGGGGTGGTGATCATTCCCCGGTGGTTGCCACCCACGACCTGTCTGCCCGGCTGGAAGCCGCCTACACCGGATCATCCCGGATCCAGCCGGAACGATCCCGCACCGTCGACCAGCACGGCTATCAGGCTGTGGGTACGACCGTTGGGTTCTGTTGCCGTACATGCAAACTCCTGGCCCACACGCGAGACGCGCAGAGCCGGCTCGCAAATCACTGCGTTGTCCACGCCGAGATCGCTGTCGAGGCGCTCCTCGGTGAGCGATGCCACCTCGACTGCCAGCACCAGTTCCACCGGCGACTCCACCCTGACCCGGCCGTCGACGTCGGGCCTTGACACGATCAGCGGCACGGCGAGGCCGGCCACTGCCGCCGTGCATGAAACCGGACCGAGGCCGTCAGACCCGAGCTGCGGGCAGGCAACATCGGTCACCAGGTCCGGATGGTCTGGAAGCAGCGCCAGTGGGATGGCCTGCTCGACCGCCTCCACGTCAATGCCAGCTGGCTCGGTGACCCCGCACGCTGCGGTCAGCAGAACCACGGCCACCAACAGGGTGTGAAAGTGGCTGGTCAGGTCTAGTTCCCGGCGAACTCGAGTGCCTCGCTCCAGGATGCACCGCGCTGCAGGAGGCCCTTGAACTGCATCACCTGACGGGGGCGGTTCATCCCGAAGACGGCCGTCAGAAGGCCCTCCCTGCCGTAGATGACGGCGAAGCGCCGCTCTTCGAACGATCCGTCCACCAGGGCCACCTCGTCGTCGGGTCGCGGCCGGCCGGCCAACTGGACCTTCCTGTCGTACTGGTCGCTCCAGAACCAGGGCACGGGGGTGAACGGCACGGCCTCCTCGTCGGTCAACATCAACCTGCGGGCAGCGTGTGCACCCTGCTCGACGGCGTTGTCCCAGTGTTCCACCCTCATGACCTCGCCGTAGCGCGGGTTGGGCCAACGGGCCACGTCGCCAGCTGCGGTCACGTCCGGGGCCGCCAGGCAGGTCTTGTCGCAGAGCACCCCGTCGTCGACGGTCAGACCTGAATCCTCCAGCCAGTCCGTGTTGGGTATGGCACCGATGCCGACCACAACGAGGTCAGCCTCAACAACTGCTTCGTTCGAGAGACGGACCGACTCCACCCTGTCGGTCCCGCAGATCTCGTCAACGCCCACCCCGCAGCGCAGGTCCACGCCGTTGTCGACATGCACCTCGGCAACCACCGACCCGACGGTGTCGCCGAGCACCCGGCCCAGTGGCACGGGAAGCGCCTCGACCATTGTCACCGGCACGCCGTATCCGACGGCCGTGGATGCCACCTCGGCTCCGATGAAACCAGCTCCCACGACGACAACCCTCCGGGGTCCGCCTCGGAGGGCTTCCCGGATGGCGAGGCTGTCATCGAGGGTTCGAAGGGTGTAGACGCCGGCGAGGCCATCTGTCCCGGGGAGCGTCCGACATCGTGCACCCGTGGCGATCAGGAGGCCGTCGTACTCCTCAGTAGCTCCGTCGACGTCGAGGGTGTGGGAGGAGACGTCGAGTCCAGTTGCCCGCCGTCCAAGGCGCAGGTCCAGATCGAGGCTCATGAAGCGTTCAGGGGGACTTAGGGAGATCCGGTCGACCTCCCACTCCCCCGACAGGAGTTGCTTCGAAAGGGGCGGCCTGTCATAGGGAACGCGGGGTTCATCGCCGACAAGGCTGATCGTGCCCTCGAAGCCGTCGCGGCGGAGGGTCTCGGCGGCCCGAAGGCCTGCGAGGGACGCTCCCACGATCGTGACGGCGTTGCGCAGAGTCGAGCTACCCACCTGTCGCCCCCCCCTTACCTCTGCAACTACGTGACCACCTAGGGCCAGATCAGTCCTCGATCCTGATCGCCTGCTTCGGGCACCTCTGGGCCGCCTCGTCCATGGCCGCCCGACGGTCCTCTCCCGGCGTCTCGTCGAGCAGGTAGAGGAAGTCGTCGTCACGCACCTCGAACACATCGGGTGCTATCTGCATGCAGATGGCGTTGCTCTCGCAGAGGTCGTAGTCGACGACGATGTGCATCGGGTGCTCCTGTCTCAGGGATTCCTAGAAGTCAACCACCTGACGGATCACGTCAGCGTCACCCAGGGCACCGAGGGCGTCGTTCACCTCGTCCAACTTGATCCGGCGGGAGATCATGCCCTCCAGGTCCAGTTGGCCCGACCTGTAGAGACGCAGGAACCGGTTGAAGTCCGTCCTCACGTCAGCGCTGCCGTACATGGATCCGATCAGGTTCTTCTCCGAGAAGAACATCTCAAAGGCCGACAGCTCGAAGGTCTCCTCGGCCCGGCCGACGCCGACAATGCAGCAGGTCCCACCGCGGCGGGTCAGGTCGAAGGCCTGGCGCATGGTCGTGGGCATGCCGATGCACTCCAGCGTGAAGTCGAAGCCCTCTCCGCCGGTGACCTCTGCCATTGCACCCGGCAGGTCGTCTGGCAGCACACCGTGTGTGGCACCAAAGGCCTTTGCCCGGTCCAACTTGCCCTCGTGCAGGTCCACGGCGACGATCTCGGCGGCACCGGCGATACGGGCACCCTGGATCGCCGCGACTCCGACTCCCCCGGCGCCTATGACGAGCACCGACGAACCTGGAGTCACCTTGGCCGTGTTGATTGCAGCACCGACACCCGTGGTGACACCGCAGCCGACCAGCGCGGCGACGTCGAGCGGAATGTCCTTGTCGATGCCGACGACCGCGATTCCGGGGAGGATGGTCTCCTCGGCAAATGTGCCACACCCGGTCATTGCACCGATGACCTCGTCGCCCCGGCGGAACTGAGGTGATGCGCTCATGGCGAAGAAGCCGTTGAGGCACAGGTTCGGCTGACCGCGGCCGGTGCAGTAGGCACAGGTTCCACACGGTGGAGAGAACGCGATGATCACATGGTCGCCGGGGGCCACGTGCGTTACGCCGTCTCCTACATCCTGCACCACGCCAGAGCCCTCATGGCCCAGCACACACGGTGGCGGCTGGGGAATCGTACCGTTCATTACCGAAAGGTCCGAGTGGCAGACACCGCTGTGGGCAATCTTCACCCTCACGTCGCCGGGAGCGATATCGCGCAGGGTGACATCGTCTCTCAGCACCAGCTGGTCTGTCGGTACTGTCTCCAGAATCGCTGCGAGCATTGCTTCCCCTGTCTGATGGGTGAGTCGGCCGACCTCAGGTCGCCCGGTGTGTCGGCCCGGACCGTAGCGGACACTTCCCTCCCACGAGAAGGCGGCCTCTCACCGCTCCACCGCCCACTACCTTCATCTCATGGACCTTAAGACCGTGCTCTACGACCATGTCGGCTCCACAGCGGTGGTCACCCTCTCGAGGCCGGCCCGACACAATGCGTGGACGGGTCGGATGCACACGGAGTACTGCTGGGTCCTCCAACAGGCTGAGGATGACCCTGACGTCAAGGTCATCGTGGTGACGGGTGATCCCGCTGGTGAAGCGTTCTGTGTGGGCGCCGACTCCCAGGCCCTTGCGGGACACCTCGCCGAGGGCGAATACGTGTCCGGCACCGACGACGACATTCCGACTCCCGGATTCGGTGTGGACCCGACGTTCGACGCCGACTTCGCCTACCACTTCGGCCTGACGAAGCCTGTCGTTGCCGCCATCAACGGGGCTGTCGCCGGCGTGGGTCTGGCCCTTGCCTGTTTCGCCGACGTGCGTTTCGCCGCTGCCGACTCGAAGTTGACAGCGGCCCACGGCAGGTTGGGCCTGCCGGTGGAGTTCGGCCTGTCGTGGCTGTTACCGCGGATCATCGGCCTCGGGAGGGCCAACGACATACTTCTCACCAGCAGGGTGGTCATGGCCGAGGAGGCCCTCGAAATGGGTCTCGTGAACGGTGTGGTACCGGCCGAAGACCTACTTGCCCACGTTCACGCCTGGATCAGTGAGTTCCTCGGGCCGGTGGCCCGATCCAGCCTGGCGGCCACCCGGCGACAGGTCTACACGGACCTGCACGGTGACGCCGCCGGGTCGGTCAACGAAGCCCGACGCCTGCTCGACGTTCACATGGCGGGATCCGAGTTCGCCGAGGGTGTCGCAGCACTCCACGAGAGGCGCCTACCGAAGTTTCCGTAGCGGGCCCGGCGCTGCGGCAGAGGTCGAAGCAGTGCGCACCGGGGTACAGGGGCATGGGAGACTCAGCCTCCGAGGAAGTCGTAGAGCTTCTCCCTGGGTCGTCCAACACAGGCCTCGAGCGGGCCATCGGAGTCCAGGTCTCCCCGGACCAGAACGGGTCGCTGCATCAGCGCCTTGCGTCGTGCCAGCAGTCCAACGACGGCATCGGGGTTGTCGACGTAGTCGTCGGCGACCAACTCCAACTTCTTGAACTGCGAGTCCTTGCGAACCAGGTCCTCGACGGGGCCTTCCATGCCTGCGACGACGCGCCGCAACAGAGCCTCGTCGGGAGGCTCCTTCATGTAGAGGACGACGTCTACGTCAACACCCAACTCCTCAGCGACCGCCAAGGCCTTCGTGGACGAGTTTCAATGCGGGTTGTGGAAGACGGTCACGCCTGCCATCTGGTTCTCCTGTCTGGTGGTCGGCCCCGCTCAGACCGTACCCGCCTGTGGTGACTGCATCGCAGGATGGACACGTCGCCGGTCGGGTTGTGTCCTCAGACGGCGTCGCCGTCGCGTTCACCGGTGCGGATCCGGACCAGGTTCCCGACGTCGGTCACCCAGACCTTGCCGTCACCGATCTTCTCGGTGCGGGCAGCTGACACGATGCCCTCGACCACCCTGGTCATGTCGTCGTCACCCACCACTACCTCGACACGTGTCTTGGGGGTGAAGAGCACCTTGTACTCGGTGCCACGGTAGGTCTCGCTGTGGCCACCCTGGCGCCCGAAGCCCTGCACCTCGCTGACGGTCATTCCCTGCACCCCGAGTGCGGCGAGGGTGTCCTTCACCTCGTCCAACTTGAATGGCTTGATTACCGCTGTGATCAACTTCATGTGTGTGTTCCTCGTTTCATCTCATTGGCGCTGTGCCGGTCCTACCAGAGGCAGGCTGAATATTCTTAATCAACTGATACAACAATCGTATGTATCACTCCTAGATGCAAGTATTGGACCGATCTAGAGTCAATTTGTGTTCTTTGTATTGGTACAGTATTCATAGCATGCAGTCACCCAGCATCGTCCACCTGACCGACCCGAGCGATCCCAACCATCGAACCGGTCGCCACAGGCAGATGGTCCTGCGCCTCGACACCGCCGCAGCCATCCCGCTCTTCGAACAGCTCAGGGCTCAACTCGCGGTGATGGTCGCCGTCGGCCGGTTGGAACCAGGTAGCCGCATGCCAACCGTCCGCGACCTGGCCACCCAGCTGAGCCTCGCTCCGGGCACGATCGCCCGCACCTACCGCGAGCTCGAGCGTGACGGCGTTCTCGAGGGTCGTGGCCGCCGAGGCACCTTCGTAGTCGACGAGCCCCCTCACTCCGAACCCATCCAGGAACGCCGGGAACGGACGGAGACTGCTGCACACAGGTTCGCCTTCGAGTTGAGACAACTGGGGGTGGGCCCCGAGGCAGCCCGAGATGCACTCGACGCTGCATTCCGCGAACTGGAGGACTCCGAGATGAGCACCGGCACCTGACAGGCCTGCGCTCAGGCAGCCACCCTGATCGTTCCCACCACGGTGCCGGCAGCATTGAGGACCAGCTCATCGCCGTCCTCGTTCATCCTTCCCAACGTGCCCAGAATCCACTCCATCGCCGTGCCCGAGGCGCGGCGGGCACCGTCCCTGGCCTTCAGGGCGACCCCCACGCCGTCATCGGGAACTGTGCCGCAGTAGACGCCCTCTGCTCCGGTCTTCACCACCGCCCCACCCGTCGACTCGGTGATCAGGCGTGTGCACGCCCTTCCGGTTCCCGCCACGAGGAACGGCTCAGACCGCATCGCAGAGAGGAGCCGATGCTCAGTGGAACCGACAATGCCGGTACCCATGCGTGCCCATCCATGGGCAAGGCGTGCAAGTGGCACCGCCCACACCGGAATCCCACAGCCGTCCACACCCGGCACCTGGCCCGACAGGTCTATCCCACACCATTCCTCCAGAGCCGGCGTGACATGGTCACGCTGCAGCGGATGAGACGACTTCAGGTAGCCGCTGAAAGGAACGCTCTCGTGGCGACACACCGTGAGAAAGCCGGTGTGCTTGCCGGAACAGTTGTTGTACGAGGCGTCAGGCTCGGCCCCCGACCGGGCCAGGTCGACGGCAGCTGGTTCGTAGAGGGGTGCATGTGCGCCGCACTCAAGGTCCGAAGGGGTGGCACCGACGAGTTCCAACCACCGGACCACCGCCGACACATGGGTCGGTTCGGCGTTGTGGCTCGAACAGGCGAGGGCCAGTTCCCGGTCTGTCAGGTCAAAGGCATCAGCGGCGCCGGTGGCGATCAGCGGAACCGCCTGGATCGGCTTGGTCGATGACCGCGGTAGTACCAGTCGCTCGGGGTCTCCCCAGGAGTCGACCACCGATCCGGTGGCAGAGACGACCACAGCATCGAGGTCGTGGACACTCTCCACGACTCCGCCCCTCGTCACCTCGACCCTAATGGGCCCGTGTGGCCCGGTCATTCAGCGTCGTCGGTGTGCAGGTCCGTTATCTCGTCGTTCAGCCTGGTGACGGTCCTGCTGGCTGTCGTCTCGAACAGGGCAGGTACGAGAGCGTGCACCGTGCATGTGACGACAGCACCACCCGGGGGCACAGCCGACCGGAGAGCGCTCCGCATGTGCTGGCCGTAACTCTCACCCACCGTCGCCGGATGGTCGGTGAAGAACCGCTTCATGGCGCAGCCTCAGTGGGTGACGGCCACAACCGCTCCCGCTGTGGCTTTCACGAGGGCCTTGGGATCGACCGGGAACACCGAATCCGGGGTGCCGGCTGCCGCCCACACTTCGTCGAACTCGAGCAGGGTCGGGTCGACGACTGTGCGGAGAGGAACCGCATGGCCCAATGGCGGAGTACCACCAATTGCATACCCGGTGGCCGACCGGACCTCGGCAGCGGCGGCTATGCGCACCTCGAGGCCCAGGTGGGCAGCGAGCAGTTCCTCGTTGACACGTTTGGCCCCGGAACACAGGACAAGCACCGGCCTGACATCGGCCATGAAGACCAGGGACTTGACAATCTGGCCAACTCCGCACCCCACAGCCGCAGCCGCATCGGCAGCTGTGCGCGTTCCATCAGGAAACCTGTGTACTTCGACGGTCAACCCTGAGGCCTCGGCCTCGCCTGTGAACCTCTCGATCGCATCGCTACGGGACATCGGTGGTTCTCCGTGTGGACTTCGGGTGTCCCGACACTTTAGGGCCTCCGGGTGCCAGCACCCCAGCCGAGCCCGCCTCAGCGACGCCTACCCCGCCTGTCGCCACGCCCCCGACGTTCCCGCTCCTGCTCACGCTGGTGCTGCTCATCGAGTTCGGCGCTCAGCGCCCGGTAGCGGTCAACACGCCGACGGTCCATCCGCCCATCGGCAACGGCGGCGGTGACCGCACAGTCGGGCTCGGTGTCATGCACGCAGTCCGAATACCGACAGGCCGTTGAGAGCTCCTCGAGATCACCGAACACACGGTCAAGGGCCTCCTCTGAGTCCCAGATCCCTATCGAGCGGATCCCGGGGGTATCGACCAATAGACCACCATCGGCCAACCTCACGAGTTCGCGGCTCACCGTCGTGTGGCGTCCCCTGGAATCGGCCGATCGAACCTCACCTGTCTCCAGGCGTTCCTCGCCGAGGAGGGCGTTGACGAGCGTTGACTTGCCGGAACCGGACTCGCCGAGAAGGGCGACGGTCCGGCCCTCCCCAACCATTGCTAGCACTGGTCCAAGTCCGAAACCCGTCCCGGCACCCAGGCCCACAGCCAGCACCGGTACACCGGGTGCCACTGCAGCGACCGTCGCCGACACGTCATCGACGGGGGAGCCCCTCTTGTCTGCCTTCGTGAGCACGACGGCCACCTCGGCCCCACTGTCCCAGGCCACCACGAGGAACCTCTCGAGGCGGCCGGGCGGGAGGGGGCGGTCCAGGCCGTGGACGATCAGCACGACATCCACGTTCGCAACGAGGACCTGTTCGACCACCTGCTCGGACGGATCTCGCCGCGACACCGTGTTGGAGCGCTCAAGCACGGACGAGATCAGCAGGCCCAGTTCAGGGTCGTCGTCGAGGAACACCCAGTCACCGGTGACTGGTGCCGTCAGGTCCTGGGAGCGCTGGGAATCGGAGAGTGCCCTCACACGCCCATCGGCTGTAACAACGTCACATTCGCCGCGATCGACCCGGACAATCCGGCCCAGCCTGCCGTCGCCGTCAGGGAGGTCACCGGACCAGCCATAGGCGGAGAGGTCGATGCTCATGGCCCCCGATGCTAGGTGTTGGGCACTTCTAGCCCAGACGGAGGGTCTCGAGGGGCTCCAGGCGGGCAGCCTTGGTTGACGGGTAGAGGCCCGCCACGACCGCCACGGCAACCGAGACCATCGCCCATCCGACAAGGCCCACAACAGACAGCACCATCACGTACCCACGCAGTTCCGCCGTCAACCAGACCACCCCGGCTCCTGCGGCCGCTCCTAGGATGCCACCCAAGACACCGACGACAAGGGCCTCCAGCAGGAACTGGACCGCGATGGTTCCGCGGCTGTGGCCGAGCGCCCTCCGGATCCCGATCTCGGTGGACCGCTGGATGACCGAAATGGACATCACATTGGCGATCCCGACACCTCCCACGATCAGCGCCAGACCACCCATCATCTTGGTCAGGTTGTTCAGGTTCTCGTCGACCTGTGACTGAGCGTCAAGCAGGTCGGTGGGAACCGAGGTGTTGGCACCGTCGGGGCCACCGAGGCTGATGACCGTCGGAACCTCCTGAGCCACCAACTTCGTGTTGGTCGGCGCCCGAATGTACAACCGGCTGGGATCGCGGGAATCCAGGCCGAGGTCCTCCTCGGCGTTGGCGAAGGTGAGGAAAACCGCAGAATCCATGGAGGGCTCAAGTAGCACGTAGTCGAGTACGCCGACCACCCCGTAGTCGATTCCGTTGAGTTGGATGGTCCTTGCCTCTCCGCGCAGATACCCGTACTCGTCAGCCAGGTCGCGGCCGATGACCACCACCCTCGCGGCGGTCGACACGTCGAAGTCGTTCAGGAACCGCCCGCTTGCCAGGAGCACCTCGAGGGTCTCGGGAAGGTTCAGACCGGTGGCTATCACCGGCACTGGGAACGCCCGGTAGAAGTCCTCGGCTTCCTCGAAAGGAAGTGTCACGATGTCGGCCATCTGGAGTGTGCCTGTCACCGATTCAACATCGGGAAGCCGGGTGACCCGCGCGGCCGCATCCTCGGGGATACGAGGGTCGCTGCCAAAGCCACCCAGCGAGCCCTGTGCGTTCGCAACAATCAGGTCAGTTCCCAGGTCCGAGAGGACTGCCTTGAGGTGACCCTTAGAACTCTCGTTGATCCCGATCGCCGACACGATGGCAGCCACACCAAGAATTGGTCCGAGCATTATTAGCGCCGTTCGTACCTTGCGGGCACGAAGGCCACCGAGGGCGACACCGGCCAACTCCCATAAGCGTCTCACCGGACGCCCTCATCAATATCTTGATGTTCATCAGCCACGATGTTTCCATCAAGCATTGTGATCCGGCGTTGCGTCCTGGCGGCCACCCCCAAGTCGTGGGTCACGACGCAGATAGCTCGCTCAGGTGACTGGAGGTCAGCGAAAATTTCCATCACGTTGGAAGCATTTTGGGAGTCAAGTGCACCAGTCGGCTCATCAGCCAGAACCATGAGGGGGTCCGTGACAATGGCCCTAGCGATGGCGACCCGCTGCTGTTCACCACCCGACAACTGAACTGGTATGTGCCCGGAACGACTGCTGAGGCCGACTTGTTCGAGGGCATCAAGAGCACGTCGATGCCGTTTACCTGCTGTCAGGCCCCTATAGAGGAGTGCGGTCTCAACATTTCCAACGGCCGTCAGATGTTGGATCAGATGGAACTGCTGGAACACGAAGCCAACGGCTCCACCACGCATCCGGGACCGGTCAGCGTCTCCCAGGTTGGCCATGTCGGTCCCCTGGATCCTCACGGCGCCGCTACTGGGAAGATCCAAGACTCCTAGGAGGCCAAGGAGCGTCGATTTTCCCGAACCTGACGGTCCGACTATTGAAAGGAAATCACCCGCCCTGATGTCAAGCGATACATCGCGCAACGCGTGGACCTTTACTTCATCCCCAAATACCCGTGAAACGCCATCCAGCGACAGCAGGACCTCGCTCACCTGAGAATCCCCCCTGACCATCTAGACACTTTCAGAAGACCTGGAGTCACGATCGGTCAATCTCGAGGATCACATACTCGCCGACTGACAGGCCTGAGATGATCTCCACGTAGGCACCGTCCAGCATGCCCGTCTGGATGCTCCTGCGTTCGATGACACCAGCCGGCGTCACCACGCGGACCTTCTGGTCTCCGCCATCTGACAGCACCGCAGCTATGGGCACCACCACAGCGTCCACAGATTCAGCTACCACAGCATCGATCGTCACCACGGCACCATCCACCCCGATCAGGTCACCATCGGTCTGGACAACCCCTTCGTAGGTCTCGCTACCGCCTTCACTGGTTGCCGAGTTATCAATTTCGGCGATGAGTCCGCCCACCTCCTGGTCGCCAGCATCCATGTTGACCGTCACTGACTGGCCGACATCGAGCTTGGCTCGGTTCGAGGGAGTGGCAAACAGCTTTACCGTAAAGTTGGGCTCGGTCAGGGTCAATAACGGGGTGCCACTCTGGACAAACTGACCCGCATCGACGTGGACAGAACCGACCCTGGCGGGCCACTGTGCGACGACCATGTCACCTGGCAGGAACACCACGTCGTCGGCAATGGAACGGATCGGAATGTCAACAGAACTCTCGCCGGTGCGAAGGATCGTCGTTCCAGTCATTACCTCGAAGTCCTCCCCTGCTCTGGCACTTCCACCAATCGAGTAGTTGATCGAAGTGTCCACAGTCGCTGCCTGATCAGCCACAACGGTGACGACTGTCGTTGCACCCTCAGAGACCCAACCTCCCCCAGCAAGAGTCAACTCTGGCAGGTCGGCTGAGGCCACCCGCACAGTGGCCTCCGATCTGTGGCTGAGTAGGTAGTTGCCACTGGGGTCATCGAGAAGACGAACGGTGATGGTCTCTTCATCTTCAACGAGATCATCTGGCCTCAGTTGTACGGTGATTGCCACCGACTCCTGGCCAGCTCGCAAGATGACGTCACCGTCGGGCTGGTTGTAGTCAGATCCAGCCGTCGCAGATCCGACAGTTTCGTAGAAAATCTCAAGGTCCTCAACCAGCGGATCAGGTGTCTCGACAGTAAATGACGCCAAACCCGACTCAACCACCGTTTCGCTGTCAGACCTAAGTACCAGGGTTGGCGCATCAGCCACGTCAGGATCGTCGATGATGACCGTTGCTGTGTCCGGGTCGCCGACGAGGTAGCGAGAGCCCTGCGCAACTCGTAGTTCCTCGCGCTTGGCATCAAGGGAGAACTCCAGCCGTCGTTGTTCATCCAAGAGGTCCTGCACCACTGTGTCTGTTGACGCCTGAGCCTCGGCAAGGTCGGCCTCGGCTACCTCGAGAAGGAAGTTGAGCCGACGTTGTTCATCCAAGAGGTCCTGCACCACTGTGTCTATTGACGCCTGGGCCTCGGCAAGGTCGGCCTCGGCTACCTCGAGAAGGAAGTTGAGCCGATCGTCCTCGCGCTCCAGGGAGGCAAGGGTATTACCAGCTGTGTCAACAGTGTCTCTGGCCGTCGTCAACTCCGTTGATTCCTCAAGGGCAGCCGAAAGCGCGTCGTAGTAGGCGTCAAATGCCTGGGTATGGGCAGCAACGGTGATGTTCTCAGTCTCCAGATCCGCATTGGCGTCGTCGAGGGCCTCGTCGAGCGAGATCAGGTTGGCAGCCTCAGCCGCTGTCACGTCCGAAGTTACAGTCTGGACCAGAGTGATGATGCCCTTGTCCATCAGTTCCTGTTCAACGTCGGTCTTTTCCTGTTGACGTGATTCAAGGTCGCTCACCTCGGCCTCCGCATCGGTGAGGTCCTGTTGTGCCTCTGCCACATCGCTGACCAACTCGGCACGACGCTCGACCAGATCGTCGATCTCAGTCTGCAGGTCGAAGACAACGAGATCCTCAGGAGCCGTTTCCGAGGTGACGATCTCATCCACCAACTCGGCACGACGCTCGACCAGATCGTCGATCTCAGTCTGCAGGTCGAAGACAACGAGATCCTCAGGAGCCGTTTCCGAGGTGACGATCTCATCCACCAGTTCGGCCTGTCGCTCCAGTAGGGCGTCAAGGGCCTCCTGAATGTCAAACACCAAGAGGTCCTGTGAAGCAAGGTTGGCGGCCTCATCAAAGCTACTTGAGACAGTTACCTCCAGGTCCTCGTTAGCCTCACGTAGGTCATCGACCTGGGTTGTCACCACAAGGTTGGCTGTTGCAGACCCTGCGGCTATCACGACCGTGTCGTCTATGCCCTCGTAGTCGTCGGAAGTCACGTCACCGCCAATGCGGACAGCTACCACGAGGTCGCTGGCTGGTACGGGATCAGCGGTAACGGTAAACACCACCTGGTCGCCCTCGGTGACGATCGCTTCGACCACTCGCACCGTCACAACAGGTGCTCCGGTGATGTCCTCGGCCGTGTTCCTCCTCGCCTTCCCAACTGAACGAGATGCACCGCCGATCTGTACCGACACGGTGTTCACCGCTCCGACCGAGTAGCCAGCTGGGTTTGCCTGCAGGGACACCGTCACCACCTCTTCTACCTCGGTGGCAGTACTCCCGTAGTCGTGATCGGATTGCCACTCGGCGAGACCGCTCCGAGTTTCCTCCGTGTAGTACCGGTCCACCACTCCAACCGAGTAGCCAGCAGCGGATAGGGCCGTCTCCAGTTGCAAGACGTCGGGGCCGTCTGACCCCACGTCAAGTTGCCTGTAAAACTCCAGGTCGCCGCCCACGGCCACCGCCCTACGCCCATCGAGGCTGAACAGGACGTCTCCCACCTGAACGGTTTCACCGTCTACGACTTCCAGGTCGGTAATGCGGCCAGATGCCGCCGAGTTGATCGTCTGGAGTTCATCACGGCGCAATTCGCCGCGGACTGTCAATTCTTCTGTGAGGGTGCGGGTGGTAACGGCCTCGGCTATGGCTCTGTCCCGCAAGGGATCAACAGTTGTCCCGCTATCGTCCCATGGCTTCCACACGGTCAGGCCAGCCACTACCGCAGCAGCCACCACCAGTGCGAAGATTCGCACAACCAACCTGGCCTTCATGGTTGCCTCCCTAAAGGTTTCATAGTCGCTACTGAACGGACCAAGTCAGCCTCCACTGCCACCACCCTGACCAGCACCAGGTGGAGGACCAGGTGGAGGACGGCCGCCACCAAAGAGGTTGGCTGCACTGGCACATTGACCAATGTCGGCACTGTTGATCTCCTCGGCAGCATCACGAAACAGTGAGCGTGGACTGAGGGCACCCGTCTCGTCGGGCATGGGGTCATCAATCTCCCACCCCTTGCCCCGCAGGCAGGTTACGACTGCGAGCACTTGCTCATTGTTCTCACGGACCTGTTCAGGTGAGCGCTCTTCTCTAGCTGCCCGGAACTCCTCCATAACATCAGCAATTCCACTCTCCGCGTTACAACGCTGAATGGCCTCGATATATCCAGCCTGGTTGACGGGGTCGTCATCATCAGAATCCCCACCTGGAGGACCCAAAAAGTTGAAGCCCTCTGCTGAGAGACAGTCATCGAAGGCTTGTCTTGTGCTTTGGAATGCTTCCCTAGGATCCTCTTCTTCAAGTGGGATGGTGTCCTTGGTTGGCTTGGTGGTAGTTGGAGCTTCCAACAGCGTCGGTACCGACGAGGTCGTCGCTAGGGGGGTTGGCACCAGGGGAGGAGGAGTCGTGGTAGTTGGTGGAGCAACAGTGGTCTCGACCACGTTGAGGAAGGCACCTGCCGGAACTATCAACTCGGGTGCCTCGTCAGCAGTCAGCACGATGATCGAGCGACCCTGTTCAGGCTCGGATCCCACACAGGCGCCCGCCACCAACGCCACAAGCACCACGACCGCTGTCAAAAAGGCCCGGCTGTGCTTCACCTGAGCTCCGTATTGGGTTCTGTTCTGTGCATGGCCCTGCATCATTCCAGCGCATTGTTAGGTAGTTGTTAGGAAAAGGCAGCATGTTGTTAGGAACAGGCCCATCAGCCCTCCTCAGCCTCTTCCCTCTCAAGCGCTATCTCGCCGGCACAATCCCTGACCTGGTTGGTGTCGAAATCGTCGTCGGCGCTGGCCATACCACCCGCTGGGGTTAGGAGTCCGTTCTCGTCTGGGGTCAACTCTGGGATCTCCCAACCCTTTCGGCGCAGACAGTCGGTCAAATCTATGAAATCCTCGTTCTGTTGTTCGATCTCGTCTGGATCCAAGCCCGTCCTCGAGGCCTGGAACTCCTGAAGGACCGTCGAGATCCCAGTCCGGCTGTTACACGTCGTCAGAGCACGGAAGTAGTCCATGTTATTTTCAGGGGCATTGGCGCCGGACTCAGGGTTCGGCGGACCGATCCATTCGTAGCCCTCCCCACTGAGGCACGAGTTGAACCTGTCCAAGGCATCAAGCAGTTTCACTCCAGGAGTGTCCTCCTCCTCAGCAAGCGGGATGGTGGTCCGTGTCACTTCGGTGGTGGTTGTCTGCTCCGGTGAGCGTGTTGTTGTGGATGAAGTGACGGACGACGGAGGAGGCGTCGTCGAGGGCTCGGGAACCGTGGTGGTTGTCACCTCGACCACGTTTTCGAATGCGTCGGCAGGAACCACTATCTCGGTAGCGGATTCCGGGCTGAGCACGACGATCGACCTGCTGGCGCCCTCGACATCGCTGCCGGAACACGACGCCAGCCAGACCATGAGCAACGGTGCAACAACCGCAACCAGACGCTTTGACAACGACATCCCTCCACAGGTCCTTTCCGAAACAGTAACCAAGTAGACCCCTTGTCCGACCATCCGCACACTTTCCGACCCGGAGCAGCAACCTGCGACACGCCTAACCTGAGCCGATGGCCGACTTCTCCCAGAGCGGAACAATTGCCACGCTCCACCACCTGGGCGAGAGGTCCCTCGAATCCCTTGAGGCTGAGCTTGCCTCATGGGGAAGCGACCGGCCGATGTCGCTGATAATCCCCTGCCTCGCAACTGAGATGAACGGTCCTGCGCTGCGTGGCATCATCAGTGAACTGTCGTCGGTTCCGTACCTGACAGAAGTGATCGTCGGCCTGGACCACGCGAACCGGAACGACTTCACCAGAGCCCGGGAACTCTTCGCTCCCCTGCCGCAGCACCACCGGATCGTGTGGAACGACAGCCCCCGCCTGCGCTCTATCGAGACAGGCCTGAGAGACCACGGCCTTGCACCAACAGAGGCCGGCAAGGGGCGAAACGTATGGTGGTGTCTCGGCTACTTCCTAGCGTCAGGACGGGCCCGGTCGGTAGCACTCCACGACGCCGACATCCTGACCTACGACAGGTCGATGGTGGCAAGGCTCCACTACCCGATAGCCCATCCCACCTTCGGGTACGCCTTCGCCAAGGGCTATTACTGCCGAGCGGCGTCTGACGGTGGCCGCCTGAACGGCCGCGTCACCCGGCTGTTCGTCGCTCCACTTCTGCGGGCCCTGTCGCTGACCTTCGGCCGTAGCGACTACCTGGACTTCATCGACAGCTTCCGGTATCCACTCGCCGGCGAGTGCTCAATGGACCGCAGCGTGGCCGGGACCATCCAGATCCCGTCGGACTGGGGCCTTGAGATCGGCGTCCTCGGCGAGGTCTTCCGTCGCCACAACACCGCCAGGGTCTGTCAGGTCGATGTGGCTGACGTCTACGACCACAAGCACCAGGAACTCTCACCCGACGATGCATCGGCGGGCCTCCACAGGATGAGTGTCGACATAGCAAAGTCAATGTTCAAGAAGCTGGCTTCTTCGGGGGTCGTGTTGACGTCGGAGAGCTTTCGCACGCTTGAGGCGGCATTCTTCCGATCCGCTCTCGACCTGATCGACAGTTACAACGCCGACGCAACCCTGAACGGCATTCCCTATGACCGTCAGGAAGAGGAGGAGACGGCAGATGTGTTCGCCCATGCGATCATCAGGGCGGGCGACGACTACCTGGATGACCCCATGGAGTCACCGTTCATTCCCAGCTGGTCGCGGGTCGACTCGGATCTTCCTGACCTTGCCGAGAACCTTGCCAAGGCGGTCGAGGCCGACAATGCCTGACGCCGGCCGGCCCGACGGTGGAGGTGATGAGAATCGAACTCACGACCTCTACGTTGCGAACGTAGCGCTCTAGCCAACTGAGCTACACCCCCGTGGGCGGTGGTGAGCGTAGCGGGGGACCCACCGGGTCTGTCGGGGTCAGTTGGCCTGTCGGCGCAGGACTGCCTCGTCGCTCATCGCCACCGAGACCTGCTCGCCGGCGAGGAACGGGTTGGCAGGCCTGAGCGGAACGACGGTCGCCCGGCGTTCGCTCTCATTCTGGTGGCGGTTCGTGAGCATCACGGCATAGCCGACCAGAGCAATGTCGACAAGGAAGTGGATCATCCAGAGGATTCCGCCGACAGCCACCGCGCCGAGAAGGGTGAAGGTGGCCACCCCGGCGAGGGCGACGAGGACGTCGCGGCGTCGGCGGCGTGCTGCAGAGGCTCCGCTGGGGACGGCCTTGGCCGACTGGTGGAGGGATCGCAGACCGTTGGCATCGAAGCGGGCGATCGCCGAGAGGCTCCCCACGGGTCGCATCGCAGGTCCTTCCCTGCGCAACAGCGGGGGTACCAGCACAGCTGCCCACAGGACTCCGAGGCCCAAGAGAATCAACACGATCAGGTTTCCCTCCCCGCCGATCCACTGTGGTTGGCGTGTGGCACCACCGTACAGTCCGACCCCTTTCAAATGGTGGATTTCCACGCGCGGAGCGCGCGAACATTCGCGCGGGCCGGGCGATCCCCATCCACCGGCAATACAGGCCCTCAGGCCTCCCTGCTCCAGGGCCCCGAACGACCCCCCGATTTCTCCCAGAGCGCGACATCCGTGATGCTCATCGACCGGTCCATCGCCTTGCACATGTCATAGACGGTGAGGGCTGCCAATGAACAGGCCGTGAGCGCCTCCATCTCAACCCCGGTCCGCTCAACGGTCTCGGCAACAGCCTCGATGTCGACCCACGCCTCTCCCACGACCAGGTCAACCGATACTGAACCCAACATCAGGGGATGGCACAACGGGATCAACTCCGAGGTCCGCTTGGCCCCCTGTATGCCGGCCACACGTGCCACGGCCAGGACATCGCCCTTGGCGACGGTTCCCCCTGCAAGCGCCTGGGCCGTTTTCGCCGACATGGTCACCCTTGCCCGTGCAACGGCCCTACGGCGGGTCGCCTCCTTGTTGCCCACATCGACCATCCGGGCCCGACCCTCGGCATCCAGATGGCTGAAGCCCCCGGTTGTGTCGCTCATAGCCCGGCTGTTCCCCTCATGGCAGACACGGTCCCACTCATCCCCCTATCTGTGACATGGAGCGGGCAGGCCTGATGAAGCCCACCGTTCCGATGCCGTGACCAGCCCACTTGGAGCCCACCGCCTGCTCAAACATCTCACCGATCTCGGCATCGGTCGCGCCGCTGCGAATCAGGCCCCGTAGGTCGAATTCGTCGACAGCGAACAAGCAGTTCCGGAACTGGCCGTCGGCGGTTAGGCGAACCCGGTCACACGAATCGCAGAACTTCTCGGTAACGCTGGCGACCACCCCGACCTCACCACCACCGTCCTCGTATCGGAACCGGGTTGCCGGAGCCGAGGTGCGCTCGACCGGAACGAGAGGGAAGGCCTCTCCGATGGTCGAGATGATCTCAGACTGGGTCACCACCGAACTGTCAGACCAGGCCTCATCGGCATCAAGTGGCATGAACTCGATGAATCGCACCACCACCCCCCGTTCCCGCCCGAACCGGGCGAAGGAGAGAACCTCGTCGTCGTTGACACCACGCATCACGACCACGTTCACCTTGACCGGGTTGATGCCCACCTCGATGGCCCTGTCGATGCCGGCCAGCACCGCCGGTAGGCCGTCGCGGAGGGTCAGCTCCTCGAACCGGTCGCGCCGAAGCGAGTCCAACGACACGTTGATCCTCTTCAGGCCCGCCTCGGCAAGGGGCGCCGCCATCGTTTCGAGCATTGCAGCGTTCGTCGTGAGGCACAGGTCCACCGGCAACCGGGCCAACATCTCGACAAGGGTTACCAGATGTGCCCTGACCGTGGGCTCACCACCGGTGAGGCGGATGCTCTCCACCCCGTAGCCCTCGACCAGCAGTCGGGCCACCCGTTCAATCTCCTCGAAGGTGAGAAGACCCTCACGTGGCAGCCACTCAAGGCCCTCGGCAGGCATACAGTACCGACAGCGGAAGTTGCACCTGTCGGTCACAGAGACCCGCAGGTCCCGGTGAACCCGCCCGAAGGAATCAATCAGCCGGTCACTCACATGCCACAGCGTAGGGCCGGACCCAGAAATGTGGGACATCGGAACGGCCCGTGGCTCAACGCAGCAGTAGGACCTCGACCTCGCCACCGTCGGGAATCCCGTCGCCATCGGGAATGACGGCCAGGCCATCGGCCGCAGCCATCGCCGAGAGTTGGTGGGAGTGCTGCCCACCAGCCGTCGACACCCTGAACCGGCCGTTCTCATAGCCAACCATCACCCTGGCAAAGTGAACCTTTCCGTCCGGGTGGCGACCCAACCCGCCATCGCTGACCGCCGTTACACGTAACCTGTCCAACCGGGTATTCCCGAGCATCGACAACAGCGCCGGCCTGGCAAACAACTCGAAGGAGACCATGGACGAGACAGGGTTCCCCGGCAACCCGAATACCGGCGTTCCGTCGACCAGGCCGAACGCCAACGGCTTGGCCGGCCTTATCGCCACCTGCATCCAGCGCATGTCGCCGATCCGATTCAGGACCACCTTCACGTAGTCGAAGTCACCCATGCTCACCCCGCCGGAGGTGATGACGGCGTCGCAGTCGGCCGCACCGGCCAATATGGCCTGTTCGATCTCTCGCTCATCGTCGGCCACCAGGCCGAGGTCCACACCCGTGATACCGGAATCCTCAAGGAGGGCCAGCAGGGCATCGCGGTTGCTGTCACGAATCTGCCCCGGACCCGGCGTGCCGGTCACCAACTCGTCGCCGGTGGAGAGGACCCCCACCCGGAGGTGCCTGTACACGGCGACGCTGCGACAGCCGATACTGGCCAGCACACCGATGTGGGCCGGCCCAAGGACGGTGCCAGCGGCAAACACCTCCTGACCAGATCGCAGGTCCTCACCGGCACAGCGAACATGGTTGCCGACGGGAACCTCTATCTCGACCGTCACAATGGTGTCGTCGGCCGAGGCCGAGGTGCGTTCGACCATCACCACCGCATCTGCACCGGGAGGCATCGGGGCGCCGGTCATGATGCGCATCGCCTCACCGACACCGACCTCCCGGTCTGACACCGACCCGGCAGCCAGCGTGCCGACAATGAAGAGGCCGACGGGCGCTCCAGCCGTGTCGGCAGCCCTCACGGCAAATCCGTCCATTGCAGTGTTGTCGAACGGTGGCACTGCCTCCACGGCGCCCACTGGCCCCGAAAGGACCAGACCCAGTGCCCCTCGGAGGTCGACGACCCCGGCCACCGGCGCAGGGCACCGGTCAAGCACGTACGCCCGGGCTTCCTCGAGGGGAATCACCGGGAGAGGATACCCACGGGTCTCAGGCCACAATCCCCAACCCGTAGGTCAACGGCACGACCTGTCATGAACCCGGCTTCCATGACCTTTCGTTACCTGTGAGTAGGCGCCTGATGTTGGCCTGGTGTCGCACGATCAACAGGACGGTGAGGCAGACCACCACGATGGCTTCCAGAATGGGGACGCCACTCAGGAGGATCAGGCAGGCCATCGACACGGCCATCGAGAGCGAGGCCAGCGACACCTTGCCGGTGAGCCTCGCCATCAGGAGGAAGATCGCCGTTCCGATGATGGTCAAGAATCCGAACAACACACACACTCCGCCACCAGCAGTGGCCACCCCCTTGCCCCCCCGGAACCGCCGGCTCACGGGCACAACATGGCCTACAACCGCTGCAGCCCAGCACACCGCAGCCAGGGGTCTTCCACCCACGGCCAGGCCCACCCCGGTGGCAACCGCACCCTTACCGATGTCCAAGGCGAACACAATGATGCCGGCTCGCCTCCCGGCCACCCTGAAGACATTGGTCGCACCCGGGTTGCCTGAGCCCTCACGGGTCGGATCGAGGCCCTTGCGTCCGGCCACGTAGTGGGCCGAGGGCAGCATTCCGAGCATGTAGGCACCGACAACCAGGGCCACGTCGACAACGATCACCCCCACAGCATCACCCCTCCGAGAACCGTTCATGCGGATTCCAGTGAATGCTTGCACATCCAACGAGGGCCGATACCCCGGTAGGCTTCCTCTCCGTCTTCCCGACGATCACCTGAACACTCAACGAGCCCTTCTGCCATGCCCACCTACCAGTATCGCTGCCCTGGCTGCGCCAACGAGTTTGAGGTACGTCAGGCCTTCAGCGACGACCCCGTCACCACCTGCCCCACCGAGGGCTGTACCGGCGCGGTCCGCAAGGTGTTTGCCAGCGTCGGTATCTCCTTCAAGGGTGACGGCTTCTACAAGAACGACCACGGCTCGAGCGCCGCAGGCAGGAAGTCCGAACAGAAGTCCGAGAACAAGCCTGAGAAGATGACCACGTCGTCCGACTCCGGAACAGGAGGCTCCTCGGCGAAGGACACCCCGTCCAGTTCCAACGGCTCAAAGGACAGCTCCACCACCAAGGGCTCCAAGGACAAAGGCTCCAAGGACAAAGGCTCCAAGGACAAGAAAGCCACGCCGGCCACCTAGTCAGGTCCCAGAGCCGGCCCACCTCGCCCACTACATCCCCCACGGAAACCCCACTCAGGGAGGAACCATGGGGTACCTGCTCGCCCGCCTCAGACACTGGGCCGCTCACCACAGGTTGGCATGGTGGTCCGGAGCAGCAGCCCTCGCCGCCCTTGCCGGCATCACGATCCAGTCCGCAGCCGGACCCGAAGCCTGCCCCGCCCCCGCCGAGGTGCCTGCTGCACCCCCGCCGGATCGCTAGTCGAGGGTGAGCGCGGGGTGGCACTTGACCGCGGCTCCGACTCGTTGCCTCTGTCGGTTGGCGACCGGGTCGACCTGATAGCCGTCGACGACTACTCGCCCGACGGCCGCCTCCTGATTACCGAGGCCCGAGTGCTTGACATCGAAAAGGACGGCGTCACCGTCGCCGTGCCCGTCGAGGGGGTGGCCGAGCTCACCGCTACACGCCGCTGGGGTGATGTGGCACTGGCACTGCTGCCCGGCTGACCCACCGGGTCAGCGGAACGACGAGGCCAGCAGCACCAACACGCTGGCCCCGACCACCACCCGGTACACGGCGAAGCCACCAAAGCCGGTACGGGCAACCAGGCGCAGCATCCAGTGGACGGCGAACCACCCGCTGGCGGCGGCAGCGAGGGTTCCCCATGCGAAGGCTCCCCACCACCCTGTCGGAACGACCAAGTCGGGTACCTTGACAAGGCCGGCTCCGGCGATCACTGGAAGGCTCATCAGGAACACGAGCCTCGTTGCGTCCCCACGATCCAACCCCAGCCCCCGTGCCACGGTGAGGGTCACCCCGGAGCGGGACACACCAGGCTGGAATGCCAGACCCTGAGCCGTGCCCAGCACCAGGGCGTCGCGTAGACGCAGGTCGTCGACACCACGACCGGAAGGTCGACGGTCGGCCAGGTAGAGGGCCAGCCCAAACACGATCAGACTCACTGCGACAAGCCATGTCCGGTCACCGAGGTCGTCTGTGACGGCCAGCACGGCGATGCCCAACATGCCGGTTGGCACCGCTGTGGCGACCAACAGCCATGCGACCCGCGCATCGCCGGTCAGGGGCCCACGGACCTTCAGCCAACCCAGGCCGGCAGATCCGTAGCGGGCCACGTCGGAACGCAGGTACGCAGCCGATCCAACCAGGGTTCCCAGGTGGAGGGCCACATCGAAGGCGTTCTCGAGGGTGTCGTCACCCCCGAAGTGGTCCCATCCGAACAACCATGGCACCAAAGCCAGATGGCCGCTGGAGGAGACCGGCAGGAACTCGGTCAGCCCCTGAACCAGGCCCAGGATGATCGCATGCAGGACCGACACGACCGGATGCTCAGGTCCCCGAGATGGTGAGTTCGCCGATTACGAGGGTTACGCCGGCAGCCTTCATCGGCAACCACTGGAGGTCACAGCCAATGGCTTCGATGTCGAGCAGCATTCGCTGGATCGTCGAGGCAATCGTGAACTCGCGAACCGGCTCGGCCATCTCGCCTCCCCTGATACGGATTCCCTCGGCGCCCGTGGAGAAGTCTCCGCTGACCGGATTGACCCCTGAGTGCAGCCCGCTGACGCCCTGTATGAGGATTCCGTCATCGATACCTGCCACAAGGTCGGCCTGGCTGAGCGCACCTGGAACAACCGACACCGCCCTCACACCAGCCCCCGGCGTGGACGAATAGCCCCGTACCGCTGAACCGGTTGAGACGGTGCCGGCCCGACGTGCGGTCTGGCTGTTGTGGACGAACCGGTCGAGACGGCCGCCGGCGATCAGGACGTTCCTGCGGGTGGCCAGCCCCTCGCCGTCAGTGGCCGAAGCCGTGAATGCGCAGACATCTGTCGGATCATCGATGAGGGTCACCCCTGGTGCAGCCACGTCGTCGCCGAGCCGGTCAGCGAACAGCGACCGACCCTTCTGCACCATCTCGCCGCTCAGGGTCCCACCCACGATCCCCAGAAACTGCGCACTCACCCACGGGTCCAGGACCACCGTCAGACGACCCGACGGTGGCTTGACCGAACCGAGCATCCGGGTGGCGCGTTCGGCTGCCTCCCGGGCCGCGATCTCGATGTCCAGGTCACCGGGTTCACGTCCGAGCGAGAAGCCGAAGCCGGTCTGGGTCTCGCCGTCCTGTCCAGCCAGCGCGTAGGCCGAGAGGAAACAGCCCGTCTCCCTGCTGGCGGCACGAATACCCGTCGTCGTGGCCACCGCCTTCTCTGAAATTGAATCCGAGTACTCGGCCGACTCAATCCCGGTAATCCGATCATCGACAGACAGCGTCAACCTCTCGAGTTCGAGCGCCATGGCCACCTTTTCATCGGTCGGGTGGTCGGCGAGAGACACCCTGTAGAGGTCCAGGTCGGCTGCATCGACCCCATCGGGCTCAGCCACCCCGCAGTGCTCATCTGGAGTGGCGAAGGACATGTTGTCGCGTGCCTCGGCAAGTGCCTCATCGACAGCGTCCCTGTCCAGGGTGCCGGTGTAGGCGAAGCCCTGCCGGTTGCCGGAAACCACTCTGACACCCACCCCGCGTGACTCGGCCACGGTCAGGGACTCGACCTCGCCCTCGTAGGCACGGGCCTCGGTCTCACGCTCATGGACGACAACCACCTCGAGTTGTTCGCCGGCCACGGCGAGGCCAACCACCCTCTCGGCCAGGTCCATCAGGTCGCCCACCTCAGGCCGCCGTTCCGCCGACGGTGAGCCTCGCCACACGCAGGGTCGGGGTACCGTCGCCCACCGGAACCCCCTGGCCGTCCTTGCCGCAGGTTCCAGGCGAGCCCATGGCGAAGTCGCCGGCGATGACATCGATGTCAAGAAGGGTCTGGGGCCCGTTGCCGATGAGGTTTCCATCACGGATCGGGTTAGTGAGGCGACCATCTTCGATCATGTAGGCCTCGGTCATGCCAAACACGAAGTCGCCGGTTGCGGTGTTGACCTGTCCGCCGCCCAGCTGGGCCACATAGACACCGTGCGCGGTGTCGGCGATGATCTCGTCGGGATCGGCGTCGCCGACACCGAGATAGGTGTTGGTCATACGGACCATCGGCAGGTGGCGGTAGCCCTGGCGTCGACCGTTGCCGGAACTGGCACGGCCCTCCCTGCAGGCCCGGAGGTGGTCCCACATGTAGTCGGTGAGCACCCCTTCGTCGATCAGCACGTTTCGCTGAGCGGGCCTTCCCTCGTCGTCGATGGCGCAGCGGCCCCACTCTCCCGGCATGGTTCCGTCGTCGACAAGGGTGACTATCGGGGCTGCTACAACCTCACCGCGCCTCCCGGCGAATACCGAAGCCGACTTGGCAACCAGATCCGCCTCAAGGCCATGGCCGCAGGCCTCGTGGAAGAGAACCCCGCCGCCACCGGGGCCGATCACCACGGGCATCTCTCCGCTGGGGGCCGGAACCGCCTCGAGCTTCAGCAGCGCCCGCCCTGCCGCACGGCGCGCCAGGTCCTCGACGTCGACCTCGTCGAAGACCTCGAAACCCAGGGTGTGTCCGACTGACTCTCGGCCGGTCTGCATACCCATGTCGCCGCTGGCGACACAGAACACCGAGAACAGGGTTCGAACCTGCCGGTCACCGGTCAAGAGGCCGTCACTGTTGGCCACCTGGATCCTGCGGTGGCTGTCGGCATACCTGACCGCCACCTGGGTGATCGCACCGTCACTACCCCTGGCGGCGGCATCGGCCCGTTCAAGGAGGGCGACCTTGCGGGCCTTCGGTACATCGCCCGGCATGATCCCGACAGGACCAGGGGCGGGGCCCGTGTGCTGGTCGAGGCTGACCTGGCGTACGCCACCGCCACCGCCCCTCGCCGCCGCTGCCGCTGCCTCGGCGGCTGACCTGAGGCCCAACGGGCTGAGGTCTGCGGTGTGGGCGAACCCGGTGGTGTCACCGGCGACCACCCTCAGACCCGCGCCACGGTCGCGGCCACTCGTCAGTTCCTCGACGCGGCCATCGTCGAACAGGGCCGAGATGCTGCGGCGGTCCTCGACGAACACCTCGGCGAACTCGGCCCCGGTGCCCATGGCCGAGGTGAGGGTTTCAGCCAGGACATCGGGTGCGAGCATCAGGGGCGCTGCGTCGTTGTCTACGTGCATGTCGTGCTCCCCGTGTTCCACTGCAGTTCACCTACCTGCCTGACGACCAACCCGCCGGACCTCGCTGTGGGCTCCGGCCCGGATGGATGCGTATGGTACCCGTGTGCCTCTTATGCCGGGGTTGCGCGGCAGCGCCTCCCTGACCGTCTCCGACCTGGACACGGCTGTCGCCATGGGTTCCGGCGATGTGCCCGTCCTGGCAACCCCGCGCCTCGTCGCCCTCCTGGAGGAAGCCACCGTCAAAGCCCTCGCCGGACACCTTGAACCAGGTGAGACGTCGGTGGGCATGCGTGTCCATATCGACCACCTGGCTCCCACCCGGATCGGCCGCCTCGTGTCCGCCGACGCCCTGCTGGAACTGGTCGACGGGAGACGTCTCACGTTCTCGGCAAGCGCAACGTGCGACGACCGGGAAATCGCCTCCGCCTCGATAACGAGGGTGGTGGTGGAATCCGGACCGTTCCTCGCCCGTATCGACTGAGGTGCGGCCCGGCCTGCCGCCACGCCGAACCGGTCACCGGACAGATACCGTTGAGAGGCCCACCCAGCAACCAGACCCAATCCCAGGACGGCACGTGCTTCTCGACTCGATCCAGTCTCCCCGCGATCTCCGCAACCTGAACAGCGAGCAGTTGGCACAGTTGGCCGGTGAGATCCGCACCAGGGTGGTCGAGGCCGTTGGCCGCACCGGTGGCCACCTCGGATCCAACCTGGGTGTCGTGGAACTCACCATGGCCCTGCACAGGGTATTCGACAGCCCCGACGACATCATCCTGTGGGATGTCGGGCATCAGGCGTACGTCCACAAGATGCTCACCGGTCGGCTCGACGACTTCTCCGACCTCCGTCAGCCCGGCGGCCTGTCCGGCTACCCGTCTCGGTCCGAATCACCGCATGACTGGATCGAGAACTCGCATGCCTCGACCGTGCTCGCCTACGCACACGGCCTTGCCGCCGCCCACGCCGTAACGGGCAATGAAAGGCGAATCGTGGCAGTGATCGGCGATGGCGCCCTCACCGGCGGCATGGCCTTCGAGGGGCTCAACAACCTCGGAAACAGCGAGTTGGCGGTGACCGTCGTGTTGAACGACAACGGCCGCTCATACGCCCCCACGGTGGGTCGTCTCTCCGAGAGCCTCATCCACATCAGGGCCAACCCCACCTACATGCGTCGACAGCGCCAGCTAGAGAAGTTGGCCGAACAACTCCCCTGGGTCGGTGAACTCCTCGAACGTGGCATCAGCGCCACCAAGGCGGCCATCCGCGAGATGTTTGAACCGACCGCATTCTTCGAGGCGCTCGGAGTCCACTACCTGGGACCCTTCGACGGACACGACATCGCCGAGATTGAAGAAGCCCTCACCAACGCCTCCGAGTTCGACGGCCCCGTCGTCGTCCACGTGCTCACCCAGAAGGGCCAGGGCTTCGAGCCCGCAGAACAGGACCCGATCAAGCACATGCACGACACCTCCGGGGTCAAGCCGGGCAGCTACACCGAGGCCTTCACCGAGTCGCTCATCAAGGCCGCCGAGTCGAGGTCCGAGGTTGTGGCGATCACCGCAGCGATGCCCGACTCGACGGGCCTGTTGCCGTTCCATGACCGCTTCCCTGACCGCTGCTTCGATGTCGGCATCGCTGAGCAGCACGCCGTCACGGCCGCCGCCGGGATGGCCCTTGGCGGCTTGCGGCCCGTCGTGGCGATCTACTCGACATTCCTCACAAGGGCGATCGACCAGGTCAACCTAGACGTTTCGCTCTACGGCCTACCGGTCGTGTTCTGCCTCGACCGTGCGGGCGTCACAGGTGACGACGGACCCTCACACCACGGCCTCCTCGACATGGTTCTCCTCTCCAAGGTCCCCGGCATGACAATCCTGGCACCGTCGTCCTATCAGGAACTCCAACAGATGCTCGACGACGCCCTGATGGTCACCGACGGGCCGGTAACCATCAGGTGGCCCAAGACATCGGCCCCACAGGTCCCATGGAACCAGGTTGGCAGGGGCCTCGACGCCAGGCAGGTGAGCAGCGACCCCGAGGCCCGGGTCTGTCTCCTCGGTGCCGGAAAGATGCTTGCGGTAGCCGAGGAGGCCGCCGTATTACTGAAACGCCAGGGCGTCGCCTCAACGGTCTGGGACCCACGGGCGGTGTGCCCTCTCGACCCCGAGATGCTCTCCAATGCCGCAGGGCACCAACTGGTGGTCACGATCGAGGACGGCTTCAGGGAGGGTGGGTTCGGAAGCGCCGTCTACGATGCCATTACCGACATCTCCCCAGGTACGAGGGTCACCGTGCTGGGGGTGCCAATAGCGCACCACGCCCACGGAAGACCCGAGGACCTGCTCGCATCGTTCGGCCTCGATGCCGCCGGCGTGGCTTCAGCAGCACTCGAACGCCTGACCTGACCTGCCCACGCGGGTAGATCAGGCTCAGGTGAAGAAGGGATTGTCTCCGGCGGAGTGGTCGGTTGCATCGATCACGTCGGTGATCTCGGGAATAGCATCGAGGATCGCCGCCCGAATCCCATCGGTGAGGGTGGCCTGGCTCATCGAGCACCCCTGACAGCCACCGCCCATGGTCACGTACGCCGTGTGGTCCTCGACGCCGACGAGGGTGGCGAACCCGCCATGTGAGGCGAGGGCAGGGTTGATGCGCTGGTCAAGTAACTGTGTGACCTTCTCGGGAACCTCGCCTGCCAGGTCAAGGGTGCCGATGTCGCCTAACGGGTTGGGACGGTTGGGGTTGCGAACGACCAGCCCGCCCTGTCCCGGGTTGTTGGGAATGTCCAGGGTTGCGCCGCCGAGGCGTTCGCTGCTGTCGGCAGGTACCAGAACCGTCAGACCGCCAGAGTCCCACCGGTGGTCATCGTCGTCGGCCTCTTCGAGCGGCACGAACGCCAGGTCGTAGACGAAGTCAATGCCCGAAATACCGGTCACCTCAATACGTAGCGCCAACGATCCGGGATCGTCCTCGGAGTCTCGGATCTCGATGACCTTGGCCAGGGCGGCCTCGGTCACCTCGACCACATGGTCGGACCGGTCATCGACGGAGTCACCGGATGGGGCCTCTACAAGCTGTTCGCTCATGGAACGAGCCTACAAGCGGCTATGGCACACGCTTCAGGTCCCGGGAGGATACGAGGTAGGTTCCGGCCCATGAGCGAAACCGAACCAGCACCGCAACAGGCAGCAACCCTCCGGATCGATGACGGCGTCGCCGTGGTCGACTTCGACGACGGCAAGGCCAACGTCCTAGGCCACGACTCCATCGCCTCCCTGTTGACGGCCCTCGACCAGGCAGAACACGAGGGAGCCGACGCCGTCGTCATCGCCGGCAGGCCCGGCCGCTTCTCGGCCGGCTTCGACCTGAACACCATCAACGCCGGGCCCGACGAGGCCCGTGAGATGCTCAGGCGCGGCGTCGACCTGTTCCTCCGCTGCTATCTCTACCCACGCCCGGTCGTGGCCGCCTGCACTGGTCACGCCATCGCCGCAGGTGCGGTGATCCTGTTGAGTTGCGACCTCCGCATCGGCACCCGTGGCGAGTTCCGCATCGGCCTACCCGAGCTCACGATTGGCATGGGGTTGCCGTTCTTCGCCACCGAGTTGGCCAGGGACCGCATCTCCAAGCGCCACCTCACGAGGGCCACGGCACTGGGAACCATGTACGGACCTGACGACGCCGTGGACTCCGGCTTCCTCGACGAGGTCGCAGGCCCCGACGATGTTGTTTCCACGGCCATCGAGCGGGCCAGGGGGCTAACGGGAATCAGCCGCGAAGGCCTGCTCCTCACCCGCAACACCGCCCGTGGGGCCATTGCCGACTCCATCCGCTCAGGCCTCGATGAGGACCTGTCCCACTTCTCGGTCGGGTCCTGAGGCCTGAGGTCGGCTCAACCAGGTGACGCAGGTGCCCACCGACTACGAAGCACTCCTCCTGGTGGCCTTCGGAGGCCCCGAGTCACTTGACCAGGTGGAGCCCTTCCTGGAAAAGGTTACGGCCGGCCACCACATTCCCGCCGAGAGGCTCGCCGAGGTCGCCGACCGGTACGCCCGCGTTGGTGGTGTTTCTCCGATCAACGCCCGGCTCAGGAACCTCGTCGACTCGGTCGGGGCGGAACTTCTTGCAGTCGGCTCAAGGTTTCCCATCTACTGGGGCAACCGCAACGCACCCCCACTGCTCGCCGAGACCGTGGCAGGGATGTGTGATGACGGAATCGGGCGTGCGCTGGCCTGGATCGCCTCGCCCTACAGCTCCAACTCCACCTGCCGGCGGTACCGCGAGGACATCCAGGCCGCACGTGCCGAGATCGGCTCTGATGCACCGCAGATAGACGTAATCCGTCCACACCACGACCACCCCGGGCTGATTCGGCCGGCGGCAGACCGTCTGGTCGAGGCACTCCGGTCGCTACCCACCGACGATGCGCTGGTCCTGTTCAGCGCCCACAGCCTCCCGCTGGACCTGGCTGCAACATGTGACTACGAGGCCCAGGTGAACGAGGCAGCCGGTCTCGTCGCCGAACGGGCCGGGGTGACCAGCTCCAGGAGGTGGGAGGTCGTCTGGCAGTCCCGCAGCGGGCACCCCGGGGTGCCCTGGCTCGAGCCCGATGTCTGCGAAAGAATCCAACAGCTGGGAGAGGCCGGGGAGCGGTCCGTTGCCGTATCGCCAATCGGGTTTCCGGTCGAGAACTTCGAGGTGGCATGGGACCTCGACATCGAGGCGGCAGAGCAGGCTGGCCGTGCCGGAATGAACTTCGCCCGTGCTGCCTGCATCGACAACGACCCTCGATTCGTGGCGATGATCAAGGATCTGGTCATCGAGCGGACCGATCCGACGAAGTCCGCACCTGCAGCGCTAGGACGGTCTGGAACCCGGCCCCACGACTGCCCAGAGAGCTGCTGCCCCGGCCCTACCAGGCCCGCCTAACAGCCCTCGGGGTCCACGATCGGGGAAACCGGGGTGGGTATCTTTAATGGCGATGAACCACGCCCGAATCGCCGCCGAAGCACTCCGTTTCAGACTCGGCACGCTGTCCGAACCCAACCACAACGGGAGCCCTCCGGTCGACACCAGCGAGGCGGGCGAAATCCTCGCCGCCTGCGGGGATCCCGGGGTCGACTCGGCCCTGCGCATGCTGGGCGACACCTGGCGGGCGGCCGGCCTTGAACCAACCACGATCGACCGGCCCTGGACCGCCGGCGACACCGCCCGTCTACGCACCGTCGGTGGCGTCAAGTTGCTCGACACCCTCGACCAACTCGTGACCGGCGTGTCCCGCTGCCGCCTTCCACGCTGACCCTCCCGGGCCTGTCACAGGCAATAGGCATGATGGCGTGAGCAGGGTCAGGCGAGCCACCCCGTCAGATCCCCGGCCACCAGCCGAGGCCAGATGAGCACACCACCCCCGCTGTAGAACCCGGAACAGAACCAGGATCCGGAGGAGAACCAGGACAATGGGCAGACAACAACAACTCCTACCCGAAGAACCGGCGTTCGCCCGCGAGATCGTCGACGTACCGGTCGACGAGGAACTAAAGGAGTCATTCCTCGCCTACTCCCTCTCGGTAATCACGTCACGGGCCATACCCGACGTTCGCGACGGCCTCAAGCCGGTCCAACGACGCATCCTCTACGCAATGCTGCAGATGGGCATCCGTCCCGACACCCCCCATCGCAAGAGCGCACGCGTCGTCGGCGACACCATGGGTCGTTACCACCCGCATGGCGACGCAGCCATCTACGACGCCCTGGTTCGAATGGGCCAGAACTTCGCCCGTGGCATCACCATGGTCGATCCGCAGGGAAACTTCGGATCCCTCGACGACCCACCGGCAGCACCCCGTTACACCGAATGTCGCCTCACCGAGGCGGCCATGGCCATGGTGAGTGAGCTCAACGAGGGCACGGTCGACTTCCGACCCACCTACGACGGCGAATCAGAGGAGCCCGTCGCTCTGCCGGCGCTGCTCCCGGGACTGCTGTTGAACGGCACCACCGGAATCGCCGTTGGCATGGCCACCAACATGGCACCCCACAACCTGACAGAGGTCCATGCAGCGATCTCGCTGGTAATGAAGAAGCGCCGACCAAAGCCGACCATCGACGAGCTCATGGAGGTACTGCCCGGCCCTGACTTCCCCAGCGGTGGCATCGTCATCGACGACGGCATCCGCGAGGCGTACGAGACCGGGAGGGGAACCATCCGGGTGCGGGCTCGGGCACATGTCGAACAGGCTGGTCGCGGCAAGCAAGCAATCGTCATCACCGAACTCCCCTATCAGGTCGGACCCGAACGGGTAATCGCCAAGCTGAAGGAACTGGTCGAGACCGACAAGGTCCAGGGAATCTCAGACTTCAAGAACCTCTCAGACCGCTCAACTGGCCTGCGAATCCAGATCACCGTCAAGTCAGGGCACAACCCACAGGCAGTGCTGGGCGAGCTCTACCGGCTCACCCCTCTCGAGGAGACCTTCGGCATCAACAACGTGGTCCTCGTCGACGGCGAACCCCGCACGCTCGGCATCTACGACCTCTGCAACGAATACATCGGGCACCGGCTCTCGGTCATCGTCCGCCGCACGAAGCACCGGATAGGCAGGGCCGAGGACAGGCTCCACATTGTGGCCGGCCTGCTCACAGCCCTCGATTCCATCGATGAGGTCGTTGCAATCATCCGGGGCTCCGAAGACACGGCCATCGCCCGCAAACAGTTGACAAAGCGGTTCAAGCTGAGCCACATCCAAACCGACCACATCCTCGACATGGCCCTCAAGCGGCTCACCGCGCTCGAGACCAGACGCCTCGAAGACGAGCGCGACCAGCTCACCGCCGACATCACCGACCTCAAGAAGCTGCTGGCCTCCGAGCAACGCCGCCGCACCCTGGTGCTTGCCGAGTTGGCCGGGGCCGTCGAGCAGTTCGGACGGCCCCGGCTCACCGAGATCACCCATCCCGACGACCTCCCGGTCTTTGAAGCCAACGAGGTCGCTGACGACGTGGCCGACGAGGCTTGTGTCGTCACCCTCACCACCTCCGGACAGATCGGACGCCTTCCGGTTGACGGTGCACGCAGGGCCACCCCGGGGCGCCACGACGTGCTCGTAGCCTCCATAGTCACCCAGACAACCTCAAGGGTCACCGCCGTCACCTCCGAGGGCCGCTCCCTCCAGATCCTCGCAGCCGAACTCGCCGACGGAGGCGGGCGCGCCCGGGGCGGCTCGGCAGCCCAGGTGTTCGGCACCAACCGTGGCGAGGCCATCCTGACCATCGTGTCCGACGGCGACGAACCCCTGGTTCTCGTCAGTGTCGGAGGCGTGGCAAAACGCCTCACACTCGACGAGGTCGCCGGAACAGCAACCGGAAAGCAGTTGATAAAGCTCAAGCAGGGCGACCGCCTGGCTGCCGCCTTCTGCGCACCACCCGAGGTCGACATGGTCATGGTTTCGTCCGACGCGCAGGTACTGCGTACGCCCACAGATGCCGTCAGCATCCAGGGGCGCGGGGCGGCCGGGGTCGCCGGAATGAAACTGCGGGCCGACGCCACCGTCGTCGGTGCAGCCGCGACAATCGGCGACGAGGCCCTGATCACGGTCACCGATGACTCATGTGCCAAGGCCACCCCCATGGGAGAACTCGAATCAAGAGGCCGTGGCGGTGTCGGGGTAAGGGTCACCAAGCTTGCCGACGGTGCCTCGCTGACGCTCATGGAGGTCGGAGAGCCGCTGGGCCTTCTGGCCATAATGGCCTCCGACGAGGACCCCTCCAAGGCCGACCCGAACCCGGTGCCGCTCATCCTCGAACCGGGCCGACGTGACCTCGTGAGCACCTCGACAGAGCGCCAGGTGCTGGCCCTCGGACCGGCGAGGTGGTGACAGTGGCGACAGACGCCACCTCGACCAGGCCGAAGGGGGCCTCTGGGGCCGACAAGCCCAGGAAGAAGGCCGGCGGCACGACCAACGGCTCCGGCAACGGATACGACGCAGACGCCATCAAGACCCTCGAGGGGCTCGAAGCCGTGCGGAAGCGGCCAGGCATGTACATCGGCGGAACCGGCAGCCCCGGGCTCATGCACCTCGTCTGGGAACTCCTCGACAACGCCGTCGACGAGGCCGCTGCAGGCTTCGCAACGCGAATCGACATCACCCTCCACCGCGACCGTTCCGTCGAGGTCGCCGACAACGGACGCGGCATTCCCGTCGACATCCACGCCAAGCGAAAGGTCTCAGCACTCGAGGTCGTGCTCACAGAGCTGCATGCCGGAGGCAAGTTCGGCGGAAGCGCCTACGGAGCCTCGGGTGGCCTGCACGGTGTCGGGGCATCGGTTGTCAACGCCCTCTCCTCCAAGCTCGTGGCCCAGGTGGATCGCGACGGCCACACCCATGAACTCGCCTTCAGGAACAGGATCGCGGGACAGTTCAGCGGCTCGTCGTTCAAGGCCGGCCATCAGCTCGCCAAGGTCAAGCGGACAGCCAAGACCAAGTCCGGAACCCGAATTCGCTTCTGGCACGACCCCGACATCTTTGATGCCGACGCCATTATCGACGCCGACCTGATACACGAACGGGTCGTCCAGGCCTGCTTCCTAGTGCCAGGTGTCAAGGTCCGCATCACCGACAAACGGGCCGGTGGCGGTGAGCCGTTCGAGTTCATCTCACGTGGCGGCCTCACCGACCTGGTCGACCACAACTCGGCTGGTGGCAACACCAGCGAGATCATCACCCTCTCCGGAATCGACACCTTCACCGAGCGTGTCCCTGTCGATGGCAAGATGAGCGACGTTGAGCGCGAGTGCACCGTCGAGGTCGCCGTCAGGTGGGTCGCCGGCTTCGACACCAGCCTGCAGTCCTTTGTGAACACCATCCCCACCAGCCAGGGCGGTACCCACATTGCAGGCTTTGAGCGTGCGGCTACCCGTGCGGTGAACGACATCCTCCTCAAGGACACGCGCAAGCTCGCCAAGTTGGCCAAGGACAACAAGCACAGAGCCACAAAGGAGGACATCCAGGAGGGCATGGTGGCAGCGGTAAAGGTCACCGTGGCCGAACCCCAGTTCAGGGGACAGACCAAACAGGAGTTGGGAACTCCCGCCATCGAGAAGATCGTCTACGACATCGTCAAACAGGGCTTCGCAGACTGGTTCGGTGGTGGCGGCCCAAAGACCCACATCACCGCTGTCCGCGACAAGCTCGCCAACGCCGTCATCAACAGGGTGAGCTCCAGGCAACTGCTTGAGACCAAGCGCCGCGCTGCCAGCATGGGCTCAACTGGTATGCCCGACAAGCTGGCCGACTGCCGTGAACACGGTCCCAACTCCGAGCTGATAATCGTCGAGGGCGACTCGGCAGCGGGGCCGGCCAAGGCCGGACGCGACGCCAGGTTCATGGCGATCCTGCCGCTTCGTGGAAAGGTGGTCAACGCGGGCAAGGCCACCCTCAAACAGGTCCTCGACAACACCGAGGCCCAGGCCCTGTTCACCGCAATCGGCGCCGGTGCCGGAAAAGAGTTCAACATCGATGATGCCCGCTACGGGCGCCTCATCATTCTCTGCGACGCCGACGTCGACGGCAGCCACATCCGCTGTCTCCTGTTGACCCTCATCCACGAGTTCATGAAACCCCTCCTCGACGAGGGCCGCGTCTTCGCTGCCCAGCCACCCCTGTTCACCTGCAGGGTCGGTGACACGATCCACCGGGCGTTCAGCGACGAGGAGCGCTACGCCATCACGGCCGAGCTGACAAAGGGAAGGCGCAAGGCCGAGAACCTGGTGTGGCAGAGGTTCAAGGGTCTCGGGGAGATGAATGTCGACGAGTTGGCTGAGTGTGCCCTCGATCCGGGCACCCGCATTCTCAGGCGTCTCACCATCGACGACGCCAGGGCCGCCAAGCGGACAGCGTCGCTGTTTGAGACCCTCATGGGGCCCGATGTGGCAAGGCGTCGCGACTACCTGGTGGCCAACAGTTCCCTTCTGGACCCCGACGCCCTCGACATATGAACCGAACCGAAACGAACGGCCCAGCCGCGACATGACCGACCTCCCAGACGGGACCCTGTCGGCAGCATCCCTACCGCGCTTCTTTTCACCGTCGGCGGCTTCCACCTACGACAAGTGTCCCCGCAGGTGGAAGCACCGCTACATCGACAAGTTGCCCGACCCTCCCGGCGAGGCGGCACTGGTCGGCACCTTCTCCCACCGGGTCCTTGAACTCCTCTGCGGTGAGGAACCCTCCCTCCGAACGATCGACAGGGCCCGGAAACTGGCCCGCGATGTCTGGCCCTCCATCTCGACCCACAGGGACTACCAGGCCCTAGACCTGGAGCCCGAGGCCGAACGCGAGTTTCGCTGGAAGTCCTGGAGGGCGATCGAAGGCCTCTGGGGCCTCGAGGACCCGGCCCTGGTCGACGTCCGCGCCACCGAACAGCGCCTGACCGCTGAGGTCGCCGGTGTTCCCTTCCGGGGGATCGTCGACCGAATGGACAACAGCGATACCGGTCTGGCCATCACGGACTACAAGTCCGGGAAAGCACCAAGGCCGAACCGTCGCTCCGAGGCGCTCTCACAGGTTTTCCTCTATGCGGCTGCAGTCGAGGCCGACACCGGTGAGCGCCCTGTTCAGGTCCGCCTCCTCTACCTGGGACAGGAGGCGATCGAGGAAACGGTCACCGACGAGGGCCTGGACGAGGCCACCGGTGGTCTGGCATCGTCCTGGGCCAGCCTGGAAACCGACTGCTCCTCTGGCCGGTTCGAAGTGCGCCCCGGCCCTCTTTGCGGATGGTGCCCCTACGTGGACACCTGCCAAGAGGGTCGGTCAGAGGTCGTCAGGCGCGTAGAGGCCGGCCGGATGCGACAGGACGCTCCTGCCAGGGCAGCCCTGGGTATCTGAGCCCGGGCCCACCGGTCAGTGCCGTCTACGGCGACGCCGGGCCGAGAGCATCACCACAAAGGCGACAACGGCACCCAGAACGGCCAGGCGCTGCAGGCGGTCGGCATTTTCATCGGTCATCTCAACCGGTGGGGTGTCGAACGGCCGACCTGGGTTGGGCTCCGGCGGCGTGCCCTGTCCAGCCGGTCCGTCTCCGGTTGTCGGCACCTCCACAGCCGGTCCCTCCCCGGCCGGCAGAGTATCCGGAACCGCCCTCGCCACCGGCGGGTCACGCCTATCGGAACTATCGGCGGCCTGCCCGACCGGGGCAAGGGGCAGGTGACCGAGCAGGTCGTCTACCGGGCTGTCGCCTATTACCGAAGGACGGGTCCGTCGGGCCTGTGGGTCGTATCCGGCCATCAGGTCTCTCCTTGCTGTGGTGGTTCGGGGCGGCTGGAGCCGTCGGTGTCGGCATGCCCGAGCAGGACATCGAGCAGGACATCGAACTCGCCTGCGGCCTCCGACGCACCGGGTCGGCTTCCGAGCGTGTGAATCGGCCTCGACTGGGCTGAGGCCTCCGACACCGCCGCCCTCAGATGAACCGGTGGAAGGCACTGCCCGGGATACGCGGAAGCCAATTGATCGTGCCAGTAGCGACCGTCGCGGGTACGACCAAGCCTGTTGATGGCAATTCCCTTGACTTCGGGGCCCCCATCGAAGCGACGGGTCTGTATGCGGCTGATCGTCTGGAGCATACGTCCGACCCCGTCGACCGCCCATGCACCCGGCTCGGTCACAACCATCACTGCATCGACGGCGAAGAGGGCATTGATCGTGAGGAGGCCGAGAGAGGGAGGGCAGTCGACAAGGACCAGCGGCACCGAACAGCCGCTCATGGCCAGGCTGAGCCGGTCCTGGGCCCCCAGCGGGTCGGTTGCCATCTGCGGTTCGAGGGCTGAGAGTGCAGGCGACGAAGCAGCCACCAAGGGCCTCCGGCCGCTGTCATGGGGCCATCCGGTCGTCTCCATGACCGACTCGATTCCGCCGGGGCTCTCCTCGGCCAGCACCGAGTCGACGTTGCGGGTCGGCTCAAACACACCGAGGCCGGTCGTGGCGTTTCCCTGTGGATCGATGTCGACGACGAGGGTCTCGATGCCACGGTGGGCGGCTGCAGATGCCAGGCCCAGGACGACCGTGGTCTTGCCGACACCGCCCTTCTGGTTCACTACAGCAATCGAGGTCACAGGGGAAACCTAATCCAACCTGTCCGGTCGGCCGTGTGCTCCTCTTGACTGGACACTACGTTGGCCTGGTGCCGGAGTTGCCTGAGGTAGAGACGGTGAGGCGCCAACTGGTGCCACTCATCGTGGGAACCCGCATCACCGGTTGCGACGCCCACCCGTCTTCACGGTTCCGCGATGCCACCCTGGCCACGGGTTACAGAATCCACCGGATCAACCGGCGCGGGAAGTACCTGCTTATCGGCCTGCTCCCGGTGCCGCCAGCCGACCCCATTCCCACGCGGGAGCTCGTGATCCATCTTGGCATGACCGGCGGGGTCAGCGTCTGCTCCTCCCCTCCCAACGACCCCTACCTGCGTGCGTGCTGGTCACTGGAGGACGGCAGGTACATGGCGTTCCGGGACATCCGACGGTTCGGGAGGCTGGCCGTCGTCGCAACCGGCGAGTACTCCCTGCTTCCAACCCTTCATCGGCTGGGACCTGAGCCGTCTGACCCCTCGCTGGACGGTGCAGCCTTCCACTCTGCACTCAGTTCCAGCCGGCGCCATGTCAAAACCAAGCTCCTGTCGCAGCGTCCTATTGCAGGGGTGGGCAACATCTACGCCGATGAGGCCCTATGGAGGGCCGGGATCAACCCTGCGGCACGGCGCGTTGGCCGCGAGAGGGCCACGATGCTGCTTGATTCGATCAGGGAGGTGCTAGGTGAGGCCCTCGCCAACAACGGCACGACCCTGCGGGACTACCGGACCCCCGGTGGCGAATCGGGCCGCAACCAGGACCGCCTGGACTGCTACGGACGGGGTGGCCAGCCGTGCAGGTCGTGTGGGGAGACGTTGGCGACACGACAGTTGGACCAGCGGACCACGACGTGGTGTCGCTCCTGCCAGGCCAGGTGAGACAGGCCGAGTAGGCGGGCCCTCCCGGGTGCACCTACCGACCACCGGGCACAACCTACGCTCCAGCCCGTGCGTCGTTCCCGCTTCCTGACCCTGTTGCCGGCTGCCCTTGCCGTCACCGCAATCACAGCCGGAATCGTCGCTGCAGGCCCGTATGACGAGGAGATCGCCGCAAGCCTCGAGCAGATCGACACCCACCACGACGAGATCGCCGCCAGCCATGACCAGATCGCCGCCCTCCAGGAGGAGTTGGTGGTCATCGATGACCGCATCGCCGCTGCCGAGGCCGTTCTGGCCGCCGGCGACGACGAACTGCTGCTGCTTCCCGTGCAGATGGAACTGCTGGCCGACGAGTTCGTGAACATCGTCTTTTCCCGCGATGAACCAGCCACCCTGCGCCACAAGATGGCGATCGATTCGTACGTCCGAAACAACGACCGCCTGAACGCTGTGCTCAACCAGTCATCCCAGATGACCCAGCAGGCCCTGGAGGACGCCCGCAACCGCCTGCTCTACGACTCTGTGATCGAACTGGCGCTCAGCCGGCTCGAGGTCGTCGATGCCAAGCTCCGTCTGGCCGCTGACAAGGTCGACGGCATGTTTGGAACGATCGCCGAGGCCGAGGACCGCCAGAGGGAGTCGGTCGACAGGCTCGAGACCGAGCGGGCCGAGATCCCACTCGTTGAGGCCCGCATTGTCGAGGTCCGCGACCAGATCACGGGCTTCGAGGCGGAGATCAAGGACATCAGGGAAGAGATTGTCCGCCTCGAGAAGATGTCCATCACCACGAAGTGGACCGGGCTACAGGGAACCGACGTTGGTCGGCCGGTTCTGGCTGTGAAGATCGACAACGTGACCAGGGCCCACCCGCAGGCAGGCATCAACCAGGCCGACGTCGTCTACGAGGAACTGGTCGAAGCTGGCATCAGCCGACTGATCGCCGTGTTCCAGTCGACCGATGCTCCCGTCGTAGGGCCGGTGCGATCGGCCCGAACCTCTGACCCGCCGCTCTTGACAGGGTATGACCGGCCCCTGTTCGCCTACTCGGGTGCCAACCGCGGTACCCAGGAGGCGGTCGACGCTTCGGCGCTGGTCGACGTCGGCCACGATGCCGCACCGTCCCACTTCTGGAGGTCAACGGACCGCCGGGCCCCGCACAACCTGTTCACCTCCACCGCCGGGCTCTGGGGGCTGCACCCCGAGCGCACCTCGGTCCCCCCTGAGCCGTTCTCGTTCAGGTTCGCCGGGGAGGCCCTCCACGGGGCCGCCGAGTCCGCTACCGGGGTGTTCATAGACTTCGGCCGCACCGAGGCCGACTACGAATGGAACGGCTCCGGGTGGCAGCGAACCCATAACGGTGAACCCCACGTTGACGATCAGGGTCTTCGGGTTGCTCCGCCGAACATGGTTGTCATGTTCACCGAGTACGGGACCAGTGCCGCCGACTCCAGGTCACCAGAGGCGATCACCAGCGGGTCCGGGCAGGCCTGGGTGTTCACCGACGGTCACATCATCCGTGGCGAATGGAGGCGGACAGATTCCGACCTGCCGGCCCGGTTGACCATCGAAGGCAAGCCGATCCACCTCACACCGGGCCGGACATGGGTTGCCCTGGCTCCACCCGGCTCGGCAACCTGGCGCTGACCCTCCTCAGGCGAACGCCTGGATCACCAGCGCCTCGGCGGGAACGGTTCCATCGTCGAGAACCGTGAGCAACTCGACGCCGTCATCGATGACCAGGATCGTGTGCTCGAACTGGGCGGTCCTGCAGCCATCAAGGGTCACAGCGGTCCAGTCGTCGTCCCAGAGGGCGCATGTCGGATCGCCCAGAGTGAGCATCGGTTCGACCGTGAATGTCATTCCGGTCTCCATGACGGTTCGGGCTCTCGGGTCGTGGTAATGGGGAATCTGGAGTCCACTGTGGAACTCGGTTCCGATTCCGTGTCCAATGAACTCGCGCACCACCCCGAGGCCGTGTCTGCGGGCGTATCGCTCAATCGCCCGCCCGATCGAGTTGACGGGCCGGTCCGGCTCAATGGCCGCAATCCCCTCGTTCATGGCTACGAAGGTCTGCTCAATGAGACGTCGATCGTCTGGGTCGATCTCACCCACCGGGAACGTGACCGAGGTGTCACCGTGCACACCGTCGAGATAGATGGTTACGTCGACATTGACGATGTCACCCTCGACCAGTGGTCGGCTGTCGGGGATTCCGTGACAGATGACCTCGTTCACCGACGTGCACACCGACTTCGGGTAGCCGCGATAGTTGAGCGGGCTCGGGTAGCCGCCCCGCGCGATGGTGGCCTCGTGCACCACCTCGTCAAGACGATCGGTGGTGATGCCGGGTACCACATGAGGTGCCACCTCGAAGAGGATCTCGGCTGCTGCCCTACCGGCACGACGCATGCGTCCGATCTCGTCGTCGGTTCGGACATCGGATGACGAGACAGTTCCCGGGGCTCCTGTAGCTGCGTAGGGCGGCAGCGCTGTTCCCGGGGGCACTGTCCGGGTAGGGCTCTGAAGGCCCGGCCGGACCGGGGGCTCAGAGCGCTGAGGAGGCTCCGGGGATCGGGGCTTTCGCTTCGCCACCCCGAGAGGCTACCGGCGCCCCGGTAGGGCGGACTCAGGTGCGACTGGCCGCATCCTCGGTGCTGGTCAACGCATGAACCTGCTGACGCTCTCCACGACACAAACCGGTCGGTCACTGCCCTCGACCTCGATGGCGATCTTCATCACGGTCTGATATCCGCCTGTTACCTCGGTGACCTCGAGGATCTCGGCGCCGGCCCTCACCCTTGAACCCACGAGGAGAGGAGCCGGAAAGCGGACCTTGTTGGTGCCGTAGTTGATCCCCATGGAAATTCCCTTCACCTGGAGCAACTCAGGCATGAACATGACGGTCAGAGATAGCGTCAAGTAGCCATGGGCAATGGTGGTGCCAAACGGTCCGGCCGCCGCACGCTCGGCATCCAGATGGATCCACTGGTGGTCTCCGGTGGCATCTGCGAACAAGTTGACCCGTTCCTGGTCGATTGTCACCCAGTCGCTGTAGCCGAGGTGGGTACCGACTGCACCCGGCAGTTCGTCGGGGCTCTCAAATACTGTCGTCACGGGAACACTCCTGATCATCGGAGCCGGGATCACCGGCAGGTCACGGCGACACTACGCTGCGTGCGGTCCCACCGGCGGGTCGGGCCGACCCCTTCACGATGCCTACCCGACAGGAGTCCAGGATGGCCACCGCTGGCTCGAAAGCGGTACTTACCGCCCTCTTGGCCAACGTCGGTATCTCGGTCGCCAAGTTCGCCGGGTTCCTGACAACCCGTTCCACGTCGATGCTGGCAGAGAGCATCCACTCGGCAACCGATTCAACAAACCAGTTGCTTCTCCTGCTCGGAGCCCGGCGTGCCCGACGCCCCCCCAGCCCGATGCACCCCTTCGGGTACGGACGCGAACGCTACTTCTGGTCATTCGTCGTGGCTCTCGTGTTGTTCTCGGCCGGAGCCGCCTTCGCCGTCTTCCAGGGCATCACCAAGGTTCGCAACCCCCATGACCTCGACAACATCGGCTGGGCCATCGGGATCCTCGTGGCGGGCATCGCCCTCGAAGCTTGGTCTCTTCGCACGGCCGTCATCGAAGCCCGACCATTTCGCGGTACCACCTCATGGGGTCGCTTCATCGTGACCTCCAAGCAGCCTGAGTTGCCGGTCGTGCTGCTCGAGGATGCCGGTGCCCTTGCGGGCCTCGTGATTGCGCTGGCTGCTATAGGCATGGCGGAGGTAACCGGTGATCCCCGTTGGGATGGTGTGGGAACCCTCGCAATCGGGATTCTCCTTGCCGTCATTGCGATGGTCCTGGCACGCGAGATGCAGAGCCTCCTGATAGGTGAGGCGGCCGACCCCGACAACCTGTCGGCAATCGAGACGGCCATCGGGTCGGTTACGGCCGTCGACCACCTCATCCACCTCCGCACCCAACACCTGGGCCCCGACCAGATCCTCGTCGGCGCCAAGGTGTCCTTCGACCAGAGCCTCAATACTGCGGCCATCGCAGCAGCCATCGACTCCGTCGAGGAGGAAATCAGGCGGGTGGTGCCCGATGCCAACCCGATCTACGTGGAGCCGGACCTGGATCGGGGCTCTGGCTCTCCTGACTCGTGACTCAGGTAACAGAGGCTCCGAGCAGGCCACCGATCAGGTAGGTGGCAGAGCAGGCGCCGGCGGCAACGAGCACCTGACGGACCACGGTTCGCAGCATCGAACGTTCAGTCAGACGGGCCAGCAGTGCCCCCACAACGGCCGCTGCCGCCACCCCCAGAATGGCCGACGCCCAGACGGCCCCCGTGCCTCCACCCCCGAGCCAGGGCACCAACGGCACGAAAGCCCCGAGGACGAATGCCAGAAAACTCGAGACCGCCGCCTGCATGGGGCTGCCAAGGTTGTGAGGATCCACGCCGAGTTCCTCTCGTGCGTGGATCTCAAGCGCCACCTCCGGGTCAGACATCAGGTCCCGGGCAACACGTTCGGCGTACTCGACATCAAGGCCACGCTCAACGAAGAGGGCGGTCAGTTCAGCGGTCTCCAGTTCCGGGTCCTCGGCGATGGAGTCCCGCTCGATCGCCAGCTCCCGCTCGAGCAGTTCGGCCTGGGCCTTGAGGGAGATGTACTCGCCTGCAGCCATCGACACGGCCCCGGCCAGGAGACCGGACACGCCGGCAACGCGGACGAACGCAGGATCGGTACTGGCACCTGCGATACCGAGGATCAGCGCCACGTTCGAGACGAGGCCGTCACTGACCCCGAACACGGCTGCACGAGCCGTGCCACCCTGGACGTCGCGGTGCCGGTGAACCTCAGGTTTGTCCATCGGCTCGAACCTAGCGGGAGCCACATCCACACGGCGTGGTTCTGACACACCCCACGGTGTCGACACGGGCACCCGACGCTCGCCTGACAACAGACGAGGTGCTAGGAAATGCGGCCATGGCGAACTGGATGGAGAAGACGGCCCGGTGCTGAACGATCCGCTGCTGCAGCCACTCAGGGTCGGTGGGGTCACGCTGCGCAACCGGGTGTTCTCAAGCAGCCACGCACCGGGGTACACGGTTGATGGCCTGGCCTCTGACCGCTACCGCCTCTACCACGAGGAAAAGGCCCGGGGTGGAATCGGCCTCACGATGATCGGAGGGTCCACCAACGTGGCGCCCGACTCACCCTCGGTCTGGGGGCAGTTGTACGCGGGAGACGATCGGGTTGTCCCGGGCCTCGCCGAACTGGCTGACGGTGTGCACTCACACGGCGCTGCCGTGATGTGCCAGATCACCCACATGGGGCGGAGGACCATCTGGGATGACGGCGACTGGCTCCCGACAATCTCTCCTTCGAGAGTGCGCGAGCCTATGCACCGGAGCTTTCCGAAGGTCATGGAGGATTCCGACATCCGCCGTGTCGTCAGATCCTTTGGTGATGCGGCCGGCAGGGTCAAAACGGCGGGACTCGATGGGGTGGAGGTGATTGCGACAGGCCACCTGGTCGACCAGTTCTGGAGTCCTGCCGTGAACCAGCGGACCGATCGCTACGGCGGGTCGCTGGAAAACAGGATGCGCTTCAGCCTGGAGGTGCTCGAAGCCGTGAGGTCGGCTGTCGGAGACGGGTTCGCTGTGGGAGTTCGAATGACCGGCGACGAGGACCTTGAGGGCGGCCTGACGGCGCCTGACTGTGCGGATATCGCACAACGCCTGGCCCTGACGGGCCTGTTGGACTTCGTGAACGTGATCAGAGGCAACCTGATTACGCACCCGGGCCTGGCCGGAGCCATTCCACCGATCGGGACCCCACTGGCAGAACAGTTGCCGGTGGCCGCCGCCATCAAGGAGGCCGTTGACCTCCCGGTATTCCACGCCGGCCGCATACCCGATGTGGCCACGGCCAGGCATGTCATTGCCGAGGGCATCGTCGACATGGTCGGCATGACCCGTGCCCATATCGCCGACCCACACATAGTCGCCAAGGTGGAACGTGGTGAGGAAAACCGGATCAGGACCTGCGTTGGCGCCTCGTACTGCATCAACCGCCTCTACCTAGCCCAGGAGGCCCTGTGTGTCCAGAACCCGGCAACGGGCAGGGAGGCCACGATCCCCCACCTGACGGTGCCCTCGAGGGCGTCCCCTGAGTCGGTCGTGGTCGTTGGAGCCGGACCAGCCGGCCTCGAGGCCGCGAGGGTCTGTGCCGAGCGCGGCCACGCTGTGACCCTCTTCGAGGCACAGTCTGAGACAGGTGGGCAGGTTCGGCTGGCTGCCCGCGCATCGGACCGCACCCGGGACATGGCCGGAATCGTGGACTGGCTTGATCGGGAGGTTGCCGAAGCCGGCGTGGACGTCAGGCTGAACAGTCCGGTTGCCGCTGAGGATGTCCTTGACTGCGCTCCCGACGTGGTGATCGTGGCCACCGGTGGCTGGCCGGACACCGGCGTGCTGTTGCCCGGTGCAACCGGAGCCGACCTGCTGGTCAGCGTCGCCGAGGTGGTCAGCGGGCACGTAACGGTCGGACCGAGGACCCTGGTGTTTGACGACCACGGAAACCTCCAGGCCCTGTCGTGTGTCGAATACCTGTTAGATCGTGACGCCAAGGTCCAACTCGTAACACCGGACCGCGCTGTCGGGCACGAACTGGATGGCACACTCCATCCTGCCTACCTGGAGCGCTTCCACAACGACGGGGTCGAGATGGTGCCCGACCACCGGCTGGTCGGCGTGTCCAGGTCAGACGGCCGCCTCGAAGCCGTGCTGGCCAACGTCTACACCGGAAGCGAACTGACCTCAATCGTGGACCAGGTGGTTGTCGAGCACGGGGTCGTGCCGATCGACAACCTGTTCTTGGAACTATGCGACCGTTCAGCCAACGGTGGGGAACTGGACGTGGATGCCTTCATAACGGGTCGCCCCCAACCCCGACCCGATGGTCGCTTCAGACTGTTCCGGATAGGCGACGCCGTGGCAGGCCGCGACATCCATGCCGCCATCTACGACGCCCGACGCCTCTGCCAGATTCTCTGAGACGACTCCTGTGGTCAAGTGTCGGTGCGACTGGTCAGCCAGACGCCTCCGAGGAGTACGACACCGCCGGCAACCTGCCATGAGGACAGGGATTCACCCAGCACGAACACACCGAGCAGGGCTGCGACCACCGTCACCAGGTAGGTGACGATCGACATGCGCACGGCCCCGACCCTGCCAATGAGGGTTGCAGCCGCAAGGAAGGCGAGGCCGGTTCCACCGACCCCGACCGCGATGTTCGAGGCGACAGCCCCCCACGCCCATGTGGAAGACATGAGGCCAACGACGCCAAACGGTATTGTTGCAACAGTTGCCACCGCCAGAACACGTGACAGCACCGCTGGTGACCCGTACCTCCTCTGCAACGGGCCGGCAATGTGAGCCGCAACCCCGTAGGAGGTGACCGCCGCGACGACCAGGGCCACCCCCACCGCATTGGTTCCGCCAGTCGTCGCCGTGGGCAGGCCAACAAGGAGGATCCCGACAAGGCCCACCAGAACGCCTGTGATCTGGGTCCTTCCCGTACGGACCCTGAAAAACGCCGCACCGGCGACGACTGTCATAACCGGCATGGCGCTGTTGAGCATCCCTGTGAGCGACGAGTCGATCCACTGCTGGGCCAGAGGAAACATTGTCAGGGGAAATGCCATCCAGGTGATGCCGAGAAGCAGAAGTTGGCCCCTGTCGGAAGGGTCGATCGGCCGGCGGGCGGACGGAAAGGCGAGAACGGCGAACAATCCCATTGAGGGGCGCAGGAACGTCACAAGGCCGGGGTGTTCCACCTCGAGGGCGACATCCATGAAGAGGAACGAGGCGCCCCAGATACCCGCGGCCGACACCAGCAACAGCCAGTCCGCGAGGGTATACGGGCGACCCTCGGCGGACAGGACGGTCTGGTCATTCACGGCAGCACGCTACCGGCCCCCCTGTGGGTGACAGGCCACCAGACGGGCCAGACTGTCACCTGAATCCACCCCGGAAGGCACGCTCGTGAACCGAATGCCGGCAGTTACCTCAATCCTGGCCGCCTGCTCGCTGCTTGGAGTCGCCTGCTCCTCGACCGAGGTAGCGGCGCCCACGGTGGCCGAGCCGACAACGACAACCGTCGCGCCCGCTACCACCACAACAACCACCACAACGACCACGACGACGACCGTTGCACCCACCACGACCACCACGACCACCACGACCACCACGATGACGACCGTTGCACCCACCACGACCACGATCCCGACCGGTGCGATCCTGTCCAGCGAAGTGCTCGACATCGGCTCACTGGGCGTGGCATGGCGTGTCACCTACACCTCGGCCTCAGTTGCCGGCGACCCCATTGAGGTGACCGGGGTCATTGCCGCGCCTGATACCGATGCCACTGCCCCACGGCCGGTTCTCTCCATTGCACATGGAACGACCGGCCTTGCCGACCAGTGCGCCCCATCGGCCTCTTTCCCCGACGCGTTCAGCCTTGCGGCCCTCACGCCGTTCCTGGAACGTGGCTGGGTGGTTACTGCCACCGACTACGAGGGCCTCGGCGGACCGGGCCTGCACGCCTACATCGTCGGTGAGAGCGAAGCGAGGGGTGTGTTCGACATCGTCAGGGCCGCCCGCGACATCGAGGGCGTCGGTGCCGACGGACCACTTGTCGTGTGGGGACACTCTCAGGGCGGGCACGCAGCGATGCACGTCTCCCAGCGGTGGCAGGAGCTCGCACCCGACCTGGATCTCGTCGGGGTGGCCGCCGGAGCGCCTCCGTCGCAACTGGACCTCCTATCAACGTTCCTCCAGGGTTCCGACTTCCAGGGCTACCTCGTAATGGTCAGTGCAGGCCTGGCCGTGTCCTACCCGGAACTGGACCTGAAGGCTGTAACCAACCCCGAGTACCACTACCTGCTGGACGAGCTGGAGAACGGCTGCACCGGACACATCATGGACCTCGTCAACCCGATTCCGTTTGCCGAACTGTTGGCGGTCGCCGACATCTTCGCCATCCCGGAGTGGAACACCCGACTCACCGAGAACGACACGAACCAACTGCCCAATCAGGCTCCGGTGATCATCCTCCACGGTGACCAGGACGAGCAGATCCCGATCATCAGCAGCGAGTTCCTCCTCAGCCAGCTGTGCGGCATGCCCGACCATGCGCCGCTGGAACGACGCGTCTACCCCGGGGCGACCCACTCATCGGCGGTCCTCGACTACTTCGATGACCTGATCGCCTGGCTGGAGGCCAGAGTCGAGGGCGAAGCGGCCGTCGACCAGTGCAGTTCCTGAACTACCGCCCCGACGACGGAAACAGCGCCCGCACAACGACCACGGCGAGCCCGACGCCGACGACCTGCATGACGATGAACATCGGTGCCGACGAGGGCTCGATTCCGGCAAAGGTGTCCGACAGGGTCCGGGCCACGGTCACCGCCGGGTTGGCGAAGCTGGTCGATGAGGTGAAGTAGTAGGCGCCACCGATGTAGGCACCGACGACGTACGGGATCACCGAGAGCCGCGCTGTCCTGACGAGGCTGAACACGACCAGCAGCAGGCCCAGGGTGGCCACGACCTCAGCCAGCCACAGATGCCCTCCGCTGCGTGTCTTCGTGGAGAGGTCCACCCACGCCAGGTCGAACATGAGGTTTGCCAGGACGGTGCCGACGCAGCCGCCGAGCACCTGGGCCGCCAACATCGCCGGAACCTGCCGGCCGCTCCTGAGACCCAGGAGCCACGCCCCGACGGTCACTGCGGGGTTGAAGTCGGCAGAGATCGTGCCGAAGATCGAGATGATCGCCACCAGGACGGCACCTGTGGCCACAGCGTTCTGGAACAGCTGCAGCCCTACGTCTGTTGGACTGAGGCGCTCGGCCATAATCCCGGACCCGACCACGCCGATGAGCAGGAACATGGTGCCCAACCCCTCTGCAAGGAGGGTGCGAGACAGCGGAACCGGCAGATCCTCTGAACTTTCGACCACGCAGTTAATCCTCGGAGTGGAGGAGGCCGTAGACGATCGAGTCCACGAGCGCCTGCCAAGAGGCCTCGATGATGTTCTCGGAGACCCCGATGGTTGTCCAGGTCTGGTCACCGTTGGTCGTGTCGATGAGCACCCGCGTCACCGCGCCGGTGCCCTTGCTGGTCTCGAGCACCCTCACCTTGAAGTCGGTCAAGTGCAGCCGGCCCAGCCCGGGGGTGCTGTTGCCGAGGGCTTCACGGAGGGCTGCGTCGAGGGCGTTGACGGGTCCGTTCCCCGTGCCGGTCGCCTCACGCATGTCGCCACCGACGCTGATGCGTACGGTTGCCTCGGTCTCGACATCGACCGCCACCTCGTTCCATGCCCGGCTCCCACTACCGGAGCGGTGGCCGACCTCAACGCTGAAGGAATCCAGTTCGAAGTAGTCCTGCTGCCATCCACCGGCCGCACGCATCAGAAGCTCCAGCGAGGCGTCGGCCGCCTCGAAGTGGTATCCGGCGTGTTCAAGGACCTTCATGGTCTCGACGATGGCACCCAGGGTCTTCCCATCCAGGTCGAGGCCCAGTTGCCGGGCCTTCAGGTCGATCGTGGATCTTCCCGACATCTCGGAGACGAGGAACCTTGTTCCGTTGCCCACAAGCTCGGGAGCGATGTGCTCGTAGGCATCCGGGCGTCTGGAAATGGCACTGGTGTGCAGGCCGGCCTTGTGCGCGAACGCTGTTGTACCCACGTAGGGCTTTTGGGGGTCGACGGTGAAGTTCACGAGTTCGGCCACGTGGTGGGCCACCGCAGTGAGGTTGGCGATTCCCCCGGCCGGGATCGTCTCGACCCCCATCTTGAGGCTCAGGTTGGCGATGATGGGAACGAGGTCGCAGTTGCCAACCCGTTCGCCGTATCCGTTGATCGTCCCCTGCACCTGGGTGGCTCCGCCCCGGACCCCGGCGATTGCGTTCGCAATGCCACAACCCGTGTCATTGTGGAAGTGGACGCCGATGGCGGTATCTGTTGCGGCGACCACCTCGGACACGATTCTCTCAACGTCGAACGGCAGGCAACCCCCGTTTGTGTCGCACAGGACGAGGCAGTCGGCCCCGGCCTCTGCAGCACCGGCGAGCACCTGCATCGAGTAGTCGGGGTTCGCCTGGTATCCGTCGAAGAAGTGCTCAGCGTCGAAGAACACCGTCAGCCCCCGGCCCTTGAGGAACCTGACCGAGTCGGCGACCATTGCCACGCCCTCGTCGAGCGTTGTCCGGAGTGCTTCTGTGACGTGGTAGTCCCAGGCCTTGCCGACGATGCAGACGACATCGGTGCCCGAGGCCACGAGGTTGGCAAGCGTCGGGTCGTCCTGGGCGTCACCGTTCACACGCCTTGTCGAACCGAATGCAACCAGCTTCGACCGGTTGAGGCGTAGTTCGGTGCGCGCCCTCTCGAAGAACTCGACGTCTTTGGGGTTGGCCCCCGGCCAGCCGCCCTCGATGTAGTGGACGCCGAGCAGGTCCAGCTGTTCCGCGATGCGCAACTTGTCGACGACCGTCAGCGAGATGCCCTCGAGCTGCGCACCATCACGCAGCGTGGTGTCGTAGATGTCGACCGCAGTCGGCAGGTCAGGCGTCGACATGCTCGTTCCACTCTGCGTACTCGGGTCGCTTCCCACGGACGGCCTCGAAGAAGACATCCTGGACGGCCCGGGTGATGGGGCCGGGATCGCCGATGTCACGCTCGTCGACCGAGCGGATCGGAACAACCTCTGCCGCCGTTCCGGAGAGGAATGCCTCGTCGGCCGTATAGAGGTCACTCCGCAACAGGTTCCCCTGCACATACGGGATGCCCAGGTCATCGGCTATCCGGTGGACGGCATCCTGGGTGATTCCCTTGAGGGCGCCAGCGCTGGTCGGTGGCGTGATGATCGTGCCGCCGCTGACCACGAACAGGTTCTCTCCGGTGCACTCGGACACGTTGCCCTGGGGTGACAGCAGGATGGCCTCGTCGTAGCCGGCCTTGATCGCCTGGACCTTGGCCATCTGCGAGTTGATGTAGTGGCCACATCCCTTGGCTGCGGGTGGCATGGCATTGGCATCGTGCCGCTGCCACGACGAGATCATCATGCGCACGCCGTTCCTGATGCCTTCGTCTCCCAGGTAGGAACCCCATGGCCATGTGGCGATGGAGACATCGACGTCACAGGGAATGGGGTTGAGGCCCATCTCGCCGTAGCCGAGGTACGCCAGGGGTCGGATGTAGCACGAAGGCAGGTCGTTGACGCGAACGGTGTCCTTCACCGCCTGGACCAGCTGGTCGACCGTCCATGGAATGTCTATGAACAGGATCTTGGCTGACCTGAAAAAGCGTTCGATGTGGGGCCTCAGCCTGAACACGGCGGGACCGCTGTCGGTCTCGTAAGCCCGGATTCCCTCGAACACCCCGTTGCCGTAGTGGAGCGTGTGGGTAAGCACGTGAATGGTGGCGTCATCCCAGTCGACGAGTTCGCCGTTCATCCAGATCTTGTCTGCCTTCTCTATCGGCATGTTCTTCTACCTCTCCTGCCCTGTCGTGTCGGTGCTGTTGGTTGTGTCGGTTCCCTGGTCAACCCTGTACGCGTTCGGCTATGGCGTCGCCTGTTGCCACCGTGCCGTCCAGTTGGGTGTCGGGGTCGGCACATGCTGCCCGGATCCGCCCAGCCGCAGCATCCTCGCCGAGGAAGTCGAGCATCATGGCTCCTGACAGGATCGCAGCCGTGGGGTTGGCGAGCCCCTTCCCGGCAATATCGGGTGCAGATCCGTGAACCGGCTCAAACATTGACGGACCGGTCCGCTCCGGGTTCAGGTTGGCTGAGGAAGCCAGGCCGATTCCACCTGAGACGGCTCCACCGAGGTCGGTGAGGATGTCGCCGAACAGGTTGTCGGTGACGATCACGTCGTAGCGCTCGGGTGAGTCGACGAAGTAGATGCATGCGGCATCAACGTGGTTGTAGGCGGTCTCAACATCGGGGTAGTCGGCGGCGACCTCTTCGAAGGTGCGTCCCCAGAGGTCGCCTGAGAAGGTGAGCACGTTGGTCTTGTGTACGAGCGTCAGGTGGCCCCGACGTGCACGTGCAAGGTCGAACGCGTAGCGGATGGCACGCTCGACGCCCATCCGGGTGTTGACCGATCCCTGGGTTGCCACCTCGTTGGGGGTTCCCTTCCGGAGAAGGCCGCCCTCTCCGGCATAGGTGCCCTCGGTGTTCTCGCGGACGACCATGAAGTCGATGTCTGAAGGCGGAAGGAGGAACGGCCGCAGGTTCACGTAGAGGTCAAGGTCGAAGCGCATCTTCAACAGGAGGCCGCGCTCGATCACCCCGGGGGGAACCTCTGGTGTCCCGACCGCTCCGAGGAACAGCGCATCGAGGCCACGCCACTCCTCAACCACCTCGTCGGGCAGGACGACGCCGTCGCGCAGGTAGCGGAAGCCGCCCAGGTCGTAGTCGACCGTCTCGATGGCTACGCCGGCGGCGGCAACAACCTTAAGGCCCTCGGCAATGACCTCAGGGCCGATTCCGTCACCACCGATGACGCCTACTCGATATGCCACGCCTATGTGCTCCTTAGTCGTCTCTGTCCAGGGCCGGAAATCGGGCCAATCCGTTCAAAGTGCTCTCTGAGAGCAGCCTGCAACCAAAAAAACGCCCACCGAGGTGGACGGTCCGTGCGCACACCAAACTGGCGTGCGCTACGTAATGGCGATTACCAGATACCTGTGACCCATGGGAACGATCCTACCAAGCATCCCCGGAGCATTATCAACCGACTTTCGTCGGACCGCTGGCTACGCTCCGGGGATGGCCGAGAAGCATCAACTGTCACAGGTTGCGTTTGACCGGTTGGCGGCGGAGTTGACCGACCTGACCACCCGTGGCCGAATTGAGATCGCCCGCAAGATCGAGGTTGCCCGCGAGATGGGCGACCTTTCTGAGAACGGCGACTACCACGCCGCCAAGGAGGAGAAGGGCAAGATGGAAGGTCGCATCATGCACCTCGAGCATCTCCTCGAGAACACCACGATCCTCGACGATGCTCCGACGGGAACCGACACGGTTGTTCCTGGTTGCATCGTGTCGCTCGTCTACGGCGACGACGATGAACCTGAGCGGATGCTGTTCGGTTCCATTGAGGAGCAACATGCCGACGTCGGCGTAGTTTCACCAGGCTCTCCTCTCGGCGAGGTGCTCCTGGGTCGATCGGTGGGCGACGAGATCTCGTTTGAAGCGCCTGGTGGCGAGTTGACCGTACGGATCACCGCCATCGAACACTAGGTGTCGGTCGGGACTGCGGCGGAGCTGCCCGGTTGAATACTCCGCCAGAGCTCCTGTCCGTGGGAGAACCTCCACCGTGGCGGGTCGTCGACCTGCCAGGTCGAGGTCCGCTCAGGCTCCGGGACTCGGGCCAGCCAGACGGTCATGAATCGACCAGGCCCGTCCTGTTGCTGTTCCACGGCTGGACGGTCAGCGCCGACCTCAACTGGGGCGCTGCCTATGCAGAGTTGACCTCCCGCTACCGGGTGCTGGCCTGGGATCAGCGCGGGCACGGTCCAAACGGGCTGAGGCCACGGAGGCGGTTCCGCCTCGAAGACTGTGCCGACGATGCTGCCGCCGTAATGGATGCCGTCGGGGTGGAGCAGGCGGTCGCCGTCGGATACTCGATGGGAGGCGCTGTCGCACAACTGTTGTGGCGTCGCCATCCGCATCTGGTCTCCGGGTTGGCCCTGTGCGCCAGCGCCATGAAGTTCCGCCAGACCGTTGCCGAGTACCGCGACTTCGCCCTGATCCGGCTGGCCTGTCGCCCTGCCGCACTGCTTCCTGAAACCACCTGGCACCTGGCGGAGAGGGTTGCGTCGGTCAGGTCCGGCAGGGCTCAACTGGTTGACCCGGAGTTTGACGACTGGGCGGCCCGAGAGGTCAGGGCCGGTGACATCGGCCAGATTCTGCAGGCCGGTGTGGCTCTGGGTGGGTTCAACTCCAGCAGTTGGGCCGGCAACATCGACGTGCCGACGACCGTGCTGATCGGCGTTGACGACAGCATCGTTCCGACGGCCCGACAACGACAGTTGGCGACGGCCCTTCCCCGGCCACTTGTCGTCGAGTTCTCCGGTGACCATGTCGCACCCGTTGTCCGGGCCGACCACTTCGCAACGCAGTTGACGACCGGCGTGGCATGGTTGCACGGAGGATGAACAGGTGGACGTAGCGGTTTCAGGGTCCTCCGGGCTCATCGGTGGTGCGCTCTGTGACCGGCTTGAAGAGCGTGGCGACACCGTGAGGCGTCTGGTACGTCGACCTGCCGACTCTCCCCGGGAGATCCGCTGGGATCCAGATCGAGGCCTGTTGGATCCAGGGCGCCTCGAGGGCGTCGATGCGGTGGCCCATCTGGCCGGTGCCGGTATCGCCAACCGACGCTGGACCCGGTCGCGGATGGACCTCATCCTCGGCAGCCGAACCCGTGGCACGCACCTCATCTCCTCGGCCATGGCGGAGTCACGCCGGGCCGGAACCGGTCCGGGCATATTGGTAAGCGGTTCAGCAATCGGCTTCTACGGCGACCGGCCCGATGAGCCGCTCGATGAGACAAGTGCCCGTGGCGGCGGTTTCCTGGCCGATGTATGTGTCGCATGGGAGGCCGCCACCAGAACGGCTGAATCAGCAGGTGTCAGGGTCGCACACGCCCGTACCGGAATCGTCCTGTCGTCCAGGGGAGGCCTGTTGGCCGCACAGTTGCCGTTGTTCCGGCTGGGCCTGGGCGGCCCTCTGGGCCCCGGAACGCAGTGGATGAGCTGGGTCTCGTTGAGTGACGAGGTCTCTGCCCTGTGTTGGCTGATCGACAACGAGGTCTGTGGGCCCGCCAACCTGGTCTCTCCCTCGCCGGTTACCAACGCAGGGTTCGCCACCTCGCTGGGTAGCGCCGTCCGGCGCCCCGCCCGCATACGCACTCCGGCACTGGTGCCTTCGATCCCGTTCGGGCGGCGACTGGTCACGGAACTGATGCTGTCCAGCGCTGTCGTGCGCCCCTCCGTGCTCCTTGACGGTGGCTTCTGCTTTTCCAAGCCATCCCTTGATGAGGTGCTCAGGTCGGAACTGGGGGTTCCCTGACTGGCCCGGGTCAGTTGGGCCAGCGTGCGCAACCGTTGCCGGCCCAGATCTGGAGTACCCGCCCGATGTCGTCGGTGTGGGTTGTCACGCCCCTCATCCCATCGCTGACACCGAGGGCATCGATGCTGAACAAACCCGCCGTGTCGCCCTCGACCGGGCTTGTCAGCACCAGCCCGTCTGCGTGGACCGCAACCAGGTCTGTGACCGACGAACCCACCCCGATCCGGTCGAGTGTCCAGAGAGATGTGTGGATGGCGTCGGTTCCCTCAGCAAACCACTGGGTGAAGGTGGCATCGGTTCCGGGTTCTCCGTCGGTCGCGTCGACGTCGCTCAACACCACCTCGAGGTTGGTGAACGTGACCCGCCTGATGAGGTCTCCCGCACACCGCTCATCTGGCATCCAGCCGGTGTCTGCTACAGGTGCACCCACCACTGCCGTGAGCACTGCGACGACCGTGTCGGCGCTGTCACCGAGGCCGACGAGTACCTCGGCTCCTGTCGCGGCATTTGTAACCACACCAGCCGGTGACAACGTCAACACGCCGAGAGGCGGCCTGGTGGTCGTCGTGGGGATAGCGACAGTGGTGGTTGTCACCGGGACGATGGTGGTCGTCGTAAGTGCCGGAGGAAGGGTGGTTGAGGCGACGACCCCCGGAATCACCGTGACGGGTGCCGCTGTGGTAGTGGTTGTGGCTGGCAGCGCAACGGTAGTCGCCTGCAGAGTTGTGGGTGGGTCGGACACGGTCGTTGGGGCCGCCACCTCAGGTTCGTGTACCTGCTCGGGCCCGGAGTCGTCACCCCGAGTAAGGAGGAACGCTGCTCCGAGTGTCAGGCAACCCAGCACAGTGGCAGCCAGGACGAGGCCGGGCCTGAACCGCCTGCGCTCAAGGTCTGGAATGGACGTTTCTTCGAAGACCGAGCGGGGTCCGAGCGACATAACCGATGGCTCCGTCGGGATCCTGGCCGGCTCCCGGGAGACGACCCCGAGGTCCTCACGGGTGACGATCGGCTTGGGTCCGGGGGGACCATCGCCGTGGCGTCTCCAGAACAGTGCACCAAGGGCCCCGGCGAGGTCCGGGTCCATGCCATCGGGGCCATGTGCGGCCATGGCAGACCATGAACGGGTCTCCTCGACGAGCGTGAAGTCGCCCAGGCGTGCACGCCCGGATGCCGCTGCGTAGACGGCTGCCTCGGGGCCTCCGGCGGTGCACACGACCAGCACCTCGTCGGGTACGCGGTCGAGCACTACTATGCAGCGTGCATAGATGTGGGCCAGGAGGTGGGCAATGACGGTTTCGGCCGTGAGGGTCCGGCCCACCGCTTCGATCATCTCGGCATCGAGCAGGCGTCCCACCACGTTGTCGATGGTGCCATCAGGCTCTGACTCCGACCTGTGGAGGGCCTCAAACCCGACCGTGACCGATCCATCTGCAGCCACATGGAGTACGACGGGCATGTGTGCGGCGCGCTTGCCCAGGGCGAGCAGGTCGATGCGCCCGTCGCTGTCGACTGCTGCGTGGGCCAGGTTTGGTCCCAAATGGATGGAGAGAACGGTTGGCATGCTGCTTCGGGTCTGGTTGGCAGTGGTCGTGGTCGTGGTCGTCGACAATAGGGCCTGACAGGGCCAAGCGGCATGACGATGCACGATGTGTCTCAGCCCGGTTCATTCCTCCTCGTGACCATTCCTCGTACATATGGCTCAGCCCCATGGCATCCTTGTTGCCGATGGACCTGCGCCAACTCAACCACCTGCTCGCCGTGACCGACCACCACAGCTTCTCGGCCGCCGCCCGGGTACTCCATACCGTGCAGTCGAACGTCTCGACCCATGTGGCCAAACTGGAAAAGGAACTTGGTGTCACCCTCATTGACAGGGCCACGATGCAGCCCACCCCCGAGGGCCTGGCCGTGATTGGGCGGGCCCGCAGGATCGCCACCGAGATGCAGTCGATCTCCGACGACATCACCTCGATGCACGACGAGGTGGCGGGCCCGGTGAGGATCGGCTGCATTGGCACCACGGCCCGCTGGATCGCCACCCCCCTGCTTCGCCGTATGAAGGAGACCGCTCCTGGCCTCCACCCGATCCTCGTGGACGCCACCACCGCATCGTTGACACCACGGGTCAACACGGGAGACCTGGATCTGGCGGTCGTCAACACCCCGGTCGTTGACGCCGGCCTTGTTACCGAACCCCTCTTCGATGAGGAGCGCATCGTCGTTGCGCCCAACGACCACCCTCTCGCCGAACACGACACGGTCAGCATCACCGACCTGACGGACCACGAGATAATGCTCACGCCGGTGGGTACGCCCTTCCGCGATGCCGTCGACGAGGAACTGGCCCGATCCGGCCTTCGTCTGCGCGCAGCCGCCGAGATTGACGGCCTTCGACTGCTCACTTCACTCGCCTATCAGGGGTATGCGCCTGCCCTGCTACCTGCCAGCGCCGCATCCGGCTATTCAGACGAGATCTGGACGATCATCAGGGTCGACGGCCTGGCCCGGCGATCAGTAGGCCTGACCCGCAGCGCCCGGACCACACCGTCCACACCGGCAAGGGCCGCCCGCGAGGTGCTCCTCAAGGTCATTCGCGAGATCGGACCCCATCAGCCCGGCATCCATGTAACTCTGGGGGCTTCATGAAGACCGTCAACCCCGTACCGAGAACAGAGACCCAACGATGACCGGCGGTACAGACCGGGTCGGTCTGCGCTCGCTCACCGGCGGCACGGTCTCATTCGGAGTCGACGAGGTGCACGGCCGACACGTCGTGCTTGTGGAGATCTCCGGCGAGGACCGTGGCTCCCTCCGCCCTGCCGACGGGGAGAACCTCGCTGTCGCAGCCCGTACGGCCCGTGACCAGCGCCTGCCCCTAGTCTGCTTCGTGGCCTCCAGCGGAGCCGCTGTCGACGAGGGTGTTGGAGCGGTCCACGGCTGGGGCACCGCTGCGAGGGAGTTTGTGGCCTGTTCCGGCGTCGTTCCGATCATCTTCTGCGTCACCGGCCCGACCGTCTCCGGACCGGCCCTGCTGCTGGGGCTTGCCGACATTGTCGTGATGATCGATGACACGTTTGCCTTCGTGAGTGGACCCCGGATGGTCAACCAGTTCACCGGAGAGGAATTCTCCAACGAGGGTCTCGGCGGCTCAACCATGCATGAACGCACGACAGGCGTAGCCCACTTCACCTGCACCGACCGCAACGTCGCCGTCGACCTGATCGGAGAACTCCTCTCCTACCTTCCTGACCACACAGATACTGCTCCGCCGTGCTGGCCGAGCGGAGATCCGGTCGATCGCCCCACCCCGGAGGCCGGCGACCTCATTCCGACCACGACCACCGGCAGCTACGACGTCCGCGACGTGTTGTCGTGTGTCGTCGACGACGGCCACCTGCTCGAACCACGAGAGGGCTGGGCGACGAACCTGGTAACAGCCTTTGCCACGATTGCAGGTAACCCGGTTGGGCTCGTAGCCAACCAGCCCCAGTCCATGGCAGGGACACTCGACATCCCGGCCTCCCAGAAGGGCGCCCGCTTCGTTTCTTTCTGCGACTCCTTCAACCTGCCGTTGGTGACCTTCGTGGACACCTCGGGCTTCTACCCCGGGAAGGACCTCGAGTGGAGGGGCATGATCCGCTACGGCGCCCAGCTGGCGTTCGCCTACGCCAGGGCCACGGTGCCCAGGGTCTGCGTGACCCTCCGAAAGGCCTACGGCGGCGCCTACATAGTCATGGACTCGCGCTACATGGGCAACGATCTGATGCTGGCCTGGCCAACGGCCGAGATCGCGGTAATGGGAGCCAAGGGCGCTGTCGAGATACTCCACCGCGACGCCGACCCCGGAGAGCGGGCAGAGTTGGAGTCGTCGTATGAGGACCGCCTCCTGAACCCCTATGTGGCTGCCGAACGCGGATCGGTCGACAGGGTCATAGAACCTGCCGAAACAAGGTCGGAGTTGGCATCGGCCCTCGAGATACTCGCCGGGAAAAGAGAGAGGATTCCGCGTCGTCGCCACGACAACAGCCCGCTCTGAGGGTCGGATTCCACCAATTCTCCACCTGAGTGCGAACAATCGGTGATCTTCGCTTCAGCCCGACTGCACAGCCGTCCTCCGCCGCAGGTACATTCAAGGGGCCAGGGGGCGTGACGCCCCGAACCTCAAGAAGGGTTGACGTGGGCGAAAGCATCACCATCACCGACAACCGCACCGGCGAGACGATCGAGATCCCCATCGACAGGGGCGGCATCGACGCCAGGGCATGGGGCTCGCTGTTGCCCGGAATCTGGTTCGACGATCCGTCCTTCACCGCAACCTCTGGTGCCGACAGCGCCATCACCTACCTGGACGGTGGCAAGGGCCTTCTCCGCTACCGCGGCTACCCCATCGAGCAGTTGGCCGGCTCAACGAGCTTCCTCGAGGTGGCCTACCTGGTTGTGTTCGGAGAACTGCCGAACCGAACCCAGTTGACGGCATGGTCCGATGAGATCGCCTCCGAGGCACCGATCCACGAGAACTTCCACAAGCGGATCCTCGAGGGATTCCGCGACGATGCCCACGCAATGGGCGTCCTCGTCTCAGGCATCGCAGCCATGTCGACCTTCTGGCCAGACGGCAAGAAGGTCGAAGACCCGGTGTGTCGCCGCACCCAGATGATCCGCCTCATCGCCAAGATGCCCACGCTGGCTGCAAGCGCGTACCGCCGCAGCGTCGGCACCCCCTATGTGCAACCCGACCCCGACCTCGACTACACCGGCAACTTCCTCTCAATGATGTTCTGCCAGAGAGACTGGCCCTACGAGGTCGACCCCATCCTGAAAGACGCCCTTGACCTGCTCTTCGTACTGCACACCGACCACGAACAGAACTGTTCCACCACTGCAGCGAGGGTCGTCGGCAGCGCCCATGCCGACCCGTACCTCACGGTGGCGTCAGCTGCTGCCGCCCTGTCGGGCCCACGCCACGGTGGAGCCAACGAGGCCGTAGTCCGCATGCTCGAGGACATCGGCTCCTACGAGAACGTCGACGACTTCATTGCCGGCGTCAAGGCCGGCGACCAGAAACTCATGGGCTTCGGCCACCGCGTCTACAAGAACTACGACCCGAGGGCACGAATCATCAAGGATGCCGCCCACAAGGTATTTGAGGTGACAGGCCGCAACCCGCTACTCGACATGGCCCTGAAACTCGAAGAGGTTGCCCTTGCCGACGAGTACTTCATCAACCGGAACCTCTACCCGAACGTCGACTTCTACTCGGGCCTCATCTACCAGTCGATGGGGTTCCCGGTCGAGATGTTCACGGTGTTGTTCGCAATAGGGCGGACCCCGGGCTGGCTGGCCCACTGGGACGAACTTCTCGTCAACGAGTCCCGGATCGCCCGCCCACGTCAGACCTACAGCGGCCAGCCGGAACGCACCGTCCCGCACATCGACCAGCGCTGAGCGTCGGCCCTCACCGGCTCCGCTTCAGGTCTGAGTACGGAAGGTCCCTGTCGACACTCGGTTCACGGGGAAGGCCGAGCACCCGCTCACCAACGATGTTTCGCTGCACCTCGTCTGTTCCTCCCCGGATGGACATTGAGGGGGCCGTCATGAAACCGAGGTGGCCCGGGGTGTCAACCAGCATGCCGGCAGCCCCGGCGAGGTTCTTTCCAAGATAGGTGCGGGCCTTGAACGCGGTAACGCTGCGCAACTTGGCTCCGGATCCCTCGGGCCCCGGAGCACCACCCCTGGCCAAATGGGCTGCACGTTCGGTGACGAGTTGATTCACCCGGTGGAGCACGTAGGCCCGCATGGCCTCCTGCCGGGCCACGGGATCAACCAGATGACCTGAATCTCGCCAGGCCTCGAACCAGGAGGGAAGGCCCACCTCGGAGTCGTCACCACCACCGAACGCGCGGCCACCGATGGTCGCCCTCTCATGGGCCAGGGTCTCGACCGTGATCCCCCATCCATCACCCAATTCACCGAGGCGGTTGTCGTCGGCAACCCGCACATCGGTGATGAACACCTCCGTGAAATGCCGGTCTCCGTTCATCTGCTCGAGCGGCCTCACGTCAATGCCTGGTGATGACATGTCAACGGCGAACATTGTGAGTCCCCTGTGCTTGGGAAGAGCCGCATCGGTCCGAGCGACGCACATCCCCCAGGTGGAGTAGGTACCACGAGACGTCCACACCTTGGACCCGTTCAACACCCACTCATCACCGTCGCGTTCAGCCCTCATTCCGGCATTTGCGAGGTCGGAACCGGCGTCCGGCTCGGAGAACATCTGGCACCAGATCTCGGAGCCATCGGCAATCGGCCGCAACCACCGCTGCTGTTGGCCGACAGTACCCCTGGCAAGCAGCACGGGCCCTACGAGGTTCAGCCCGACACCGTACGGGTAGAGGTCGGCCGTCTTGTACCTGCCCAAGGCCTCGGCTATCAGTGCAGCCTCAGCCGGGCTGGCGTCACGGCCACCGTGCTCCGCTGGCCACTCGGGCACCATCCAGCCACCACCCACCAGGGCCTCGAGGTACCTGCGTCCGGCTTCGAGGTCATCACTTCCGGCTCCGAGGACGGTCGAATGGGAGTCAGCAGCAGGCTCTTCCAGCAGGGCGGCGAGTGCCTCATGGATCTGCTCGACGTCGAAGGACATGGATCAAGTCTGCCAAATGATTCGCCGGGTCGGACAAGGCAGTCCCGGCTCGGCCATGATTGCACCATGCATGAGATTCTCCAGGCAGCAACCGAACTGACTGACGACGCGGTCGCCCTCCGCAGGGACATCCACCGCCACCCCGAACTGGGCCTCCACAACCCTGGTACCCAGCAACGGATCATCACCGCGCTGGACGGCCTCCCGCTGGCAGTCACCGAGGGATCAGGTATCACGTCGGTCGTGGCCGACCTCAAGGGGGCATCCGAGGGGCCGACGGTATTGCTCCGCGCTGACACCGACGCTCTCCCGATGACAGAGGACTCCGACGAAGAGTTCTGTTCAACCGAACAGGGCCGGGCACACGCCTGTGGCCACGACGCCCACGTGGCGATGCTGGTAGGGGCAGCCAGGTTGCTGTGCGACAGACGGGATGACATCGCTGGAAACGTCAGGTTCATGTTCCAGCCCGGCGAAGAAGGCGCTGGAGGCGCTGCCGTGATGATCGACGAGGGCGTGCTCGACGGGGTCGACCGGGCATTTGCCCTCCACATCACCCCCAACCTGCCTGTGGGGCACGCCGCCTGTCGACCCGGCCCTCTACTGGCCTCGGCTGACACGTTCCACGTGACCGTCACAGGAAGGGGCGGCCACGCCTCCACCCCCCACTTCTGTGCGGATCCGGTTCCGCCGATGGCCGAGATGATCAGCGCCGCCCAGGCCGTCGTGACCCGTCAGGTCGACGCCTTCAAGCCATCGGTGGTGACCATTACCCACGTGGACGCCGGCACGACCACCAACGTGATTCCCGAGACCGCCTTCTTTGAGGGAACCATCCGTGCCGTGGCAGAGGAGACGAGGAGCCTCGTGGCGGCTGCGCTGGGAACCGCCTGCAGGCACATCGCCGAGGCCCACGCCTGCAGCGTCAACTTCCGCCTGGAGACCGGTTATCCGGTGACGATCAATGACACCGACCAGGCCGCCCGGGTTGCCGACACGTGTGAGGCCACCCTCGGGCCCGGTTCGTTCCTGGCCCTCCCTGCACCGTTCATGGGCGCAGAGGACTTTTCCTACGTGCTCAATAGCGTGCCCGGTGCCATGGCCTTCCTCGGTGTCTGTCCCGACAACATCAGCGACCCACAGACAGCACCGCCCTGCCACTCGAACCGGATGCGCCTGAACGAAGCAGGCCTCGCCCACGGAATCGCCCTGCACACGACCATGGCACTTGGGGCGTAGTCGACCATGGCACCCGTCTACCCCATCGACCTGGACATCGACTTCGCGGCCCTCATGGCCCTCGAGTCACACGGACCTGATGTGTACGTGGGGATCAGCCCCGACTACCCGTGGGGCCGTGTCTACGGCGGCCAGGTGGTGGCACAGGGTCTGCGCGCCGCAGCGGCAACCGTCGACGAGGACCGGCACGTCCACTCGCTCCACGCCTACTTCATCAGGGGAGGAACGAGCAGTGAGCCGATCCGCTACGAGGTGGACAGGATCCGCAACGGCCGTTCGTTCACGACGCGCAGGGTCGTGGCCCGCCAGTCAGAGGGAGCAATCTTGAACCTGTCGTGTTCATTCCAGGTGGTCGAGGACCAGGTAGATGTTCAGGAGTCGATGGCTCCTGGAGACATGGGGTCTGCCGAGGACGGGGCCAACGAGGACTGGGGCCTGCTAGGCCATCGACGGGCCATCCAGGAACCCGGACACTCGGCCAGTTGGCTTCGGATCCTCAGCGACCTGGGTAACGACAGGGTCCTGCATGACTGTGCGCTGGCCTTCCTGTCAGATGACCTCCCCAGCAATGCCTCGGTCAGCTCGCATCCACGGGTAATTGACATAGGCATGGACCGCGAGGAGCGGCACCAGAGCTTCATGGGCGCCAGCCTCGACCACGCCATCTGGTTCCACCGACACGCACCTGCCGACCAGTGGCAACTCCACGACTTCAGGTCCCACGGGCTGACAGGGGGCCGTGGCCTGTCAAGCGGCGAGGTCTTCTCCCTGGACGGCATCCACGTGGCGAGCGTGGCCCAGGAGTTCCTGTTCCGCGAGCTGGCCCGCTGAGCTCGTAGCCCAGGGGGCCGTGAACACCATGGGCAACTGCAGGGCGACCGTTCTGGTCCACTCTCCCGGTTGGGGTCGCCACATGGCTGAACTGGAGGAACGCTTCACCGACGTCAGGTTCGTCCATGTCGACCCGGACGGTGCCGTCCCAGCCGACCTTGCAGGCGAGATTCTGTTTGCCCAGACCTTCCGGCCCAGCAACGTCGCCGACGTGCTCGACCACGGGGTGCGCTGGGTGCACAGCATCGGTCACGGAGTGGACCACCTGCCGCTCGACCTGATGGACGACATGGTGGTCTCGTGTTCACGAGGAGTTTCGGCTGTGCCGATTGCGGAATGGGTGGTGGCGATGATCCTGACAGCCGTCAAGGACCTGCCCGACAGTTGGGCCGACGGGCCTCCCGAGCGCTGGAGTTGGGCGAACCTGGGCTCGCTAGAGGGCCAGACCGTCGCCCTGGTCGGCTTCGGCTCGATCAACCGCGCCGTCTCCGACCGGCTTCTACCCTTCGGAGCCAACCTGGTGGCCGTGCGCCGGTCGGGTGCCGGCACCGACGACAACGGGGTCCAACTGGCTTCGACAATCGCTGATGCGGTCAGAGATGCCGACCACGTTGTGGTGGCGGTTCCGGTGACCGGGGAGACACACCACCTCGTCGACGCAGCCTTCCTGGCAGCAATGAAGCCTGAGGCACACCTCATCAACGTCGCCAGGGGGTCGGTCGTGGACCAAGACGCCCTCCGAGTGGCACTGGATGAGGGCCAGGTCGGCCTGGCTTCTCTGGACGTCTCTGAGCCGGAGCCACTACCGGCTGGTCACTGGCTCTACGGACATCCCGGGGTAAGGCTCAGCCCCCACATCTCGTGGTCTAGCCCAGACGCGATACAACAGCTCTTCGACATGTTCGCCGACAACCTCGAGCGGTGGCTGCGGGGCGACAACCCTGAGGGCATCGTGGACCTGGAAGCCGGCTACTGACCAGTGGGGATGTGACGAATGGAGATGAACAGGTGAACGACCACGTGCGGCCCCGGATGATTCTCGACTGCGACCCGGGTGTCGATGACGCAATCGCCATCATCACAGCCGCCCGGTGGGCTGACCTGGTCGGGATCACGACTGTGGCAGGAAACGTCTCAGGGGCCCAGACATCTGCGAACGCGATGCGCCTCCGTGCCCTCTTGGGCCTTGACGTTCCGATCCACCGGGGAGCCGACGGTCCCATGGCAGGCGACCTGGAAGATGCCAGCCACGTTCACGGCGCCGACGGTCTTGCCGGGGTGGACCTACCCGAACCCGAGGGGAGCCCTGACTCGTCTGACGCCGTCGAATTCCTGGTGGAGACCACCCGGGCAGAAGAAGGCCTCCACCTGGTTCCGATCGGTCCCCTCACCAACATCGCCCTCGCCCTGCAGGCCGACCCCGGTCTTGCTCACCGGGTGACCTCGATAACGCTTATGGGAGGCGGAGCGGGTTCGGGCAACGTCACCGCTGCGGCCGAATTCAACATCTACGTTGATCCCGAGGCGGCCGACATCGTGTTCCGGTCCGGTGGGCCCGTTCACATGATCGGCCTGAACCTCACCAACCAGGTCCGCATGGGCCCTAGCCACGCCACTACATGCCGGGAGATGGGTACACCGGTGGGCAACGTCGTGACACACCTGCTGAACCACCTCATCGACATCCACTTCCAGTGGGAGGGGTCGGACACGAGCGCGATGCACGACCCGAGTGCCATCCTGGCGATCACCCACCCGCACCTGATCGCATCTGAACTCCGAACGGTCGTGGTCGAACTGGATGGAACCCACACCCGCGGCCAAACCCTGGTAGATGAACGGGGTCCCGCTGCTGGTGAGCCCAACTGCAGGGTCGGCTACGGAGTCGACGTGGATTCCGCCGTGGACCTGATCATGACAGCGATCAGGGAGGCCTGAGCCACGCTCACCGCGGCCGGTTCAGGGTGGCGGTCCACTGCCCCTCGACCGGAATGGGACACAGCAGGGAGGTTCCCTCCAGCAACAGCCTCACCACCGCTACAGCGTCGACACCCTCGGGGTGAAGTTCCCAGACCAGGCCGGTCTTGGGATGGTCCTGCTTCAGCACCCAGGCTTCGGGTGCCTCCACCCCACCTGCGATGAGACGATCACCGGCGCCCCGCCCGGTGCCGTGGTCCAGACCGACAGAAACTGCCACCTCGGGCCCGGAAAAGACGAATGTTCCAACTGGCACCTGGGGCCCACGGGCCGAGAACCAGGCGAAGATGCCCGGTACCTCTGTACGGTGCGAGTCGTCGACCACAGGTTCGACGTTGACCCAGGCGTCGGCGCCGGACATTGCCGACCCGATAGCCGCCACCAACTCGGCGTGGTCACCGGCCTGGACATGAAACACCTCGGTTGAGTAGCTGGCCATCTGCTCCTGCCCCGTAGACCTGCCGACGACGCTAACCGCCCGTTGTCAGTCAGCGAGCCCGATACCCATTTCGGCCAGCAACCCGACAACACGTACACGGATTTCGTCGCGGACACCGCGCACCATCGAAAGGCCCTGGCCGGCAGGGTCTGAGATCGGCCAGTCCAGGCAGCGCTTTCCGGGATAGATAGGACAGATGTCGCCGCATCCCATCGAGACTATGAGGTCCACGTCGGCCAGCATCTCCTCGGTCCACCGGTTCGGCTCGGCACCTGAGATGTCGATACCGACCTCGCCCATGGCCTCGACGGCAACCGGGTATACCGACTCAGCAGGCTCGGACCCGGCAGAGTGGACCCTCACGGATCCGCCACCCAGGTGGTGCAGCCATCCGGCGGCCATCTGCGAACGACCTGCGTTGTGGATGCACAGGAAGAGAACTCCGGGCGTGTCGTTCACAGCCGGGACGCTAACCGCCAGCCGACGACGGCTGGCACGATGTCAGGCTCTGGCGTTCTTGAGTTTCTTGAGGCTGCGTGCCCGCTCGCCTGCATCGAGGACGGCCTTGCGAAGGCGGATAACCGCCGGAGTCACCTCTACACACTCATCATCGGCTACGTACTCGAGCGCCTGTTCCAGCGACAGCCGACGTGGGGGTGTCAGCCTGATGGTGTCGTCTGAGGCCGATGCCCGAACGTTTGTGAGTTTCTTCTCTCGGCAGATGTTGACGTCCATGTCCTCGGCCCTCGGGTTCTCGCCGACGATCATGCCTCCATAGACCTTTTCGGTCGGCCCCACGAACAGGGTGGTGCGCTCCTGGAGGGAGGTGATGGCGTATGCGGTCGTCGCCCCCACCCTGTCGGCGACGATGCTGCCGGTCTGGCGAGTCCGCAGTTCTCCCTTCCATGGCTCCCAACCCTCAAAGACATGGTGCAGCAGGCCGGTTCCGCGGGTCTCGGTAAGGAACTCGGTTCGGAACCCGATCAATGCCCTGGCGGGGACCACGTAGTCGAGGCACACCCAACCGGTGCCGTGATTGGTCATGTCCTCCATGCGGGCCTTGCGTTCACCAAGCAACTGGGTAACGGCCCCCATGTGCTCCTCGGGGATGTCCACCGAGAGCCTCTCCATGGGCTCGTTGAGCACGCCGTCTACCTCACGGAGCAGGACCGCCGGCTTACCCACGGTGAGCTCAAAGCCCTCGCGGCGCATCGTCTCCACGAGGATCGCCAACTGCAACTCTCCCCTGCCCTGGACCTCCCAGGTGTCGGGCCTTTCGGTGGGAAGGACCCGGATGGAGACATTGCCGACCAACTCGGCGTCGAGCCTGGCCTTGACCTGGCGTGCGGTCAGCTTGTCACCGTCATTGCCGGCTACCGGCGAGGTGTTGACCCCGATGGCCATGGAGAGGGTCGGCTCATCGACGGTGATCTCGTGCATCGGCCTAGGGTCTTCGGGGTCAGCGAGGGTTTCGCCGATGGTGACGCCCTCTATGCCGGACACGTACACGATCTCACCTGGCCCGGCTTCTTGGACGTCTACCTGGGTCAGCACCTCGGTGACAGAGATTGTGCCGACCCTGGCCGGCTGGATGGACCCGTCGGTTCGGCACCAGGCCACGGCTTCGCCGCGTCGGAGCGTTCCGCTGTCGACCCGGCAAATGGCGATGCGCCCAACGTAGGGGGATGCATCCAGGTTGGTGACGTGGGCACGCAGCGGCTCGTCGGGGTCGTAGGAGGGGGGTGGAACGTGTTCGAGCACGACGTCGAAGAACGGGTCCATGTTGGTTCCGGGAACGTCGGGGTCGTGGGTGGCGATGCCTGAACGGGCATCGGCGTAGACAATCGGAAACTCGATCTGTTCATCGGTCGCATCGAGATCCATGAACAGTTCATAGACCTCATCGACCACCTCGCTGAGGCGTGCATCGGGACGGTCGATCTTGTTGACGACCACAACGATCGTGAGGCCGGCCTCGAGTGCCTTACGCAGTACGAACCTGGTCTGGGGCCGCGGACCCTCGGCGGCATCGACGAGCAGGAGGACCCCGTCGACCATGTTGAGCGCCCGTTCGACCTCGCCGCCGAAGTCGGCGTGGCCGGGGGTGTCGACAATGTTGATCTTGACGTCGCCACGCCTGACGGCCGTGTTCTTAGCAAGGATGGTGATGCCCTTTTCACGTTCCAGGTCCATGGAGTCCATGACCCGTTCGACAACCTGCTCGTTTGCCCGAAAGGCTCCGGACTGGCGCAGGAGAGCGTCGACGAGCGTGGTCTTACCGTGGTCGACGTGCGCGATTACGGCGATGTTGCGAAGATCTGAGCGAATGGCCACCCGGGAACGCTACGGCCCTGCGCTCTCTGGCGTGTGGACATGTGACCGATGGCTTGGGCCGCCCGTTACACCTGGCTGTCTGTCAGCCAGACGTTCCGGGGGTCCAGCCGGTTCCAGCCAACGGTACGCCGGCCATTGCCGCCGCCTCGACGGTGAGGGCAGCGAGGTCCTCGGGCTCCAGGTTGAGGACATGGGACTTGCCGCATGCACGGGCCAGTGTCTGGGCCTCGAGCGTGAGTACCTGGAGGTAGTTGGCGAGGCGCCGCCCCCCGATTACCGGGTCAAGGCGTGAAGATAGTTCCGGATCCTGGGTTGTGATGCCGGCCGGGTCGGTTCCGTCCTGGTAGTCCTCCCAGAAGCCGGCCGCTGAGCCGAGAGCCCTGTACTCGTCGTCGTACGCGGGGTCGTTGTCGCCGATGGCTATCAGGGCTGCGGTTCCGATGGAGACCACATCGGCACCCAGCGCCAATGCCTTGGCTACGTCGGCACCCGACCTGATGCCACCTGCTGCGATGAGCTTGACATCTCTGTGAACCCCGAGTTCACGCAGGGCCCTTACAGCCTCTGGAATTGCGGCCAACGTCGGGATGCCCACGTGCTCGATGAAGACATCCTGGGTGGCGGCGGTTCCACCCTGCATACCATCGACAACAACGGCGTCAGCGCCTGCCTTCACCGCCAACGCAGTGTCGTAGTAGGGCCGGGCCGCTCCCAGCTTCACGTAGACGGGGACCCTCCAGTCAACGATCTCGCGCAACTCCACGATCTTGATGGCTAGGTCGTCGGGACCGGTCCAGTCGGGGTGGCGACAGGCTGACCGCTGGTCGATGCCCTCTGGGAGGGTCCGCATCTCGGCCACCCGTTCGGTGATCTTCTGACCTAGCAGCATGCCTCCCCCACCGGGCTTGGCCCCCTGGCCGACCACGACCTCGATGGCGTCAGCCCTCCGCAGGTCGTCGGGGTTCATTCCGTACCGGGAGGGTAGGTACTGGTAGACCAGCTTCGTGGAATGGCCGCGCTCCTCCTCGGTCATTCCACCGTCGCCAGTGGTGGTGGAGGTCCCGACCGACGAGGCCCCCCTTCCGAGGGCCTCCTTTGCCTGGGCTGAGAGCGAGCCGAAGCTCATTCCGGCGATGGTGACCGGGATGTCGAGGTGGACCGGTCGCTCGGCCCTGCCCTCACCGATGATGACATCGGTGCCGCAGGCCTCGCGGTAGCCCTCGAGCGGGTAGCGGGACATCGATGCTCCAAGGAAGACAAGGTCATCGAGCGTCGGCAGGACCCGCTTGGCCCCCCAGCCGCGGATGCGGTAGATGCCGGTGTTGGCGGCCCGCCTGATCTCGGCGATGGTGTTGCGGTCGAACGAGTATGACTCCCGCTGATGCCAGGTGTCGGAAGTCATCTGGTGCCTCCCGGACCCTCGGCAAGCTCAGCGTCGATGTCGTCGACGTGGAAGCTGTACATCTGTCGTGCCGATCCGTAGCGCCTGAAGTCGCTGGGTGATGCAGCCATGTCGGCTGCTTCGAGTAGGTGCTCGACCGCTGCGAGGTGTTCGGGCCTCATCTCCTTTTCGACACAGTCAGTTCCGAGGGACTCGACCTCGCCGCGCGCGTACAGCACAGCCTCGTAGATGGAGTCACCCAGGTCTGCGCCGGCATCTCCCAGCACGACCAGGTTCCCTGCCTGGGCCATGAACGCTCCCATGTGGCCGATGCTGCCGCCCACGACTATGTCGACGCCCTTCATTGAGATGCCGCACCTGGCTCCGGCGTCTCCCTCGATGACCACCAGGCCGCCGCAACCAGTGGCTGCGGCCGACATCGAGGCGTTACCGGTAGTTCGTACGGTTCCAGACATGATGTTCTCGGCGAGGCCCGGGCCCGAGTTGCCGTTGACGACAACGGTTCCCACCTGGTGCATTCCGGCGCAGTAGTAGCCGACGGAGCCGGCCACCTCAACTGTCACATCGGTCGTTATCCCACATGCGACGGCGTGCGCCCCACGGGGGTTGAGGACGTCGAACCCCCCGCTTTCAGCATCGTGGAGCACCTGGTTGAGTTGGCGAAGTGGAACCTCGACGAGGTCGATGGCTGTACTCATACCGCCAGGCTCCATGTGTAGACCCGTGCCGGCTCGGGCTCCCAGACCTCGGCATCGGCGACTCCGGGAAGGCGTGCGATTGCCCGGTACTCAGACGACATGGCAACCCAGTCGTCGGTCTCGGCAACAACGGCCGGCTTGCACGAGATCGGGTCACGCAGGATTGCGAAGCCGTCGACAGTGCCGATGGCGAAGGTGTAGAAGCCGTCGAGGTCTGTCAGCGCCCGCTTGAGTGCCTGCTCGAGCGAGTCGCCGGAACCCAGCCTCCAGGAGACGTAGCCGGCGGCCACCTCGGAGTCGTTGAGGGTCTGGAAGGACTCGCCGCGCTGCTCGAGGCGGAGGCGCAGCTGGTTGTGGTTCGACAGCGAGCCGTTGTGTACGAGGCAGGTATCGGATCCGGTCGAGAACGGGTGTGAGCCGTTTGCGGTGACAGCGGACTCGGTGGCCATACGGGTGTGTGCCACGGCGTGGGTTCCGGTGCGTGAGGCCAGGCCGTACCGAGCAGCAAGCAGGTCGGGGTCGCCGACTGACTTGTAGAGCTCGATCTGTGAGCCGTAGCTGAGCACCTCAATGTCGACCATGTTGTCGATCAGCCACTGCCGGGCGACACGCCCATCACCGGTTGTCTCGAACACGGCGTGGTCGTGGAGGGGGCGTACCGAGACCTCTGTTGCCAGAACCGCCTCGAGTGCCGTGGCGGTTGCGTTCCAGTCGGGCGGGGGTCCGTCGGCCAGCACGGTTATCCGCGTCGTACTGTCGTTGCCACCGCCAAATGTGGCGACCCCGGCGCTGTCACGGCCCCGGTCGCGGACCTCGTGGATCATGTCGGCCGTCAGGCGGCCCAGTTCTTCGCGATGCGTGAGCGTCTTGAGGAAGAGGCCGACGATGCCACACATGCTGACCCCCCTTTCATGACGGGTCCGGGCGCTGGGTACAGTGAAACGTGTTTGGACGTCTTCTACGCCAGTGAAGACCTTTCACCTATAGTAGTGGCACAATACCGAGAGGTCGACACCCGGTCGCACCTCACAGCACAGGTTTCCCAGGGGGATCCAATGGGCGCACTCGAGGACATCGGGTCAAGGGTCGAAGCTGACGGCGTCGAGTTCATCTACGCCATGTACGTGGAGATGCACGGAAAGCCGTGCGCCAAGCTCGTGCCGGTGAGCGCCCTCGAGGGCCTAATGGCCGACGGCGCAGGATTCGCCGGCTTCGCATCGGGCCCCATGGGACAGGACCCCTCCTGCCCCGACATGATCGCCGTACCTGACCCGGCCACCTACACGCAACTCCCCTGGCAGTCCAACGTGGCCGCAATGCAATGCGACCCGACAGTCGAGGGCGAACTCTGGCCCTACGCACCACGCGTGATCCTGGGCCGGGCCCTCCAGTCCCTGGCCGAACGCAACCTGGTCCTCAAGACCGGCGTGGAGGCCGAGTACTCCCTCGTGACACGCAACGACGACGGCAGCCTCTCCGTGGCCGACGAGCGCGACGTCGACCCACTCCCCTGCTACGACGCAAAGGGCCTGACCCGGATGCTGCCCCACCTCACCGAGGTGTCAAAGAACCTCGACGCCATGGGCTGGGGCAACTACGCAAACGACCACGAGGACGCCAACGGCCAGTTCGAACAGAACTGGCAGTACGCAGATGCAATGACCACGGCGGACCGCCTGATCCTGTTCCGCCTGATGATCCACACAATGGCCCAGCGCGACGGCCGATACGCCACGTTCATGCCCAAGCCATTCGCAGACAAGTCCGGCAACGGCCTGCACGCGCACCTGAGCCTCTGGACCGCCGACACCGACGAACCCCTCTTCATCGGAGGCGATGACGACACCAAGGGCCTCGGCCTCAGCCAACTCGCCTACCAGTTCACCGCCGGGCTCATCGCCCACGCACCGTCCCTCGTGGCGGTGACATGCCCGATCGTGAACTCCTACAAGCGGATGGGCGTGGGCCCCCCCACCTCGGGAGCCACCTGGGCTCCGGTGTATGCAGCATTCGGAGGCAACAACCGCACCCAGATGATCCGGGTACCAGAGCCCGACCGCATCGAGGTCCGCCTCGGCGATGGGGCAGCCAACCCGTACCTGATGTTCGCTGCAATGCTCGCCTGCGGTCTCGACGGGGTCGACAACGAGATGGACCCGGGCGAGCCCAACACCGACAACCTCTATGAGATGTCGCCAGACGAGGTGACTGCCCGCGGAATGGCCGTTCTGCCACCGACGCTGCTCCACGCCGCCGACAACCTTGCCACCAACGACATCCTGGCAGAGGGACTTGGAAGGACCGCCGACGGTCCCTATCGGGACTACTTCGCGAAGATCAAGCGCGAAGAGTTTCTGGCCCACCACCACGAGGTGACAGCCGCCGAGATCGATCGCTACCTCACCCTGTTCTAGGCTGGGACCCTGATAGCGGTGACCGCTGACCACAACGCCCACGAGGTACTCACGGCCGACGAGGTCTGCCGGGTCATAGGTGAACGGGTACGCGAGTTGCGCCTGGGGTTGGGTCTGACAATGGAGACCTTCGCCGGCGATGCCGGCATCTCACTCGGGATGCTCTCCAAGATCGAACATGGCCAGACCTCGCCGAGCCTGTCCACGCTGACCAGCCTCGCCAACGCGGCCGACGTGCCGTTCACGGCATTCTTCCGCGGCCTCGACGAGGAGCACGACGCCGTGATCGTGCCCTCCGGCCGAGGGCTCGAGATCGCCCACGAGGGTGGCGGAAGGGGCCGCTCATACAGCGACCTGGGCGCGCTACGGGGCCCGCGCCGCCAGATCGAACCGGTGCTGGTGACGATCACCGAGCCCAACGAGGTGTTCCCGCTGTTCCAGCACGCCGGAGTCGAGTTCATCCACATTCTCGAAGGGACCCTCGAGTACGGATACGGATCCAAGCGCTACACGCTCTCGACCGGTGACACCATGCAACTCCACGGTGAGGTGACCCACGGGCCCACCGTCGTCATCGACCTACCGATCCGCTTCCTCTCGCTGAAGGTCCACCCGATGCCCGAAGGCTCCCAGTAGCCACAGCCCGCATCCTTCAGAGCCCGTCAGGCTTGGCAGGTTTGACGCTGGTGCTGCGATGATGGAGCCCACAGGCGGGGTCCCGGCCAGGCGTTGACCGCCCGGCGCCAACCGGGAAGGCACCACCGGCAGGGGACAAACCAAGGGAGAAGCATGGATCTGAACGGAAAGACGGTGCTGGTCACCGGCGGAGCCAAGCGGGTCGGCCGCGGTATCACGGTCGCATTCGCCGAGGCCGGCGCCAACGTGGTCATCAACTACAACTCATCGGTCGACGGGGCGAGGAGCACCCTCGAAGAGGTGACGGCGCTCGGCGTCGAGGGCATGACCTTCCAGGCGGATGTGAGCGACGACGACCAGGTCGTGGCAATGGTCGATGCGGCAGCGGAGCGGTTCGGAACCGTCGACGTGTTGGTCAACAACGCATCGGTGTTTCTGTCGGATCCGGTTCCGACCGATGACCTGACCATATGGCGCAGGTGCATCGACATCCTGGTCCACGGTTCGTTCAACTGCGCCAACCGGGTAGCCCCGCTCATGCTTGAACACGGCCGCGGTGTAATCATCGGGATCGGCGACCTCTCCGCATTCGAACCTTGGCCGGCCTTTACCGCTCACGCTGTCGGCAAGGCGGCAATCCTCACGCTGACACGCCAACTGGCACTGGAGTTGGCGCCAACCGTTCGGGCCAACGCCGTGGTGTTCGGACCAGCCCTGCGCCCGGTCGACTACAGCGACGAGAAATACGAGAGAACCGCACAGTCCACGCTGCTGGGCCGCTGGGGCACACCTGGGGAGATGGCCCATGCCGTCCGCTTCATGGCCGAGGCCGACTACATCACCGGCGAGGTCATCACGGTCGATGCCGGCCAGCGCTACGGACACAGGCAGAAGGACCACGGCTGAACCCCGATGGTCGCTGCAGGAATCCATGTGGTTCCACCGATCGCTCCCGCCGATCTGGTGGTGCTGGCCAGGGAGGCCGAGGCCATCGGATACGAGTACTTCTTCCTTGCCGACGAGGGCTTCGAGGTGGACGTGTACGCCTGCCTGGCCCTGGTCGCTGCCGAGACCTCGACAATCCGCCTAGGGGCGATGACCAATGGCTACACACGCCACCCGGCTGTGACCGCCGCCGCCCTGGCGACGCTCAACACGGTCTCTGACGGCAGGGCGCTGGTCACCATGCTGGCCGGCGGATCAATGGTTCTGTCCCCGATGGGCATTCCGAGGGAGCGGCCCTACCTGGTCGTATCGGAAGCCATTCATGTGATGCGCTCACTGTGGAATGGCGAACCGGTGACCTGGTCAGGTTCCGTGTTCAGCCTGGATGCAGCCCAGTTGGGCCTGGGGCCACAGCAGATCCCGGTCTGGCTGGCCTGTCGGGGGCCGATGATGCTGGACCTTGCCGGCCGTAGTGCCGATGGCCTCATCCTGACCGTGAAGCCGGATCTCGGTGGTGCAATCCAGATAGCCGATACCAGCGCATCGTCGACCGGGCGGGCAGCACCCTCGAAGACCTATCTGGGGCGCATCTGCTACCAGCCTGAGATGCTTGCCGACCAGCGCCGCACCCTGCCGTTCGTGCTCATGGACTCGCCGCCGAGGGTGCTCGGGTCCCTGGGCCTCCACGATGACCAGATCAGCCTTGTAACAGAGGCAGCGTCAACCAACCGTCCGGGCCTGATCAGCCACCTCGTCACCGATGACCTGCTCCGCCGCTACCAGGTGGCCGGCACGCCGGCGGAGTGCGCCGGGCAACTCGCTACGTTGGCCGATACACACGACCTGGACAACGTGCTCGTGGATGTGCTGTCACCAGACCTCGGCGAGAACCTGAGGCTGATCAACGAGACCTACCAGATCACTACCGGTGCAGTCGGCACCGCGACAGGAGACCAGAGATGACCAATGAGCGACTCGCCCGGATCTTCGGCGACGACGGCAGGACCGTGATCATCGCTCTGGACCATGGCCTGATCGACGGACCGTGCCCCGGCTTCGAACAGCCGGCCTCCACCATCTCGTCGGTAGTGGCTGGCGGGGCCGACACCATCCTGACCTCCTACGGGATCGCACGGAACTTCGCCGAGGCATTGGACGGCGTTGGCCTGATCCTCCGCAGCGATGGTGCCTCTTCCAACCTGGGTTCACCCAGTACCGGTTCAACGGGTGCGTTCTTCGGCCCCGAGGATGCTCTGCGTGTCGGCGCCGACGCCCTCGTAGTCACCGCCCTCCCCGGTTCAGACAAGGAGGACATGACCCTCGACAACCTTGCCCGCACCGCCTCGGCTGCCCACGCACTGGGCATTCCGATGCTGGCCGAGATGGTCCCTGGCGGCTTCGACAGCCCACCCGAAATGCGTGGCACCGACGCGGTCGCCTTTGCCGCCAGGCTGGGAGCGGAACTGGGAGCCGACTTCATCAAGGCCCCCTACTGCGCGGACTACGCCAGGGTCACGTCTTCCACGTTCGTTCCGGTGGTGATCCTGGGCGGGTCCAAGACCTCCGAGGCCGCAATGCTCACAGACATCCGCTCCGCTCTGGACTCTGGGGCCGCCGGTGTCGCTATCGGGCGCAACGTCTTCCAGGCGCCAGACCCGACCGCCATGACAGCGGCGATAGTGACCCTGGTCCACGACGACGCCTCGGTAGATCAGGCGCTGGCAGTCCTCAACGGCTGACTGGTCTGACAGTGGCCATAGAGGCGGTGCTGGGGCTCGACGTCGGCACCACGACCGTCAAGGCGCTCCTGGTTGACAGGACCGGATCAGTGGTCGGATCAGGTAGTTCCGACCTGATCGCGACCCGCTCGCCTGAAACCGGAGGTGCCGAACAGGATCTGTCAGAGATCTGGGATGCGGTCGTCACTTCTGTTCGACGTGCCACACGGTCATCGGACGACGACATCGCCGTGTCGGGGATCTCGATGGCCGCCCAGAGCGGTTCGGTGTGCCCGGTCGGGAGCGACAACAAGCCCTGTGGTCCGGTGGTCACATGGATGGACTCACGCTCGGCTCAGACCGTCAATTCATGGTCCGATGAGCGGCACCGCAGTGTTCGGGCTCTCAGCGGTTGGCATGCAGGCCCCGGCCAGGGCCTCGCCACGATCGTCTGGCTGCGAACGGACAAACCCGACCTTTTCGGGGCTGCTGAGCGTTTCGCATCGGTCGACGATGCCGTTGGCCACCTCCTCACCGGAAACTGGCTGACAAACCCGTCAAACGCATCGGGAATGCAGCTGATGGACGTGGCGACCTCAGGATGGAGCGATGACCTGCTCTCCATGGCGGGGGTTGAATCGACTCAGCTCTCCCCCATCGTCGGGACCAGCGAGCAGCTGGGAGGCCTGACACCTGCCGCTGGTGACCTGCTAGACCTCAACCCGGGGCTGCCTGTGTTCGTCGGTGGCCACGACCAGACCTGTGCCGCCCTGGCCCTCGGCGTGACCGAGCCGGGTGTGATCCTGCTCTCGGCGGGAACTGCATGGGTGCTGACCACGGTCACCATGAGCGGCGACGTCGCAGGGTTGCCGACCAACATGAACCTGGGCCCACATGCGCTTACAGGCAGGTGGTTGGCCTCAACGAACCTGGGCGGCCTCGGAGTGGGCCTGGCCGACGACGAGGAAGCTCTTCCGATCGCTGTCAACTCGGTGTGCTCGGCGATCCGGTCGATCACCGCCCTCGACGATTTGACAGGCATCAGGGTCATCGGTGGTGGCACGAGGGACAACCGGCTGGTAGCACTACTTTGCGACGGTGCGGGCCTACCCGTTGAGGCCTTTAGCGACCTGAGTTGGCCCGGCATGGGCGCTGCCCGTATTGCAGCGACCGCAATCGGATGGCCTCAATTGACAGCTCCAGCCCGAGGAGACGAAACCAAATGAACCGACCGGTTGTTGCCGTGACGATCGGCAGGTCCCACTACGAGCGGATGTTCAGCGAAGGAGCCTGGGAATCCCTGGATGGCTTCGCCGAGGTCGTCCACCACGACGGCCCCGAGCCCGCCGACAGGGGTCAACTCAAGGTCGTGCTGGCTGGCGCTGATGCCTGCATCACCAGTTGGGGGGTGGCACAACTGGACGCTGGTGTCCTGGCTGCGGCTCCCGGCCTGAGGGCCATGGCCCACATGGGCAGCAGCGTCAAGCGGTTCATCTCTGACGGCTTCTGGCCGAGGGGTATCCGCCTCACCAGTGCCGGCGTGATGCTGGCAAGGGACGTCGCCGAGACCACGCTTGGGTTGATGATCGTGGGACGTAAGAGCATCTGGCCCCTTGCCCAACATGTAAGTGAGGGAGGGTGGCGAGACAGCCCCAACTGGGACGACTGGAAGCCTGGTGAGATGACCGGTGCGACCATCGGCCTGGTCGGTGCCAGCAACGTGGGCCGCCACGTGATCGAGTTGCTGGCCCCCTTCGACTGCGAGGTTCTGGTATCTGATCCGTTCCTCGACACCGACAAGGCCCAGTCGCTCGGGGTGTCGCTCGTTGACCTGGATGAGTTGATGGAGCGTTCCAACGTGGTGTCGCTGCACTGCCCCGAGAATGAGCACACCCGCCACATGATCGGTTCCCACAACCTGCCGTCAATGCGCGACGGTGCGTTGCTCATCAACACGGCGCGGGGAGGCCTCATCGACGAGGACGCCCTCGCCGTCGAATTGGAGACCGGGCGACTCTTCGCCTTCCTGGATGTGACCGATCCAGAGCCTCCGGCGCCTAACAGCCCACTCCGCAGCCTCGACAACGTGGCGGTTACACCCCACATCGCCGGCTGCATCCAGAACTGCACCCGAATGGGCGAGACAGCGGTTGAGGACCTTCGGCGGTTCTTCGCAGGCGAACCGGCCATCTACGAAATAACCGAGGACATGCTGGACAGGATCGCATGACCCGCTTCATGTTGACCGTCCACGTCCTTGCCGCCACCGTGTGGGCCGGGGGCCACCTGGTGCTGTCGCTGAGCATCCTTCCGAAGGCACTCCGGGCGGAAGACCCGAGAATCGTCCACGACTTCGAATCCGTCTATGAGCGTGTCGGCCTGCCGGCGCTCCTCATCCAGGTCGTCACGGGCATCTGGCTGGCTTGGCGCCTGATCCCCGATGTCGGAGCGTGGCTCTCGTTCGGTTCCCCGATCGCCACCACGATCGGCGTCAAGTTGATCCTGCTGGCAGTCACCCTGGCACTGGCGGTGCATGCACGGTTGCGCCTGATTCCCCGACTTGATGAGGGAACGCTCAGGCCGCTCGCGTTCCACATCATCGCCATCACGGTTGTTGCGGTGCTCATGGTCGTTGCAGGCGTGGGCTTCCGCACCGGCGGGGTGTTCTGAGCAGGTGCCAGACGAATGCACCGGCCACCGTGGTGGGCCGTGAGGGACTTGAACCCCCGACCCCCTGCGCGTCATGCAGGTGCTCTAGCCAACTGAGCTAACGGCTGCTGTCAGCAAATCCCTCTGTTTGTCCAGTTCAGAGGTTCTTTTCGGGCGGACAACCCGTCGGCACCCATTTGGTGCCGTACACGGGTTGGACGTCCAAGTGGCGAGCAATTGGCGAGCACACCAAAGGACTGGACAGATGGCACGGCGCACGGCGAGACGTCTTGGAGACGGCTCAATCTTCTACGACAAGGCAAGACGCAGATGGGTAGCGATGGTCTCGCTGCCCACAACGGACGGAACAAGGCGGCGACTACGCCGCACCTTCCCCACAAGAGACGAAGCCGAAGCGTTCCTGGGCGAGCGGGGCACGCCGTTGTTCAGCCTGTCGGCTGATGTGACGGTGGCTGACCTGTTGGATGGCTGGCAGGACTGGGTTCGACGCAAGGCGGACGCAGGACAGTTGGCGGTGTCCACCGTCGAACTGTACGAGCTGTGTGTACGCCACCTCAGAACAGGGCTGGGTGCACGGTGTGCGGTTGACGTCAGTGTCGATGAGTTGGAGCGGTTCCTGGCCTGCCAGTCGGAGCGACTGTCGGGGCGGTATGTGGTGATGCAGCGCAACGTGCTCGATCAGGCGTACAGGTGGGCGCAACGCAACCGCCTGCTGACCTGGAACCCCGCTCAGCTGTCCACCTGCCCTGCACAGTTGGACCACAAGCCAGGCGTCGCACTGACTGCCTCACAGGCCCAACGCCTGTTGGAAGCGTCTGCAGGTGACAGGTTGCATGCCTTGTGGGCGGTGATGCTCGGCGTCGGACTGCGCCCAGGGGAGGCCATGGCGTTGACATGGCCGTGCGTGGACCTGGACTCGGATCCTGGGGTGCTGCACGTCCGCCACTATCTGCGACGGGGTTCGGACGGGGTGTTTTTGGGTGCGCCGAAGACGGCGCAGAGTGCCCGTTCGTTGGACATGCCGACGTTCGTTTCGGATGCCCTGAGGGCACATTCGGAGGGCTGTGAGACGCCCCCTGAGGGCGTGTGGCGAGACCTGGTGTTCCACACGGGTGCAGGTACTCCGCACGGTCACCGTAATTTGAGAAGGGCTCTGAGGCGCCTCTGCGAGGACGCTGATCTACCTGTTCTGACGTTGTATGACCTGCGTCGTACGGCGGGGAGTTTGCTGGTGGATGCGGGTGTCCATTTGGAGTGTGTAGCGGACCTGTTGGGGCATTCGAGTGTGGCGACGACGCGGCGGCATTACGTGCGTGCGGTGCGTCCGACGGTGCCGCATGCGGTCGGGTTGGATGCCGTTCTCAGGTCAGGGTGATGCTCGCATCCCGCTCATAGATGCGGTTCGGCCAAACCAGTTCAGACTTCTAGGGCTACCGTCTGGTCGTGGAGCGCCTACTCGCTGACGTCGTGATGGCCACCCACTTCGGCTATCTGGCCTACCTCGTTGTTGGCGGCTTCCTGGCCTGGCGGTGGCGGAGGGCCATCTACCCGCACCTCGCCGCCGTGGCTTGGGCTCTGGGGATCGTCCTGGTCGGATTTCCTTGCCCGCTCACCTCCATCGAGCGTCGGGTGAGGGACGAAGCGGGCGACTTCGGGTTCATCGACCGCTACCTGGAGGAGGTCGTCTACCCCGAGGAGTTCACGACCGTCCTGCGCCTGGCCGTGGCCGCAGTGGTCACCGTTGCCTACTTGGGCTGGTTCCAGCGGCGTGGTTCGCGAACCGAATCGGCCGACAGGGTGAACCCGCACGCTGTCCTCAGGTCAAAATGAGCCCCTCCCCCTGAGGGGGGTGGGGTGAGGTACGAACCCCTAGGTGTAGATCCGCGCAGGTAGTCAGGGGGTTCTGAGCCGACTGGTGTTTCAGTCGGCTTCGAGAAGTTTCGCCTTCTGCTCCTCGAACTCCGCCTCGGTCAGGATCCCCGAATCCTTTAGCTCAGACAACTTCTTCAACTCGTCTGCCATCGATCCTTGTTGCACAACCTTCATTACGAGCGCTAGAGGCCCGAGGTACCACTTCATGTCCATCGTCTTTCTGAGTGCCTGCTCAGGTCGTTAGCGTAGATGGTTAGGAGG
>CAJXKL010000007.1 GCA_913055915.1 uncultured Candidatus Nemicrothrix sp. | reverse complement strand
ATGTCCCAATACGCCGTCTGCGCATCAATAATCTGAATCACCAACGGAGCAAAGATGCCCGACAGGTCAGCAATCGCACCAACACGAATCACATCCTCAGTCACACCAAAGTCAAAGGCAATCGGCGGAGCTGCGTAGGCGCCATCGCCGATGTCGTCGTAGGTGATGCTGAAGGCGGTACCGAAGTAGCTGGCGTTCAGGGCCGCCAGGGTGCCGTCGTCCTTCATGGACTGGAGTGCGGCGTTGAAGGGAGCAACCAGGTCGCTGCCCTCGGTGAAGGCCCAGCCCAGCGGATCTGAGGTGAGGACCTCGTCGATTATTGACACCTGGTCGGCGTTCTCGCCCTGGTAGCCCTGACCGGCAACGTCGTCCATGATCACGGCGCACACGTCGCCGGTGATCAGTGCTTGCACGGCAAAGGCGAATGACTCGAAGGCCACGATCCGGGCCTCACCGACCACGTCCACCGAGAGGTCGTAGTTGGTAGTACCGGTCATTGAACCGGCGTTGCAGTCGGAGGCCTCGAGGTCGGCACGCGAGCCGATCTCTGCGTTGTCCTTCTGGATCAGGATCTTTTGGTCGGTACTTATGAAGCTGATCGAGAAGTCTACGATCTTGTCGCGTTCCTCGGTGATCGTGATGCCGCCACCGGCCATGTCGAACTGGCCCTCACCGGTGGCGATGATCGTGCCGTCCCACACGAACTCCTGGAAGCTCGGAACGCAGTTGATCCGGGCACAGACCTCGTCCATGGCGTCGTAGTCCCAACCCATAGCCACACCGGTGTCAGCCGGGATGTAGGCGAATGGCAGGTAGGCGTTGTCAACTGCGATCGTGATGACGCGGCCACCCAGGTCGGGCAATACCACAGCCCTCTCACCCGGGGTGGTGGGTACTGATATGGCGCCGGACACGATTTTGGCCTTGAGGTCTTCGAGCTCGCCGACGATGTCGTCGATGAAGCCACCGGTGGTGGAGTAGCCGACGCCGTCGACAGCGAGGTCAAAGGCCTGGCCGCCACCGACGAAGTTGCCTTCGCCCTGGGCCTTGATCGTGTTGAACACAGCTACGTCTACACGCTTGAGCATCGACGTGAGGATGTACTCGCGTACCCCCTCATCGGCCGTCATGTACTGGTCTTGGTCGACACCGATAGCCCAGACCTTTGAGCCGGACTCCTCAGAGACCGACTTGGCAGCCTCGAAGAGGCCGCCACCAGAGCCACCAGCAGCGTGGTAGATGATGTCAGCACCCTTTTCAAACATGGATAGGGCGATTTCACGACCACGGTCAGGTGCGTTGAAACCCGAGAAGTCAGGCGGTTCGCTGATGTACTCAGAAAGAACGTTTGCATCCGGGTTGGTTGCAGCGACACCGGCCAAGAAGCCGGCTTCGAACTTTGTGATCAGGTCTATGTTCACACCACCGATGAAGCCGATTGTGTCAACTTCGGTCTTGAGGCCGGCAGCCGCTCCGACGAGGAAGGAACCCTCGTGCTCGGCAAAGCCCAGTGAAGCCACATTTGGAGCCTCGACCCAGCCGTCGATGATCGCAAAGTTCGTGTCGGGATACTCCGCGGCCACCTCTGTCATCGTGTCCGCAAAGAGGAAGCCGACACCGATCACAAGATCGTTGTCATCAGCCTGGAGGCGCAGCAACTCGGCACGGTTCGAACCGTCACTGTTGGGTGAAGCATCAGAAATGGATGCACCCAGTTCGTTCTGGCCACGCTCAAGGCCGAGGTACGCGGAGTCATTGAAGCCTCCGTCGCCACGGCCTCCAATGTCGTACACCATGCCAACGCTCACCGGCTCAGCCGGTGCAGCGGTTGCTACCGGTGCAGCCGTTGTTGCCGGTGCAGCCGTAGTGGCGGCTGGTCCAGCCTCTTCAGTGTCACTGCCACAGGCCGAGAAGACCAGGGCGGACCCCAGTACAACGGCGAGCAACTTCTGTGTTCGCTTACTCATGTACCCCTCCGGAGGATTGTCGCTTCGCTTAGACCGCGACGGCATGGTGCCGTCTCGCGGAAGGTAGACGGTAGCGCGCAAGTTCCTGCGGTGCACATGTTGGAGGGATGACAGGCTGTCCGGCCCTCATCATCTGCCGGCGAAACGTCGGGCAGGGATTGGTGACCGAGCAGGGAACGGCTGGAATCAGCTGTTGCGGCCCACGTTGGGTTTGCGCCCGTGGTTGGCCTTCTTGCGCCTGGCGTTGGCGCGCTGCTTTGAGGTGTGTTTCGACATGGCTGTCAGGCTACCGGGTCAACCGTCGGGGTCTGCAGGTTCGGCCGTAGCCTGCTGGTCCGGTCCGCTCAGCAGGCCGTGTGTCGAGTGGCCATGTCCGACCCGGGTCGGTGGCCGGTGCCTCCGGGAGACGTAGTGGAGAGATTTGGTTTCGTAGGACTGCCGAATGCGGGCAAGTCGTCGTTGTACAACGCCCTGGCCGGCGGTGGGGCACTTGCTGCTCCGTACGCGTTTGCCACGACCGACCCCAACATCGGGGTGGCTCGTGTCCCCGACGGGCGGCTAGGTCAGCTTGCCGAGATGAGCGATTCCCAGAAGGTGGTTCCTGCGACCGTTCAGTTCGCCGACATCGGCGGCCTGGTGGAGGGTGCTGCCCAGGGTGAGGGCCTCGGCAATAAGTTCCTGGCGGGGATCCGTGAGGTGGATGCCATCGTCTTCGTGCTGCGGGCGTTCCGTGACGGTGACGTGCCAGGCGATTCCGACCCGGTGGCGAACCTGGGGATCGTCGAGGTGGAGCTGGCGCTTGCCGACCTCGATACTGCTGAACGGCAGTTGGAAAAGCTCCAGCGGGCCTCCAAGGGTGACCCATCTGTGAAGCCCACGGTGGCTGCCCTGGCGGACGCAGTTGACCTGCTGGGTTCCGGGGTCCCCCTCTACCGGGGGAACCTCCAAGATGGTGCGCGGGGTGAACTTGAGCAGTTCTTCCTGCTCACGAACAAGCCGGTCCTGGCGATCGTGAACCTCGATGAGGAGCAGGTGGCTGAGCCGGATCGGGTTTTGGCGCCGGTGCAGGCGCTGCTTGAGGGTGCGGACGTGATCGGCATGTGTGTGCAGTTGGAGGCCGAGGCGGCGCTGTTGGACGAGGATGACCGGGTCGAGATGCTCGACGGCCTGGGACTCGGCGAGGGAGCACTACCCAGGTTCGTCCAGGCGGCGTACCACCAACTGGGCCTACGGACCTTCTTCACCACGGGAGAAAAGGAGAGCCGTGCATGGACGTTCCGTGCCGGGTCGTCGGCACCCGAGTGTGCCGGGCGCATCCACACCGACTTCCAGCGGGGATTCATCAGGGCCGAGACGATCAGGTGGAACACGCTCCTCGGGCAGGGCTCGTGGACCGTGGCCCGCGAGGCCGGGCTGGTAAGGAGCGAGGGCAAGGACTACCACCCGGTCGACGGAGACGTGATGGAGTTCCGTTTCAACGTCTGAGCCCGGGCGGCTGCTCAGTACATGATCGTGCGGGTCAGGTGGTGTGGCCGCAGGGTCGGGAAGGCGGCGTGGTAGACGCTCCACAGGCGGTAGTCGACCTGGGGGATGACCACCTGCCTGTCTGCGGGCCGAATGGCGTTGATCGCATCGGTCAGCAACGCTGTGGCGTAGAGGGTGTGGGCTCGAATCTCGATTTCCTCGTCCGAGTCCCGGGGGATGAGGTCCTGCGTTGCGATCCGGTGATCCAGTTCGTCGGTGTACCCGAGTACCTCCATGGCGTTCAGGGCGACAGGCAGGATGTAGTCGGCGAATGCGCTCATGTTGTCGAGGTCGCGGATTGCGAGGTCCCCGGCTCCTGAGAGGGCCACGTGCAGCGACCAGAGGCAAAGTTGCCCCAGTTTGTAGATGATGACCGGCTGGTCGTCGTAGGTGCTTGTGTCGGCGAACCTGGGGAACTCGGTTGTGAGCCTCTCCAGCAACCCGTTCCCGTCGGCGTAGGCGGCGGGCTCACATGAGCGGACGAAGTTGTGGAACCGGCCGTCGTAGTTCTCGACCAGGACCCTGCCGATCTCGTTGAGTATCTGTGCACGCTCCTCGAGCATCGGCATCTCGATGTTGCCCTCGAAGATCACAGCAAGGTCGGCTGCGGTGAGGTCAGAGAGGAAGCTGCCTTCGAAGATGGGGGTGCCGTTCCGGTGTGCAAGGTGGATCCTGGCGAACATCGCCTCGGCATCGGCCCAGGTACTCCCCATGTAGTCGGCTTCGAACCGCTCGCCGGACTCAAAGTCCGTGTAGGCGAAGTTGAGGGACGAGGTCAGAAGGGTGGCATCGATGATGGTGTCGGGGTCGGGACCGAAGTCAAAGGGCCCTTCTACAGATCCGTCGGGTGGGGCGAACTCCTCGTAGGCCATCCAGCGCGCCACCCGGTCGACCGCCTCCTCAGAAGTTCGAACGTGCCTGGATGATTCAAGAACCGGTATTACCGATTGGAGTACCGGCCTGTCCCAGGCGCTGATTCGAGGCATCAGTTTCTCTCCTTGTGTTCCTGCTGTGTCGAAGTGGCCCGAGGGCCGGGTCCCTTGTCCTACCGTCGCCGTCGGTATTGTCAGGAAGGGAGTCTGTCTAGCCCGGGAGCGACCGACAATGGCAACTGGAAGGGACGGCCCTGGTGGCCACGTGCTGGTGGTCGGATCCACGATGATCGACCTGGTTGCGTACACGCAGCGGGTTCCCGAGGCCGGCGAGACGCTCGTCGGTGACCGGTTCCAGATGGGCTTCGGAGGCAAGGGCGCCAACCAGGCGGTGATGGCGGCCCTGGCCGGTGCCCGGGTGGCGATGGTCAACGCCGTCGGTGAGGACTCCTACGGGGAAATGACCGTGTCGAACTTCGGTTCTTTCGGGGTTGATACAGAACACGTCCATGTCGTTCCAGGGGAGAGCGGTGTCGCTCCCATTTGGGTAGAACCCGACGGGACCAACAGGATCATCATCGTGCCCGGTGCCAACAACGGGTTGACCGCTGAGATGGCTTCCGACGCCGTTGCTTCATCTGCCGGCCTGTCGGTCGTGGTCGGACAACTCGAGGTCCCCCAGGCTGCTACCGCTGCGGGCTTTGCCGAGGCACGTTCCCGGGGGGTGTTGACGGTCCTGAACCCGGCACCGGCAGCCGAACTAGAGCCGGCCCTGTTGGCTGTGACCGACTGGCTGATTCCCAACGAGGTCGAGTTCGGGCTTCTGGCCCACGGTGCAGAACCCGACGATGCCGCCATTGTTGAGTATTCAGAGCGGACCGGCACCCGGCTGCTCGTAACGCTGGGTGGCGATGGTGTCGCCGTGGTCTGCGACGATGGCTCCGTCTCGAGGATTGAGGCCGACGTGGTCGAGGCAGTCGACACCACCGGAGCCGGCGACGCGTTCGTTGGCTCGTTCGTGGCTGGTCTCGCAGCCGGCCTCGACGAAACCGCTGCAATCAGGCTGGGGATGACATGTGCCGGCGAGAGCGTCACCCGCCCCGGAACGCAGACCTCGTTTCCCTCCCGCGAGCGCTGTGCGGAGATCATGGCCGCCTGCCCCTGAGCCACGTCACCGGCATCTACGCTTCACCCATGTCCTGGTTGGTCTGTGGAGATCGGGTAATGGCAAGCCTTGAGTTGGCCGGATCCCGGGCAGAGCGTCGTCGGGGCCTCCTGGGTCGCGACGGCCTCGAGGGGGCGATCCTCCTGAAGCCGGCAAGGCGGGTCCACACCGTGGGAATGAGGTTCGCCATAGACGTGGCGCACCTGGACTCCGAAATGAGGGTGCTTCACACGACGACCATGGACCGCAACCGCATCGGACGGCACGTCAGGGGGTCACGCTCCATTCTCGAGGCCGAGTCTGGATCCTTTGAGAGGTGGGGCCTTCAGGTGGGCGACGAGTTGACGGTGCGGGAGTGAGCGCACCGTCCGGAGTCGGACTACTCATCCTCGTCGCCACCCCCATCGGAAACCTGGGTGACCTCTCACAGCGGGCGATCGAGGTGTTGTCCACCGCAGCCCTCATCGCCTGCGAGGACACCCGACGTACGGGACGCCTCCTGAGCCATGTTGGAATCACGGGGTCGAACCTGTTGAGGGTCGACCAGCACACCGAAGAGGGGGCAGCCGACAAGGTGATCAGGCATCTCTCCGAGGGAGCGACCGTGGCGGTCGTGACCGATGCTGGCACGCCGGGAATATCTGATCCCGGCGAGCGGCTGGTGCGGAGCGTGCTCGACGCCGGCTTCGAGGTGTCGGTGGTGCCCGGGCCGTCTTCACCGGTTGCGGCCCTGGTCATGAGCGGCCTTCCGACAACACGATGGTGCATGGAGGGTTTCCTGCCGCGTAGCGGTGCGGCCCGCACCGGGAGGCTGGCCGAATTGGCTGTCGAGGAGCGCACGATCGTGTTGTTCGAAGCACCACACCGCCTGGAGGCAACCCTCGGAGACCTGGCTGAGGCCTTCGGCGCCGAGCGTCCGGTTGTCGTTGCACGCGAGGTCACCAAGCTCCACGAGGAGGTCTGGAGGGGGTCCCTCTCAGAAGCGTCCGACTGGGCAGCGACACCTGTAAAGGGCGAGATCGTCCTGGTCGTTGGCGGCGCCTCTCCGTCCGCCGGTGCCGACGACGACCGAATTCGTGTCCTGCTGGCCGAGGCCAGGAGCACCGGTGCCTCGACACGCGATGCAGCCGACGAGGTCGCCAGACGGCTGGACGTATCGCGTAGGCGCGCCTACAGGCTGGCCCTGGAGACACCAGCCTCGTAGACACGTGCTCCGGCGAATGGGCCCAGAGGTAGCCTCGGAAGCCATGTCCGTACCTATCCTCGTCGCCGTTGCCTGGCCCTACGCATCAGGCTCGCGCCATCTGGGCCACCTTGCCGGTGCCTACCTGCCTGCCGACGTGTTCGCCCGCTATCAGCGCCTCGCCGGAAACCGGGTGCTGATGGTCTCAGGCTCAGACGTACACGGAACTCCCATAACCGTGCGTGCCGACGCCGAGGGTGTCACCCCCGCCGACATCGTCGACCGCTACCACGCGGAGTTCGTGAGCGACTGGGACCGCCTCGGCATCAACTGGGACCTCTACACCTCCACCGGTACCCAGAACCACGCCGAGGTCACCCACGACATCTTCGTGCAACTTCTCCGGAACGGGCACATAGACAAGAGGTCGAGCGAACAGCACTTCGACCTCGAAGCTGACCGCTTCCTGCCAGACCGCTACATCGAGGGCACCTGTCCCCACTGCGACTATCCCGAGGCCAGGGGAGACCAGTGTGAGGACTGCGGGCGCACCCTCGACCCGGAGGAACTGATCGACCCGCGATCCAAGATCACAGGTAGCGAACCCGTACTGCGCGAGACCGAGCACTTCTTCCTCAGGCTGTCCGACTTCGAGTCGGAACTCAGCGAGTGGCTGGATGCCCGTGAGGGCTGGCGCCCGCACGTCCTCAACTTCTCGAAGGGCTGGATCGAGGACGGCCTCCAGGACCGGGCAATAACCCGGGACCTGGAATGGGGTGTCGATGTTCCCGTCGACGACCTTGGTCCCGGCAAGCGGATCTACGTCTGGTTCGAGGCCGTGATCGGATACCTGTCGGCCTCAAAGGAGTGGGCCACCAACCGGGGAGAACCCGACGCATGGCGCGACTGGTGGGAGAACGACGGCGCACGGTCGGTCTACTTCATCGGCAAGGACAACATCCCGTTCCACACGATCATCTGGCCCGGCATGCTGCTCGGCTACGGAGGCCTGAACCTGCCGACCGACGTGCCGGCCAACAACTACGTCACCTTCAGCGGAGGCAAGGCCTCGGCAAGCCGTGGCGTGGGCCTCACCATCGGCGAGGGCCTCGAGATGTTCGAGGCCGATGCAATCAGGTACGCCCTCGCTGCGTCGTTCCCCGAACAGAGCGATACGGACCTTTCTGTGGAGGAGATCGCCCGACGGGTGAACGAAGAGCTGGTTGCCACCTGGGGGAATCTGGTCAACCGGGTGCTCTCAATGGTGCACCGAACCTGTGGTGCCGAGGTGCCGTCAGCCGACGGCCGAGCCGACGGGGACCTCGCCGTGCTGGCCGCTGTTGACACTGCCATCGAGCGTGTCGGCGGACAGATAGACCGGGTGGAGTTGAGGGCAGGAATACGGACCGGCATCGAGGCCGCAGCCGCCGTGAACGCGTACCTCAACGCCACCGAGCCATGGAAGCTCGCCAAGAGTGATCCTCACCGGGCTGGTGTGGTGCTCGGCACGGCGCTTGCAGCGGTAGCCGGTGTGAGGGTCGCCCTGTCTCCGTACCTGCCGTTCTCGACGGCTCAACTAGACGGGCTGTTTGGTGAACTCGAGGGCTGGGTCAGGGTTGAGCCGGTTCCGGGCACCCCGGTCGACAAGCCCACCCCGATGTTCGCAAAGGTCGACCTAGCTGAACTGCTGGCCGACGAGCAGGGCGACGAAGCTTGACTCAAGAGGCGTCTGTCGGTTCCGGCGACCAGTGGTTCGACAACCACTGCCATCTGGGAAGCGACGCCGATGAGGCTCTGGCGCGGGCCCGCAGTGGCGGAGTTGTGGGTTTCGTCAACGTCGGAACCGACCTTGAAAATAGCCGTGCCGCCATCTCAGTGGCCAGGTCCAATCCAGACGTCTGGGCCACTGCCGGCGTCCATCCACACGAGGCCAGCCACGGGATCCGGGGAATAGCTGATCTGCTCGACGACGAGGCGGTTGTCGCTGTCGGTGAGACCGGCCTTGACCACCACTACGACCACTCTCCGAGACGGGCACAGGCTGACGTGTTCGCCGCACACGTCGCCATGGCCAACGAGCGTGAAATGCCGATCGTGATCCACACACGTGAGGCGTGGGACGAGACCTTCTCCCTGCTGGACGCCGAGGGTGTTCCAGAGCGCACGGTGTTCCACTGCTTCACCGGTGGTCCCCAGGAGGCGATGGCGTGTATTGAGCGCGGGGCGATGCTCTCGTTCAGCGGGATCGTCACCTTCGCGACCGCAGATGACGTCCGTGCGGCTGCTGCGCAGTGCCCTGTTGATCACGTCATGGTTGAGACGGATTCGCCCTATCTCGCTCCGGTACCCCACAGGGGGCGACCCAACGAGCCGGCCCACATAGCCCTCGTCGGCGCCGCGGTAGCCGAGGTGATGGGGCTCGAACCCGGCGAGGTGGCGATGGCGACATCCGCCAACGCCCGACGCTTCTACGGTCTCGGAGTCGATTCCGGCGCTCTTTGAGGCCACCTTGCTCCGGACTTGGACGGGTGCCTACTGCCACAGCCCGTCAAGTTGCGAATCGGGCGGTACTTGCGTAACTTTCGGATCTCGCCCTGTGGCTGCGCGCGTTCCTTCACGAAACGGAGGGTCGCCGGTAGGGCGTTTTTCGAGACAGGAGTAGAGGGAAGTTGGCTGAGTCCACGGTCGAGAGGTGGCGTGTGGTTGTAGTGGCGCTTGCCACGATCGCCGCGCTTCCCCTGTTCGTCCTGGAGAACCCCGACTCGACCGGGTCGCTGACCGGTGTCGCAGATGCAACCGGTTCGGTGGAACTGGCGCTGTCGGTGCCGATCGTGGTCGGCGATGCAGTGCCGGACTGGACAATGCCCACCTCGCCTGCAGACGTTGCGAACCTGGCGGACCGTGCCGAGGAATGGCACGTGGCCCGTTCGAACCTGCCGACTGTGAACAGGCTGGCCGAGGCCGCCCGGATGTATGAGGCCGAGGCCATTGCAATGGCCCAGGAGATCGTTGCCGTGGAGTTCGCCGAGAGGGAGGCCCTCGACGCGATCCTGGCGGCCAAGCAGGCAGAGGCAGACCGCCAGGCGGAGCGGGCGAGGTTTCGTGAGGAGGAGGACAACCGGAGGGCGACGGCGATAAGCACACCCGGCCCCACCACGACCATTCCCTGGGATACGGCTCCCGCTGATGGAGGCCCCTCTGCCGAGCAGTGGGAGGCGCTCCGCTACTGCGAGGCCACGGGCGACTACATGGCCGTCAACCCCACCGGTCGTTACCGCGGCGCCTACCAGTTCAGCACCACCACCTGGGACTGGATCGCCGGTCTCTACCACGAGCGCCTGGTGGGTGTCGATCCTGCGGCGGCTACACCTGCCGACCAGGACGCAATGGCCCGTTCTCTCTACCACCTGCGGGGTCGCGGCCAGTGGCCGGTGTGCGGCCGCTACCTGCCGTAATCTCTCCCGGGTGACCCTCACCCGGACCCAGGTCCGGTCGTTGCTGGACCGCCACGGCATCAGTCCCAAGCGCTCGCTCGGACAGAACTTCGTCGTTGAGCCCAACACCGTCCGGCGGATAGTCGAGCTGGCTGAGGTCGGTGCGGGCGACAGGGTCGTCGAGATTGGTCCAGGTGTCGGTTCGCTGACGCTCGCACTGCTCGAGGAGGGGGCCAGTGTTACCGCTGTCGAGGTCGACGACGTGCTGGTTGGTGTCCTGGCCGAGGTGACTGGTGGTTATTCGTCTGATCGGGTCCGGATCGTCCACGCCGATGCGATGGAGACCGACTGGAACACCCTGCTCGGCGGTGCTCCCTGGGCCCTCGTTGCGAACCTTCCGTACAACATCTCGGTGCCGCTCATCTGTGACCTGCTGGACGACGTGCCCGCCATCGGGGAGATGGTCGTGATGGTGCAGAGGGAGGTGGCCGATCGCCTGGTGGCAGGACCCGGAGACGACGCTTACGGCCTGCCTTCCGTGAAGGTGGCGTACCACGCCGACGCACGCCTCCTCGGACGTGTGCCCCCGTCGGTGTTCCTGCCACGCCCGCGGGTCGACTCCGCTCTCGTGGGGCTCCGACGCCGTTCAGAGCCGGCCACCGAAGTCGACCGTGAGGTTCTGTTCGGGGTGGTGCGGGCCGGGTTCGGCCAGCGCCGGAAGATGCTTCGTCGCTCCCTGAGGGATCTGCTGGACGAGGCGGCGATCGCGGAGTCAGGTGTCGACCCGATGGCCCGGGCCGAGGAGCTGGGCCTCGACCAGTGGGCTTCTCTCGCTTCGCGTGTCGTGGCGGACCGATCGTGAACACCGTGCTCGTGGCACCGGCCAAGCTGACCCTGTCGCTCCGGATCACCGGTGTACGCGACGACGGCCTCCACCTGATCGAAGCCGAGATGGTGAGCCTGGACCTTGCCGACAGGATCAGCGTGGGGCCTGGCATCGGCCTGGAGGTGCACGGCGCCGGGGGAGGCCTCGAGGTCGTGGCCGACGACGACAACCTGGTCAGCCGAGCCCTGGCGCTGGTCGGTCGGGAGGCCCGGGTGGTGGTCGAAAAGGAGATCCCGGCCGGAGCGGGCCTGGGTGGCGGGTCTTCTGACGCCGCTGCGATCCTGCGCTGGGCCGGCTTTGACGACCTCGTGACCGCATCCGGGATCGGTGCCGATGTGGCCTTCTGCCTCGTCGGTGGACGTGCCCGGGTCTCCGGAATCGGTGAGGTGGTCGAGCCCCTTCCGTTTGAGGAACGGGTGTTCACGTTGTTGATTCCACCGATCGGGTGTCCGACCGGAGCCGTCTACCAGCGCTGGGACGACCTTGGAGGACCAGCTGGCTTGGCAGGCAACGACCTGGAGTCGGCCCTGTTAGACTTGGTGCCCGAAATGGCCCTCTGGCGGGACTCGTTCGGGGACGCGACGGGCCGGCAGCCGAGGTTGGCCGGAAGCGGAGGTAGCTGGTTCGTGGAGGGGGAGTACCCGGGCGATGGGCGACGGGTCGTGCGGACCGTTCCACCGATGGTGTCGCCGGTCTGAGACCGGGCTACTTGCCCCGCATCCGCTTGGCGCGGGTGCGCTTGAGCATCTTGCGGTGCTTTTTCTTGCGCATGCGCTTACGGCGCTTCTTGATAAGAGATCCCATGACGGCCAGCAGGGTATCGCGCGCAGAGTGGGTAGCGTTCAGTTCGCAGGGATGCGACCTGCCACTACGCTCTGGGCGGTACTGACGGCATCCCGGTGCGCGCCAGTGGCCGGTAGTTCAACTGGCAGAACGCCTGACTTTGGATCAGGAGGTTGCAGGTTCGAGACCTGCCCGGCCAGCCACCCCCCCCGGGCGGTTGCTACTCGAGTGTGGCGTACTGGGTGGCTTCGCCCGTTGCCCCGCCCCTGACCTGTTCGGCGGCCTCAGACAGGTCAGCCAGGAACTCGTTGACGGCCTTGGTGTTGCCGGCGCTGACCGTCATGTGCAGGCTCGGAGGTGGGCCCTGTCGGTCAAGGTGCCAGCCACGGTCGGCCATGGCCTCGCCCAAGGCTAAGAGGTCGATTCGTCTGGTCTCGTCCTCAATCTCTGGTTCGGCAGATATGGCCAACAGGTGGTGTACCGGATTACCGAGAATTCTCAGCCCGTCGATGGCCCGGATCCCGCTGCGGATGGTGTCGGCCGTATCGAGCGTGGTGCGAACCAGGCGCCGGTAGCCGTCGACGCCCAGGTACTGCAGCACCGCCCAAGCTGCAGCCATCGGCAGTCCCGAGCGGGTGCCCTGCATGTTGGGGGTGATGTAGCGGCCGGCCAGCCACCCGTCGAAGTCAAAGGTCTGGTAGCGGCGCAGTTCACGGGAGCGGTGCAGGATCACAGAGACCCCCTTGGGCGCGTAGCCCAGCTTGTGCAGGTCCGCCGATATCGAGGTCACGCCTTCGACCCTGAAGTCCCATGGCTGTGTCGTACGGCCCTCCAACTCGGCGAAGGGAAGGACGAAACCGCCCATGCAGGCGTCGACGTGGCAACTGGCGCCGACCTCGACGGCCATGGCAGCCACCTCCGGTACCGGGTCGACCGTGCCCTGGGGGTACTGCGGCGCCGATGCCACGACCAGCGCCGTGTCCGGTCCGACGGCATCGGCCATGGCGTCTAGGTCGGTGGTCCATTCATCGGTCACCGGCACGGTCCTCGTGCGCAGGCCGAACATGTGGGCGCCCTTGTGGAATGCGGCGTGGGCGCTTATCGGAAGTACCAGCTCGGGTTCGGTCACCCCGCGCTCGGCCAGAGCCCTGTCGCGTGCAGCCAGGACAGCACAGAGGATGCTCTCCGTGCCCCCGCTGGTGAGGAAGCCGGCGGCGCGGGAGCCGTTCAGCAGGTCCGACGTCCAGCCACAGATCTCGGACTGGATGGAGCCGAGGGATGGGAAGGCAAGGGTGTTCAGGGCATTCTCGTGGAGGTAGAGGCGGGCGGCCTGCTCGGCGACTGCCCGCACGTCCTCTCCGCCATCGAAGACGAGGCCAAAGGTACGGCCGTCGGCCCACCTGACGTCATCGGACCGCTTTGTCGTCAGGTCGGCCATCACCTCGTCGGCCGGTCGTCCGATCGATGGAAGTGTGGAAGGTGCCTGTGGGTCGGTCACGTGGGTGACCCTAGGTGTTGTCGTCGGGGAGCGTGTCGTCCAGGTCCGCTCCTCGTGCAGGTGGAGGACGCTAGCCGAAGGTGGCCGAACCGGTGAGGACCAGTGCGTTCTCGGAGGAGACCTCGAATGCGGTGACACCACCTGATCCCGTCGACGCCGAGACCAGGAGGTCCTGACCGGGAAGGACCGGTCCTGTCAGCCTGGCCTCCAGGTCGAGTAGGTCGACAGGATGTGCGTCAACGGCGCCAGCGAGGGCCCGTGCCGAGATTCCAAGGGTTGCCAGGCCGTGCAGGATCGGACGCTCGAACCCCATCTTTCCGGCCACCACGGGGTCGACGTGCACTGGGTGCCTGTCACCGGTGAGCCTGTAGAGCAGGGCAGCATCGGCATCGGTCGGGAGCGTCGTGCTCCATGTGGGTTCGAGCGGGGCCGACTGCGGAGTCGACGGACCACGCTCGCCGCCCCAGTTGCCGATACCGGGGAGCATGATCACATATCCGGCTGTGAAGGCCTCTGCTGCCACCTCGATTCCGACAACCGAGATCCTGCCCTTGTCCCACACGTCGGTCACCCGTGCTGTCATCTCCACTCTCCCCGGCCTCAGCCTGTCGTGGAGCGTGAGGGTCTGTCCGGCATGGAGGGAGTTGACCCGGTCGTACACACCCAACCCGCCAGCAGCCTCAACCGCCCACAACCCCAGTGCACATCCGTAGGTTGGAAGAACCCTGAGATTCCTTTCAAAGACCATGTCCAGGTCAGCTGTGCCGGCGCCGACGGCGAGCGCGTACAGGATGGCGTCGCGGTCGTCAAAGGTTGCGACATGCGCGCCGAGGTCGTACCCGGCGAGGCCAGCCAAGTCGGTCGACGGCCCGTTCACGACCCCTTCGTCCCGCGCTGTCGTTCAAGGACAGCTTCGCGGCGTTCGGGGTTGTCCAGCAGATCCATACGCAGGGCCTGCCACCCGGGATCGTCGGCCGTCCGTTCCATGATGGCGCGGCTGAAGCCCTTCGTTGCAGCAACCGCCTCCCGGGTTCCCGCCGCTGCCTTCGAGGCCAGCCTCATCGCCTCGGCAACCGCCCGGCCGGGAGGGGCCAGAGCTTCACCCATCCCGAGAGAGAATGCGGTGGTGCCATCCAGTTCGTCGCCCAGCAGGACGATCCGCCGCCAGGCTCGGTCGCCGATACGTGAATGGAGAAGGGCGAGGGACTCCGGGTTGTAGAGGATCCCGAGGTGTGTGGAAGGCACGCCCACGCGTGCGTCCTCCGACAGCACGACGGCGTCACACGACCAGGCAAGGTCGACCCCTGCCCCGAAGGCGAACCCCTCAACGGCCGCAATGACAGGGAAGGGTGCTTCGGTCAGGGCTCTGGCGGCCAAAGCAACAGCATCGTCAAAGCCCCGGTCCTCCCCTCCACCTGTGAGGTCGTTGAAGTCGGCGCCGGCACTGAAGCCGCCACCGGAACCGCTCAGCACCAGTGCCCGGGTTCCCGAATCGGCCTCGGCGGCGATGACATCGACCAGCGATGTCAACATCTCGAAGTTGAGCGCGTTGGCTGCCTCGGGGCGGTTGAGAATGGCGTGGGTTGCCAGGTCGGAGCGATCGATCCCTACGGTTCCCAGGACCTCTCCCATCAGAACGCATCCTCCTGCAGGCTGGTCATGGCTGCCTGCCCACCGGGAGAGATTATTTGCCGATGGTCGCCTGCAGGCAGGTCCCGGCACCATAGTTGCAGGTCCAGCGCCTCCTCGAGTTGCTCGGCCGTGTCCAGAAGGTCGGCCTCGTGTCCGGCAGCGGCAACCAGTTGAAGCCCTACCGGCATGCCCTCGACCAGCCCCACGGGCACCACCATGGCCGGGTGTCCCGACACGTTGAACGGGGTGGTAAAGGGGAAGGCTCCCCACAGCCTGTCGACCGGCTCCCCGTCCACCTCTGTCGGCCTCTCGCCAAGGCGGAACGCCGGCACCGCCGTGGCGGGCGTGACGATCATGTCGTGTGATTCGAAGACCGCGTCGACGGCGACACCGTGAGCCACCTGGGCGGAGCGTGCCCTCTCCAGGGCGGTGTCGTCCACCGACCTTCCTGCTGTGAGGGTGGCACGTACGTAGTCGGTCAACTGGTCAGGCTCGGTGAGCAGGTCACCGCGTCGCTTGTACTCCTCGGCAATCACTTGGTCGCCGAATCCGGCCATCCACCCTCCCGTTGGAAGGTCCACCTCCTCCACCCGGTGGCCCAGTGCCGACAGGCCGGCGACGGCTGTGGAGAGCACGTCGGCGAGGTCGCGGTCGACCGGGCGCCGTTCGGGGCGGGGACACCAGGCGATCCGACGCCTGACCGGGTGGCCACGCACGACGGACTCATCGGCCAGAACCGAGAAGAGGTGGCGGGCGTCGTCGGTTCGCCAAGCCAGGGGGCCAGGTGAGCAAAACGGTGAGAACGCCCTGAAGCCGTGCTCGTCGGCGCAGCGGTCGGTCGTGGGCTTGAGGCCGACCAGCCCCGTGAACGCCGCTGGAATCCTTATCGAGCCACCCCCGTCAGAGCCGACAGCGAGGGTGCAGGTACCCGATGCGACCGATGCTGCGGCTCCACCGCTGGAACCACCCGGTGTTCGCGCCGTGTCCCACGGGTTGGTCGTGTCAGGGCCGAGGAGGTTTTGGGTCGTAGCCGACTGGCAGAATTCCGGAACGTTCGTCTTGCCGGGGAACACGGCACCTGCTCCACGGAGTCGACGGACGACGCCTGAGTCGACCTCGGCGACATCGCCGACGTGCCGGAGCGATCCGAGCGTTGTCGGGTATCCGGCAAGGTGGAATGCGTCCTTCACCGAGACGGGCACCCCGGCCAGGGGTCCAGCGTCGCCGACCCGGTATGCCTCTGCTGCAGCCTCGGCCTGCTGTCGTGCCAGGTCGGCTGTTGACTGGACGTAGGCGTGGACCTCGTCATCGACATCCCCGATGCGAGAAAGCGATGACTCCAGCAGTTCGACAGGCGAGAGGGTCCCGGCCCGGAACGCACCAACGAGGTCTGCGACAGACCACCGCAGCGGATCGGCGGTCAGGTCAGGCATGGGGGCCTGCGCCACCCGAGACGCCGTAGACCTCGCCCGTTATGTAGCCGGCCCTGTCCGACAGCAGGAACGCGGCCAGGTCGGCCACATCCTCGGGCCGGCCGACCCGACCCACGAGCGAGCGACTCTGCGCGTATCCGTCGAAGAACTCATCGGGGTAGATGCGCCTCAGGAAGTCGTTGTAGATGAGGCCCGGAGCAATGGCGTTCACGCGGATCCCGTGGCGTCCGTTCTCGGCCGCGGCCACCCGCGTTAGGGCCATGACCCCCGCCTTGGCTGCGGAATAGGCCGCACCGTGCTCATCGGTGGTCTCCCATGCGGCGATGGAAGCGATGTTCACCACCGCTCCTGACCCGCGCTCGATCATGTGCGGCAGGACCTGGCGCAGGCAGGTGAAGGTTCCGGTCAGGTCCACGTCGAGGCACCGCTGCCAGGTCTCGAAACTCATCTCGGCGACTGGTTCGATCTTCGACCAGCCGGCGTTGTTGACCAGCGCGTCGATGTGACCGTGGTGCCCCAGCGCGGTCCCGACTGCGTCGGCTACAGCGTCGCGGTCGGTCACATCCAGGGGAATCGACAGGAACGGGCGCCCATGGTCGGCTGCCAGGTTGTCGGCCATTTCCCCGCATCGCCTCTCGTGAGCGTCGGTCACCACCACGTCGTAGCCGTCGCCGGCCAGTCGACGTGAGACGGCAGCACCGATTCCGGCGCCGGCGCCGGCGGTGATGAAGGCAACTGGTCTGTCGGTCACTGTCTGCTCCCTGCTACAGGTCGGTTCGGGTGTCAGGTTCCGGTGATCCGGCTGCCGGCAGGTCCACCGCTGGCAGGATGTCGTTTGTGAGGACGCCGAGCCGCTCCATGCGGCCACCGCCCAGCAGGGCCAGGGTGATCCTGTCAATGTCGAGTTTCCAGAGCTGGCGGAGGCGGCCAACGCACTCATCCCTGGTGCCGACAAGGGCCACGGACCTGGTGAACTCGTCGGACACGATGGTCCTGTGGTCGGCCCTCGTCGAGAGGTGGTCGACGAGGTGATAGGTGGCGGCGGCCTTTTCAAATTCGGGTCGGTACTGCTCCCATGCCTCGGGCATCTGCTTCCATGGATGGAAGGTGGCTGCCTGGCTGGTGGCCCACGCCCTGACCTCGTCGAGGGCCTCTTCCTCGTCGTCGCTCCACGACATTGTCACCATGAGGTCGACGGTGATCTCTCGGCGTGACCGACCGGACTTCTCGAGGCCATCGTGGATGTAACCGAGTTGCCACTCGCAGAACTCCGGGTCAGCCGCTCCCATGAGGATGGCGCCGTCGCAGACCTCTCCGGCCAGCCGCAGCATTCCGGGCTGGGAGACGGCCAGGTAGATGGGCACCTGGCGCACCGCCGTGGCGAGCTGCACCGTGGTGTCGAACAGGTCTACCTCGGTACCGGTGAAGAGTTGCCGGAAGTCGCTGATCCCCTGGCGGACCTCGCCGAGGGTGGAGGGCCTGCCGCCGGCGCCCAGGACCGCGGACCAGCCGGCACCGAGACCGAGTAGGGCCCTTCCGCTGGACAACTCGTCCAGGGCAGCCGTGGCGTTTGCGGTGACGGTCGGGTGGCGGGTTACCAGGTTGGTCACAGCGGCACCGATCTGCACCGTCCGGGTCGCTTCCGCTGCCAGGTACATGGCCGCGTAGACATCCTTCATTCCAAGTTGGAAGTCGACGTACCAGATCGCCTCGAAGCCATCCCTGTCGATCGCAGAGGCAAGCTCAGCGGCCCTGGTGAGAGGCTCGCGGGGGCTAACGCCCAGTGAGATTCCGTACCGGTGGTTCATTTCGCCCCCTCGTCTAGTACATCCCGATCAGACCCGGGGCCCGAACCACCCTTTCCGACCATGCCACTTGTTAGCCGATCCAGGAGGGCTGACAGAGCCACGGGCCTGTCGACTGTCACGAGGTGTCCTGCCCTGTCGATCTGGTGGTAGGCGGCGTCCGCCACGCCGTCCACGATCATCTGCCCCGCCCTGGGCGGGCAGAACAGGTCACCGTCGGTCGAGACGACGTCGACATGGCAGGAAACCTCAGCTAGGCGACCTGTGAGCGGTCGTTCCCGCAGTGCCATCATCGCCCGTGCCGCGTTCGCATAGCCGGCTCCGTCGCCGATGGCTGCCAGCCGCCCGGCCGTCAGGGTGTCCAGATCCACCTCGGTGAGCACCTGGGTCGCCGTGTCCTCCTTCAGGGCGGTCGCCAACTCCTCCATCGCCCCAGATTCGACCATGGAGATCCGGTCGGAGAAGAACTCCGCAGCTGCCCTACCCACCACACACGAGGTGGCGATGACCACCAGCCCGGTGACCATGTCGGGCCGCTCAGCGGCGCCCAGCAGTGCGATCGAACCACCCATGGAGAATCCGACCACAGGTGCCGGTCCGGTGACCACCTCCAGGAAGCCGGTCAGGTCCCGTGCCAGCTGCTCAGCCGTACCGTCGCAGTGGCCACAACTCGATCCACCGTGTCCGCGCAGGTCCACGGCAAAGGCGGTGTGGTTTCGAAAACCGGACAGGACCGGCTGCCAGGAGGAGTGGTCCTCGGCCAGGCCGTGGAGCAGCACGACCGGCGGGCCACTGCCGGACCTCGCGTAGCGGACGCTGAGGTCGCCGATCTGGGCGTTGGTCGTAGGGGCACCTGTCATGGCATCTCCGAGGCGAGCAGGTCGGTCAGCAACTGCCGTTTGCGGATCTTTCCCGCAGCGGTTCGGGGGAAATCGTCCACCAGCACCAGCCGTTCCGGGTGGACCCGGCGCTCGAGGCCCTGGTCGGCGCAGAACGCGATCAGGGCCTCGAGGGTCGGTGGGTCGTCACGGACCGAGACGACGGCACAGAGCCGTTCACCCAGCCGCTCGTCGGGCCAGCCGATCACAGCGACGCTTGAGACCGCCGGGTGGGATGCCATAACGTTCTCAGTCCTGACCGGTGAGATGTTGACCCCACCGCGGATGATCATGTCCTTCACGCGACCCGTGATGCTGACATAGCCCTCAGCGTCGATGCACGCCAGGTCTCCGGTACGAAAGAAGCCGTCTCTGGTCAACTGCTCCCGATAGAGGTCCTCCTGGCCCAGGTAACCGAGGAAGACTCCCGGTCCGCGCATTGCCAGTTCACCTGCGCCGGCTGGCAGAAGGGTGCCGTCATCGGTGAGGACGCGCAACTCGAGGTCCGGGAGGCCGACGCCGACAGTCTCCTCGGTCTGGGTCGGGGTGCTCTCATCGCCGAGGCAGGTGGTGAGTCCACCCTCGGTCATGCCCCACAGCGGGGTGACCGAGGTTTCGGGGAACTCACGTCTGGCCCGGCGCACCATCGACGGTGGCACCTGGGCTCCCCCGCACAGGAACCATTTCAGCCCGGCCAGCTTGGGTCGCTCTCCGGACCATTCGACGTCGAGCAGGTCGGAGAGGAACGGGGTTGCCGCAGCCGTGAAATGCGCCCCGTAGCGTTCGACGAGGGTAAGCGCACCGACCGGATCCCAGTCCGGCTGGAGGATGAGCGGCGCCCCCGTCCACATTGCCAGCCTCGCACCGTGGATCGAGCCCACGCTGTGCCCCAGCGGTGACGGCATGAAGATGGGCGTCGTATCCGACAGGCCGAATCGTTCGGCGAACTGGTGGTTGAGTGTGGCGAGGGTGTCGTCGCTGTGCATGACCGCCTTGGGCGGGCCCGTCGTGCTGGATGTGAACATGACGTGGGCCAGGTCGGTGGAAGCGTCGGATGTTGTCGTGAGCCTGCCGACACCGTTTCGGTCGACCACGCCACCCGCTGCGACGGTTATCACCTCGGCCCTGTCGCGGGCTGCCTCGGCCGCGAGTTCAGCCGGGCGCGTGGAGCGGTGCACGGCGCAGGTGATCACCGTGGAGGCGCCGACCAGGTCGATCGCGTGGCGCAGGTGGTCTGCGGTGGTGGTGATCGGGATCGTGGCGGGAACCCCGCCCGCCATCAGGACCGCCGTGAACGTCCTCATCCAGTCGGTCGTGTCCGGAAGGTGTATCAGCACAATTCCGGGTGTCGGCCTCAAGTAGGTGAGGTCCTCGGCGAGCGCAGAGGCCTGACCCCAGAGTTCGCCGAAGGTCAGGCACCCGCTGTTGTCGGCGACGGCAAGCCGGCCCGGATCGGCCAGGGCCCAGCGCTGGTAGCGGTCGACCAGGCGCTCCCCGGTCCACCAGCCCGCCAGCCGGTAGCGGTCAGGGAGGTCATCGTGGTCCTCGGGTCGTTCGCTCACGGCTTCGCCCCGTGCGCCCGCAGGTCCTTCAGGCGAAGTTGCCGCCATGTCCGCTCCGAGGTCATCGGCGTGTGGAGCGGTCGGACTCCGACAGCGTCGTAGATGGCGTTGGCCACGCATGCTGCAACCGGGATGATCGGTGGCTCGGCGATGCTCTTGGAGCCATCGGGGCCGTTCGGCTCACTGGTGTCCACGAACATGACCTCGATGGGAACGGCGTCGGCAGAGGTTGGCACCCTGTCGTCGAGGAAGCCCGGGTTCAGGACCGTGCCGTCGGAACCCACGGCGAGTGATTCGGTCAGGGCGAAGCCCAGCCCCTGGTGCACTCCTCCGATCACCTGCCCTTCGGCGGCGACCGGGTTGATGATCCGACCTGCATCGTGGGCAGCCCAGTAGCGCTCCACACAGGTCCTGCCAGTCCACGTGTCGACTGTTACGAAGCAGCCGTGTGCGGCGAAGTTGTAGGCGGGGGAGATGTTTCCGTATCCGGACCCATCGGGGGTTTCGGTGGTCGTGGGTGCGTACGTTGCCGTCACAGCCAATTCGGCCAGTCGCCCCTGCTCTGCCGCGGCGGCAATCACCTCTTTGAGTCCGGCGTCGTTGGACAGTCCCATCTCCTCTTCCATCGCCACACACCGGGCATCCAGTTCCGTGCAGGCGATGAGGGCCGCCTGCCCAGCGAAGAACGTGGTTCGGCTGGCGAACGAGCCCAGCCCGTGGGGTCCCGTGCGGCCATCACCCAGGACGACACGGACCGATTCGAGGTCAAGTCCCAGCGCATCGGCGACGATCAGGCGCATCGTGTCGACGGTGCCACAACCCAACTCGACCTCGCCCGACCCGACGACGATGCTGCCATCCGCCATCGGGGTCAGGACCACGTTGTCGAGGTCCATGCCGGTCGTGTAGGCGCTGCTGCTGATGGCGTGGATGCCGGCGGCCACGCCGTAGCCGGTCCTGAAGCGGCCCTCCACCAGCGGATCGGCTCCTGTCCCGCAGTCGTGTTCCTGTGTCAGCCTGTGGGCTGTCATCTGCTCACTGATCTCGTCGAGGCAGAGGTCGAGACCGCAACTGCCGATCTGCCACCCGTGAATCGTCTTGTCACCCGTCCGGCTGGCGTTCTTCCTCCGCATCTCAACCGGATCGATTCCGAGTCGACCGGCCAGCTCGTCGATCAACTGTTCCTGTGCGAACGTCGCCTGTGGGTACCCGAAGCCGCGGAAGCACTCGGATGGGACTGTGTTCGTGTACACCAGTTCCGCTGCTGCCGAAACAGCGTCGTAGCGGTAGAGGTTGTCGGAACGGATTGCGGCAGAGAGCGTCACGGTTGGCCCGTGACCTGAGTAGGCACCGTTGTCCGCCTCGATCCTTGTCCTCTTGGCGACCAGCCTTCCGTCGGCATCCGCACCGATGGCCATCGAGATCTGCATCCCCAGGCGGACCCGACCGGCCAGCATCTCGTCGCGGCGGGGCGAGACCATGGTCACGTGGCGTCTCAGCCGGTGGGCGAATGCCAGACAGACCAGGTGGGTCGGGTGCTCCCACTTGGCACCAAAGGAGCCTCCTATATCAGGTGTGACGACGCTGACCTCCGCACCCCAGGTGGCCGCGATCCTGGCGTACTCCTCCTGCAGCACCGTCGGAAAGTGGGTTCCGGTGACCAGTTCCAGGTGGTCACCGACGACCCGCACGACCGTCGCCCTAGGTTCCAGGTAGGCGTGGGGTACCGGATCGTTCCGGAAGGTCGCCTCGGCCCAGGCCACGGCCTCTGTCGCCGCCGCATCCCAGTCCCCGCGATCAGCTCTGAATGTCCGGGCGACATTGCCCGGGGTGCCTGTGTGAATGTCGTGTTCCATCGTGCGGGCCTCGTTGACGGTGACAGCGTGGGGTAGCGGCTCGTAGGCGATCTCCAGCGCGGCGATGCCAGCCAGCAGGGCTGCCTGGTCGGTTGCGGCGACGGCCGCCACGCCGTCACCGACGTACCTGACCGTCGAGGTGAGAACCGGCTCGTCGGGAAGCTGTCGTCCGAGCAGGATCCCCTCGAAGTCGACCGGTGTGAGGACCGCCAGCACGCCAGGTACGGCCAGGGCAGCTGAGACGTCTATTCCAACCACGTTGGCGTGTGGGTGGGGGCTACGGGCCATGTCGGCCACAACGGTGTCGTCGGGTGCCAGGTCGGAGGTGAACAGGGCACCACCCGATGCCTTCTGGCGTGCCGTGGCGGCGGTGGTTCCGGTCATGGCCACGTCCTCTTCAGCGGATTCCCGCCAGGACCTCTGACAACTGCTGGTACCCGGTGCAGCGGCAGATGTTTCCCGCCAGTTGTCCGGCGTCTTGTTCCGGACCGTCGTTGCCTCCCCCACAGGCCAGCCAGTAGCCCATCACGAGGAAGCCGGGTGTGCAGAATCCACACTGCACACCACCGAGATCATCTGTGGCGTCAACAAACCGGTTGAGGTATCCGGTTGGCAGGCCCTCCACTGTCGTTACGGTCCTGGTCCCGACCAGACCGCAGAGCATCAGGCACGAGCAGACCGGTTCGTCGTCTAGTAGGACGGTGCAGGCTCCGCAGTCGCCCTCGCTGCAACCTTCCTTGGTTCCCGTGAGACCCAGGCGAACCCTGAGGAGGTCAACCAGCCGGCGTCCCCTCCACTCCGGGGGAAGATCGTGGGGTATTCCGTTCACGACCAGTGAGGATCTGTCGTTCATCTCTGTTTCCCTTGTTGGACCCTGGGGTCGGAGTTGTCGTCCCGACCGGCGCGGCGCATGGCCTCGTCGATCACCTCGAGGGTCAGGACATGCACGAGTTGGCGGCGGTAGTCGGCGGAACAGCGGTGGTCCGTGATCGGCGAGCAGGCGCCTGCAGCAGCCTCGGCCACGGAGGCCAGGAGCTCGGTGTCGGCGGTGCGGCCGATCAGGGTGGCTGTCACCTCGGAGGCGTCCATGACGGTTGGGCCCACGGCACCGAGGGCCAGTCGGACTGAGCGGATCGTCACGCCGTCGGCTTCCAGGGCGACGCTGGCGGCGACACCAGCAAAGGCCAGGTCCAGGGCGTTGCGCTCGGTGAAGCGCCGGTAGGCGGATCCGGTTCCGGGTGACGACGGGGTCAGCCGCACTGCCGTCACGACCTCATCGTCGTGAAGCGAGGTGGATCCCGGTCCGTGCAGGAACTCTGAGACCGCTGTCGACCGGGTCATGCCGGACGAGTCGACCGTCTCGACCCGGGCATCGTGGACGAACAACCCGGGGATGGTGTCGGCGGCGGGCGAAGCGGAGCAGAGGTTCCCGACCAGCGTGGCCTGGTTGCGCAACTGGATAGAGCCGATTGTCTGGGCGCCGTCGGCGACGGCAGCGATACCTGACCGGAAGCTGGTACTTCTAACAAGCCTTGCCAGCACGACCGATCCGCCGATGCTGATCCCGTCGGCATCACAGGTGAGTTGGGCCAACTCGTGGACTCCCGTCGTTGAAACGAGATGCGTTGGTTCCCCGGCCTGGAGGGCCTCGATCAGGACGTCGGTGCCTCCGCCACAGGCCCTCCATCCCGCTGCCAGCGACCCCGTCAGTTCCTCCAGTGAGGTGGGTGTGCGCAGGTCAAGTTCTGGGAGACGGCTGGGGCGGAGCGCGGAGGTCGTCATTACGCCGTGGGCGCCTGTCTGGACATCGGCTCTGACGCCCGCTCTGAGGTCCATATGGAGGTCTGGTGGGAGGTGATGGCGTCGCGTCTTCCCGGGCCGTCGCCCTAGTAGTGCTCCGGCGAACAGCGGCGATGCTAACCGACGGGATCTTCCGGTGGCACGCTGCTCGGAGCCCAACCGCTCTGGTACGTTCACTGTCGCATCGCACGGGATGCTGTGTCGGATGGGCACCGGAGGGTGGAGAATGCCGATCGTCGGGTCACCTCACGGGTCGTTGGAGCCGTACCCGGATCTCTCCCTGGCGGAACTGATGGTCGGGTCGATCGACCGGTGGGGAGACCGTGTAGCACTGGTTGACGGGGTGTCGGGGGCCGAATACGACTTCAGGGCTCTCGGCCGGGCCATGCAGGTGGTCGGCGGGTTGCTCCGGGACGATGGCGTCGAACCGGGCGACCGTGTGGCGATCGTGGCCCCCAACTCCACAGAGTGGATCGCAGCGTTCCTCGGCATCCAGGCGGCTGGTGCAGCGGTCACGACGCTGAGCCCACTTTCAAGGCGTCGGGAGGTGGAGCAGCAGTTCGCCGACTCGAAGCCCTCAGCGGTATTCGTCGGGGGGGAGGCCACCACCGTTGTCCGGACCCTCTGGGGGAGTGATGAACGGATCTACGACATGTCCAGTGTCTGGCAGATGGTTGTCCAGGGCGGTGGTCGGTCCACGTCGGTTCGGACGGCCCCGGGTGGCGAGGTGGCCGTTGTGGCCTACTCCTCAGGGACGACGGGGATGCCCAAGGGGGTAATGCTCACCAACCGGAACCTCGTTGCCAATGTCCACCAGCTGTTGGCACCCGGGCCATTGGACGACTCCTCCGTGATGGTTGACTTCCTTCCCTTTTCACACATCTACGGCATGGTCGGGCTGATGGCCTGTGGTCTGGTGGCCGGGGCCAGGCAGGTCGTGATGCCCGGGTTCGATCCACTTCTGTTCGCCCGCCTCGTTGAGGAGCACCAGGCCACCAACCTGTTCGTGGTTCCGCCGGTGATGTTGGACCTGGCCCAGGGCCTCGAGGGTGACTGGTCGAGCGTTACACATGTGATGACCGCTGCCGCTCCTGTCTCCGCACATGTGGTGAGCGCCGTCGAGGAGGCGTGCGGAGCGAGGGTCTACGAGGGGTACGGGTTGACAGAGGCGAGCCCTGCCACCAACTCGACGATGTGTGGTCCGGTTCGGTTTGGAACCGTCGGCCAGCCACTACCGGACACGCTGGAAATGGTGGTCGACGTCGAGTCCGGTCGAGCGGTCGCCTTTGGCGAGGTCGGGGAGTTGTGGGTACAGGGACCTCAGGTGATGGCCGGATACCTCAACTCTCCAGAGGCCACGGCTTCGGCCATAGTCGAGGACGAGTCGGGACGCTGGTTGCGTACGGGGGACATCGTGACGATGGACAGGGACGGATATGTGACCATTCGCGACCGTGCCAAGGAGATGATCAAGTTCCGCGGTTACCAGGTTGCTCCGGCGGAACTGGAGTCGGTCCTTCTGGAACACCCCGGGGTCGCGGACGCGGCGGTAGTGCCTGTACGCGTGGACGGCGGAGACGGGGAGATTCCCAAGGCCTTTGTTGTGGTCGTCCCCGGTACCGACCTGGGCCCGGAGGAGGTTGTGCGGTACGTCAGCGAGCGTGTGGCGCCGTACAAGAAGGTTCGCGAGGTCGAGTTCATTGAGGCCATTCCGAGAAGCCCCACAGGAAAGATCCTGCGACGTGACCTGAGGGAGTAGTGGACCCGTCCGGCGGGCCGTAGTGCCCTTTTGGTCGGTCCTGGGAGGGGCCCGCTGCGGCTGGGAGTTGGTTCCCGGTGTATGAGGTGGGAGGCGGGCGTGTGGTCAGCCCCATGCGGAGGAACACCCTCCTCGGAGCGATGCTGGCCACCTTTGTCCTACTGGCCATCGGAGTACTGGCCTCGCTCGCCACACCGGGCGACCTGGGCACCTCCTTACCCCCACCTCCGACGACCACGCTCTAGGACGGTGGAATCCCACCAACACCGACCTATGTGGGCTGACAGCGCAATATCAGCCAACTCATCCACCAGTGGCGGAGCGCGCGTCATACACTCGGCTTCCGGCATGTCAACCAGACCTACAGCGGAGAAACGTCGACGCATGGAACTCGTCACGAACAAGAAGCTCTACCTCGTGTCCGGGCGAATCAGCCGCCCCCTCTCCGAGGCGATTGCCAACGAGATGGGCGAGGAACTCGGCGAACCCAACCTGGCCGAGTTCGCCAACGGCGAGATCCACTGCCGCTTCTCAGAGTCCATACGTGGCAGCGACGTGTTCATCATCCAGACCCACTGCAACGTGCCGGGCACCACCATCAACGACTCCCTGATGGAACAGCTCATCATGGTTGACGCAGCCCGTCGGGCCTCAGCGAAGCGGATCACTGTCGTGTGCCCCCACTACGGATACGCCCGCCAGGACCGCAAGGCCTCGGGTCGAGAGCCGATCACCGCAAAGCTGGTAGCTAACCTGTTCAAGGCGGCCGGTGCCAGCAGGCTGGTGGGTGTCGACCTGCACTCCGGGCAGATCCAGGGCTTCTTCGATGGGCCGGTCGACCACCTCACCGCAATGCCTGTCCTCATCGAGCGGCTCAACTCGCTCGAAGGTGACCTGGCCATCGTGTCGCCCGATGCCGGAAGGGTGAAGGTCGCCGAGCGCTATGCAATGCAACTTCACGCAGACCTGGCCATCGTGCACAAGCGACGCAGTCACTCGGAGTTCAACACCGTCGAGGCCAAAGAGGTGGTCGGTGCGGTGGACGGCAAGGTCTGCATCCTTGTCGACGACATGATCGACACGGCCGGAACCATCTGTGCAGCGGCCGACCAGCTGTCAGAACGGGGAGCGGCAAAGGTCATTGCGGCAACCACGCACGGCATCTTCTCAGGGTCGGCCATGGAGCGGCTCGCGGCCTCCTCGATCGAAAAGGTCATCGTCACCGACACCGTTCCCCTGCCGGAGGGGAACGATCCCGACTTCGTCGAGGTTCTCACCGTCGCACCGCTCATCGCCAGGGCAATCGGAGCGGTGTTCGCTGATGCCTCGGTCAGTGAGATCTTTGGCGGAAACAACCTGGCCTGAACCTGACAGGCCACGGCCCTACCCGGGGCCGTCAAGGTCTGCCTCGTCCCAGACGCCGCTAGACTCGCCCGTCGGTCCGGTCACCTCCCGGTCGGCAAGCCCCCTTTCTGCAGGAAGCGTTCCAATGGACGAGATTGTTCTCACAGCCGAAACCGGTCGCAGTACCGGTACCCGACCCAGCCGGCGTGGCCGCACTGCCGGTCACATCCCGGCAGTGCTCTACGGACTCCAGCAGGATCCGCTAACGGTTTCCATCGAGTGGTCTGAACTGCGCAGGGCCATCACCACCGAGGCCGGCCTGAACGCCATCATCCACCTCGAGGTGGGCGGCGAGAAGCACATGTCGATCGTCAGGGAGATTCAGCGCCATCCGGTCCGCCGCGACGTACTTCACGTCGACTTTGTCAGGATCGACCCTGACCAGGATGTCACCGTCGACGTGTCGATCGTCATGGTCGGTGAGGCCAAGGAGGTCACCGACAACGACGGCATGGTTGACCAGAACCTCTTCACCCTGACAATCAGCGCAGCGCCTGACAACATTCCCACTGAGATCGAGGTTGACATCTCGGAGCTCACGATCGGTGACTCTGCGCGTGTCATCGACCTGGTGCTTCCTGAGGGAGTCACCACCGACGTCGACCCCGACGAGGCGGTTGCGGTCGGCACGATCACCCGCTCCACCCTCGAGGCAATGGCTGCCGAAGAGGCAGCCGAGGCGGCTGCCCTGGCGGCCGAGCTGGACATTGAGGGAGCCGAGGGCGAGGGCGAAGATGGCGAGCCCGCAGAGGGTGCCGGAGACGCCTCTGCCGAGGATAGCGACGACTCAGACTCCGAATAGGTTGCGGGCCCGGACATGATCCGGTGGCCCGGAAGGACCAGCCAGGAGAAGCGCGGTGAACCCGCCTCCCTCCTGGTCGTCGGCCTCGGCAATCCCGGGGCCAGGTTCGAGGGTACCCGTCACAACGCCGGAGCCGAGGTCGTGGCGCTACTGGCAGGGCGGCACTCCGGTTCCCTGCGGAAGTCCAAGGAGTTGGCCCGTGTGGCCGAGGTCCGCATCGGAAGCGAGTGGGTCGCGCTTGCGGTTCCACAGACCTTCATGAACGAATCCGGCCAGGCCGTGGCCAAGCTGGTTCGCCGTCACGGAATCGACGACCCGGAGCGGATCGTGATTGTCCACGACGAACTGGACCTTCCCGTGGGCGATCTGAAGGTGAAGTCAGGAGGTGGCCTGGCGGGCCACAACGGACTCCGGTCGATCACCGCACACCTCAAGACCCAGGACTATCTGCGGGTTCGCATCGGCGTAGGCAAGCCCCCGGGCAGGCAGTCGGGTGCAGACCACGTGCTGCGCAGGCCAGGTTCCGCTGAAGCCACCGAGCTGGCAGTCGTGGCCCAGAAGGCAGCCGATGCCGTCGAGGTGATCCTGGCCGAGGGGGTCAACGAGGCCATGTCCCGCTTCAACGTCCGTTTGTGACCCGGTGAGCGGGCAGTTCCTCACCGGCCTTCCCGACCTGCTGGCGGATGAGCCGGCCCTTGTGTCGGTGCTGGGCCGAAGGCATGCCACCCTCGCGGTTCCGGAACCGGCAAGGGCGATCGTGCTTGCCGCGGTTGCACGACAGGCCGGGCGGTATCCCCTGGTGGTGGCAGTTCCCACCGGTAGTGAGGCTGAGTTCTTGGCGGCCGACCTACGCCTCTACCTGGGTCACGACAATGTGGAGCTGTTCCCGGCATGGGAGACCCTGCCGTTTGAAAGGGTCAGCCCCGGTGTCGAGACGATGGGGCGTCGCCTGCACGTCCTGCACAGGCTGTCGAGCCTGACCGATCGGCCACAGGTTGTGGTCGCATCGGGCAGGGCCCTGGTTCAACGCCTGGGGCCTGCGGCGGGAGACGTCGAGCCGCTCCTGATCGGCCCTGGTGACATGGTCGACCAGGAGCTCCTCGTTTCTGATCTGGTGGCATCTGGTTATCGGCGTGAGTACCAGGTTGAGCATCGTGGCGAGCTGGCGGTGCGGGGTTCGATAGTCGATGTCTGGCCGTCCACGTCGGACGCACCGGTACGAATAGACCTCTGGGGTGACGAGGTCGACCGGCTGTGCGAGTTCGGCGTAGCCGACCAGCGGGCGACCATTCCCCGTGCCGAGGTCGAGATCCTTCCCTGCAGGGAGCTGATCCTCGACGGCGAGGTACGTGAGCGGGCAGCTGCGCTGGTGGCCGAACAACCGTGGGGTCGCGAGCAGTGGGACCGCCTGTCCAGCGGAGAGCTCTTCGACGGAATGGAGTCATGGCTTCCGTGGCTTTCCGGAGACGAGCGGGTCCTCTTTGACCTGCTCGATGACGACGCCCTCGTCGTCGCAGTCGAACCCAGGCGCCTGCGGGACCGAATCGCAGACCTCCGGGCCGAAGAGGAGTCCCTGGCCGACACCCTGGCCGTCACCTGGGGCGCCGATGTGGCCGACTTCCCGCGTCTCCACACCGGATGGGACCGGCTGTTGGCACACACGAATGCACCCGTGTGGACTCTGGATGCAGTTCCCGAGGGCCCCGGGGTGGAGACGATCTCGGCCTCCGGTTGGCACGCAGTGCCCGGCGCTGTCGACGCCGACTCCCGGGGTGTCGTAGGGCGCCTGACCGACCTCCTCGCAGAAGGCATCCGGGTCGTCGTTGTAGCGGATGGAGAGGGGAGCGTTGACAGGCTCAGCCAGCGGCTTCTTGAGTCCGGAATCGAGGTGGCAACGGCTGTTTCCGACACCGGCCCCCTGGCTGGTGGAGCCCACCTAGTCGTGGCGCCACTCGAGCGGGGCTTCGTGCTGGCGTCCTCGGGGCTGGCGGTCGTTACCGAGGCCGAGATAACGGGACGTCGGCGGACCCGTCGTCGAACGAAACCCAGGCGAACAGCAGCTGTTCGCGTCTTCGAGGACCTGTCCCCGGGTGACCACGTCGTCCACGAACACCATGGCGTCGCCAGGTTCGCTGGCCTCGTGACCCGCACCCTGGGTGGCGTCGAACGGGACTACCTGCTGCTCGAGTACAGGGGCGACGACCGCCTATACCTGCCCACTGACCAGATCGACGTGATCCGCCCACATACTGGCGGTGAGAAGCCGAGCCTTAGCCGGATGGGTGGATCCGACTGGCAGAAGGCCAAGTCGAAGGTGCGTTCAGCAGTCGCCGAGATCGCCCAGGAACTGGTGCTGTTGTACCAACAGCGTGTTGCCGCTGCGGGCCACGCCTTTGCCGCCGACACCCCGTGGCAGCGCGAGCTGGAACAGTCCTTCCCCTACCAGGAGACAGCCGACCAACTCGGAGCAATCGAGGACGTCAAGGCCGACATGGAACGGTCTCTGCCCATGGATCGTCTGGTGTGCGGCGACGTCGGATTCGGCAAGACCGAGGTGGCGGTACGGGCGGCCTTCAAGGCGGTACAGGACGGTCGTCAGGCGGCGATCCTCGTACCTACGACCCTGCTCGCCCAGCAGCACGGCCAGACCTTCCGGGACCGCTACGCGCCGTACCCGGTGAGGGTCGAGGTGTTGAGCAGGTTCCTGACGCCGGCCGAGGCGAGGCGTGTCGCCGAGGGCCTGGCTGACGGGTCCATCGACGTCGTGATCGGCACCCACCGGCTTCTCTCAGATGACATCGTCTTCAAGAACCTGGGCCTGTTGGTGATTGACGAGGAGCAGCACTTCGGGGTGAGCCACAAGGAGAGCATCAAGGCCCTCCGGTCAGACGTCGACGTGCTGACCCTCACGGCCACGCCCATTCCGCGTACGCTCGAGATGTCCCTCACCGGCATCCGCGACCTGAGCCTCCTCAACACGCCGCCGGCCGACCGGCAGCCGATCCTCACCTACGTGGGCGGATACGACGAGAGGGCCGTGGCCGAGGCCATCCGCCGGGAACTACTTCGCGACGGGCAGGTCTTCTTCGTCCACAACCGTGTCTACGACATCGACCAGATAGCCGGTGGAGTCCGCGAGCTGGTACCAGAGGCCAGGGTGGCGGTCGCCCACGGGCAGATGGACGAGGTGAGTCTCGAGAACATCGTGATGGACTTCTGGGAGGGCCGCTACGACGTGCTGGTCTGCACGACGATCATCGAGTCCGGCATCGACATGCCGACCGTGAACACCCTTGTCGTGGACAGGGCCGACCTACTCGGCCTCGGGCAGATGCACCAGCTGCGCGGTCGGGTCGGTCGGGCCGGGCAGCGTGCCTACGCCTACCTGTTCACCCCGCCGGACAGGCCCCTCAGCGAGGAGGCCTACGAACGCCTCAGAACCATCGGTGAGACGACCGACCTGGGGTCCGGGTTCCGTATTGCCATGCGCGACCTCGAGATCAGGGGTGCCGGCAACCTGTTGGGAACCGGCCAGAGCGGCCACGTGGCAGCTGTCGGCTACGACCTCTACTGCCAGATGGTCACCGAGGCCGTCGACGAACTGGCCGGCAGGGTTCTCGAGGCCCCCGCCGAGATCAGGGTCGAGGTGCCAGTCGACGCCCACCTGCCCGAGGACTATGTGTCACGCAGTGACCTGCGCCTCGAGGCCTACAGGAAGCTGGCTGCCGCCGGCACAACCCCCGATGCCGCCAACGTCGATGCCGTGCGGTCCGAGTGGGAGGACCGCTACGGGCCCCTGCCGCCCCCAGCCGAGGCCCTCATCGCCGTGGGTCGCCTCCGGGCGCTCTGTGTGGAGAGAGGCATGACCGAGGTGGCAGTGGGGCGTGGCCCGGGTCTCGGCGGGCCCGAACGGGTGGCCCGCTGCTCACCTGTTGTGCTGCCGTTGAGCCGCCAGACGCGCCTGGCTCGCCTCTACCGGTATGCCATCTACAAGGAGGGGCCGAGGCAGTTGATCCTGCCGGTCGACGGCGACGACCTGGTGGGTGACCTGGCGACGATGATTGAGGACCTCATCCCCGTTGCGGCCGGGTCTGTCGAACAGGGCGGGACGTCCCCTAGCATTGCGGGCTCTTGATGTTCCTCTCCCGACTGACCCCGCTGGTGCTCGTGACCGCCATGGTCGCCGCTGCCTGCGGTGCATCCGAGGTTGCCCTCGAGGTGGGTGCCACGACCATCGACCGCGCGGCGTTGACCCAGCTGGTCGAGGACAGCTACGGACCCGGTTCGGTGGACACCACCATGAGCACCGATGGTGTTGTCGAGGTGCTCGACCAGATGGTCCGCTACGAGGCTGTTATCGACATGTTGGCCGAGCACGGCCTCGAGGCGGGCACCGAGGACCTTGATGCGGCACGCGACAGGCTGATCGTTGCCGGACTCGACCCCGAGGTGCCGGTCCTGTCAACGCTCATGCGCTGGCAGGCTGCTCTGGACATGGTTGTTGCAGGCGGCGATGCCGTGAAGGCCGCATACGAAGCCGGATCAGGAGTTGTCGGCCACGACCTGTGCACCAGCCACATTCTGGTCTCAGGCGAGGGTGAAGCCTCGGCAATTCTGGATCGCCTCGGGTCTGGCGAGGACTTCGCCGACCTGGCAGGTGAACTCTCCCAGGACCCCGGCTCGGCCGTCAGGGGTGGCGAGTTGGGCTGTGCGCCGATCGGGTCATTCGTGCCGACCTATGAGCGGGCGGTACTCGGTGCTCTGAGTGAGGGAGACGACCTGGTGGGTCCGGTGCCCAGCCAGTTTGGGTTCCATGTGATCCGCATCGATCAGCCGGGTGTCGTCGACCCTGCTCCGTTCGACACCCTCGGAGAGCGCCTCCCGGGCGTGATCCTCCATATGGCCACACTCACCCGTGACATCTCAGTCGACCCTCGGTACGGCACGTGGGACAACGCTGTCGGACGGGTCGTACCGCCAGCCGGCCCGGCATCCCCTGATGGGGTCGGCGGAGGTTCCTGACCGGTCGTGGCGCCGACGGTAACCATTGTTGGTCTCGGCCCAGCCGGAAGCGACCTTGCCACGACCGGTACGTTGGAGGCGATTGCAGCCAACGCTGTTCGCTTCGCCCGGACATCCAGGCACCCAGCCGTCACCCTCATGGGAGACGTCACCGCCCTCGACCACCACTACGAGGAAGCGGCATCGTTCGACGAGGTCTACAGGGGAATCGTCGACGAGGTGGTCGCTGCGGCATACGAGACCGGGCCCGTTCTGTATGCGGTCCCGGGCTCGCCGATGGTCGCCGAGCGGACCGTCGAGATGCTCATCGCCGACGACCGGGTTGACACCGTCGTCCTGCCGGCCCTCTCGTTCGCAGACCTGGCATGGACTCGCCTCGGCGTAGATCCCCTGACAGATAGTGTTCGCATCGTCGATGCCCACCGCTTCGCTGTTGAGGCGGCGGGGGAGCGTGGGCCGCTGCTCATCGCCCAGGTAGACACCGAGGCAGTTCTGGCCGACGTGGTGGCGTCGGTGCCGGATGCTCCAGCGGTGCCGGTGACCGTGCTGCAGGGCTTGGGTACCGACGATGAGCTGATCCGTGCAGTCCACTGGGACTCCCTGTGTGACGAGGTCCAGCCCGACCACCTGACGTGTATGTACGTCCCGGAGATGGCGTCCCCCATCGCCGTCGAAGTGCAACGCTTCGTGGAACAGGTCGCCACGCTCAGGATGGAATGCCCCTGGGACGCCGAACAGACCCACACATCGCTACGACCCCACCTCATCGAAGAGGCATATGAAGTTCTCGAGGCGCTCGACGCCTATAACGAGGAGACAGGCGAGGGCAGCGAGCACCTTGAGGAGGAGCTGGGAGACCTCCTCTTCCAAGTCGTGTTCCATGCCCGGATAGCAGCCGATGACGGCCGCTTCGACCTGGCCGACGTGGCCCGGGGCATCCACGACAAGCTGCGTGGGCGTCATCCCCACGTGTTTCCGGAACCGGGTGGCTCACCGGCGGTGGCCGCCGACGCCGACGCTGTCATCTCCAACTGGGACCGGATCAAGTCAGAGGAGAAGGGACGTTCCTCCTCGCTTGACGGAATACCTCCGGCACTGCCGGCCCTTGCAATGGCCCAGAAGATGATCAGGCGTGCCCGTGGAACCGGCGTGGTTCCAGATGTGGGCCCTGTTGAACCAGCCATGAGTCGGGATGGTGTCGATAACGACCTGGGCGATGTACTGATGGCCCTGGTTTCGTGGGCCGCTGACAACGGCGTTGACGCCGAAGACGCACTACGCGGTGCCGTCGGGCGGTATTCCGGGCTTGTGAGGGCCGTGGAGGGTCTGGCTGCCGCAGAAGGGATCGACCTGGCTGTCGCCGACGAGGCCACGCGCGCCCGCTACAGGCAGCAAGCTGACGGTAGCGTTGGTTCCCGAGAGACGGGGTCACCGTAAGGGAGCGCACGTGAGCAGCATCGATGTCGTCGTAGGTCGACAGGTTCTTGATTCCCGTGGAAACCCGACCGTCGAGGTGGTGGTACTGCTTGAGAGCGGGGCGGCCGGGCGTGCAATGGTGCCCAGCGGCGCCTCGACCGGTCGCTTTGAGGCCGTTGAGCTCCGCGATGGCGGCGATTTCTGGGGTGGCAAGGGCGTATTCACTGCCGTCGCCAACGTCAACGGTGAGTTGGCCGCGGCGGTACGTGGCCTTGAGGCCAGCGACCAGAGAACGGTTGATCGCGCACTCCTCGACGCCGACGGAACAGACGATAAGGGCCGGCTCGGGGCCAACGCCATCCTGGGTGTTTCGCTGGCCGTTGCACACGCCGCCGCCGACGAAGCCGGGGTTGCCCTGTACCGGTACGTGGGAGGCACCAACTCGCATGTCCTGCCCGTGCCCATGCTCAACGTCATCAACGGCGGAGAGCACGCCGACAACAACGTCGACATCCAGGAGTTCATGTTCATGCCCGTGGGAGCTGCCTCGTTCAGCGAGGCTCTCCGATGGGGAGTCGAGTGCTACCACACCCTCAGGGGCGTCCTCTCGAGCCGCGGCCTGGCGACGGCAGTCGGTGACGAAGGCGGCTTCGCCCCGAACCTCGGATCCAACGAGGAAGCCGTGCAGTTGCTGGTGGAGGCGATCGGCGCTGCGGGCTTCAACCCCGGCAGTGACGTGGCCCTCGCCCTTGACGTGGCGTCAACCGAGTTCTTCGCTGACGGCTCCTACGAGCTCACCGGAGAGGGTCGCAGTCTGTCATCAGGGGCGATGGTCGACTACCTCGCCGACCTGTCCGGGCGCTATCCGATTGTCTCAATAGAGGACGGCATGGCCGAAGACGACTGGGACGGCTGGGTCGCCCTCACCGAGGCGGTCGGCGACAGCGTCCAGCTGGTTGGCGACGACCTGTTCGTCACAAACACCGAGCGGCTCCAGCGGGGAATCGACAGCGGGGTCGCAAATTCCATCCTGGTGAAGGTCAACCAGATTGGAACCCTCACCGAGACCCTCGAGGCCATCGAGCTGGCGACTGCCAACGGCTACACGGCCGTGGTGTCCCACCGATCCGGTGAGACCGAGGACACCACCATCGCCGACCTGGCGGTGGCCACCAACTGTGGGCAGATCAAGACCGGGGCGCCGGCCCGTAGCGACAGGGTCGCCAAGTACAACCAGCTCTTACGCATCGAGGAGGACCTCGGCGAGGCCGCCGCCTACAGGGGTGGAGAGGCTCTGGCCGGGGTGGCGGACCGACCGGCGTGAAGGCGGCAGGCACGAGGTTCCTGTCGCTCCTGGGGGTGACCCTCGCAGCAACTACAGCAACCCTTGCCTTCGGCATCGTCCCCTTTCGTGACTGGCTCGACCAGCGCCAGGTGAACCAGGACCTGAGGGCCCAGGTCGAGAAACTTGAGCAGGCCAACAGGGCCTACGAACTCCGGATCGATGCCCTCAACACCGATGAGGAGATCGAGGAGCGGGCTCGGCGCGAGTACAACCTCGTGCTCCCCGACGAGGAGGCGTACGCGGTTCTTCCACCACCCGCACCGGTCCGCCAGCTACCCGGGGTCTGGCCCTTCAACCGTTAATCCGTCATCCGCCGGGGTTTCGGCCGGACTCAGGCCCGGGTAGGTGTCGACGCTAGCGTCGTCGGTGTTCCCCTTCGTTGGCAGTCGGCGGCATGCGGTTGTGGCCACGTGAACCGACGAAGGTAGATCTAGGTAAACGAGGTTCCGTGGCGGTGAGAACATGACGGTCGTTATCGAGGCATCGGGTCTCGTCAGGCATTTCGGCGCCGTCGTCGCCGTCGATGGCGTGGACCTGAGCGTCGACGAGGGTGAGGTCTTCGGATTCCTCGGCCCCAACGGAGCCGGCAAGTCCACCGTCGTCAGGATGCTGACGACCCTGCTCCATCCCACGTCCGGTTCGGCCAGGGTGGGCGGCTGCGATGTCAGGACCCAGGCCGGTGACATCCGGAGGTTGATAGGCGTGGCCCTCCAGGATGCTGCCATCGATCCTCTCATGACAGGCAACGAGTTGATTCGCCTGCAGGCCGTCTTGCACGGTATACCACGCTCGGTTATCCGGATGCGAGGCCCGGAACTGCTCGAGAGGGTCGGCCTGACAGCTGCGGCCGACAGGCGGGTCGGAACCTACTCGGGTGGGATGAGGAGGCGCCTCGACCTTGCACTCTCACTCGTGCACGAGCCGCAGATCCTGTTCCTTGACGAGCCGACCACGGGGCTGGACCCGACCAGCCGTCAGGCACTCTGGGAGGAGGTCAGGCGCCTCAACGCAGAGTTGGGAACAACGGTCTTCCTCACCACGCAGTACCTTGAGGAGGCCGACCAGTTGGCGGGTCGGGTCGCCATCATCGACGCGGGCAGGCTGGTACGCGAGGGGACACCCACCGAACTCAAGGCAACCGTGGGTGCGCCGACGCTCCGGGTCGAGATCGACCAGGAGCATGTGGCGACAACCCGAGACGTCATGACGGGCTTCGGCGAGGAGCGGCCATCCAGGGGGGGACGCGTCGCCATCGGCCTGACCGAGGGTGCCACCCGGGTAGCCGCTGTGGTCCGGGCGCTGGACACGGCCGGGGTGACGGTTATCCACCTGGAGTTGGACGCTCCCAGCCTCGACGACGTATTTGCACATGCCACAGGACGTCGCCTGGAGGGCTCTGGAGACGAGCAGTGACAGGCTCGGGAATGTCGGGAGTCCTGACCGCCGGCTCCCAGACGTGGGAGTTGACACGTCGGTCCGTGGTGGGTGAGAGGCGGCAACTGCTCTCGGTCATGCCGGGGCTCATCTTTCCACTGCTGTTGGCAGCGGTCTACACCAAGCAGTTCAGCCGGGTCCTCGACATGCCGGGGTTCCCCGAGGTCGACTCGTTCCTGGACTTCATCCTTCCGGCCTGCATTGTCCAGGCGGTCTCGTTCGGAGCCACGGCAGCCGGTTCCGAGTTGGCCCTCGACATAGAAAACGGGTTCCTGGACCGCCTGTTGGCATCACCGGTCGCCCGCTGGCCGATTCTCCTCGGACGCCTGGCCGGGGCAGCCGTCGTGGCTTCGGTGAAGACAATCGTGATCCTGGCCCTGTTCCTGGTGTTCGGCGCCCAGGTGGCCGGCGGCCTGGGCGCGATGCTGGTGCTCGTGGTGGTGGCGGCCCTGCTGGTTCTCGTCATAGGTGGCCTTGCACAGGTGATGGCGTTTCGGACCGGTTCCCAGGAGGCGGTCGGTGCAACGTTCCCGCTCATCTTCGTATCCATCTTCATGAGTTCGGCCTTCTTCCCGACAAACCTCATGAGCGGATGGTTCAAGGTGGTGGCCGAGAACAACCCGCTGTCTTGGATCATCAACCCTGTCCGCCGGCTGGTCATCAACGGCTGGTCGTCGGCAGATGCCCTCCAGGCCCTTGGCCTGCCCGCCGTCCTGGCAGCTGTATCGATCTCGGCTGCTGTCGTGGCGCTGAATCGGAGGTTGGCGACACCATGAACATTGCAACCGTCGCCACCGGTGCCGGCCACGGCTGGAACGTGAGCCTCGCAATATGTGTACGGGGCCTCCAGCGCCTCCGGGCGCGCCCCGTGCTCCTTATTCCGACCGTCGTAATGCCGGTCTTCTTCGTGGTCAGCTTCACCGGGGCGTTCAGCTCGCTGACCCGGATCGAGGGCTACGGCACCTCCAACGTCTTCAACTGGATGGCTCCGTATGCGGCTCTTCAGGGCGCCGTATTTGCCGGCGTAGGTGGAGCGATGTCAGCCGCCGACGACCTGGAGAACGGTTTCTTCGACCGCCTGCTCCTGATTCCGGGCAGCCGCCTTCCGATTCTCGTAGGAACCATCGGCTACAGCGCCGTGCGCTCGATCATTCCGACAACCGGCGTCCTCGGTGTGGCTGCTCTGGGTGGCCTGGAGTTGCCCGGCGGGATCCCCGGGCTCGTCAGCCTGTACGTGGCAACGGCTGGAATGGCGGTCGTCTTCTGCCTGATGGGCCTAACGGTCGCCTACCGGCTCCGGTCCCTACGTTCGATGATGATCGTCCAGGTGATCGGTTTTTCCAGCATGTTCCTGTCCATCGGGCAGGTGCCCATCGATTTCCTGGACGGTTGGCTGCACGACGCTGCACGCCTGAACCCGCTCACGAACGTGATGCGACTCTCACGCCAGGGTTTTGTCGGCGAGATGTCATGGGACCTGACCTGGCCGGGCCTTGTGGCGCTCGTCGCGATGACTGTGGTCGGTGGCCTGTCAGCGCTGAGGGCACTGATGCGGCTGGCTCCGTGAATGCCGACCAGAAGGCACCCCGGGGCTAGAGTCACGCACCGTCGCAACGCTTCGACCGACGGTCGACGGATCCAAACTATGAGATGAGAGGAGAGCACCGGTGCAGGTGACAGTGAACATCAACGGCGAGCCCGTCTCCCACGACGTCGAGCCGCGGACCCTTCTGGTCCACTACATACGCGACCACGCCGGCATGACCGGCACCAACATCGGATGCGACTCGTCGTCGTGCGGTGCGTGCACGGTCCACCTGGACGGCGAGGCTGTCAAGTCGTGCACCATCCTGGCGGTACAGGTCGACGGCCAGGAGTTGACCACCATTGAGGGCCTCGCCGACGGTGACACCCTCCACCCGATGCAACAGGCGTTTCACGAGAACCACGCCCTCCAGTGCGGCTACTGCACCCCCGGAATGGTCATGGCTGCCGTTTCCCTGCTCGACGAGTGCCCTGACCCGACCGAGGAGCAGGTGCGAGAGGGCCTCGAGGGGAACCTCTGCCGCTGCACCGGCTACCACAACATCGTCCAGGCTGTACTTGAAGCCTCCGGGAGCACAGCATGATCCCGGTTGCATTCGACTACGAGAGGGCCGAATCGGTCGACCATGCCCTGACCCTGCTCGCAGAGCACGGCGACGAGGCAAAGCTGTTGGCCGGCGGTCACTCCCTGCTCCCGCTCATGAAGTACCGGCTGGCTGCGCCTTCCATGGTCATCGATGTAGGCCGGCTGTCCGACCTCTCCTATATTCGCGAAGACGGTGACCACATTGCCATCGGAGCCCTCACGCGCCACCGCGACGTCGAGCTCAGCGACCTGGTGAACACCGAGGCGGGGCTCCTTGCTGCCGCCACCTCCAGGGTGGGAGACCCACAGGTACGCCACAGGGGGACCCTCGGTGGCTCGCTGGCACACGGAGATCCCGCATCGGACCTTCCCGCCACCGTCATCGCCCTGCGGGGCAGCCTGGTGGTCAGCGGGCCGGGTGGCAGCCGCGAGGTCCAGGCAGACGACTTCTTCACCGGCTTCCTCGAGATAGCCATTGCCGATGACGAGATGCTCACCGAGGTACGCATCCCCAGGAGGCCGGACGCAACCTGGTCCTTCCAGAAGTTCAACCGCCGTGCCCAGGACTGGGCGATCGTCGGCGCAGCCGTCGTCGTCGACGGCGGAACCTGCGGTGTGGGTCTCGTCAACATGGATGCCCGCCCAGTTCGGGCCGCTGGCGTCGAGGCGGCAGTCACCTCAGGGGCGTCGGCCGAAGATGCCGCAGCACTGGCTGCCGACGGGCTCGAGCCCACGGCCGACCTGAACGCCTCTGTCGACTACCGCTGCCACCTTGCCCGGGTTCTCACCCGACGCGGGCTCGAAGAGTCGGGTCGCTGACCCGAACCTGTTGCGGTAGCCCGGCTGCCCGCAAGTGCTGCAGGTCCACGCTTCGCTAGCCTGACGTTATGGGCGTTCACGATGTAGCAGCCGTCGACGATGTGGTCGAGGCACTGGCAGGCCGGGAGTACCTGGCTGACGAGGGTCTGGCTACGGCGATCTTCCTGGCTCTCAGGTTGCAGCGCCCGCTGCTGCTCGAGGGTGAGGCCGGGGTCGGCAAGACAGAGGTGGGAAAGGCCCTCGCCACATGGTCAGGCGGCGAGTTGATACGCCTGCAGTGCTACGAGGGCCTCGACTCCGCCCAGGCGGTCTACGAGTGGGACTACGCAAGGCAACTCCTCCACCTGCGTGCAGCCGAAGCTGCCGGAACAGCCTCAGGGGCAGATGTCAGCGACCTCGAAGATGAGCTCTACCAGGAGCGCTTCCTCGTGCGCCGTCCCCTGCTCCGGGCACTGGCCACGACCGATGGGCCACCACCGGTCCTGCTCATCGACGAGGTCGACAGGGCCGATGACGAGTTCGAGGCGTTCCTTCTCGAGATCCTCTCCGACTACGCGGTAACGATTCCAGAGCTTGGAACGTTTACGGCTGTGGTTCCGCCGGTGGTGGTGATTACCTCCAACCGCACACGCGACGTGCACGATGCGCTCAAGCGCCGCTGCATCTACCACTGGGTCGAGCACCCCGGCGTCGACCGTGAGGTCGAGATCCTGAAGGTCAGGGCACCACACGTTCCCATCTCGCTTGCCAGGGATGTGGCGCTCGTGGCAGCCCAGTTGAGGGAGATGGGCCTCTACAAGCCGCCGGGTGTGGCAGAGAGCCTCGATTGGGCAGAGGCGCTGGTGCTGGTCGGGGTCGACGACCTCGATGCTGCGGCCATCGACACCACCATCGGAACGCTCCTCAAGTACCGCGAAGACCAGGGTCGGGTCCGTTCCCGGGGGTTTGGCGACCTGCTCACCTCAGCACGCGGGGCCTGACCAGATGGAGGCCACGGTCGAGCGGACGCTTGACCGACACATGGTCAACTTCGTGACGGCACTTCGCGCAGCTGGCCTGCCGGTGCCTGTCGGCAGCACCCTGGATTTCGGACGTGCCCTGGCCGAAGTGGGGGCTGACACCCACAGCGGGGTCTACTGGTCGGGCAGGGCGACCCTTCTCACCCGGCCCGAGGACATCGCCATCTACGACGAGGTGTTCCGCTTCCATTGGCTGGGGGGCATCGTGGATCTCGGGACAGCCACGGACCCGACCTCGCTCACCCTGCTGCTGGACGAGGCACCTGCTGCGGACGAGGCCGACGACGAAACGGATGCAGACCGTGACGTCATCAGCGTGCGCTACTCCAGGGCCGAGGTTCTGGGCGCAAGGGACTTTGCGCAGTGCACCGACGACGAACTTGACGAGCTGTATGACCTCATCATGCGAATGCGTATAGGTGGTTCCCTCCGACCCTGCAGGCGCCGGAGGCCATCTGCCCGACGAGGGCGTCCCGACCTTCGTCGAACCGTGCGCGAGGCGCTACGCACCGGCGGAGAGCCGATGTGTCGGGTGTTCACCGAAGCCGGGGACCGGCCACGCCGGCTGGTTCTGCTGCTGGACGTGAGCGGTTCGATGGAGCCCTACGCGCGTGCGCTCGTCCGCTTCGTGCACGCCGCAATGGTCGGCCGTCGCGACGTCGAGGCCTTCGCCCTCGGAACCCGCCTGACCCGCCTCACCCGCGAACTGTCCACCCGTGATCCCGATGCCGCCCTTTCAGCGGCAGCGCTCACCGTCACCGACTGGTCTGGTGGAACACGGCTGGGTGACGGGTTGAAGGAGTTCAACGACTCATGGGGTGTGCGAGGCATGGCCCGGGGTGCGACCATCGTCGTGTTGTCCGACGGTTGGGACCGCGGGGAGCCCGAGCTCATGGAGGAGCAGATGGCGAGGCTGGCGAGGGTCACCCACCAGGTGGTCTGGGTGAACCCGCTGAAGGCCTCGCCCGGCTACGAGCCCCTGGCACGTGGAATGGCGGCTGCCCTGCCCCACGTCGACAGGTTCCTCGAGGGGCACAGCCTCAACTCCCTGAAGGCCCTGGCTGAAGCCATCGACGCGTAGCCCCGATCTCGTTCTGACTGGGATCCGGCTACGCCTGACGTCTGCTCATCCTTCGTAAATCGCTGCGCTGCCGGACACAGCCGGTTCCCATCTCAACGTGGCGTTGGCCAGTGTCGGCCTAGCCGGTGTTGCGCAGGCCTGCTGCTATCCCGTTGATCGTCAACAGGAGGGCCCTGTGGGCTTCGGGGGAGTCGTCACCCTGTCGGAAGCGGGCGAGCAACTCCACCTGTAGGACGTTCAGGGGATCCAGGTAGGTGTCGCGGACCTCAAGGGTTCGACGCAGGAGTGGTTTGTCGTCGAGCAGATCGGAGCCGGTGATCAGGGCCACCTGTTCGGCGGTGCGGTCATGCTCCGCTGCCACCAGGTCCAGTAGCGGGTGGAGGTCGGGGTCCACAAGGCGCTCTACGTAGTGGCGTGCGATTGCAAGGTCGGTCTTGGCGAGCGTCATCTCGACGCTGGAAATGAAGGTTCGAAAGAAGTTCCAACTCCGGTACATGTCGGAAAGGTCATCGCCGTGTCCGGCAATGCGAGAGGCTTCGAGGCCTGAACCGGCACCGAACCAACCGGGGATGATCTGACGGGACTGGGTCCACCCGAAGACCCATGGGATGGCACGTAGGCCGTCGATGCCGGTTATCGCCGATGAGCGACGCGACGGCCTTGAACCGATGTTCATCGAGCTCAGTTCCTCGACAGGGGTCGAGTCGGTGAAGTACTCGACCAGGCCGGGTGCATCGATGAAGTCCCGGTACGCGTTGTAGGCGGTTTCCGAGACGTTGTCCATCACCCCATACCAGCGGGCGACGGTGGCGTCGTCGTGGCGTGGCGTACGGTGCGCGAGCGAGCTTTCTGTCAGGGCGGCAAGCGCCAGGTTCAGGTTCCGGTTGGCGATCTCGGGAAGGGCGTACTTGTCGGCAATCACCTCGCCCTGCTCGGTGAACTTGACCTGCCCGTCGAGTACGCCACTGGGCTGGCTCAGAATCGACGCATGGGTGGGCCCACCACCTCTGCCGATGGTCCCACCCCGGCCGTGGAACACGCGGATCTTCACCCCGGTCTTGGCCGACACCTTACGGATCTGCCGGAGGGCCTTGTGGATCTCCCACTGTGAGGTTGTAATGCCCCCGTCTTTGTTCGAGTCGGAGTATCCGACCATCACCTCCTGTGTGTCGCCCCGCAGTTCGACGAGGCGTCGGTAGGGGCCGACCTCCAGCAGGGAGCGCAGTACCGGCCCGATGGATTTCAGGTCCTCGATTGTCTCGAAGAGAGGGACAAAGCCCAGGCGTGCGATGTCATGGCCAAGGTCGACAAGGCCCACCTCGCGGGCCAACAGGACGGGTGCCAGGACGTCGTCGACTCCACGCGTCATCGAGATGATGTAACTCTCGATGACCTCGTTGCCGTCGCGGTCCAGAATCGACCGCAGGGTGCGGAACAGGGCCAAGGCATCACCGGGATCTTCCTGGTGGGGTGGGGCGAGAGGACGCCTGCTCTCCAACTCGGCGGCCAGCATGCTGGTTCGCTCCGCTGGTGAGGCGCTCACGTAGTCGACCCCGACAGCGGAGAACAGTCGGGCGAGGGTCTCGTGGTGCCGGTCGGTGTGTTCGCGGATATCGAGCGTGGCCATGTGGAATCCGACAGCGGCGAGGGTTCGTCGAACCCGGGAGAGGTGGCCGTCGGCCAACAGGGCACCGCCGTTGGAGCGGAGCGAGGTGTCCATGACGGCGAGGTCTGCGTCAAGTTCGGCCGGGCTGTCGTATGCAGCGGGGCCGGGTGGGGTCCTGGCGGTGTCCGCCAGCCGGTGGCCGATGGCGGCGCACCGTGCCCTGTACGGCTCGCTGTCGCCGTGTGCGGGCACCTGCCCGGGGATCAGGGCGCTGTCCTCACGGACCGCTGCCGACAACTCATCGGAGATTCCCTGAACCCTGGTGCTCACGCTCAGGTCGCCACCAAGGTCGACGACCGCTGCCATGAGCAGGTCAAGTGCACGCTGGCGCTGGAGCCCTAGGACCGCCTCGGTCATTTCGGGTGACACGTTGGGGTTGCCGTCCCTGTCGCCACCCACCCAGGTGCCGAACCTGATGGGGGAGTGGCCTACCTCCATCTGCCCTCCGATGGCATTGAGGGCGGTGGCCATGTCGTCGAGCAGGTCGGGCACGGCCTCGCGAACCGTCTGGTCGAGGTAGAACAGAACCGATAGGGCCTCGTCGAAAGGGTCGGGCCTCTCCTGTCGGATCTCGTCGGTCTGCCAGATGGCCTCGATCAGCTCTTCGATCCGACGGTCGATGCGCTGCCTGTCGGACTCGGTCCTACGGTGCTCGCTGCGGCCCTCGAGGTGGTCGGCGATCATTGCCAGCTTTCCGAGGATCGACCGGCGTGATGCCTCGGTCGGGTGCGCCGTGAACACGGGTCGCAACTCGGTTCGATTGACCAGATCGGAGATTTCCGACGGGTGGACACCAGCTTCGACGAGGGACCGGATTGTCTCGTCGAAGTGCTTTTCGACACCACCTGCGCCGGTGTTCAGGTCCTCGATGCGGTGAACCTGTTCGGCCACGTTGGCGAGGTGGAAGTAGACGGTGAAGGCCCGAACCAGCAGGATGGCTTCGTCATTGTCGGCACTGCCGAGCAGGTCAGCGAGCTCACGTGAGACGTTGGTGCCGTCGGCATCCTGACGCACCCGGCGAGCGAGGGCCCGCACGCGCTCCACGCTGTCAAGAAGGTCACGGCCGTGCTGTCGGACGAGCGTGTCGCCGAGTTGGTTGCCGAGGCGCCTGATGTCGTAGCGCAACTCGGCATCGGTCGTCTCGTGGGTGGGGGGTTGTTGCATCTATACGAAACCTCGTTGGATCTCCCATTCGGTGTTACCCGGACTAGAAAGGATGGTGACAGGCCTTCCGGTTTTCCAGGAGGGGCCGTAACCTACCGCCAACATTCATCTCGGTCGGCCCAATATCCCCCAGGTAAGAGGGAGAAACAGTGAGCCACACCCGTTACCCGACAGTCCGCCAGCGCCTGCAGCGCAGCGAGTTGGCCGTTCCCGGTTCCAACCCGGGCATGTTCGAGAAGGCCGCAGCCAGCGGGGCCGACTGCGTATTTCTGGATCTTGAAGACGCCGTATCCGCTGGTGATAAAGACACGGCACGTACCGGAGTCATCGAAGCACTCGGCGACATCGACTGGAGCGGCCTCGGCAAGACGATCTCGGTGCGGATCAACGGCATCGACACCCACTACATGTACCGCGATGTCGTTGATGTCGTTGAACAGGCCGGTCAGCACCTCGACACGATCATGATCCCCAAGGTGGGTGTGCCCGCAGACGTCTACATGGTCGACGCCATGGTGACCCAGATCGAGACGGCAATGGGGCTGACGCATCGGATAGGCATAGAGGTGCTCATCGAGACCACGCTCGGCATGGCCAACGTCGAGGCCATTGCCACTTCCAGCAGTCGGCTCGAGGCCATGCACTTCGGGGTGGCCGACTACGCGGCCAGTTGCCGCGCCAGGACCACCAGCATCGGTGGTCTCAATCCTGACTACCCCGGCGACCAGTGGCAGGCCGCCCTGTCCCGGATGCTTGTTGCATGCAGGGCGTACGGGCTTCGGCCGATCGATGGTCCCTATGGTGACTTCAACGACCCTGACGGCTTCATGTTCGGCGCCAGGCGCGCTGCGGCACTCGGATACGAGGGCAAGTGGGCCATCCACCCGTCACAGGTTGATCTGGCCAATGAGGTCTTTTCTCCGCTTGAGGAAGAGGTTGAGCGGGCCGGTCGGATCCTGGCGGCGTTGGCCGAGGCTGAGGCCGAAGGCAGGGGAGCGGCCCAGTTGGACGGCCGCATGATCGATGCTGCGTCGGCACGGATGGCCGACAACGTCGTGGTTGTTGCGGCCGCGATCGCCGCCAGGGACACTGCCTGAGCCCGTGCATTGGGTCACCCGGAGGGGCAGGCTCTAACCTCTTGGTTGTATGCGGGAAATTATTGGTGATCTGCAGCGTTGGCACAGCCAGGGCAGACGTGTGGCGCTGGCACGCGTTGTCGACCTGGAGGGCTCAGGCCCCCGCCTCCCGGGAGCGGCGATGGCCATCACCGAAGACGGTGAGGTGGCCGGATCGGTGTCGGGTGGTTGTGTCGAGGGTGCAGTCGTCACCGCCGCCCTCGAGGTTCTCACAGCGGGCGAGGGGCGCATGGTCACCTTCGGCTACAGCGACGATGAGGCCTTCGCTGTCGGGTTGACATGTGGTGGAACAATCCACCTGTTCCTCGAGGCGGTCGATGACTCAACCTGGACGGCCCTTGACAGCCTGGAGTCGCTCTGGGAGCACGATTCGCCCTGTTCGTTGGTAACGGTTGTTGAAGGCCCCGGAACCGGATCCAAGTTGCTCGTTCGACCCGGCGACGAGGTGGCCGACCAGGTCGACGGAACCCTGGGTGAGGCTGGCCTCGACAGGGTGGCAGCCCGGGACGCCCTCGGAGAGTTGGCAGCGGGCAGGAGCGGCGTGCGCCACTACGGCGAGCACGGTGAGGCCCGTGAGGAGGCCGTGCAGGTGTTCGTCGAGTCGTTCGCCCCGCCACCGCAGATGCTGATCTTCGGTGCGGTCGACTTCACCGCATCGCTGGTACGCGTCTCCAAGGTTCTCGGCTACCGGGTGACCGTCTGTGATGCACGGGAGGTCTTCGCAACCAAGAAGCGGTTCCCCCTTGCCGACGAGGTGGTTGTCGACTGGCCCAACCGACTGCTCGATCAGGTCGGGTCCGGTCTGGGGCCCCGCGACGCTGTCTGCGTCCTCACCCATGACAACAAGTTCGATGTGCCGGCCATCGTCTCAGCACTCGAGACAGAGGTCGGCTACATCGGGGTGATGGGTTCCCGCCGCACCCATGAGAACCGCCTGGAACGACTGACGGAGGCCGGCGTCGACGATGCCGGGGTGGCGCGGCTGCGTTCGCCCATCGGCCTCGATATCGGAGCCCGTACACCTGAGGAGACGGCCATCTCGATCATGTCCGAGATAATCGCCCTGCGCACCCGCCGCTCAACTCGGGCGCTGTCGGCAATCGACGGCCCCATCCACGATTGAGCCGGGTGGAGGCGGTGTGAGCATCGCCGCTGTGATCCTGGCAGCAGGGGGTGGAACCCGCTGGACCGGATCAGACCACAAGTTGCTGGCCGAGTTCCGTGGTCGCCCGCTGGTCACATGGAGCATCGGGGTAGCCGATGCTGCAGGCCTCGACGAGTTGATAGTTGTCGGCGGTGCAGTGGATCTCAGCCATCTGCTTCCCGAGGGTGCGACCCTCCTGAGAAACGACGACTGGGCCTCCGGCCAGGCGGGGTCGGTGCAGGTAGCACTTGTCCATGCCACCCGGGTCGGCCACGACGCCATCGTGTTGGGCCTCGCCGACACGCCGATGGTGCCCACCTCTGCCTGGCGGGCGGTCGCCGATGACCCTGGTGACCTCGTGACGGCAACCTTCGGAGGGGAGCGGCGACCACCGGTCAAGGTTGCACGGAGGCTCTGGCCCGAACTACCTGTCAGCGGCGACGGAGGTGCCAGGTCGCTTCTGGCTAGTAGGCCATCGCTGGTCGTGGAAGTAGCGTGCGAAGGTCAGGCCGTTGACATCGACACAGTGGAGGATCTCGACAGGTGGAGTTGAACAACGAGTTTGAGGTTGACGCCCCTATCGGACAGGTCTGGGCGGTGCTCACCGACGTTGAGCGGATTGCCCCCTGCCTTCCCGGAGCCCAGCTCCAGGAGGTCGAGGGCGATGAGTTCCGTGGGATCGTCAAGATAAAGGTGGGCCCGATCACAGCCCAGTACAAGGGTGCAGCCTCCTTCGTAGAGCGCGATGATGCCTCCTACAGGGCCGTCCTGAGAGCTGAGGGTCGCGATACCAGGGGAGCAGGCAACGCCGCCGCCGACATCACGGCACAGCTCGAGGAAGTCGAAGGCGGAACAAGGGTTGAGGTCGCAACCGACCTGAAGGTGACGGGCAAGGTCGCCCAGTTCGGCCGAGGTGTGATGGCCGATGTCAGTCGAAAGCTGATGAGCCAGTTCGCTGACAACCTGAGTGAGTTGATTGCCGATGACGCTCCCGAGGCTGCCGATGAGGTCGTGCAGCACGTCATCGAGGCTCCTGACGAGGTTGAGAGGGTACGTGTCGTAGACGCCCCCGAGGCCGAGGCGCTGGACCTCCTCGATGCCGCTGGAGCGTCCGTGGTCAAGCGCCTGCTCCCACTGGTAGTGGCTGCAGTAGTCGTCGTGGTCGTGGTCCTGCTCGTCGTTTAGTGCGTGGCCAGAGCACCACCGGATCCTGATCCCGTGCATATCACCGGACCGACCGAGGCCGACAAGGAACTCGTCGCCGAACTCCTGGGACGGACACCGGGTGGGCGATTCGAGGTTGTCGTACGTGACGATGCCGGTCAGCCGGTTGTCATCCGCAACCACCCCCTTCTTGACAGCGGGCGGCCGATGCCGACCCTCTACTGGCTGGTGGGTGGTGAGCTGCGTTCGCGTGTAGGGACCCTGGAGTCCACGGGTGGAGTGCGTGATGCTGAGGCAGCCTGTGATCCGGTTGAACTGGCTGATACCCATGACAGGTACGCGGCCGAACGTGATGCCGAGATTCCAGAAGGCCACGTCGGGCCACGTCCATCGGCAGGGGTGGGTGGAACCAGGAAGGGCGTGAAGTGCCTGCACGCCCACTACGCCTGGTTCCTGGCAGGGGGAGACGACCCGGTGGGCCGTTGGGTGCACGAGCGGCTGTCCGAACCGGGAGAGCCCGGCGATGGCTGACCTCGTGGCCGCCGTTGACTGCGGCACCAACTCGACACGCATGCTCATCAGCGACGGCCACCAGAGCATCGAGCGAATCATGCGTATCACCCGCCTCGGCGATGGTGTCGCCTCGACGGGCCGGCTTGCACCTGAGGCGATAGAACGTGTCGTGCAGGCCCTCTTGGAGTTCAGGGTGCTGCTGGACCGGTACGGCGTACAGAAGGTCAGGGCCACAGCCACGTCGGCCGCAAGGGACTCCGTGAACTGCGACGAGTTCTTCGACGCTGCGGAGAAGGCCCTCGGCGTGCGCCCCGAACTGCTCAGCGGAATGGACGAGGGTCGGCTCTCATTTGCCGGCGCCACCGCCGAACTTGATCCGAATGACGGCCCGTTCCTCATCCTCGACATCGGGGGTGGGTCCACGGAGTTTGTCGTGGGTTCGAGCCAGGTCGAGGGGGCCCTCTCGTGCAATGTCGGCTGCGTCAGGCTGTCCGAGAAGTGGATCGCCACGGACCCTCCACTGCCGGAGGAACTCCTGGCATGCCTGTCCGTGGTGGGTTCCCACATCGACGACGTCGTCCGCGAGGTGCCCACCGTGTCGGAGGTGCGAACGCTCGTGGGGCTCGCCGGAACGGTCTCGACCGCAGCCGCAGTAGAGCTGGGCCTGGCAGAATACGACCGCGACGAGATCCACCACTTCCGGATCAGCAAGGCCGCCGTCGAGGACGTGTTCAGGACCCTTGCGACCGAGAACCGCTCAGAGCGTATCCAGAACCCCGGTATGGAAGAGGATCGCGCCGACGTGATCGTCGCAGGCCTCTCGATCCTGGTGAAGGTGATGCGCCAACTCGGGTTCGACGAATGTCTCGTCTCCGAGTCCGACATCCTGGATGGAATTGTCGCCGACCTGGCTTCCGGGGGGAGTGGCGACGGTGGGTGACGTGAGCGATACCCCGCTGCTGCACGGCAGGCGGGTGACCCTGAGACCGATCCAGCCAGAGGACTTCGAGACATGGCAGGTGGTCAGGCGGCACAACAGGGAATGGCTTGCCACATGGGAACCACGGCGAACCCCGGGGCAGCCTGACCCGGCAGAGGACCGTCAGGCATTCTCTTCGAGATGTGGAGCACGACGCAGGGAGCGTCAGCTCGGCACGGGGTGGGGATTCGGGGTCTTCCTGGGTGATGTTCTGATGGGGGAGATGAACCTCTCAAACGTCGTGCGTGGCGCCTTCCACAGCGCGCACGTCGGCTACTGGATAGACGAGCAGCGCGCCGGGTGCGGCTACACCCCGGAGGCCCTTGTGGTGCTCTTCAGGTTCGCGTTCGAGCAGTTGGACCTGCATCGCATGCAGGTGGCGATTGTCCCCCGCAACGTGGCGTCGCGGAGGGTCGTGGACAAGGTCGGCCTGCGTTGTGAGGGCCTGGCCGAGCGCTATCTGGAGATTGACGGGGTCTGGGAGGACCACCTCAGGTACGCCATCACCGCCGAGGAGTGGAGTGCCAGGTCCGTGGAACTGCAGAGGGCTTGGCTGGACTGACCGGCTGAACACGGAACAGGATCAGGGCTTGCTGGAGATGCGCGACTTCAGACCCTCGACCATCTCCACGAACGCTGGTTGGTGCATCGACCAGACCTGAGGGCCGATCTCCAACTTGACGGAATCCTCAGAAGCAGTGACGGCAGCGGTCGAGTGCAGGGTCGCCTTGGTCCTCGCCACCAGTTCCTCTGGCTGTGAGGCCGCCAGTTCGGCGTATCCGACGGCGGCATCGACAAGGTCGGAGTCGTCCACGCACTCCCAGGCGACCCCTCGAGCGGCGGCCTCCTCGCCACTGAGCACCTGTTTGAACAGCACCATCGCCTTGGCCGTCTGCAGGTTGGTGATGTTGCGCAGGCGCCAGGTGTGTCCTCCACCTGGGTGTAGGCCAATGGACAGGAACCTGGTGTCAAAGCGTGCTGACTGGGCGGCGACCACTAGGTCGCAGGCCAGGACCATGTTCATCCCTGCGCCCACGGCGGCCCCGTTTACTGCTGCGACGGTTGGTAGCGTCGAGTGGGCGACCCGGAGGAAGCCGCTGTAGATGTCGGGCAGGTCGCCACCACCATCGGGGTCGGCCTCGCCGGCAGACAGCAGGTTGTCGAGCACCGCACCTGCACAGAACGCCCTTCCGGAACCGGTGAGGACGACAGCGCCGACATCCTTGTCGGCCTCCATGTCGTCGAATGCCGCCAGCAGCGCGGTGTTCATCTCCTCGGAGACGACATTGCGTCGATCAGGGTCATTGAAGGTGAGGACGGCTACCCGGCCACGCTGGTCGGTCTCAAGCACGCTCATGGTCAGCATTGTGGCACGGGTCTCCGCTTCCCGGCACGCCGGGGGGCGTCGGTAGGGTCGCTGCGATGGACCCGGTCGCCATGGGGAGGTTCCCCGCCCTTCGTGTGCGCAACTACCGGCTCTTCTGGATCGGCGGCCTGATCTCCAACAACGGGAGGTGGGTCCAGTTCGTCGCCACCTACTACGTGATCTTCCAGATGACCGGATCCGCCGCCTGGATCGGCGCAGCCGGGTTCGCTTCATTCATTCCGATGCTGCTGGTCAACCCGGTGGCGGGCCACATGTCCGACAACCTGGATCGCCGTAATGCCCTGCTGTGGGCAAGCGCCGCCTCGGCAGCGGTTTCCTCGCTGATGGTCGTGGCCTGGGCGGTCGGTGTTGGAAGCCCGTGGGTGTGGGTCGGCATGTTCTTCATGCGGGGAGCTGTCGCCGGGTTGAGGCTGCCCATCTGGCAGGCATTCGTGTCTGAGTGTGTTCCGCGACGCCACCTCCGCAATGCCGTAACGCTCAACTCCACGCAGTTCAACGCCGCCCGCACCCTTGGTCCCGCAATCGGTGGGCTGGTGATCGGCCTGGCCGGCCCCGGATGGGCGCTGCTCCTGGCAGTTGTGCTGAACGGGCCGGTGATCGTGGCCCTGGGAATGATGGACAGGGCCGACCTCCGCAGGCCATCGGGGCCCCCGGGTGCAGGCACAACGGAGGGAAGGGCGATTCTGGCCGACTACCGGGAATCGATCCGCTACGTGGCTGCTTCTCCCGGCATCAGGGCGGCCATCATGACGGTGACCCTCATCGCCACGATCTCCAACCCGATTGTCACACAACTGGTGGTGTTTGCCGAGGAGGTCTTTGAGGTGTCGCCGTTCTGGTTCGGCGTGCTTGGATCAGCCCAGGGCCTGGGTGCTGTAATGGCAGCACCCCTGGTCGCCGGCGAGTTGGGCCGGGTTCGACGGTCCCGCCTGCAACTGGCGGCCACGGTGGGCTTTGGCCTGGCGGTGATGCTGTTCGGGTTGGCGCCGGTGTTCTGGGTGGGCTTCCTGGCTCTGGGGGCCATCGGTGCCATGCACCTGACGTCGGCCTCGAACCTGAACTCGTCTGTGCAACTGCAGGTGGATGACGCCATCCGCGGGCGGGTCATGGCGATCTACCTGATGGGAGTCCTCGGTACCACTCCGTTTGCGAACCTCGCCATGGGTTGGCTCATCTCGGCATTCGGGCCGAGGCCGGTGGTGACAATCGGGGGTCTGCTCATGGTCATCGGCGGCCTGGTCCTGTTCGGCACCGGTCGGTTGCAGCGCCTCGACAGCGGCTGACCAGAAGGTACTGCTCAGCGGCCGTCGAGTTCCCCGAGGTGCATGGTTCCCTCGTGGCAGGTGTCGATGACCGGACACCACCGACAGGCCGGTCCGACCAGCTTGCCGGGGGAGCGGTCACCGTGCAGGAGCGAGGTGAGCCTGCCGACCCCGTCGGCGATCCTGGCGACCGTTGCCATCAGGGTGTCCTCGGTGACAACCTCGGGTGCGAAGTGCGCCTGATCCAGGTAGTAGGAGGCCAACAGGCGCGGTGGAACCCCGATGCGCAGAGCTTCGACCAGGGCGTAGAACCGCAGGTCCTCGCGGTGGACGGGGGCGAATCCCCCTGTCTTGAAGTCGACGAGGACCTTGCCGGCCCGTTGCCCCTGTGCGGCACCGAGCGTGAGGTCGACCTTGCCGGCCAGGATCAGGCGGCCGTCGCACAGTTCGGCCCTCAGGCGGCTCTCGGTGACAGGCCTCCATGCCGGCTTGAGGGGAGGCCAGCACTCGAGGTACTTGGTAAAGGAGTCGAGGGACTCTGAACGCAGTTCGGCCCGTTCGGCCTCACCACAGCCGCGCAGCCAGTGGCCGAGGCTGTCCGAGTCCTGTTCGAAGCGGGCGAGGGCCTCATCGACAATGGTCGGAGGTTCAATCTCCCTGCGCCAGTTCACGGCCAGCTCGACCGCCTTGTGGACGATTGTTCCCCGTGCGATCGGTACCTTCCATTCGAACTCCTCGGCCTCGTCTGCAATGAGCAGGGTCTCGCAGCCGTGAACCTGGGCCAGACGATGTTTGTTGAGGAACAGGTCCGTGCCCTCGGGAAGGATGTCGAGGTGGGGTGCTGCTGCGGTTTCGAGCGCGGCGCGGAGGTGGTGGCGGAGATCGTCGGCGAATACCGGTCGGTCCTTAATCTGTGCACCCAGTTGTTCCACCACGTCCAGTTGGGCGGGGTTCAGTTCATCATCCACACGGGCATTGTCACAGGTGTCTGGGATACTCGTGGGCGATGGATGCGACGACACTCAGGTTTGCAGAGGCAGCCCGTTCACTGGGCAGGGCAGCAAGGCTCTGCGGGCTCCAGGTGCCCACCTTCAGGAGCCCTCCGGGAATCGCCGATGTCCAGAGGTCCATTCGGCGGAGGGAGCAGTCGTCCACGGTGGCGGTGGTGCTCAAGGGGCGCCCCTGGGTGGCTGTGGTTGCCGACATGATCGAGGGTATCGTCGCCGCGAACCGCCTCGACAACGGTCGGGCCGACACGGTCCGGTCAGCCCTGTGGCTGGCGGTCGAGGGCCCGGCCCTGGCAGCCTGATCAGGCCAGTGGCGCCGTCTCATGGGCCGGCAGCTCTCGCTGTGTGTAGCGTTGGTGGCACGCCCGGGTGGCGGAACTGGTAGACGCAGCGGGCTTAAAACCCGCCGCCGTTTCGACGGCGTGAGTGTTCGAGTCACTCCCCGGGCACTGCCTCGAGGCCACCGACCCCGGTACTGGTCTGCTACGTTCCGCCGCATGGGCGAAGGTGGGTCTGCCAACGGCGACCCAGGCGGCACTGTGGCACCGTCAATCGTGTTCATCGACGAGGCCGACAGCCTTGCGCCCGACGGCAAGAGGGCTCTTCTGGGTGGCAAGGGCGCTTCGCTGGCTGACATGGCCACGACGCTCTCGCTCCCGGTGCCACCTGCCTTCACGATCACCACCGAGGTGTGCCGTGCATACCTGTCGAAGGGCTGGCCACTCGACCTGGACGAGGGTCTTCGTGTGGCAGTGGCAGGCCTTGAGCAACGCACTGGACGCCGTCTGGGGGACCCCGGCAACCCCCTGCTGCTGAGCGTCAGGTCAGGGGCGGCAGTCTCCATGCCGGGAATGATGGACACCGTCCTGAACCTGGGCCTCAACGACGAGACGGCAAGGGGCCTGGCCGCAGCCACCGACGAACGCTTCGCCCTCGACTCCCATCGCCGGTTCATACAGTCCTATGCCGCGGTAGTCCTGGGTGTCATCTCCGACCTCCCTGAGGTGGTGGCATCGGCTGTCAGGAAGGCCGGTGTCGGCCACGAGTCCGACCTGGACCCCGGAGCCCTCTCAGACCTGATCGCCGACCTGCACCAGATCGTGACGGACCACCCCGGGGCGACTCTTCCCGACGACCCGTTCGAACAACTGCGTACAGCGGTCGCGGCCGTGTTCGACTCCTGGATGGGTGAGCGGGCAGTCGAGTACAGGAGACACGAGGGCATCGACGGAGACATCGGAACGGCATGCACCATCCAGGCCATGGTCTTTGGCAACCGTGATGATTCCTCGGGTAGTGGCGTCGTGTTCACGCGTGATCCGGCAACCGGCGACGACCATCCCACCGGCGACTACCTCCCGAATGCCCAGGGAGAGGACGTCGTGTCGGGTACCCACTCGACCCTCCCGATTGCCGATTTCAGCAGGCTCATGCCCGAGCAGGGCGCTGAGCTGGACCGGGCACTTGAACTGCTGGAGGGTCATTACCGGGACATGTGCGATGTCGAGTTCACCGTTGAGCAGGGCCACCTGCACATCCTCCAGTGTCGTGTCGGCAAGCGCACCGGTGCCGCTGCTCTCCGGATCGCCAGCCAACTTGTGGAGGATCCGGGTGTCGCTCTCACGAGGGACGAGGCGGTTGTCCGTATCACCTCCGACCACCTGTCACAGGTGCTGCACGTGGGTTTCGCAGAGACAGACATCCCCGAGGTCGCCCACGGGCTCGGGGCATCTCCCGGAGCAGCGGTCGGGCGCGCCTACATGACCACCGAGGGCGCAATCGATGCGGTGGACCGTGGTGAACAGGTGATCCTCGTGAGGCGGGCGACCTCACCTGACGATGTGGCGGCCATGGCGGTCGTCGAGGGAATCCTGACCTCCCATGGCGGCCTGGTCAGTCACGCTGCCGTCGTCGCACGCGGGTGGGGAACTCCCTGTGTCTGCGGTGCCGTTCAGGTCGAGGTCGCAGACGACCATTTCCGCGTCGGAGACATCGTCGTGTCCGAGGGTGACACGATCTCAATTGACGGAACCACCGGTTCGGTGACCCTGGGTGACCGGGGAGTCGTCGAGTCGGTGGTGCCGCCCGAGTTGGACTCGATCCTGGACTGGGCCGACGAGATCGCCTCCGGAACCCTCGGGGTCAGGGCGAACGCGGATACAGCTGAGGACGCAGCAGCTGCCCGAGAGGCCGGTGCTGTCGGCATCGGCCTGTGTCGAACGGAGCACATGTTCCTCAGCTCCGACCGGCTGTCCCTCGTCAGGGCGATGATCCTGGCCGAGACCGCCGAGGTCGAAGCAGATGCCCTGGAACAGCTTGGAGCTGTCCAGCAGGCGGACTTCGAGGGCATCCTCGAGGCGATGGATGGCCTGCCGGTGACGGTGAGGCTCCTGGACCCGCCCCTGCATGAGTTCCTTCCGGATATCGGAGACCTGGTGGTCGCCGAGGCGAGGGGTGAACTTGACCCGGAGGGACAGGCGCTGCTCAAGTCGGCCCGCTACTGGACCGAGGTCAACCCGATGATGGGAACCCGGGGAGTACGGCTTGCGCACCTCCGTCCCGGCCTCTACAGGATGCAGGCGACGGCCCTGTTCTCAGCGGTAATGACCCGACGTGCGGCCGGAGGAAACCCCCTGGTCGAGGTCATGATCCCGCTGACGGTCTCCGGCCCAGAGTTGGCCCTAGCCGTGGGCTGGGTCAGGGAGGCGGCAGTAGATGTCGGAATGGGTGAGCCACCCCGGGTTGGCACCATGATCGAGACCCCCAGGGCGGCCCTTCTAGCCGGTGACCTGGCGGTGCACGCTGACTTCTTCTCAGTTGGCAGCAACGACCTGACCCAGCTGACCTTCGGCTTTTCCCGCGACGATGTCGGGGGCCGGTTCATGGACCTCTATCTGGACCGTGGGCTGCTCGACCACAATCCCTTTGAACACTTCGATGAAGCGGCCGTGGGGGAGCTCGTCGACCTGGCCGTAATTCGCGGGCGGAGAGCCCGCCCGGACCTCAAGGTCGGGGTCTGCGGCGAGCACGCTGGCGATCCGCTCTCGATTCCACGCCTGCTGGCCGCTGGGGTGGACTACCTGTCGTGCTCACCCGCCCGCCTGCCCGCGACACGCCTGGCGGCCGCCCACGCCGTGCTCGCCAGGGACTAGACCGACTGTGACAGGATCGGCAGATGAACGATCCTTCGCCAGCGGGTGCTTCCGGCGGTTGCCACTGTGGTGGTGTCCGCTACCGGGTGAAGGGCCCCCTCCGGGAGGTCATCAACTGTCACTGTGAGCCGTGCCGGAGGATCACCGGCCACTTCATGGCAGGCACCGACGCCAATCTGGGTGAGGTCGAGTTCGATGCCGATGAGACCCTCACCTGGTACCACCCGACCGACACGGTGCAGTACGGGTTCTGCAACCGGTGTGGTTCGACCCTGTTCTGGAGGGCCGATGACAAGGCGTCCAGGTTGTCGATCGCGGCCGGCACCCTCGACCAGCCGACAGGGCTGACAACGGGCCTGGCGCTCTTTGGAGACGAGGCCGGCGACTACCACAACCTGGACACGACCATCGAGACGCTGCCCGGAGACCACTAGGGCTGGTTGGTGCCGCCACGCGGTGGTTGGGGTCGGTGGTCACCCAGGACCTACGCTCAACGGGTGGACCTGAGCGTCGAGGACAGGCAACGGCTAGCCGGAGATGCCGGCCCGGCTGCCCAGTTGGCCATGCGTATCGTCGTGCGCCTGGCTGAATCGATGGGGGTCGACCACCTGCTCGACATCACGGGCGCCCACGTTGATTCGTGTCTCTACCACGGGCAGTCGGGGCTGGACTTTGCCGGGCGCCTCGTCGAGGGCGGTGCCTCGGTCGCCGTACCAACCACGCTCAACGTGTCCTCTCTGGACCTGTTGCATCCCGAGCTGTACCGCGGGGATGAGGCTGAGGGTGAGGCTGCTCGGCGGATGGCCGGGATGTACGAGGAGATGGGCTGTCAGCCGACATGGACGTGTGCGCCGTACCACCTGGAGAATCGCCCGTCGTTTGGCGAACAGGTGGCCTGGGCCGAGTCGAATGCCATCGTCTTTGCCAACTCGGTGCTGGGTGCCCGCACCGCCCGCTACGGCGACCTGATCGACATCTCCGCCGCCATCACGGGCCGGGTACCTGCCGCCGGCCTGCACCTCGATGATAACCGTCGTGCCACAGTCCTCTTTCGACTCCTTGACGTGTCGCCCGACCTGCTCGACCTGGACCAGGTGTATCCGCTGCTCGGGACGGTTGTCGGAGCAGCATCGGGTTCCCGGGTTCCCGTGATCGAAGGCCTGCCGACGGCCCTCAGCGAGGTGAGACTGAGGGCCCTGGGTGCAGGTGCGGCAACGGCCGGCAGCATCGGGATGTTCCACGCCGTTGGCAGCACACCGGAGGCGCCAACCCTCGAATCGGCCATGGGTGGGAGGGATCCACATGAGGTCGTGGAGGTGAGAACCAGCGACCTGCGGGCTTCTCGCGACCAGCTCTGCACTGTCTCTGGGTCAGCGCTGTCAAGCGTCTGCCTCGGAACACCCCACTACTCGATCGACGAGTTCCAGGTCGTTGTGGCCCTCCTGACGGGTAGGCGGGTCCACCCCGACGTGGACTTCTACGTTTCAACGGGCCGCTCGGTTCTCGCTGAGTTGGAGCTTCGGGGATGGGCCGACCTGCTGCGGTCCGCCGGTGTGGCCCTTGTGGTCGACACCTGCACCTACGTGTCAGCGATACTTGCTGACACGACGGGCACGGCGATGACGGACTCTGCCAAATGGGCCTGGTACGCACCGGGCAACCTGGGTGTCGATGTCGTGTTCGCCGGTACCTCCGAGTGCGTCGAGTCGGCCGTGGCCGGCAAGGTGCTTCTCGATGAGAGGGTGTGGTCAGGTGTCTGAACAACCGGTTGTGTTGGTGGCTGGCTCGGCTTCAGGAGAGGTGCTCTGCCTCGATGAATCCCTCAGCTTCTGGGGTGGTGTCGATCCCCGAACGGGGGAGATAGTCGACCACCACCATCCGCAGCACGGCTGCACGGTCTCCGGGCGGGTCATTGCCATGCCCTCGGGGCGTGGATCCAGTTCCTCCAGTTCGGTGCTCCTCGAGGCCATCCGAAGCGGCTCGGCCCCAGAGGCGATACTCGTCCTGGAACCAGACGAGATCCTCTCCCTCGGGTCGATAGTGGCCGGCGAGTTGTACGGGCGGTCGCTGCCCGTCGTTGTACTCGACGAGGCCACCTATTCGTCCCTGGTGACGGGTGAGACGGTGGCCGTGGGGGAGGATGGGTCGTTGCACCGACAATCCGGGTCCGTCGACGACGATCCGGACAACACGACCGGAGGCTGACAATGCGCTACCTGAACCCGGATGAGGTGCGTGCCGCACTGCCGATGTCAGATGCCATCGAGTCGATGGTCCATGCCTTCGGGGGTGACCGCGAGGCGCCGAACCGGATGCTCCTCGGGGTCTCCCTGTTCATGCCCGGGCGCCTTGACTCGTACACAGGGGTGAAGGTGGTCTCATCGGTTCCCGGGGACCCTGCCGGAATCGTCGCCGTGTTTGACGAGTCGGGACACCCGCTCGGGCTGGTCGACGGCCCCACGCTCTCGGCGATACGCACAGCGGCGGCACCGGGGCTGGCCACGGACAGGATGGCCGCCCCGGATGCCTGTGTTCTTGCCATGCTCGGAGCGGGGGCGATGGCTGCGGACCAGGTGGCTGCCGTTCGGGCGGTACGGCCCATCCGGGAGGTGCTCGTCTGGAGTCGTACCGAGGCTTCGGCCAGGGCCCTGGCCGACTCGGTCGGAGGGCAGGTCGTGCCTGATGCAGACGAGGCGGTGGCCAGGGCAGACGTGGTGAGTACCGCTACGCCATCCAGGGCCCCCTTGTTCGATTCCTCCTCCCTGAGGCCGGGCACGCACGTCAACGCTGTCGGCGCCTTCACCCCGGAGATGGTCGAGATCCCGGGCGAGGTGGTCGAGCAGGCGTTTGTGGTCGTCGACGACCGGGAGGCCGCTGCCGTTGAGGCTGGAGACCTGTTGAGGGTGGACCGTGAACCCGATGCGGACATGGCTGACCTGATCGGTGGGCGGGTGGCACCATCGGGCCAGCCCTTCACCCTCTTCAAGTCGGTGGGTATCGCGTCACAGGATATTGCGGCTGCAGTGATGGCCCTCACGAATGCTGAGCAGCAGGACCTGGGGACCGTTCTCTAGGAATCGTGTTCAGGAGCCCTCTGGGATCCAGGCCTCGAGCCCCACGCCGAGGCCGTCGACGATCCGGTTGGCGTAGGCGTAGTAGGCGGTCACCTCGACGATGTCGAGGATGTCGCGGTCGCTGAACCCGACGTCGCGGAGTTGGCTGACATCGGATTCGAGCATGGCTCCCGGTGCCCGTGTCAACTTTGCAGCCATCTCGAGCATTGCCCGCCGCTCTGGTGAGATGTCCGCCGTGGTCCAATTGGACTCGATGGCGGCAGCCAGGTCGTCGTCGCGAAGCAGTCGGCGCAGACCGCGCCGGTGGTGGGTTGTTCAGTAGTGGCACTCATTCTGGACGCTGACGACCAGGGCGATCATCTCCCTCTCGACCTTGCGTAGTGAAGCTGTCCCGGCCATTGCCGACTCGTAGAGGCCCTGGTGGGCGGCGAGGCTCTGTGGGTTGAGTGAGTGGACGGCCATGACATGGTCGACCCGTCCGTTCTCCGGGTCGACGACCCTGCCATACATATCGGCGAGGTGTCCTCCACCTGACTCCCATTCACCGTCCGGAACCGTCTCAATCCAGGCCATGGAACGAGTCTCGCGCATGGCCACCTACCAGCGTGACCTCGGCGGGTCAGGGGGAAAGGGAGTGTTCCAGGAGCCTCTCGTAGAGGGGTCGGGCTGCTTCCAGTACGGGTCCCAGGTGGGTGGGTAGGGGGTCGTTGCTCGGAATCCCGGCAAGGAATCCGGTGGAGGCGTGGGCATTCGCATACCAGTGGACCGCCCATGTCCCGTCCTCGGGCTTGGGCCCCGATGGCCACGACAACATGGCGTCCTCGAAACTGATCTCCAGCACCGAGCACATCTTTCGGAGCATGCCCTCAGGATCGGCAAGCAGCGCTGCAGAGTCCACGACGATCGGGTCTCCGTCCGCGTTGAGGATCGAGTCCAGAAGGTCGATCTGGGATTCAAGGCCCGTGTCGCCGAGGTTGACATCGGGGATGTTTACGCTCAGCGAGCGCAGCACGTGGTGTGGGTCGCGTATCAGGAGGATGTTTCGGCATCTGCGGAGGAATGTCGTGTCCAGGTCAATGAGGTGGTGGCTCATCATCTTGAGGAAGACGATTGGGCTGGGGTGGGGGCCGAGGATCAGGTTGCGAACCACGGCATCGCCATCGGGGTCCTGACTGGCGAGGGTCTCCGCCCGGCCCGGATGCTCCCTTCCGCTGGCCCTCAGGTAATGGGCGTAGATGGGCTCATCGAATACGAGCGTGTCGGATCGTTGCCTGAAGGAGTACATGAGGGCCGTGGAGATGTTCCTCGGCCCCGACCAGCAGTTGATGCGTAGCGTCACGGCGCCGTCTGGTTCACAGCCCTACCGAGGCGGCCACTGCCCTGCGGTAGAGGTCGTTCAGGCGTGAGGTCACCGGGCCACGGGTTCCGGTACCGATGGTGCGCCCGTCGACCTCGGAGACAGGGGTCAGGCCACCAAATGTTCCGGTGACGAAGGCCTCGTCGGCTGAGTAGACGTCGGTCAGGGAGAAGGGCTGCTCCCTAGTGGCGATGCCCGCTGCTGCCGCCTCCTCGAGAACCACGGCGCGGGTGATGCCGTGCAGGTTGTAGTGGCCGGTCGAGGTCCAGAGTTCACCTGACCTGACCACGAAGAAGTTGGTGGCATTGCAGGTGGCGACTGCTCCCGTGGGGTCCAGCATGAGTGCCTCGTCGGCTCCGGCCCGCGTCGCCTGGATCAGGGCGATCACCTCGTGCAGCTTGGAGTGTGAGTTGAGGCGCTGGTCGAGGGTGTCGGGTGGTGGTCGGCGGACGGTCGCCGTGAACAGTGAGACCCCCTGATCGGACACGGCCGGGTCGGCAGTCTTGTGCTCGGCGATGATGACGACGTTGGGTCCGTCAATGACGTTGGTCGGATGCTGGGAGGGCGTTGTCTTGTCGCCCCTCGTGACCATCAGGCGCACGTGCACCGAGTCGTGCATGTCGTTTTGATCGATGGTGGACCTGAGCGCATCGGTGACTTCGGCACGGGTCATCCTCATGTCGAGGTCGATTGCAGCCAGCCCGGCAAAGAGGCGATCCAGGTGGCGATCGATGAAGGCGAAGCAGCCATTGTGGAGCCGGATTCCCTCCCAGACCCCGTCGCCCACCAGAAAGCCGCTGTCAAACACCGAGACCTTCGCCTCAGGCCTGGGATGGAAGATGCCGTTGATGTAGATCTGGACGGTGGCGTTTCGCGGATCTGGAAGTGCCTGATGGGTGCTGCGGCCACTGACCGGCAGGTCGCTCTGCATCATGTCCGGGATGTTATCCGTGGTAGTTCAGGCAGGGATGATGGGGCGTGTCAGGGTGTTGGACCACCGGCTCGGGCGCGCTACGGTGCCTCTCGCAGCATCAGGGGGTCTGCCCACCAGTCGTCTGTGATCGTGCCCCTCTGGTGCGCGGCGACGATTGTGTAGTCGGCCGGGGCCCTGATGGGACTACTTGTCACTTTGAAGGGGGTACTTGGTTGACAGCGACGATCGAGAGGAAGTCGGCCCGTCAGGTTTCCAAGGTCGACAGGTTCCTCACCCTCATAAGGATCTTCCTCGTGAGCCTGATCGTCATCGGCGTTCTGGCGTTCATTGCCCAACAGGTTGCGCCTGACAATCCCTTCGCCCGGTGGCGTAACCCCGACGCCGTGGGCCTGACGGGGGACCAGTTCAAGGGCCTGCTCATGTCCGGGCTCTCGCAGGGCGCCATGTACGGGCTCATCGCCCTCGGCTACTCAATGGTCTACGGGGTACTGGGTTTCATCAACTTCGCCCACGGCGAGGTCTTCATGGCCGGAGCCATGACGGGGTTCATTGCATCCGACAAGTTCTCGGCCAACGGCCTATGGGAGAGCAATTTCCTCCTGTCCCTCGTCATCATCATCGTCCTTGCGATTATGGTCTCCACGCTCACAGCTGTTCTGATGGAACGGGTCGCATACCGTCCGCTGCGGGAGTCACCACGTCTCATTCCCCTCATCACCTCCATTGGCGTTTCCTTCTTCATCCAGAATGCGGTCATGGGTGTATTCGGGCCTTCAACCAAGAGTTACCCGCAGCTGCCACAGTGGCTATCCAAGCAGAGGTCCATCCTGACCTTCGAGATTGCCGGCACGAAGTTGCTTGTGCTGCTCGTGGCAGCCATGTCCATGGCGGGCCTCTGGTACCTGGTTGAACGCACCAGGACCGGCAAGGCGATGCGAGCCGTGGCCGAGGACAAAGAGATCGCCGCCCTCATGGGCATCAACGTGAACCGCACGATCGTCACCACCTTCGCCGTCGGTGGGGCCATGGCCGGGATCGCTGGAATCCTCTGGGGTTTGCTGTTCCGCAGCGTCACCCACATGACCGGCTTCCTGCCCGGCATCAAGGCCTTCACGGCAGCTGTCGTCGGCGGCATCGGAAACCTGCCCGGCGCCATGATCGGTGGAATCTCCCTGGGGTCAGCTGAATCGATCGCTCCGCTGGTGATCCTCGAGCCGCTCGGGGTTCCCGGCGTGTCCCAGCTGAAGGACGCTGTGGCGTTCACCGTGCTGGTGTTGGTGCTCCTGTTCAAGCCGTCCGGCCTGTTCGGTGAGCAACTCTCGGCCGAGGACAGGGCATGAGCGCCACCATGACCTCTTCGTCCGCACCGTCTTCCAGGTCCGGTTACCGCGCTCCCGTGGCCGACCAGGACTGGCGAAATGTTGGCAAGTGGGGCGGTCTCTGCACCCTTGCTCTTGTCCTGGTGTCGTTGATCGGCATGCCGGTTGGACTGGACCGGCGCATCCTCATCCATCCTGTCCTGAGCCTCGGTTACCTGTCGTTGCTCTGGATTCCCCTGGTGCTGGGATTCGTAGTGTCCAGGCACGTCGAGCTGGAGGGTGTGGAATCGCCTGAGCCCGGAGGCCGCGACCTCCTGGCCGGTGCCCTGACAGGCCTGCTCGGCGGTTTCGGTATGGCCGTGTTCATAGTCGCCCTCGACACCTTCAACCTCCGTGACCCGCTGGTCAACTGGAGTCCGCAACTTCTGGAGTTGCTCAACTACGGGCGTGGTCTCGGTTTCGGGGTCGTGGCGTGGATCGCTGCGTGCAGCGTCCTTGGCCTGCTGGGCTCATCGATTCATGTGATTCCAGCCGGTGTCAGACGGGTCGTGTCCTATGGCGCCTTCGGCCTGCTTGGTATCGCTGTACTGGAGGGGGCAATCGCAGACCTTTCTGAGGGGTTCGGCCTGCAATCCCTGACAGACTCCATCTACGCCAACCGGGGCGGGGTCACCGTTGTCTGGTCGATCGTTCTGGTGGTCATCATCGGGGTCGTGTCGATGCTGACCAGGGGCAGGTTCAAGGCCGCAAAGGCCAATTACGGCGAACTGCAGGGCCCCGAGCGCAAGCGGGCATCCATGATCCTCTTCCTGCTTGTAGCCCTCCTGACCATCATCCTGCCCCTGTTCCTGGGCACGATCATGAACGAACTGCTGGCGAACGTCGGGTTGTTCCTGCTGTTGGCCCTGGGTCTCAACATCGTGGTCGGCCTTGCCGGAATCCTCGATCTCGGGTACGTGGCCTTCTTCGCCGTCGGTGGCTACACGACGGCCGTGTTGACATCGCCCGACTCTCCGTTCTTCGCCCCGGAAATGCACTTCGCCATCACCCTCGTGATCGTCGTCGTCTTTGCCGGCCTGGTTGGCCTGATAATCGGTGCGCCCGTGATCAGGATGCGCGGCGACTACCTGGCGATCGTGACCCTCGGCTTCGGTGAGATCATCCGCCTGCTGTTCATGTCCGACTGGTTGAAGCCCTACTTCGGCGGTGCGCAGGGGATTACCAACGTTCCCGGCGTAGATCTGGGGTTTGTGACAATCAAGGGCACCGACCCGAGGTCGGTGTTCTACCTGGTGCTGGTGTTCTGCGCACTAGCCATCTACATATCCTGGCGCCTTCAGGCGTCACGTCTCGGGAGGGCCTGGATGGCAATCCGCGAGGACGAGAAGGTCGCCGAGGCGATGGGGATCAACACCGTCAACGCCAAGCTTCTGGCTTTCGTTGTGGGCGCCGTGCTGGCCTCGTTCAGTGGTGCGATCCTCGTGGCAAAGGTCGGTTCGGTGTTCCCGAACAGCTTTATGATCCTTGTCTCGATAATCATCCTGGTTGTCGTGATCGTGGGTGGAATGGGCAATATCGCAGGTGTACTCGTGGGTTCGTTCGTGCTGATCGGCGTCCTTGGTGGGCCCAGGCAGCCCGGCCTGCTCCACGAGTTCCAGTCGTTCAAGTTGTTGATCTACGGCGCCCTGCTGGTATTCATGATGCTCCAGCGGCCAGAGGGCCTTGTCCCGAGCGCCCGGCGCAGCCAGGAACTCCATCAGGAGGAGTTCCTCCAGGATGTCTGGCTGAAGGGCGAGGAGCACGAGGGCGAGGAGCACGAGGAAGAGCTGCATGCAGCTGAAGCCAGCGGAGCCGAGGGACACGAGGGGAGCGGAGCATGAGCCATCTCATGGAGATTCGTGACCTGAAGATCACGTTCGGTGGCCTTGATGCCCTGTCGGGCCTCAACTTCCACGTCGACGAGGGGGAGATCGTCAGCGTGATCGGTCCCAACGGTGCTGGCAAGACCACGTTCTTCAATGCCATCACCGGTCTTGTGGACCCGACTGAGGGAGATATCCTGTTTGACGGCGAGTCGATCCTGGGCCTTGACCCTCACCAGGTGACCGGCCTGGGAATTGCACGTACGTTCCAGAACGTGCGGCTGTTTCCCAACATGACCGTGCTCGAAAACATCATGGTCGCCCAGCACTGCCGAACCTCGCAGCTGGTCCTTGGAGCCCTCCTCCAGACGTCGGCGTTCAAGAAGGAGGAACGGGAGATTGAGGAGCGGGCCAAGGAGGTCCTTGCCTTCTTTGGTTCCCGCCTCGTCGGCTACCGATACGACCAGCCCGCCTTCGTGCTCTCGTACGCCAACAGGAGGCGCCTTGAGGTTGCACGGGCCATGGCTACCCAGCCCCGCCTGATGCTGCTCGACGAGCCGGTTGCCGGAATGAACCCCATGGAGACCGCCGAGTTGACGGCACTCATCGGACGCCTCCGGTCCGAATGGGGTTTCACGATTGTCATGATCGAACACGACATGCGCGTGGTCAGAGATGTCTCGGACCGGGTTGTCGTGCTGGATCACGGCGTTCCGATCGCCCAGGGATCCTACGACGAGGTGTCGACCAACCCCGATGTGGTCGAGGCCTACCTGGGACGCCCGGCGGAGGATCAGGCATGAGCGCGGGAGGCGATTCCACCATGGCCCCGATCGGTAACGGCGACCGCGTGGCGCTGCTTGAGTTCCGCGACGTGAACACCCACTACGGCGCCGTCCACATCCTCAAGGACGTGAACCTGGCTATCTACCCGGGCGAGCTCGTGTGCCTGTTGGGTGGAAACGCCAGTGGCAAGACGACCACGCTCAAGACGCTTCTGGGAATGGTCGTACCGACCTCAGGGGACGTGGTACTCAACGGCGAGGTGGTCAACAACAAGCCCATCAGCTACCGGGTCGAGAACGGTGTGACGATGGTTCCCGAGAATCGTCGCCTGTTCAAGAGGCTCACCGTCAAGGAGAACCTCGTTCTGGGCGCCTACCTGCGCAGCGACAGGGACGGGATCGAGGCCGACCTTCAGCACGTGTTCGAACTCTTTCCCCGGGTTGAGGAGCGGCTCTCCCAGAAGGCCGGAACCCTCTCCGGTGGTGAACAGCAGATGGTCGCCATTGGGCGTGCTCTGATGTCGAGGCCGACGGTCCTGTTGATGGACGAGCCGTCGATGGGCCTGGCTCCTGCCCTCGTGCAGCAGAACTTCGACCTCATCCAGCAGATCAACGAGGAGGGGATGGCGGTGTTCATGGTTGAGCAGAACGCCAACATGGCCCTGTCCATCGCTGACCGCGGTTGGGTGCTCCAGACCGGCATGGTTGTGCTGGACGACTCTGCTGAGTCTCTGCTGGCCAACCCCGAGATGAGGGCTGCCTACCTCGGCGAGACCTGAGCAGGCGGTCGCCAGGGGTGGTCGGGTTCAGATGATTGCCGACTCCGGGAAAGGTTCGCCGGCGACGACGCGGGCGTAGCCCAGTTGGTTGAGGTCAATGCTGGTGTACTCGCCGTACGTGAGCTTTTCGGCCACGGCCCGACCCACCCCGGGGGCCTGTTGCAGCCCGTGCCCACTGAACCCGTTGGCGAGGATGAGGTTCTCAACTGGTTGGGCGGGACCGACGATGGCGTTCTGGTCGAGGGTGTTGTAGGCGTAGTGGCCGGCCCAGGAGTGCTTGACCTTCAGGCGGTCGAAGCTGGGTATCCGCTGGACTAGTACGGGCCAGATCAGGTCCCGGAATTCCTCGTGTACGACCGTCAGGTCATCGGGGTCGACGGCCATGTCGTCTGTGGGCGGGGCCCCGGCGATGAAGTGGGGCGGTTCGGATCTCACGTAGATCCCTGACGGGTCCACGATCATCGGCAGGTTGCGCTCGGCTGGCTCGGCAGCGTCGAACACGAACACGGACCGGTTTCGGGGCTCGACAGGCAGCTCAATTCCTGCCATCTCGGCAATAGCGGCGGAGCGTGGGCCGGCGGCATTCACAGCGTGGTTGCAGCCAACTGTGCGCCCGCTCTCGAGCTGTACGGACACGACGCGGTTGTCCTCGACCTGCAGGCCCACGGCCCTGTCAGTCGCGTACTCGGCTCCGTTGCGGCGGGCGCACTGCCGGAGCCCCCACATGAGGGCGAAGGCGTCGAAGGTCCCCTCTCCGGCGACACCGATGCTCCCTCCGGCGAGATCGTCGACGGCCAGGTAGGGAAACCGGTGACCGAGCTGCTCACGGTCCATCAAGGTGATGTCGGCGCCGCATTCGGTCTGGGTTCTGTGGCTGGCTTCAAGCGTTGCCCACCCTGAGTCGGTTGACAGGAACAGGTAACCGGTGTCCCTGAAGCACAGGTCTGGCGAGTTGCCCCCGACCTCGACCCGGTTGTGGAAGTCGGCGAGGAACTCGGTGCCAAAGAGCGACAACTCCACGTTCACCGGGTTCGAGAACTGGTGTCGGATGCTCGCACACGACAGGGTTGTGGAGGACAGCTCGTAGGTCGGATCCGGTTCAACCACGAGGATCGTGCCGGTGTAATCGGGGTTGTCCGAGAGGAAGTAGGCGATTGCGCTGCCGATCACGGCACCACCGATAATGACGGTGTCGAAGTGGTCTGCTGGCATCACTGTCCGGGACCTACCTAGTCTGTTCGTGCGCTGGCGTCAGTCCAGGTCGGCCAGGTCGGGAAAGTCGCTGGGCGGCATGATGTCGACGGTGGCAGAACGCTGCTGGGCGAGCATCCCTCCGTCGACCTTGAGGACGTCTCCGGTCATGTAACGGGCGTCGTCGGAGGCCAGAAACAGGGCAGGGCCTGCCATGTCATCGGGGTACCCGGGCCGGCCCAGGGGGATGTTCTCGCCCCGGAGTGCCGTTTCCTCGTCGGACATTCCGACGGTGTCGATCGCTCCAGGCACGAGGGCGAACACCCGGATTCCGTATGGCCCCAGGTCCAGTGCCATCGCACGGGTCAGCGCCTCGATTCCACCCTTGGAGGCGTCGTAGGCGCTGAACGCCCTGTGGGCCCGGGTGGCACCGCCGGACGACATGTTGATAATCACCCCGGCGCCCTTGTCGGCCATGATGCGCGCCGCACGGTGAGAGCAGAGGAAGTGTCCGGTCAGGTTCACGTCGATGATGCGCCGCCACCACGCCTCGTTGGCCTCGAAGAAGTGGAGCATCGGGCTCACGATGCCGGCGTTGTTGACCAGCACCTCGACCGTTCCGTAGGTATCGAGCGCCGTGTCGAAGATGGTCGCCACCTGAGAGCTGTCAGAAACGTCGGCAACGGCAGAGGTAGCGGTGCCGCCGGCGGTGGTGATCTGGTCGACCACCTCGTTCACCACCTCGGCGTCGATGTCGTTCACGACGACGCTGGCACCTGCGCCGGCGAACCGTTCGGCGATGGCCCGACCGATTCCCCTGCCTGCTCCGGTGACCACAACCACCTGTCCTGCGTGTGTGCCGCCCATTGCGTTGCCTTCCTCTCAGATCTGACTGAAGAAACTCTGCACCGAGTCGACGAGCAGTTGGGCCTGCTCAGCGTCGACGTCGAGGTGGGTGACGATACGCATGGTCGGCTTCCATGGCCACAGCAGAAGGCCGTCAGCAGCCAGATGGGCTGCCAGGGCGTCGTGGTACTCGGCGGGTGGTGTCATCCAGACCATGTTGGTCGCCTGCGCGACCCCGAGGCCCTCAACCTGGCGGAACCCGTTGGCAATGAGGGCGGCGTTCTGGTGGTCCTTGACGAGCCGGCCCACGTGGTTGTCGAGGGCGTACGTGCAGGCAGCAGCCATATGGCCCACCTGTCGCATGCCGCCGCCGAGCATCTTGCGCATGCGGAAGGCACGTGCGATTGACCCACCGTCGCCTACGAGCATCGCACCCATGGGTGCACCGAGTCCCTTTGAGAGGCAGATCGAGGCTGTGTCGACATTCACGATGATGTCGGCTACCGGCACGTCGAGGGCCACGGCGGCGTTGAACAGGCGGGCACCGTCAAGGTGGACAGCGAGGCCGCAGTCGCGGGCTGCCGCTGCCAGGTCATTGACCAGTTCCACAGTCTGGGCGGAGCCGTGGACGGTGTTCTCCAGACAGAGCAGTCGGGTGACCGGGTGGTGCTGGTCGGGCTCCTTGACGGCTCCGCGAACCGCTTCGGCGGTGAGCGAACCGTTCCCGTCGACCTCGATCGGCCAAGGAGCCGCACCACCGAGGGCGGCCGTGCCCGACACCTCGTCAGTGAGGATGTGGTAGTTGCGTCCGATGATGTACTCGTCGCCGCGCTGGCAGTGGCTCAGGACCGCTGCGAGGTTGCTCTGGGTTCCGGCGGGGAAGAAGAGGGCGGCCTCCTTGCCGGTCAACTCGGCCATCCGGTCCTGCAGGGCGTTGACTGATGGATCCTCGCCGTAGACGTCATCGCCGACAGGCGCATCAGCGATTGCTGCACGCATCCCGGGGGTGGCCCTTGTGACGGTGTCGCTGCGAAAGTCGGCCTGTAGTTGCCCTTCACTGGTCATTGCGAGACGATCCCCCTGGTCAGGTAGGCGCAGCCGGCGGCTGCACCCTGATCAAGGAAGGGTACCGGCAGGGTGATGCCAGGTATCGGCCCGGGATGCCAGATCTTGGCGTGGGTGGTGGGGGCTGGATAGGTTCGCGTTCTCGAGACAGCGCCTCGGCGCAACTGCCGCAGGGATGCACGATGACAGGGGTACACGCCGGCTGGCTATGAGGCCGTTTCCGACGCTTTTCGACTCAACTTCGAGGAACTGGACGAGGTGGGTGCGACCTGTTGCGCCTACGTGGATGGTGTTCCCGTTGTCGACGTGTGGGGGGCCTGGGGTTCATGCGTGACATGGAGGTCAACCCGATGCTGACCGGTGAGTCCTACGGGCCCCCGGTGCCGGTGGCTCGATCGCCTTCGACGACCTGGACAGCAGTGTCGGCTTCGCCTACGTGATGAACCAGATGGGTGGCGGGGTTGCCGGGGATCCACGTGCGACCGGCTTTATCGAGGCATTCAGGCCCTGCCTCTGAGACTGTTCTCAGCAGGTCAGAACATGGCTGTCCGCGGTTCTGGTGATAGTGCGGGCACACTGTTTCCATGAGAACCGACGCAAACGAAGAACGGATGGGCCTGTTCCTCGACTACGAGAACCTTGCCATCGGAGCGCGTGAGAGCCTTGGCCTGAAGCGCTTCGACTTCGCCCCGATCGCACGTGCCATGGCCGAGAGGGGGCGAGTCGTCTACCGGCGGGCCTACGCCGACTGGTCCGGCTTCGACGAGGACCGCCGTGACCTCACTCGCCACCAGGTCGAGTTGGTGGAGATTCCCCAGCGCATGGGCGCGTCCCGCAAGAACGCCGCTGATATCAAGATGGTCGTCGACGCGCTCGAGCTGGCCTTTGAGCGTGACTACGTGACCACCTTCGTGCTGTGCACCGGTGACAGCGACTTCACGCCGCTCGTGCAGAAGTTGCGCGAGTTGGACCGCCGGGTGATCGGCATTGGCGTGCGTGATTCCACCTCGAACCTGCTGCCACCCGCCTGTGACGAGTTCCTGTTCTACGACCGCCTTGAGGGTGTTGAGGCCAGCCGTGAAGCGAGCCGGAAGGGTGGCTCGAAGGCCGAAACATCGGCCGAGGATGCCTCACAAGCCGAGGATCCCAGCCTCGACGAGCTGGTGATCTCCACGCTGGCCGGGATGCAGGGCTCACACGAGGATGTCCGCGCCTCGACCCTGAAGCGGGCGATCCTGCGTATCGACCCCACCTTCACCGAATCGGACCACGGATTCCGCGGATTCACCGAGTTGCTGCGCCACCTGGCCGACCGCCGTGTCGTGGAGTTGGTGGGAGCCAAGAGGGACCCCGAGGTTGACCTTGTCACCGGTGACGGGCCCGCTCAGGCGGCTTTTGACCAACTGGCGGCGGCAGTCGCCGATGCGAGCGGTGGCCGAACGAAGGGTGTTGCCATGTCGGGCCTCAAGACGGAGCTGCGTAGGCGAGATGAGGGCTTCAGCGAACGGGCCCTTGGCTACAGTGGGTTCCTGCAGTTCTGCAAGGCTGCCGCTGCCAGGGACCTGGTAGCGATGGCATGGGACGACAAGCGTGGCGACTACGTTCTCTCGTCGCCCAAGTAGCAGAGAACGGGTTTTCAGGAGGTCCTGGTGGGTGATCCAGCGGGGAGTAGGACGCAGATCAGCCGCGTTCCGGAACGCGGGGTAACTGACCGGTCAGCGATCGAAGCCGTCCTGGACGAGGGCTTGATCGCCCACGTCGGCCTCGTGGCTGGTGAGGGTGAGGCGGCCCATCCGGTCGTGATACCGATGCTCTACGCACGTCAGGACGACCAACTGCTCCTGCACGGCTCGCCAGCCAGCCGGCTGCTACGCACGGCCAAGTCGGGGGTCGAGGTGTGTGTAACTGTGACCCTGCTCGACGGCCTGGTCCTGGCACGCTCGGCCATGCACCATTCCATGAACTACCGGTCCGTGGTGGTATTCGGAACGGCGACCGAGGTCACCGACTGGGATGAGAAGGTGTCGGCACTCGACCAGCTGACCGACCATGTCATACCGGGGCGGATGGCCGCGCTGCGTCCCCACACTGACAAGGAGGTTCGTGGTACGACGGTCCTCTCGCTGCCACTTGGTGAGTGCTCCATGAAGGCGCGAACCGGGCCGCCTGTCGACGATGCCGAGGACATGTATGCCGATGTCTGGGCTGGCGTGCTGCCCCTCGTTGTGGCGGCCTGTGCGCCGGAGCCTGATTCGCTCATGGACCCGAGGGATGTCCCCGAGCAGGTGGCGGCGTGGAGTCGGGGCGCTGTCTAGCCCGACATGTCTGTTGGCCTGAACAGCCGGTTACCTGGACGTCAGGCGGCCTTTGGAAGCACGATGAAGGCGAAGGCCACGTAGTGGAGTGCTGCTGCGGCCACCGTGAGCATGTGGAAGATCTCGTGGAAGCCGAAGGTGTCGGGCCACGGGTCGGGGCGTCGGATGGCGAACACGATCCCGCCGGCTGTGTAGAGAAGACCCCCGATCAGCAGTAGTAGGAATCCAGCCACCCCCAGGTTCTGCCAGGCGTCGGTCACTACGGGTAGGAGACTCCAGCCGACGACCAGATAGGGGAGGGCTACCAGAGACGTCGGGGCGTCGGTGTAGCGCAACCGGATGGCCATGCCGAGAAGGGCGCCACCCCAGACCATGGGCAGCACGACTTTCATGGCCCAGGGGGAGAGGGCGAAGACAGCCACGGGCGTGTAGGCGGCTGCGATGGCCACGAAGATCGTCACGTGGTCGAGGCGCTGCATGGTGAGCCTGCCACGCTGGCCCCAGTTGATCCGGTGGTAGAGGGCCGAGACCCCGAAAAGCGCCACGATCGAGAGGCTGTAGAGGGCCGTGATGAAGCGTGGCCAGATGCCCGGTGCCACGACGATCATGATCGGAGCGAGGGTGAGCGACGCCGTGAACGCCGAGCGGTGCGAGACGCCCCGGAGGAGGGGCTTGGGAGGTATGGGGTACTCAGAGAGTTTCTTCACGGACCCTGAACCCTAGGGGTCGGGCAGGCGGCTCAGCGGGGATCGGCGAGGTAGGCGGCGGACCTGTAGTGGATTGCAGCGTTCAATCTGTGGGATCGGGCAGACTCTGCGGGTTCGTGACGGCTGTTCGAGGGAGGTTCGCAGGTGGGTGGCCAGACACCGGACGACTACGATTTTGTAATCGTCGGCGGGGGTTCGGCCGGCTGTGCCCTGGCCAGCCGTCTCAGTGCCGACCCCTCGAACCGGGTGCTGGTGGTCGAGGCCGGTCGTCCCGACTACCGGTGGGATGTGTTTATCCACATGCCTGCTGCCCTCTCGTTCGGCATTGGCAACCGGTTCTACGACTGGAAGTACGAGTCTGAGCCGGAACCAGAGATGGGTGGCCGCCGGGTCTACCACGCCCGCGGCAGGGTTCTCGGTGGTTCCTCGAGCATCAACGGGATGATCTTCCAACGGGGGAACCCGATGGACTACGACCGCTGGGCGGCTACCCCTGGCTGTGAGGCCTGGGACTATGCACACTGCCTTCCCTACTTCAGGCGCATGGAGACCTGCCTGGCAGGGGAGGACGACTGGCGCGGCGGCGACGGCCCGCTGGTCCTTGAGCGTGGCCCCGCGACCAGTCCGCTGTTCCGTGCCTTCTTCGAGGCGGTCCAACAGGCCGGCCACCCCCTGACCGACGACGTGAACGGCTACCGACAGGAGGGCTTCAACGCATTTGACCGGAACGTTCACAGGGGTCGGCGCCTGTCGGCTGCAAGGGCCTACCTGCACCCCGCGATGAACCGCCCGAACCTTGAGGTGGTCACCCGGGCACAGGCCACGAGGGTCAGGTTCGAGGGCACCCGGGCTGTGGGGGTGGAGTACCAGCGATGGGGGAGGCGCTCACGCAGCGTGGCGCGAGCCACCGAGGTGATCCTCTGCGGCGGGGCGATCAACACGCCCCAACTGCTGCAACTCTCAGGAATCGGGCCCGCCTCAGTCCTGGCTGACGCCGGGGTCGACCAGTTGGTGGACCTACCCGGTGTGGGCGAGAACCTCCAGGACCACCTGGAGGCCTACGTGCAGTATGCATGCACCCAGCCGGTGTCCATGGCGCCGTACCTGGCCATGTGGCGCCGCCCGTGGGTTGGCCTGCAGTGGCTGTTCCGGCGTGGTCCGGGTGCCACGAACCACTTCGAGGCGGGTGGCTTCCTGCGCAGTAACGAGGACGTTGGTTGGCCGAACCTCATGTTCCACTTCCTGCCGATCGCAATCCGCTACGACGGTTCCGTGCCCTCTGCCGGCCACGGCTACCAGTTCCACATCGGCCCCATGTTCTCCAACAGCAGGGGCCGGGTGCGCATCAGGTCCGGCGATCCGTTCCAGAAGCCCGAAATGTTGTTTAACTACCTGTCCACTCCGGAGGACCGTCGCGAGTGGACCGAGGCCATTGAGGTGGCACGCAACATCATGGGACAGCCCGCCTTTGAGGAGTTCAACGGAGGCGAACTGTCGCCGGGTCCGGAGGTTGAGGGCGATGAGGCGATCCTGGATTGGGTGCGACGTGACGCCGAGACGGCGCTGCACCCGTCGTGTACAGCCCGGATGGGAACCGACGAGATGGCCGTGGTGGCCCCAATGTCGATGCGGGTGCACGGAACGGACGGGCTGCGCGTGGTCGACGCCTCCGTCATGCCGACCCTTACAAACGGCAACATCTACGCTCCGGTGATGATGACTGCCGAGAAGGCCGCGGACCTGATCCTCGGAAACACACCCCTGGAGGCGTCGCTGGTGCCGCAGTACCGCCACGGCGAGAGCGAGGTCAACTGATGAGTTTCACGATTGGCCTGGGGGCCAGGATCCGAAAGTCGCCCTTCTACGAGGCGGTGTCCGCACACGGGATGACGCATGCGAGCGTCTACAACAAGATGGTCCTTCCGGAGTCGTTCGGGGATCCCGATGCCGAGTACAAGGCGCTTGTGGAGCGTGTGTCGCTGTGGGACGTGGCGTGCGAGCGCCAGGTTGAGGTCGTGGGGCCGGACGCCTTCGAGCTGGTTCAGTATGTGTCGGCCCGCGACATGTCCGGGTGTGCCGTTGGGCGGGTGCGCTATGCGCCGATCTGTGACCACGAGGGGACGTTGATCAACGACCCGATGATCCTGAAGTTGGCCAAGGACCGTTTCTGGTTCTCCATTGCAGACAGTGACCTGCTGCTGTGGGTCCGGGCTATCGGTGCCGAGCGGGGCATGGACTGTCGGGTCTTTGAGCCCGACGTGTCGCCGCTGGGCGTGCAGGGGCCGCGGGCCGAGGATGTGGTGGTCGCCATGTTGGGGGAGTGGGTGCGTGACATTCCCTTCTTCGGATTCGTAGAGGTGGAACACGAGGGGATTCCGTTTGTGCTCTGCCGGTCTGGGTGGAGCGGACAGGGCGGGTTCGAGTTGTTCCTCACCGACGGTTCGCGGGGCCACGACCTGTGGAATGCCGTGTGGGCTGCGGGTGGGCCCTTCGGCATCCACCCCGGTGGTCCAATGTCCGATGAGCGCATCGAGTCGGGGCTGTTTTCATATGGGGGCGACTGTGGGGGTGACGCCACGCCGCTTGAGGTGGGTCTGGGCCGGTTCCTCTCGCTCGACCGCGAGGATGACTTCATTGGGAAGTCGGCCCTGTTGGCCGAGCGTGAGCGTGGCCCTGCCCGGCGCCTGGTGACGGTGCTGCTGTCGGGTGAGCGCTTCGCTGTTCCGAGTGAACACCCGTGGCCGGTTTTCACAGTAGGTGCAGGCGACCAGGTGGGAACCGTGCGGTCAGCGGTGTGGTCGCCGAAGCACGGCTCGAACATGGCCCTAGCACTGGTTTCATCAGAGGTCGCGGGTGGACCATTTGTGACGGTAGCTCCGTCTGGAGAGCAGTTGGAGGCCGAGCACCTGGCATTCTTTGGGGAGTAGGCCCTCAAGTTCCCGTGCCATCTCCGCATGCTGCGGGCATGCCCGGCTGGTAATCAGACGGGTCTACAACCGTTGCAGCAGGGTTCCGGTTCCTATGCCGCCGCCGCAGCACATGGTGATCAGGGCGTGGTCCGCTCCGGTGCGCTGCAGTTCATGAACTGCCTTGGTTGTGAGGATGGCTCCGGTCCCTCCAAGCGGATGGCCCAGAGCGATGGCGCCACCGTTGGGGTTCACCCGTTCCATGTCGGGCCCGAACTCCTTTTCCCATGCAAGCACCACCGAGGCGAACGCCTCGTTGATCTCAACCACGTCGATGTCGTCGATTGTCATAGCGTTGTCGGCCAGAAGCTTGGCTGTGGCACCGATGGGACCGGTCAACATGAGCGCAGGGTCGGAGCCGACCAGACAGGTGTCGACAAAGCGGGCGATTGGCGTGACACCCAGGGCCTCGGCCTTTTCTGCGGTCATCAACAGGAGAGCTCCAGCGCCATCGGAGATCTGTGATGAGGTGGCAGCGGTGTGCACGCCGTCCTCTCGGCCGGTGGGACGCAGGCCGGCGAGCGCCTCCATGCTGGTTTCGCGTAGGCCCTCGTCGCGGCTGATGGTGGTGGTTTCACCTGTCGGCACACCGGCATCATCAAGAACCGGGACTTCCACCGGCACGACCTGGGTTCCGAAGCGGTCCTCGCTCCAGGCCCTGGCCGCCCGGTCCTGGGACATCTTCCCGAAGGAATCGCAGTCCTCGCGGGTGATTTCCCACTGGTCGGCGATGCGCTCGGAGCCTTCGAACTGGGTGGTGAACTCGTGGTGCTCGAAGTAGTTGTGGTTGATGGGAAGGCCGGAGTCCGGATCCTTGGGGGTGGTGGCACCGAACTCGACCCGGCTCATCAACTCAACCCCACAGCCGACGGCGACATCGACGGTGCCGGAGGCGACCAGCGCGTAAGCCAGGTTGGTGGCCTGTTGAGAGGAACCACACTGCGTGTCGACCGTGGTGGCAGGTGCGTCTATCGGCAGGCCCGCAGTCAGCCATGCCGTTCTGGTCACGTTCATGGACTGCATGCCGACCTGGCCAACGCATCCTCCCACTACCTGACCAACCTCGAGGGGGTCGACACCCGAGCGGTCGAATAGGGCCTTCTGGACTGTTCCGAGAACGTCGACCGAGTGGCAGGTTGAGAGGCCACCGCCACGCCTGCCAATGGGTGTCCGGACGGCCTCGGCGATTACTACCTGCCGCGAGGAACTGGAACTATTGGAAGAGGCTGTGCTCGTCATTGGCTGCTCCTGGGGTGGGCTGTTGAGAGCGGTCGGGCGATGCCGGTGCCCACAAACTGTTCTGAACCCTACAGTTGGACGGGTGAGAAGAAGAAGGTGGACCACCATCTACTTTCGGGGGGCTTGGGATGGCTGAGGGGCCCGGCCACGCACACGCTCATGGTGGCGCCGGCCCAGTCTTCAGGCTGGCGCTGGTGGCAAACGGTGTGCTGCTGGTCGTTCAGGTTGTCGGTGCACTTCTGTTCGGATCCCTCGCCCTGCTGGCCGACACCGTCCACCAGGGATCTGACGTGTTTGCCCTCGTTGTCGCCTCGGTGGCCATGTCGCTCTCGGCCCGAACGCCCAGCGACAGGTACAGCTTCGGCCTCAGGCGGGCCGAGGTGATGGCAGCCCTCCTGAACGCGGTGCTGCTTGTTGCTGCTGCGGGATGGATAGTGGTGGAGGCCACACGGCGTATCGGCGACCCACCCGAGGTCTCGGGGTGGGGGGTGTTCACGGTCGCCGTTGTCGGGCTCTGTGTGAACGGCAGCAGCGCGTGGATGCTTCAGCGCAGCGGCGACCAGAGCCTGAACGTCTCGGGCGCGGCACTTCACCTCCTCAGCGATGCAGCCGGGTCCTTCGGAGTGCTCGTCGCCGGCCTTGCTGTTGTGTTGTGGGAGGCGGCATGGGTGGATCCCGCAGTGTCCTTCCTGATTGCAGGGTTGGTTCTGTGGTCTGGTGTGGGGCTCGTCAGCCGGACAACCCACATCCTGTTGGAGGGGACTCCTGCGGGAGTCGACACCAACGAGTTGACTAATGCTATGACATCCCATGAGAGCGTCGATGACGTGCACCACCTGCACGTGTGGGCGGTGGACTCGACGATGGTTGCACTCAGTGCCCACGTGGTGGTTGCCGCCGACAGCCTCCACGATGCACAACTGGTTGGAGCCGAGGTGGAGGGGTCTCTTGTGGAACTGGGGGTGTCCCATGTGACCCTGGCTCTGGAGTGCCACTCGTGTGGTGAAGATAGGGGAGCGGCGGGGAGCGGGGAAGCTGGGTGACAGGCTGGACCGAACCCGCATGCAGGTGACGTCAACTTGCTCCCAGTAGCAGGAACCGGGCGGGCTCGCTTCAGCTAGATGGGCAGTCCGCCGGTGGCGGCTGCAGTGCTGCCGTGGTCCTTGTAGGCGGCGATGGTTCTCTGGGCGATGCGCATTTGGTGGATCTCGTCGGCACCATCTGCGAAGCGTGCCCAGCGGGCGTGTTGGTACATGTGGGCAAGGGGGGTGTCGGTTGAGTAGCCGAGGGCACCGTGCACCTGGATCGAGCGGTCGATGATGCGGTTCAGGCTGTTAGCCACGAAGTGCTTGGCCATCGAGACCTCCGACTTGAAATCCTCACCCCGGTCGATCTTGTACGCGGCATGCAGCACCATCAGCTTGGACTGATAGAGCTCCATCGTGGAGTCGGCGATCATCCACTGGATTCCCTGCTTCTCAGCCAGAACCGAACCGTGGCTGAAGCGCTCGAGGGAGCGGGCAACCATCATGTCGAGGGCCATCTCAGCCTGGGCGATCCAGCGCATGCAGTGGGCCAGACGTGCCGGACCCAGGCGGTACTGGCCGAGCAGGTGCCCCTGGCCGCGACCTCCGAGCATCTGGGACTCATGTAACCGCAGGTCCTCAAGGAGGATTTCGGAGTGGCCGGTGGAGCCGTGCATTGTCTCGATCTGGCGGACCTCGTTCCAGCCATCGTGGGGTAGGTCGACGAGGAACGCCGTGTTGGCTGCCTGGGGAAGGTCCGGGTCGTCCTCGGTGCGGACGATGAGGATGGCGAAACTGGCCCTGTGGGCATTTGAGATGAACCACTTGTGACCGTTGATGACCCACTCCTCACCATCCTGGTACCCGGTGGTTCGGATAAGGGTTGGGTCTGAACCGGCCACTTCCGGTTCGGTCATGGCGAAGCACGACCAGGTTCGGCCGTCGCAGAGTGGCCTGAGGTAGCGCTCCTTCTGGCTGTCAGTCGCCCAGTGGAGGAGGGTGTGCATGTTTCCCTCGTCTGGGGCCTGGCAGTTGAAGACCCAGGGTCCGTAGTAGGAGCGGGCGGCCTCTGCCTGAACCATGGCCAACTCGACGTGTCCCAGGTCCATGCCGCCCCATTCCTCGGGCATGTGGGGCAACCAGATGCCGGCCTTGTGGGCCTGCTTCCGCAGGGAGATGAGGGTGTCGAGGCGCTGGCTGCCCTCGGCCTCCTCCAACTCGACCTCTGTCGGTCTAATGACCTCGTCGACGAAGGCATGTACCCGGTCGCGTAGTTCCTCCAGCTCAGGGGTGAAGCTGAAGTCGATGCTCATGGTGGTCCTGGATGGCCTGCTGGTGGGGTTTGCTGGCAGGCGCTAGCAGGGGGCTGGCCCCCTACAAGCCCCGGCCTGGTCGCCCCGGGCCCTCGGCCGGCATCCCCTGCATGTCGGAGTTGAGCTGAGCGTCGGCCATGAGACCGGCCATCACGTCAGTCAAGTCAGCGGGGTCGTCGGGCTGGACCGCGGTCGGTCCGAGATGCCACTGCTCCGCTATGCCCAGTTGGCTGCCATGCACGTCAAATACCCGGCCGGTCACGTTCTGGGCGGCCTCACTGCAGAGCCACACGGTGGGCACTGCTATCCAGCGGGGGCTCATGGCCTCCCTGGTTTCCTCGTCCATGGACTCCCAACCGGCCAGGCCGGACGTCATCCGGGTGAATGCGCCGGGGGCCAGGCAGTTCACCGTCACCCCGTACCGGACGAGTTCCATGGCGCTGATGACCGTGAAGGCGGCGATCCCTGCCTTGGCAGCGCCGTAGTTGCACTGGCCGACGTTTCCGTAGATGCCGGATGGGGAGGACGTGTTGATGATCCGACCGAACAGTTCCTCCGGGGCGTAGTCGCCCGACTTCGCCTTTTCCCTCCAGTGGACGGCTGCGTGGTGGGCGGGAGCAAAGGTGCCCTTCAGGTGGACATCGATCACGGCGTCCCAGTCGGATTCAGACATCGAAAAGACCATACGATCCCGGAGGATCCCGGCGTTGTTAACGAGAATGTCGAGGCGACCCCAGGTGTCGATGGCCTGTTGAACCATGGTGCCTGCGGCGTCGAAGTCCGCGACGTTGGCGCCGTTTACCACGGCCTCGCCACCCATGGCCTCTATCTCGCCAGCGACTTCCTGAGCCGGTGACAGGTCGGTGCCCGATCCGGCGGCGTCGCCTCCGAGGTCGTTCACCACGACCTTTGCACCGTTCTCAGCCAGGAGCAGCGCGTGTTCGCGTCCGATGCCCCGGCCTGCACCGGTCACTACCGCTACTCGGCCTTCACAGAGGTTACCCATTGTCGATGTCGCTCCTGATTGTTGGGGAGTTGGAGGCCGGTGCCACGGACAGGTCCTGAGACGCCTACGGCGGCACGCTGGCACAGCCTGCCACCTGTCGCCTCGCCCGGGCCAACCGGAGATGGCAGAGAAGGCGTTGGTCAGGAGGGGGAGGTGCGAACAGGAGACGAGGTACCCAGGTACGGAAGGCACTCAGCTATGGGAACTAGGGTCGGCAGTCCGGTCCTGAAGGTAGGAGAGCAGAACATGGCCAGGTGCGCGTTTGTCGGGCTCGGGGTGATGGGGTATCCGATGGCCGGCCACCTCCAGGCGGCAGGTCACCCGACCACCGTCTACAACCGCACGGGATCGAAGGCCGAGGCGTGGGTTGGGGAGCACGGTGGTGCGATGGCAGACACACCGGCGGAGGCGGCCGGGGGTGCAGACGTAGTGATGATGTGCGTTGGCAACGACGATGATGTGAGGTCCGTGGTTTTCGGCGACTCCGGGGTGCTCGCTGGCATGGCTGGCACTGGAAGACCTGCGACCCTGGTTGACCACACGACTGCTTCGGCCGAGGTGGCCCGGGAGGTTTCCGCGGCGGCTGCCGAGGTGGGTGTCGGTTTCGTGGATGCCCCGGTCTCGGGCGGGCAGGCGGGGGCAGAAGACGGGCAACTCAGCATCATGTGTGGCGGCGATCCGGGGGTATTCGACAGCGTCCAGTCTGTCATCGACGCCTATGCAAAGGCGACGGTCCTCGTGGGGCCTGTAGGCCATGGGCAGCTCACAAAGATGGTCAACCAGATCTGCATAGGTGGCCTCATCCAGGGCCTGGCCGAGGCACTTGACTTTGCCCGCAGGGCAGGTCTCGACCTGGAACCGGTTCTGGCAGCGATCAGCAAGGGGGCATCGGGCTCATGGCAGATGGACAACCGTGCCCGCACGATGCTGGAGCGCCACTTCGACCATGGTTTCGCAATCGACTGGATGCGCAAGGACTTCGGCATCGTGTTCGACGAGGCCGAACGGCTGGGTGCCACGTTGCCGTTCACCGAGTTGGCTGACCAGAACTACGCCAGGCTTCAGGAGCAGGGCCACGGTCGGTGGGACACCTCAGCTGTGATAGAGCTCCTGCGTGAGGACTGAGATACTCCGGGGTTGAACCCTTCCCGAGGGGATCAGGCCAGGCAAGCAGGCTAGGCAAGCCTGTCAGGCCAGGATCTGCGACAGGAAGAGTTTGGTGCGGTCCTCGGTCGGGTTGGTGAAGAAGTGCTCGGGAGTGCCGACCTCGACGATCTGGCCCTCCTCCATGAAGATGATCCGGTCGGCCACCTCCTTGGCAAAGCCCATCTCGTGGGTCACGACCATCATGGTCATACCTGACAGCGCCAGGTTCTTCATGACGTCGAGGACCTCTTTGATCATCTCCGGGTCGAGAGCCGATGTCGGCTCATCGAACAGCATGATCTTGGGTTCCATGGCCAAGGCCCTGGCAATGGCCACGCGCTGCTGTTGACCACCCGACAACTGACCGGGGAACTTGTCTGCCTGCTCGGGGATTCCGACCAGTTCCAACAGGGCCTGTGCCTGTTCCTCGGCCTCGGCCTTGGGCTTCTTGCGTACCCAAATCGGGGCGAGGCTGACGTTGTCGCGGACTTTCAGGTGGGGGAACAAGTTGAACTGCTGGAAGACCATTCCAACTTCAGAACGGACCTTTTCGATGTTTCTTAGGTCATTGGTCAACTCAACACCGTCGACTACGATTCTGCCCTCCTGATGCTGTTCGAGCCGGTTGATGCATCGGATCCAGGTGGACTTACCAGAGCCCGATGGTCCCAGTACGACAACGACCTCCTGTTCCTTGATGGTCGCTGAGACGCCCTCAAGTGCCTGAAAGTCCCCGTACCACTTACAGATCTCCTCACAGACGATCATGTCTGCGGCGTTGCTCAGATCGCGTTCAGAGCGAGCCGGGGGTTCTGCATCTGTTCTGGCATCGGTATCCATGTCGTTCATGGTGTCCTGTCCTCCTGTCTGGGAAGCCATGTTGTGATCATCGTTCACCAAGCCCCACACGTCGCTCCAGACGTTGGCTGGCCTTGGACAAGTTGTAGGCGATTATCCAGTAGATAACCGAGACGAACAGCAGGTTTTCTCTGGTGCTGCCCATGAACTCAGTCTGGTTGGGTACCAGTGCCTTGGCCACGAACAAAAGGTCGTAGAGGCCGATGATGTAGAGCAGCGAAGTCTCTTTGAACGTTGCGATCACCTGGCCAACTAGGGGCGGAATCGCTACACGCAGAGCCTGGGGGAGGACGATAAAGACCGTCTTTTGGGAAGTGGTCATACCAACTGCCTCTGCAGCTTCGTGCTGTCCACGTGTGACTGACTGGAGGCCGCCACGAACGTTCTCGGCCAGATAGGCGGAGGCGAACAGGGCGTAGCCGATCGTGACAGCCGTGAGCTCTGGCAGGTCCATTCCATCGGGCAGGAAGAGGGGGACCATGACACTGAAGAAGATGAGGATCGTGATAAGCGGAATGCCCCGCACGAATTCAATAAATGTGGTGGCCAGCAGACGGAAGACAGGCATGGTCGAGGTTCGGGCCAAGGCCAGTACGACGCCGAGTGGGAAGGAGATGATGAGGGTGAAGAAGGCCACGAGAAGCGTTAGTGAGAAGCCTCCCATGAAGAACTCTCCGGGAACGTCAACGGTGGAGGGTGTATTGATTGCCGTTATCAGCCAACAAAGGAACAGGGTCACCACTGTCCAAGTCGTGGCGTAGCGGCGCCTCGTCTGGCGGTCACCACTGAATGTAGGAGCGGCTAGGGAGAACATCGCTAGAAGGATCAGGAGTATGCGGATGACCATTCGCATCGGAGTCAGGAAGGACCCGAAGCCCAGGAATAGGATTACCATCGCGATGACTCGGCCAATTTCGCCCGTGTCGGGCCTGGTTAACCAAAAGAGGGTGGCAGAACCCAACGCAGCGAACACCAAGAAGATTGGGATATCCGTGGAGACTACGTGGGCCATGTCGAAGTCAGGATCGCGCAGCACAAGGTAGATGAGGGCAAGTGGAGCCAGGAACCAGGTCAAAAGTAGGACCGTCTGGGCCTGCTTGGTGGGAATACGGTCCCTGAGCATGCGGCCGACGGCGTAGGTGGCTACGGCGATCACCAACATGATCGTCCAGGGCAACTTGGTCGTGATAGCCACGGTTCCTGGTTCTGCAAGGATCCTTGGAGTCCTGTCAGGGACGAAGCTGTGGCGTCCGTAGGGGATCAGCCAGAGGGACGCGGCGGCAAGCGAACTGGCACCGACCACGAGGGTGAGCGAGCTGATTGTGGCCTCTTCGGGCGCTCGCAAAAGGCCGAGTCCGATAGCCAAGACACCGGCACTCACCGCTAACCAGATCAGCGTCGCATTAGTGCTGAAGGGTGCCAACACTGAAACAAGGAGGCCAAACACGCCACCTGCAATGACCTGCTTGGCGAGCTTGCGGAGCAGAATTCGGAATCCAACACGCCACACGACCAGGGAGAGGCTTGTCAGGACCAAGAAGACAGCCACGGAAACCCAGACCCGGACGTACTGGTCCGCCGGATACGCATGGGTCATCATGAGGCGCAGGTTCACCGCCGTGGCGTTCCACTGACGGATTGGGTTGAAGATGAACCCAAGGAGACCTCGGACGATGGCGAGGATCACCAAGCTGGCGACAATGGTCAACAGCGTGTTGAGCTTGCTGGGGAACAGGTTCTTTGCGAGCCACTGTCGAGGAGGCAGGTGTGGTTCTACGGGGGGTGTAACAATCCTTGGAACATCACCGATGGTGGGTGTATCAGCGCCGTACTCACTCATCGCTCCACCAACTTCAGCCGAACGTTGTAGTAGTTGACTATCACCGAGATTGTCAGCGAGCAGGCGAGGTAGAACAGCATCCAGATCGCCACTACTGGCAGAGTCTTGCCAGTCTGGTTGTATACGGTCTGGCCGACCTGGACAATGTCGCTATAGCCAACGGCGATTGCCAAAGAAGTGTTCTTGGTCAGGTTTAGGTACTGGTTCCCAAGAGGTGGAAGGATTATGCGGAAGGCTTGGGGCAAGACAATGTGACGCAGCGACTGTGCTCGGGAAAGGCCGACGGCGCTGGCAGCTTCGATCTGCCCCTTCGGGACCGCCAGAATGCCCCCGCGGACGATTTCACCGATAAATGCCGATGTGTAGAAGACCACACCGAAGAACACGGCAGCAAAGCCGATAGTGATAGTCAGGCCACTGGTTCCGTAGTTGGCAAACTTGCCGGGCTTAACGATGTCGGGTCTCATTGCATCGAATGGTCTGGCAGCACCATCCGCGTTGAACTTGTCCTCGATCACCTCAAAGAGGTCTGTGCCGCTGTTGATGAGCCATGAGGAGAATCCCGACCACATACTCAAGATGGCAACAGCGATTAGGGCGGCGGTGGCTGCAAAGATGATCCTGAAGTAGTCGTCGTCGGACAGAGCGAGGTGGCCCACAGCACTGCGCCTGTCAGCCAGAAACCCTCGGATCCAGCGGGCAGCGAAAAAGATTGCAGCGGCAGAGAGCACGACTTGGGGGAGGATCACCGGGAGGCTGTCCAACAGACCTGCAATTGCACCCATGATCGGACCTATGAAACTGAAGGCTGGGTGGATGAACAGCCCCACGATGGCGAACACCACGATGGTTCCGAGTGCCCACAGGATTGGTGAGGTGTTGGCACCGGTCTCGTTGTGGAGGTGGACACGCCTCTTGTGGACGTAGCGAGCACCGATCGCGCCGAGGAGCACCACCACGGCCCATTGGTAGAAGCCATCGGCAATGAAGATGCGGGGTATTGAGAGGCCTTTATTTGAGATGTGGAGCCAGCCATTGATCGGTCCGGTGTCCAGACCGACTCTGGGAAGGGTCGAGAGGACCGATGAGTAGAAGATGATTTGGACCAGCAGCGGGACATTTCGCAGGGTTTCAACCCAGATTGTTCCAAGGCGCTGGATGAGCCAGTTGTTGGAGAGCCTTGAGAGGCCGACTACTACGCCCAGGAGCGTTGCAAAGATGATTCCGGCCCCGGCCATGCGCAGGGTGTTGACCATTCCAACCCAGAGTGCACGGCCGCCGGTTGCGGGGTGGGTGTCGATGCCCTCACTGAGTTGGATGTCGGGTGGTCGTTCTAGGAAGTCGAAACCGATATCTATGTCGCGGGCCGACAGGTTGTCGCCTGCTTGACTGGCCAGGAACCAGAGTGTCGCCAGTACGAGGGTGAGGAGCGTGACCTGTGTCATCCATTTGACGACCACAGCGTCCCGCCAAAGTGGTACGCGTTGCGATACCGCTTCATGGGTACTTGAGGCCTGGTTGGTGGGTGCGGTCATGTTTCTCGGAAGGTAGTGGTTTCTGGGCGAGAGTTCGGGTTGCTGATCAGAACTGGCTGGAAACTACATGCACGGCGCCGGCTCTTCCGGAATTGTGCCGCAGGGCGGGCAACTGGCCCGGTATGCGGAAGGTCCCGCTGTCAGGAGGTGCCATGCACCCCCGGACAGCGGGACCTTCACGCGTATCTCAGGTAACTGCTACTGGGTAACTGTTGCCTGGTTACCCATCTAACTTCCCAACTGCTCGCTTAGCGTGCAGGCGGTGAGTAGATGAGGCCGCCTTCCTTCCAGTTGGCGTTAGCTGAACCCTCGCGGACGAGGCCCACGGGGTTCAGGTTGGAGTTGTAGATGTCGCTGTAGTTGCCGACCTGCTTGATGACGTTGTAGAACGCATCTGCGCTCAGCCCCATTGTGGTCTGCAACTCACCGTCACCACCCAGGAGGCGGCCGACCTCGCCCGGCTCGCTGAGCCAGTTGTCGACGTTTGCCTGGTTGACGCCGTACTCGTCGGCGATGATCGTGGCGTACACGGTCCAGTTGACGGCGTCAGCCCATGCGGAGTCGTTCTGGCCGTAAACCGGGCCGAGGGGCTCCTTGGAGATGGGCGTCGGCGGGAAGATGACCCACTCTTCGTTGGCAGGCTGCTGCTTGACTTTGCGGCCTACCAGAGCGGAACCATCGGTGGTGGAGATGTCACATGCGCCGTCGAGGAACTGCTGCCAGACCTCGTCACCGGTCTCGAACGAGTTGAGCGTGATGTTCACGCCAGCCAGTTCGGTCGCCTCTGCGATGTTCTTCTCGGTTGTGGTACCAGCGTTGGTGCACACGACTGCGCCTTCGAGGTCGGCGATACCTGAGGTACCGGAGAACCCGTCGGAGACACGGCCCATCAACTGCTGGCCGTCGTAGTAGGTCGTGGGACCGAAGTCCATGCCCACGTCGGTGTCACGGCTCTGGGTCCAGGTCGAGTTGCGCATGAGCACGTCGACGTCGCCAGTCTGAACTGCCGTGAAACGTTCTGCTGCTGTCAACGCCATGAACATGACGGCGTTGGCGTCACCGAGGACGGCTGCTGCCACTGCACGGCAGTAGTCGGCGTCGAAACCGGTGACCGAACCGTCGGCCTGGGTTTCTGAGAACGCCACAGCGCTACCGCTTACACCACAATTGAGCGTGCCACGTGCCTGGACGGCGTCGAGCAGGCTCCCGCCCTGCACAACCTCGACCTCTGCGGCCGTTGTGGCCGGTGCAGCCGTTGTGGCCGGTGCAGCCGGTGTGTCGTCGCTGTCGTCGCTACCGCATGCGGCGGCGATGACACCAATCGACAGGAACAGTGCAAGCAGCCTTACGAACTTGCTCTTCTGCATATAAACCCCTCCGATTCATTTTTCGATTCAACCTGATTGATCATCCGTGCAGCCCGATCCATGGGGACGAGGTACGTGGATGGCCGCCCATCGTTGGGCAGCGCACCCACGCTAGATGCCAGCCTTCACAGTGGCAACCCGCTGAGGGGGGGGTGGGAGTGAGGTGAACAACCCTTCCATGCGGTGGGTTTTCCACATATTCCAGGAGAACGGTCCGGTGCGGCCGCTGTGGGAGCATGGAGCCATGCCAGCCGACGCAGGTTCTGCTTCACCGGAGGGAGATTCGCCGGGCCACACCGTCCAGACGGTCACGGGCCCCATCTCGACCGCCGACCTGGGGCGGACGCTCATGCATGAGCACCTCAGCATCGGTTATGCGGGTTTCGAGGCCCATTCAAGCCGGCCGGGTCCCGACAGGGCCGAGATGGTGGACGTCTGTACGGAGCGCATCAGCCAACTCCAGGATCTGGGGTACTCCTCGATGCTCGACCCATGCCCTTCCGACCTGGGGCGAGATGTGGAGTTGATGGTCGAGGTGGCCGAGGCGACGGGTTTCAACATCGTCTGCGCCACCGGCCTCTACAAGGAAGAGGAGGGGGGTAGCGCATACTGGCACTTCAAGGCCCAGTTCGAGGACGTTGGCGCTGTCATGGCCGACCAGTTCATCTCCGAGTTGACCGACGGTGTCGGCAGCACCGGCGTACGGCCCGGCATCATCAAGTGTGCGACCGGGCCGGGGGCGATGACCGACTACGAGAGGACGGTGTTCAATGCGGCGGCGGAAGCGGCGGTTGCGACCGGCGCTCCGGTGACCACACACACCGACCGGGGAACGATGGGGGGGCTCCAACAGGAACTGCTCACTGCCGCAGGGGTCCCGGCGAACCGGGTGATCATCGGGCACTCGTGCGGCAGTACCGATACCGGTTACCACATGGGGATTGCGGCCGGTGGCAGCTACCTGGGCTTTGACAGGTTCGGCATCGGAACGCTCATGCCAGATGTCGACAGGGTGGCCTCGCTGGTGCGCCTGCTGGGGCGCGGGGCCGGTGACCGGCTGGTTGTAAGCCACGACTCGGTCTGGTGCTGGAGGGGCGAACCGTTTCCCGCCGCAGCAGCTGGACGTCTTGCCGACCTGTTCGATCCCACCCGCTTCGATCGTGAGATCGTGCCGATGCTGCACGACCATGGCGTGACCGACGAGCAGGTCGACATGCTTGTGGTCGAGAACCCCAGAAGGTTCTTCGAGGGTGTGCCGCTCGCGGAGTTGGGGACCTAGTCGGAAGGTCAGCTTGAGAGCTGGTCGGGAGATCCACCGCGGGTCAGGGCCACCGCAGCCAGAGCCGCTCCGATAACCCCGCCTGACGAGGAGAGCACCAGATCGCCGATGGTGTCGTCGTAGGTGAGTTGCAGGCCCGTGGTGCCCATCTCCTGGATGATCCACTCAACCCCCTCCCACGCAACGATTGCCAGTGCACCGAAACCGGACCCGAGGAGCACGAGGTTCCAGCGGGCGAGCCGGGCCGACCTCAGGAACAGGACCATGGCGGCCACCAGGAACGTCCAGTTCACGAAGTGGAGGATGTCGTCAAACCGTTCGAATGTGTCGTAGAGGTTCACGAGGTTGCCGGCCAGGTCCAGGACGAACGGGGTCACGAGCAGGGCGTCACCGAGGAACGGGTAGGTGGACGGCGAGGCTGTGTCCGTTGAGGCGGTGTCGGGATGCCGGCGGCCACGCGTCATCCACCAGACCATGGGGACGATGAGCGCCGACAGCGGATAGCCGACGGCCCGCTCGGGCCATCCCTTTCCCGCCACCCCCGGGATCTCGGGAAATAGGAGGCCGACAAGGAGGCAGGCTGCGAGTGCAGCCTTTACGGCCCACATGGCCAGTCGCTCACGCCCTGTTGGCACGGCCTGCTCCGGTTCTCTTTGTTTCACACCCTCACGGTCCTCCCATCGGCCGATCTGGCACTCCTAGTTCACCTGCTTCTGCATGCCCTCCCAGTAGGGGGCACGGAGCTTGAACTTCTGGAGCTTTCCCGTGGCAGTGCGCGCCAACTCGTCGCGGAACTCGACCGATGTCGGGCACTTGAAGTGTGCCAACCTGTCGCGACAGTGGTGGATCAGGTCCTGTTCACCTGGGATGTCGGCGCCCTGTTCCCCGGGATCCCCTGCACCGCCCAGGACGACCAGGGCCTTGATGGTCTCTCCCCATCTTTCGTCAGGAACACCGATGACGGCCACCTCGGCGACCGCCGGATGGGAGAAGAGACAGTCCTCTACCTCAATGGACGACACGTTTTCGCCACCCGAGATGATCACGTCCTTCTTACGGTCGGTGATCGTGACGTAGTTGTCGTCACCGATGACCGCACCGTCTCCGGTGTGGAACCAGCCATCTGCCAGGGCTGCGGCGGTCTCCTCGGGTTGGTCCCAGTAGCTCTTGAGCACGTGGTTCGTGCAGGTAAGGAGCTCACCATCGGGTGCCGTGTCGATGCTCACGCCGAGCGCCGGGGCTCCGGCCCGGGACAGCATTGACGCCCGTTCACCGGCATTCAGGTGGTCCCACTCGGAGCGGTTCCTGTTTATGGTCAGGAGGGGAGCAGTTTCGGTGAGGCCGTAGATCTGGATGAACTCCCAGCCAAGTTCGGTCTCAACCCTCTCGATGGTCCTGGTGGGTGGTGGTGCGCCGGCGACGACGGTCCGCATTGTGCCCGAGCCTGGAATCGGCCCGTCCCAGTCGGCTGCCGCATCGAGGACTGCGGAGATCACGGCCGGAGCCCCGCACAGGAGCGTTACGCCGTGGTGATCGATTCGGCGCAGTATCTCGGGGCCGTCGACCTTGCGCAGGACGATGTGCTGGCCACCCATGGCCGTTACCGCATACGGCATCCCCCAGCCGTTGCAGTGGAACATCGGCAGGGTGTGGAGGTAGACGTCGCGGTCGTTGACGCCGGTGTGCCATCCGAACACGGCTGCATTCAGCCAGAGGTTCCGGTGGGTCATCTCCACGCCCTTGGGGCGGGCTGTCGTGCCGCTGGTGTAGTTGATGGTTGCCGTTGCACCCTCGTCGGGTGTCCATGGGCGGGGCTCGGCACCCTCGTTCATGCCCCGGGTGAAGAGAGCGTCGGACTCCTCGCCGGCCAGAAGTCGGTGCTTCACCGCGATGTCGCCCAGGTCTGCCTCGAGCTCTGGGTCCATGATCAGGACCTCGGCGCCGGAGTGGTCGACTATGAACTGCACCTCTTCGCGGTTCAGCCTGAAGTTGATTGGAACTCCCACCCTGCCAAAGGCACTCGTTCCGTAGAGGAACACGAGCAGGCGGGCAGCATTGTGGGAGACCATTGCTACCCGGGCGCCGAGTTCCAGGCCCAGATCGTCCAGCCCGACGGCCATTGAACGGGCCAGGTCGGCGGTGCGTCGGTATGTGAGGTCGGTCAGCGGTGATGCGGGTTGCTCCGGCTCGTCGACTATTGCGACGCGATCGCCGTAGACGAGCCCGGCACGCCGCAGGTGGTCGGCGACGGTGAGTGGGATCTCCATTGGTTGCCCTTCCGGTTACGACTGGTCAGGAGAGACTAGTAGCCGATGGTCGGGTCGAAACCAGTGCTAGAGCATGGGCTGGAGCGCCTACGCTGCTGGAGTCTCCACGAGAGGAACACGACATGGCAGGCAGTTCAGGCGAGGATCAGTTGCTGGCCGAGTACCGGGCCAGCATCGACAACATCGACGCAGCCATGATCCACCTTCTGGCTGAACGCTTCAGGGTCACCCGCCAGGTAGGTGCCTACAAAGCCGAGGTCGGCCTGCCGCCAGCTGATCCCGAGCGGGAGGCTGCGCAGGTCGACCGTATGCGTGCAATGGCTGAGGCCGCCGGAATCGACCCGGTGTTCTCCGAGAAGTTCCTGAGGTTTGTGATCGACGAGGTAATCAGACACCACCTGCAGGCCGCCGACTAGTTGGCAGCAGCCACCTCTCTGGCATCTCTGCCTAGTTTGCAGCAGCCGCCTCTCTGTCCTTTGCAACCTCGTCCAGGTCGGCGTACTCCTCACCCGTGTCAACCCAGTCTTCGAACTCGATTACGCCGATGTCGGTGAAGCGGTCCCGCAGCCAGCCGTCGCCGGCGTCCAGCAACCCCAGCTTCTTGCAGTTGGGGACGATCTTTGAGAACAGCAGCCGTTGGAAGACCCGGAGCTCGTCCGGCATGCCGAGCTGGAACCTGACCATCTCCTTGACGTCTACGCCGAAGCGCTCCCACATCTCCTGTCGCATGAAGCGGTCGCGCATTCGCAGGGCTGCCTCGAAGGCGAACTCCTGGCGGTCCCGGAGCTCGGCGCCCGTCAGCTGCTGGTAGACCTCCTGGAGGCTGATCACCCCAAAGGCCACGTGCCGGGCCTCGTCGCTCATTACGTATCGGAGCAGTTTCTTTAGGAGCGGTTCCTCGATGGTCTGGTGCATGAAGCCGAACGCCGCCAGTGCAAGGCCCTCGACCATTATCTGCATACCTAGGTAGGTCATGTCCCAACGGCTGTCATTGAGGATGTCGTCGAGCAGAAGGCCCAGGTGGGTGTTACAGGGGTACTTGATGCCGTCCAGCTTGGTGTCCAGGTACTGGGCGAACACCTCGACGTGGCGGGCCTCGTCGACCACCTGGGTCGCGGCGTAGTACTTGGCATCTATCCAGGGAACCGTCTCGACGATCTTGGCGGTGCAGAGCAGGGCTCCCTGCTCACCGTGCATGAACTGGGCCAGGCTCCAGTTGAGCGACTCGACACCGACCTCCGCCCACTCGTCGTCGTTGAACTTGTGGAGAGGCGACTCCGGATTCTCCGCGAAGTACTGCACCTCGAGGGGGTCTGCGGGGGCGAGGGTCTTGTACGGGTCCACGTCGATGGACCAGTCCAGGTCGGTCTGGCCGTTCCACTGTGATGTCTTGGCCTTCTCGTAGAGCTTGTCGAGTGCCGCCCTCTCGCCCTTGTCGTAGTTCCAGGTGAAGATGGCGTCAGCGTTGTCCTCGACGGTGTGGATGACGCTGGTCACGTCCTGGTTCCAGACCGAGTACTCGGCAATGCGGTCGGGGTCGTTGGCATAGGCCTCAAGGTCGAAGGCCCGGCTGAGGCCGTTCTCCGTCGTGGGCGCGTTCTCTGTCGTTGTCACTCTGTATCTCCTCTGTGTCGGGGGTTGCCCGATGGCGGGCTGCTCTGGTCGTTGGGCGAACTTTGCTGGTCAGCCGGTGCCGCGAGGGCTCCGATGACCCTGTCGATGACCGTGGTCCACGTTTCGGACTCGGGTAGGTCCAGGCCCATTACGCGGGTGAGGGTCATTCCAAAGCCGATGGCATGTGCGAGGCGGACGGTTGCGAACCGGTCGAGGTCCGGGTCAAAGACTCCGTCTGTCGTGGCCTCGTCGACGAGCTCTGCCAGCCTGGCGTCCTCGTCCTCGACCCGTCTGCGGATGGCTGCGGCCAACTCAGAGTCGCGTCGACCAGCAACGATGGCTTCGAGGAACAGGCCGTAGCCCTTCGGAAGGTCGTCGACTAGGTGGGCTCCGAGCGATGCCAGTACGTCTGTGGCCGACTCGCCGGGGTGGTCCGACCGGAGCAATTGCTGGATCTCGTCGGGTACGTGAAGGTCCACGGCGGCCAGCAGCATCTCGGCCTTGCCGGTGTAGCGGCTGTAGATGGCTCCTGTGGTGACCCCGGCCCGCCGCGCAATCTCGGCAACGCCGGCCCGTTCATATCCCTGCTCGGCGAACACCTCTGCGGCGGCGTGCAACAGGACTTCGGTCAGTTCCTCGCCGGAAGGGGCGTCGAAAGGGGCGTCGACCAAAGGGGAAGGCGCGCTGTCGAAAACCACGCGCTGTGACGGGTCAACCCCGATCCCCACATCAACCATCTGCAGATGATAACGCTTGTTATCCATAGGTCAAGCCGGAATGCCCCTGGTTGAGTCGAGGAATGAGGTCGTATCCGGCGTCAGGGTCTAGGGTCGGCCACTCGACGAACCGGGACCAACGGAGCTGACATGTCATCCACCATGAACCTCGGAGTGAGCATCTTTCCGTGTTCCTACACGATCCCACCTGCGGAATTGGCGGTAGCCCTCGAGCAGCGTGGATTTGAGTCGCTCTGGTTGGCAGAGCACAGCCATATTCCGGTGGGCCGTACCGCTCCCTGGCCTGGTGGGCCCGTCCTGCCGCAGATGTACTACGACACCATGGATCCCTTCGTGTGTCTCAGCGCAGCGGCGATGGTGACGAGTGAGCTGAAGTTGGCCACCGGTATCGCACTGGTTGTCCAGCGAGACCCGATCCATCTCGCCAAGCTTGTGACGAGTATCGACCTGTTGTCGGGTGGCAGGTTCCTGTTCGGTATCGGAGCCGGTTGGGGCTTTGAGGAGATGGCCAACCACGGCACCGACCATGAGAGGCGCTTCGGGTTGATGCGTGAGCGGGTCGAGGCCATGAAGGAGATCTGGGCCTCAGAGCAGGCTGAGTACCACGGTGAGCAGGTCGACTTCGACCCGATCTTCCAG
>CAJXKL010000006.1:75000-103368 GCA_913055915.1 uncultured Candidatus Nemicrothrix sp. | reverse complement strand
GATACATACGCCTCACCACCTGGACCACAGACGGTCATCCCCGACACGTCCCTGTCTGGGTAGTCGGACTCGGTGGCAGCCGTGTGGGCTTCACGACGGGGTCGGGTTCATGGAAGGTCCGCAGACTCCGCCACGACCCAGCCGTCGAGCTACAGGCCAGCAACATGGGTGGGACCGTCACTGAGGGATCCGCCGCCGTGTCTGGCACGGCCGAGGTCGTCGACGGTGATGCCTACCGGGAAGTTCGTACCGCCATACGGCAAAAGTACGGAATCCAGTATGTCGTCATCTCGTTGGCCGATGCCGTGGGACGACTCCTTGGAAGGAAACCCAACGGGGACTGTGCCGTGATCGTCACGCTTGACTGACCGCGGTCGACAGCCGGCCGAAATCGCTGAGATTCCGGGCCTTCTGAGTTGTCGGGCTGGGGAGATTTGAACTCCCGACCTTCGGTCCCCCAGACCGACGCGCTAACCAAGCTGCGCCACAGCCCGCTGTGGACGGGTCACTCTATCGGCGGGCCTCCCGCAGGCACGCTCACGTGATGACCCACCACACCCCCTGGAGTAGGCGCCACAACAGGTAGAGCCCGGCCGCCCCGACGAACAACCAGAAGTGCCACGGCACCTTCTGGGAGTCGGCCAACTCACCGTCGGAGTCGGTGACCCGCCCCCCGCACTTGGGGCACGTACCCACCACCGAGACAGCGTTGGGGCTCAGGTACCTGTCACACGGCTCACACCAGGGCACGCCTCACACCCCCGCCGGCCGGCTCAGGTCTTGCGAATGGCCAGAATGGCCACGTCATCCTCGACGATGCCCTTGTTGAAGTCGTTGGCTGCATCCAGCAACTGCTTGCAGAGCACGTCGGGGGCAATGCCGGGGTTGCGGCGCAGGGCGTCGCCGATGCGTTCCTCACCGAACAGCTCGTCGCCACTGCGGGCCTCGGCCAGACCATCGGTGTACATGAGCGCCATGTCGTCACGCTCGAGGGGGATCTCACGGCTGAAGTAGGAGCCCTGCGGGTCGAGCATCAGGAGAGGTCCCGTGGAGCGCAGCGGGCGCACCTCGCGTTCGTGCCACAGGAACGTGGCGGGGTGGCCAGCCGACGCGTAGCGCAGGCTCTCGGCCTCGGTGTCAAAGACCAGCACCACGAGCGAGATGAACTCCTCGGAGCGGTCCACCGACGCCATCTGGCGGTTCAACTCCTCGAGCGCCTGGGCGGGGTCGCGGAACTGGGCGAGGAAGGTACGCAGCAGGTACTTGGCCTGGAAGGCCGTGATCGACGACTCGATGCCGTGCCCGGCCACGTCGCCGATGACGACGGCCAGGCGGGTGGGTGCGGCCTTGAACACGTCGAAGAAGTCGCCAGCCATGAGCCCGGTGCCTGCCTGGTAGACCTTGCCGACCTCAAAACCCGAGTACTCGGGCAACTCCTCGGGAGCCAGGCGGGCCGCCCACGCCTTGGGCGCCAACTCCTCCTGGTCAAGGGCCTCCTGGGCGCGCCTCTCGATGTCGATTCGCTGGCGGGCCATACGGGCCTCACGCAGGCCGTTGCGTGCCCACACCGTTGACACCATGGCCGGAATAGCCACAAGGGCAAACAGCACCTCGACGTCGGCGAATGCCGACAAGAGCGCCACCAGGGCAAGCAGGCCGTAGAGGCTCGCCGAGTGGGCCTCTTTCCGGAAGTTGGACCACTCCAGGGTGTAGGCATCGGGCGCCGCCTCCATGTCAATTCGACGCACCAGGCGGTAGCGGTGGCGCGCCGAGTTGACCCAACCGTAGGTGGCTGCCAGACACACGATGCCCGCAAGGACCAGAACCGGGGTACGCATCCGGCACCATCGTACTCCCGCAGCGTGATCGGCGGTCCTGACCGCCCCTACAGCACACCCCGAGCCACCCCGGATGGGCGCCCGATGTCACTCAGAGCGTCGGCGAACCCTCAACTTGATCGGTGTGGTTCCCAACTCCAGGTCATCGCGCAACTTTCGCTCCAGGTAGCGCAACCAGGTCCTGGGAACCTCGTGGTTGACAAAAAGCGTGAATGTGGGCGGATCGGTCGCACCCTGGGTGGCATACAGGATGCGTGCCCCCGCCGGAGCCGGGTGAGCAGCCTGGGCGGCCCTCACCACGTCGTTGACACGCCTGGTCGGGATGCGGGTCTGGTAGCCCTCGATGGTCGCTGACAGCGCCGGCCAGAGGCGCATCACGTTCTTGCCCGAAATGGCGCTGATCTTGATGACGGGAGCCTCGCCGACGAAGTGCAACTTCTGGCCCACCTGGTCTGTCACGTCCTCACGCTGCTCGGTGCCACACAGGTCCCACTTGTTCAACAACACCACGATCGGGCATCCCGCTGCGTCGACACGCTCAGCCAACCGCTGGTCCTGGTGGGTGACACCCTGGGTGGAGTCGATCACCAGCAGCGCCACGTCGGCCGTGTCGAGCGACTTGAGGGCGCGTACCAGCGAGTAGTACTCGGTCTCCTCGTCAATGCGGGCCTTGCGTCGCATGCCAGCCGTGTCGATAAAGCGCACCGGCCCCCTGTCGGAGTCGACAACGGTGTCCACCGAGTCGCGCGTCGTGCCGGGTCGGTCATGCACCACCGATCGGTCCTCGCCGATGAGCCGGTTGAACAGGGTGGACTTGCCCACGTTGGGACGCCCGACGATGGCCACGCCGACGATCTTCTCAGTGTCGTCGACCACCTCGACGGGTTCGTCCACCTCGTCGGGCAGCAGGCCGACGAGCCGGTCAAGCATGTCGCCGGTATTGCGTCCGTGGATGGCGCTCACAGGCTCGGGGTCGCCCAGGCCGAGGGACAACAGATCCCAGATGAACGCCTCGTGGCTGACATCGTCGACCTTGTTGGCAACCACGATCACCGAATCGGCACGGGGGCGCAACAGCCTGGCCACCCGTGTGTCATCCTCGGTGACGCCCACGGTGGCATCCACCACGAACAACACCACGTCGGCGGCCTCGATGGCCGCCTCGCTCTGGCGGCTGACCTTGTCGTCGAGGGCGTCACCGCCGACCATCCAGCCACCGGTGTCGACAAGGGTGAACTCGCGGCCACGCCAGTTGGCATTGACCTCCTTGCGGTCACGGGTAACGCCGGGACGTTCCTCCACAATGGCCTCGCGCCTGCCGATGATGCGGTTCAAGAGCGTGGACTTGCCCACATTGGGTCGCCCCACGATTGCCACGATCGGCTTCACCGGGCCACCTCCATTGCTGTCACGCCAGACAGCGCACCGCGCAGTGCGGCCCCGTCGGTTGCCACCACCTCGACGGGCCGCGGCAGGTCAGCAGGCACCATGCCGTCGAGGAAACGTCCAGCGCTGAGGCACACATCGGGCAGCAGGTAGCGCCGCCCCTCGGGTTCATCGACAAGCACCCGTGCAAGGTCCTCTCCCACGAGCAGGCCGGTGACACCCACGTTGCCGCCGAAGAAGCGGTTCTGCACGGCCAGCACCTCCACATCGTCGCTCCCCAACATCGCCACCAGAGGAGCCATGACCTTCGCACCCAACTCGCCAGTCAACACCGTTACCGGGGCGTCGGGCCGCGGCCCAAGGCGAACAGGCGTGGCACCATCGGCCGTTCGGGGCGCCCGGTAGCCGTCGGCTGGGGCGCCGTCCAGCGAGGCAAAGAACCCAGATGGCGCCTCACGGCCAACATCGACGCCTGAGAACTCCATTTCAAAGGCCCGGGCCATGCCGATGCCGTCCTCGTACATGTCAAAGTCGCCATAGGTGTCAGCACTCGGAAACGGCCATCCCGCCAGCAGGTAGTACTCGTCGGCGGCAAAGACCATGCGGCGACCCAGTGCCTCAAGGAACCGCTCCTGCCACTCGGCGACCGTGTCAACGACGGCAACTGCCTCGGTCACGGTGTGGGCACGCATGCGGGCCTCGGTGGTGTGGTCGCTCACGCCAAGTGGCACAACAGCCAACGACGCCAACTCCGGGAAGCGGTCGGCCACGCCAGCCAGGGTGTCCTCGAGCCAGAGCCCGTCGTTCACACCCGGACACACGACCACCTGGCCGTGAACCTCGATGCCCTCGTCCAACAGCGCCCTCAGCCAACGCAGGCTGGTGGCACCCCGACGGTTGCGCAGCATCTCGGTGCGCTTGCCCGGATCGGTGGCGTGGATGCTCACGTACAACGGGCTGAGCCGCTCGGTCACCACCCGCTCCAGGTCGGCCTCGGTGAAGCGGGTCAACGTCGTGAAGTTGCCGTACAGGAACGACAGGCGATAGTCGTCGTCCTTCACGTACAGGCTGGGCCGCAACCCCTTTGGCAGCTGGTAGATGAAGCAGAACTCACAGTGGTTGTCACAGGTACGCACACGGTCAAAGAGCGCCGAGTCCACCTCGATGCCCAGCGGCTCACCGGCGGCCTTTTCAACCGACAACTCCCGCGAAAGGCCACCCGAGTCCACGCCCAGGCACACAGAGGGCTCGTCGACGAGCATCTGGTACTCGATGACGTCACGCGGCACGGCGCCGTTGATTGAGAGGATCAGGTCGCCGCTGACAACCCCGACCCGGTCTGCGGGCGAGTCGGGGGCAACGGCAACGACCACGGGGGTCGACATGCCTTCAGGCTACCGACGCGCCGTCAGGGCCCGGTCCCAAGGGGGCGGTAGGGTCCCGTGCGTGGACATCGACAGGGTGCTGCTGGCTGAGCCGCGCGGCTTCTGCGCAGGCGTCGAGATGGCCATCAAGGCACTGGCCTGGATGGTGCGGGCCTTTGACGAACGCGTCTACTGCTACCACGAGATCGTCCACAACAAACTCGTCGTCGAGCGCTTCGCGGCCATGGGCGTCGTCTTCGTGGACGACATCTCCCAGGTGCCCCTGGGCGCCCCGCTGATGCTCTCGGCCCACGGCTCAGCCCCCGAGGTGGTCAAGGCCGCCCACGAGGTCGGCGGCTACACCATCGACGCCGTCTGCCCGCTCGTCACCAAGGTCCACCACGAGGTCCGAACCCGGGCCGCCAAGGGATACCAGATCGTCTACGTGGGCCATGCCGGCCACGAGGAGGCCGAGGGAACCATCGCCGTGGCCCCCGACTCCGTGCACCGCGTCGAACACCCCGACGACGTCGACGGCCTCGGCGACCTGGGCGACGACGTGGCCATCCTGGCCCAGACCACCCTCGGCCACCACGACTGGGAAGGAGTGGTCGACGCCGCCACCGAACGCTGGCCCGACCTGTGGTCACCGGGGCGAAGCGACCTCTGCTTTGCCACCACCAACCGTCAGGGGGCGCTCCTTGACATGGTCGACGACTGCGATGCCGTGGTCGTCATCGGCTCCACCAACAGCTCCAACACCCGGGCACTCGTCAAGCTGGCCGAGGAGGCAGGCTGCGAGCGGGTCGTGTGGATCAACAGGGTGGACGACCTGCCCGACGACCTGACGGGAACCGTCGGGGTGACAGCCGGAGCTTCGGCCCCCGAAGAGGTCGTGGAGGCCGTGGTTTCAGCCCTCTCCCCCACCAACGGCGTAACGGTCGTGCGCCACACCGACGAGGACGAGTACTTCCCACCTCCACGCAACCTGCGCGACCTGCTCTCAGCCGTGAGGGGCTTTGCCGGCCTGGGCTACGGGGCACCACCACCGACAAGCCACCTTGACGACCGCTCGATCGACGCCTCGGCCGCCCTCGAGGCCCTGACCCTGCGGGGCAGCACCAACTAGCCCGGATACTCCAGGGGCGGTTGGCCCTTGATGCGCAGCGCCTCGTCGTAGGCCGCCTGGATTCCCTGCCTGACCTGCTCGGTCAGGTCGGTGATCACCCGTCGTGGCACCCGCCCCTCAACCACAGGCGCAGGAATCGGTTCACCCACCACCATCACGGCCATGACGGGCTTGATCCACTTCGCACCGGGCGGCATGGCGTGGTCGGTTCCGGCAATGCCCATCGGCACGATCGGCACGCCGGCACGGGTAGCCACAAAGGCCGGCCCATCGTGCATCTTGTCAGCTTCCACAACCGCCCCCCACTGACGCGTCCCCTCGGGAAACATCACCAACGGCTCACCGCGCTCCAACACGTCCTGGCAGGCACGCAGCGCCGCCCGGTCGGCAGTACCACGCTCCACTGGGAACCCGCCCACGATCGTGAGGAATCCACCGAGGAACCAGTTGCGCCACAGCGACTCCTTGCCGAGGAAACGCTGACGCCTCGCCGTCACCATGCCCCCCACCGGCGTGTCCAGGTACGAGCGGTGCACCGGAGCCAGGATGTAGGCCCCTTTGGCGGGAAGGTTCTCCCTGCCGACGATTGTGAACCTGAACCAGACCTTGGTGATGATCCACAGCAGCGACCAGAAGAAGCGGTAGTTGAACCTGCCCCACAGGCTCAGGTCGTGGCCCAGGTTGGTACTCACGGGAGCATCCCCACGACAAGGTCGACAACCTCATTGATTTCGAGATCCGAGGTATCCACGACGACCGCTCCCGGCGCCTCCACCAGCGGGCTCATCTCACGCCCGGAGTCGGCCGCATCGCGACGCTCGATGTCGGAGCCAACCGCAGCCACATCCTGGCCGCCCGCCTCGCCGGCACGCCGCTTGGCCCTCACCGCTGCCGAGGCGGTCAGGTAGACCTTGAGGGTGGCGTCGGGAAACACCACCGAACCGATGTCGCGGCCCTCCATCACCCCGCCACCACGCTCTGTCGCCCAGGCCCGCTGACGAGCCACCATCTCTGTGCGTACACCCGGGTTGGCAGCCACCACGCTGACGGCACCGGTCACCTCGGGGCCCCTGATCTCGGCCGTGGCATCCACGCCGTCTACGAAACACGTGTCACGTGTCAGTTCCAGGTCGATGGTTCGGGCCACCTCCACAACGGCCCCGGCGTCGGCCGGGTCGACGCCCCGCCTCAGCGCCGCACACGCAACCGCCCTGTACATGGCCCCGGTGTCCAGGTAGGAGAGTTCGAGGCGGTCGGCCACGCCGCGTGCCACCGTCGACTTGCCCGAACCGGCGGGTCCGTCAATGGCGATGACCCTCAGGTCGCTCATGCCCGCAGGCCCTCAAGGTCATGCCCGAAGACGGGGTAGCTGGTGTCCACTGCCTCCCAGCCTGACACGACCGTTGGCCCGTCGGCCACGAGCGCCGCCACCGCACACGCCATGGCGATCCGGTGGTCGCCGTGGCTCTCCACCTCGGCACCGTGGAATGGACCGCCCACAACGACCAGGTCGTCGCCCTCGACACGCACCCGGGCGCCCATGGCTCCCAACTCGGAGCTGGTTGTCGCCAGGCGGTCGGTCTCCTTAACCCTCAGCTCCCCCACACCGCAAAAGCGGGTCTCACCATCGGCACAGGCGGCCGCCACGGCCAACACCGGCACCTCGTCGACGAGACCGGGAACCTCGGCTGCCTCGACCACGGTGCCCGTCAGACTCGACGCCCGAACCGTCAGGTCACCCGTGTCGGCATCGTGTTCGATGTCAGCACCCATGCGGGCCAGCACGTCCACGAACCCGGTGCGAACCGGGCCCGAGTACACGTTCTCCACCACTACTTCAGAGCCGGCAACGACCGCAGCGGCCACCGCCCAATAGGCAGCCTGCGAGGGGTCGCCGGCCACCCGGTGGCTGAACGGCACGGGCCGGCCAGGCTGCACGGTCACACCACCCTGGCCGGCCTTCACGTCGATGCCGAAGGCGGCCATCAGTTCCTCGGTGTGGGCACGCGTCGGCTGAGACTCGACAACCGTCGTGGGCCCATCGGCTGACAGGCCCGCAAACAGCACGCAGCCCTTCACCTGGGCGCTGGCCATGGGCGACACGTACTCAGTGCCGTGCAGCCCGCCGCCGTCAATCGTGAGGGGCGCCAGCGTTGAACCGTCGACACCGGAGATGTCGGCCCCCATGGCTCGCAACGGGTCGACAACCCTGTCCATCGGGCGGCGCCTGATCGATTCGTCACCGTCCAGCACGGATGTGAACGAAAGGCCGGCCAGCATTCCCGCCAACAGGCGGATGCCCGTGCCCGAGTTGCCGACGTACAGAGGCCCGTCGACGGCCCCCAGGCTGCCTCCGGTGATGCTCACCAACCCGTCACGCAACTCCACCCCGGCACCCAGGGCCTCCACGATCGAGAGCGTGTGGGCCACGTCATCGCCGTCGCTGAGACCCGTGACCTCAGATGTGCCGTCGGCCAGGGCGGCCAGCATCAACACCCGGTGCGAGATGGACTTGTCACCGGGCACCGAGAGGCGGCCTGTAAGCGGCCCGCCGGGTGCGACGGCGAAGGCAGTCACGTCAACGGGCCCGATGTGGGCCTGTAGCCCTTGGCCATGAGGCCACCCTTGAGGCGCTCAACGAGGCCGGTCTCGACGATGAGCAGCACCACACCCCGGTCACCCTCGGCCGAGTGGGCGATCTCAAGGTCGTAGATATTCACGTCCAGCTCGGTGGCGAGCGTGGCGATGGCTGCGATCTCACCGTGGCGGTCGGGAATGGGCACCCGCACCTCAGCCAACTCCGAAGGCCGCGGCGCTCCGGTCGGCAGGCTGACCCTGGCGGCCCTGGCTGTCTCAAGGCGTGCCAGCAGGCCCTCACGGTCCGAGTCGGCCACCTCACTACGGACGACACCCAGCGCTGCGATCAGGTCATCGAGCACCTCGGCAATGGCATGGCTGTTCTCAGCACAGATGTCGGGCCAGATACCCGGATGCCCCGCAGCCACCCGCGTCATGTCACGGAACCCCCCGGCAGCAAGACGCAGCACGGCGTAGTGTTCCTCGGAGCGGGCAGCCGCCAGGCCCATGAGGGTGGCAGCCGTCAGGTGCGGCACGTGCGAAACCAGCGCAACGAGGGCGTCGTGACGGTCAGGTGACAGGGTCACCACCTCGGCACCCAGGGACGCGACCGCCGTACGCACCCGGGCGAAGGCGGCATCGTCTGTGCCGTCACCGGGGGTGAGCACCCAGTTGGTGTCGACAAACATTGAGGCATCGGCACCCTCCAGGCCGTCCTGTTCAGAACCCGCCATGGGGTGGCCGCCCACGAACCGCTTGTCATCGACAGCCGACACCACGGGAACCTTCACGCTTCCAACATCCGTGACAAGCCCGGCAGGCGAGGCATCAAGCGCCTTGCACACAGCATCGGCGATGTGTGCCACCGGCGTTGCCACAAACGTGACCTCGGCCGCCGGATCCCACCCGGCAGAATCGATGGCGCCCATTTCAAGGGCCATCGCCAGACGTGCCTCGTCGCTGTCGACACCGCTCACATGCCAGCCACGCTCACGCAGGGCCAGACCGATAGAGCCCCCGATGAGGCCCACGCCCACAACGGTCGCACGCCCGCTCATGGCCGTACTCGCAACAAGTCGGGCCGCGCCGGAGCTTGGGACAGATGGGTTGCCATAGCCGTCGATGCTACCGGTCGCCCCATCCGCTATCGGCCCGGTTTATCGGCCACCGCCTGTTCCAGGGAGCGCAACTCGTCGATGCTCAACTCACGCCACTCCCCGGGACCCAGCGACCTGTCGGCGATGAGCCCCACACGGGTACGAACCAGGCGCACCACCGGATGGCCCACGGCCTCACACATGCGGCGCACCTGACGATTTCGCCCCTCGTGGATGGTCAACTTCACGACCGACGCGTCCATCAGCGAAGCCCTGGCCTCGGCCGTCAGTCCATCTTCCAACTCCACGCCCTCCCGCAGCGAGCGCAGCGCCGCCCGGCTGGGCTCGCCCTCCACCTCGGCCACGTACTCCTTTTCGACCCCATAGGACGGATGGGTCAGGCGATGCGCCAACTCCCCGTCGTTGGTGAGGAGCAACAGTCCCTCGGTGTCGGCATCGAGGCGCCCCACCGGAAACACCCTTGGCTCGTCGGGAACCAGGTCGACAACGATGGGGCGGCCCTGCGGATCATCAGCGGTCGTCACCACCCCCGTCGGCTTGTTGAGCAGGTAGTAGACGAGGCCCGGGCGCACACCTATCGGTGCACCATCCACCGCCACCACCGCCGACTCGGGATCGACCCGTCGACCCAGCACTGCCACCTCGCCGTTCACGGTCACCCGCCCCGCGGCGATCAGGTCATCGCACTTTCGACGACTGCCAAAGCCCACACGGGCCAGCACCTTCTGGAGGCGTACCTCCTCGACCGGCTCCTGCTCGACGGACCCGTCGTCTTCGGCCACGACTAGGAACGGTCGTCGACCGGAACCTCGGCCTCGGAACCACCGTCAGCCTCACCACCGGCCTCGGCCTCCAGATCGACCACGTCAGGGTCGGCCAGCAGACCCCGCTCGAGGGCCTCGACGATCTCGGGGCCGGGCACGAAGTCACCCAGCGACGGCAGATCGGACACCTTGTCGATGCCCATGCTCTCAAGGAACTCCTGAGACGTGCCGAACATGAGGGCGTTACCGGGACCCGGATCTGTTGCGACCACCTCTATGTAGCCACGCTGCTGCAGCGTGCGTATCACCGTGTCAACGTCGACTCCCCGAATGGCCGACACCTGGTTGCGCGAGATGGGCTGCTTGTAGGCCACGATCGCAAGAGTCTCCAGCGCCGCCGAGGTGAGGCGGCTGTGCTGGCCCTCCAGCACGAAGCGCTCCACCCATGCCGCCTGGGCGGGATGGCTCTGGAAGCGATAGCCGCCACCAACCCTGAGCAGCACGAAACCCCGACCCTCGGCCTCGTACTCATCGGCCAGGGACGCACAGATGGCCTCCACCTTCTTGGTGGGCATCTCCATCAGCTGCGCCAACAGGTTCGGTGCTACCGGGTCGATCGACACCATCAGGATGGCCTCGATGGCCCGCCTGATGTCGTCGCCTTCGCCGTTCATCGCCTCGTCACCCACCGGGTCAGCCTTCGTACACGTCGATTAGGTCGATCTCGGCCCGGTCGGCACCGGGCAGCCAACTCACATGGATGTCACCGAACAAATCCACCTGGTCGATCTCGACAAGGCCCTGCTTGAACAACTCCAGCACTGCCAGGAACCGCACCACGATGGCGATGCGGTCAACCATTCCCTCGGTCAGGCTCCTGAACGTGACCGTGCCCTCGTGGGGAATCTCGTCGACCATTTCGCGAACCACATCGGCCACGCTCACCCTGATGGGGGCAATGTGTTCCGTGTCGATGTGGAACACCGGCTTGGGGGCCAACGCCCACCGGCCAGCGTCGCGCAGGTCAACCGGAGACACCCCCACCAGAAGATCTGGCGCAAGGTGCAGGAAGGCGTCCTCCAGACCAGTCCGCCTCGGCCACGACAGCGACGCATCGGCAGCCAGGCGACGCAACTGGATGGCTGCATCCCTGAAGGTCTTGCACTCCAGCAACCGTGCCAGCAGCAGGTCGCGCTCCTCCCACAGGCCGAACTCGTCGTCAATGTCGAACCGGTCGTCGGTCGGCAACAGCCGCCGGGTCTTGAGCTCCAGAAGGATCGCAGCAATGAGCAGGAACTCGGTGGTGACCTCGAGATCACAGGCACCCAGGTTCTCCAACTCGGCCAGATAGGCATCGACAATCGACGACAACGAGACCTCGTAGAGCTCAATCTCTTCACGCAAGATGAGGTTCAACAGCAGGTCAAAGGGGCCCTCGTATACCGGGGTCGAAACCGTGACGCTCACAGGCCAGACCCTACGCCGTGGCCCCCACCACAGGACGGACATCAGCACCGGATTTCGGTGATCTGGTGGCACCTGTAGCCTCGCCTGGTGGCCATTCCCAGCAGCGGCAGCATCCCCCGGCCCGTCATCCAGTTCCTGGCCTTCGCATTCGCCGCGCTCATCGCCATAGCCATCGGCAGCCAGTTCCTCTGGAGCAGCGAATCAGAGGCACCCCCCACGACCCGTGCACCTGCACCGGTGACCACCACCACCCGGTCGCCCTACTGGATGAACAAGTACGGCTGGGACTACAAGGCCTTCCTCGACAACATGGCCTCCATCCCCGACTGCAGCGGCCTCCACAGCGAGTACATCCGTGCCCTGCAGGCCAACGCCGAGATCAACGCCCAGTTCGGCACCGGCACAGCCGACCTCATGGAGTACATCTTCAACAACCAGGACGCCGCCGGCTGCTTCGGCTGAGCGGTCCCAACCACCCCCGCCCCACACCGGTACCCTGACCGGCCATGGCAAGGGTCTTCTCGGGCATCAAGCCCACCGGCGACGTACACCTCGGAAATCTGCTGGGGGCACTCAACAACTGGGTCGCCCTCCAGGACCAGACCGACTCCGTCTACTGCGTAGTCGACCTGCACGCCCTCACGGTCCCCCACGACCCCGAGGCACTGCGTGCCGACACCCTCTCGCTTGCCCAGGTGCTCTTCGCCGTGGGCCTCGACTCCGACCGCAGCACCGTGTTCGTCCAGAGCCACGTGCACGAGCACACCGAATGTGCTTGGATCATGGAATGCACGGCAGCCTTCGGCGAACTCCGGCGCATGACCCAGTTCAAGGATAAATCCGGAAGCGCCTCGTTCGTATCCGGCGGCCTGTTCACCTACCCGGCCCTGCAGTCCTCCGACATCCTGCTCTACGACACCGACCAGGTGCCCGTGGGCGAAGACCAGCGCCAGCACATCGAGCTCACCCGCGACATCGCCATCCGGTTCAACCACCGCTTCGGCGAGACCTTCGTCGTGCCCGAGGCGGTCATCCCCCCCACCGGTGCCAAGGTCATGGACCTCCAGAACCCCACCTCCAAGATGTCCAAGTCAGATGAGAGCCCCCAGGGCACCATCCGTGTTCTCGACGACCCCGCCGTCATCGAAAAGAAGGTCAAGCGCTCGGTGACCGACAGCGATAGCGAGGTCCGCTTCGACCCTGCTGAGAAGCCCGGAGTCTCGAACCTGCTCTCCATCCTTGGTGCGGCCACGGGCCAGACCCCCCAGTCGGCGGCAGAGGGCATCGAACGCTACGGAGACCTCAAGGCCGCAACCGCCGAAGCCCTCATCGAGATGCTCCGCCCCATCCAGGGGCGCTACAGCGAGCTCGCAGCCGACCCCGCCGAAACCAGCCGGCTCCTGGCAGTCGGTGCCGACAAGGCCCGTCAGGTGGCATCAGCAACGGTGGGACGTGCAAAGGCCAACCTGGGGCTGCTTTCCGCCTGACTACCTGTCGGCGTCGGCCAGCACCTCGGCCAGCCTCGAATCGACGCTCCAGGAACCTGACGGGTTCTGGTGCTCCCGGGCCCACGTGACCGTGAAGGCGTCGCTGCCAGCCGCCTCAAGCAGCACCGCACCCGACTCGGGGTGACAGAAGTAGCGGCCGACTCGACCCGTGAAACCCCCACCCCCGGCCCATGCCACAAGCCTCGAACTCGAGGTGGCGGCAATGAGAAGCGTCGCCACGACCCGACCCATGGTGCCCAGCCCGCAGCCCAACTTACCCACGTCGTGCAGCAGCGCCGCAGCAACCACAGGTCGCTCATCGTCGCCCAGCACACCGACCACGTCGCGCGCCACCTTCACGAGGTGTCGCCGGTCGGAGTCAGACAGACGCCGCCACAGATCAACCTCGCCGGGCACCAGAAACGACTCGGCCCAGGCCTCGTCAACCGCAGACGGCCCACCGGGCCTGAGAGAGTCGAAATAGCGCAGAGCCAGGTGCGGGAGCCGACCCAGGAGGCCCCAGAGGCCCACGGTCAGCCAGCTGCTCCGACGTCGACCTCGTCGAACTGCAGGAGTTGCGGGTTGCGACCCTCGGTCCGGCGCATAGCCGCCTCGACAAACGCCTTGAACAGCGGGGCAGGACGATCGGGACGGCTCTTGAACTCGGGGTGGGCCTGCGTGCCGATCCAGAAAGGGTGGTCGTTGAGTTCGACGAACTCGACCAGGCGTCCATCGGGAGACTCACCTGAACACACAAAGCCGGTGCCATCGAAGCGCTCGCGGTAACGGGGGTTGAACTCGTAGCGGTGGCGGTGCCTCTCGGACACGACCTCTTCGCCGTATATCTCAGCCACCCTGGAACCGGGTCTCAACTGCGCCACATAGGCACCCAGGCGCATGGTGCCACCCAGGTCGGTCACGTCACGCTGCGACTCCATGAGGTCGATCACGGGGTGCGGCGTAGCCGGGTTGAACTCGCTGGAGTGCGCCCCCTCAAGGCCCAGGGCGTTGCGGGCGAACTCCACAGCCATGCACTGAAGGCCCAGGCACAGGCCCAGGCAGGGAATGTCATTCTCGCGTGCGTAGCCGGCAGCGGCGATCTTGCCCTCGATACCACGCTCACCAAACCCACCGGGAATCACCAGGCCGTCAAGGTCCCGCAGACGATTCTCGGCCAGCAGGCCCTCGACGTCCTCAGCCTGGATCCAGTCGATGTCGATATCGGCACCGTGGTGGATACCCGCATGGTTGAGCGACTCGACCACCGACAGGTAGGCGTCGACAAGGCTCACGTACTTACCGATGAGGCCGATGCGCACCGGCGTGGTGGCATCGGCCACCCGCTGGTTCAGCGCCTTCCAGTCAGTCAGGTCGGGAGGACAAGTGTCGATTCCGAGAACACCGCAGAGGTAGTCGTCGAGGCCCTCGTCGTGGAGCATCAGGGGGATCTCGTAGAGGCTGTCGGCATCGGGGGCGTTCACCACACCCTCGAACGGCACGTTGGAGAGGCGGGAGATCTTCCGCTCCAACTCGTCGCTGATGGGCTCGTCGCTACGACACACAATGGCGTGCGGCTGGATACCGGCGCTACGCAACTCCGAGACGGAGTGCTGGGTTGGCTTGGTCTTGTGCTCGCCCGAGGGTGCGATGTAGGGAACGAGCGTCACGTGCACGTAGCAGACGTTTCTCTCACCGGCGTCCAGGCGGAACTGCCTGATGGCCTCTAGGAACGGCAGGATCTCGATGTCACCGACCGTGCCACCGACCTCGGTGATGACCACGTCGACCGCTTCGCCGGTGAGCATCCGGATGCGACGCTGGATCTCGTCGGTGATGTGGGGGATCACCTGAACGGTGCGCCCCAGGTACTCGCCCCTTCGCTCGGCTGCGATGACCGCCGAGTAGATGGACCCGGAAGTGGCGTTGGAGTCACGGGTGAGGTTCTCGTCGATGAAGCGCTCGTAGTGGCCGAGGTCCAGATCGGTCTCGCCACCGTCGTCGGTCACGAACACCTCGCCGTGCTCGAACGGGTTCAGCGTGCCCGGATCAACGTTGATGTACGGATCCAGCTTCTGGATGACGACGCGGAGGCCACGCTGTTTGAGGAGGCGACCGAGGGATGCGGCAGTAAGGCCCTTGCCGAGCGAACTTGCGACGCCGCCCGTCACGAAGATGTGTTTCGTCACGGGGACCCAATCTATCCGCGGGGCAACTGGTACGCGTGGCAGGTCCGAAGAAAGCCGCGGTCATGGGTCACGCGTCGCGTGAAGCCGAGGCCGCTGCCAACAACTCGACGGCGTGATCCTGGGCGGTTCCGCTCTCGGGAGAACCCGAGAGCATCCGTGACAGTTCGACGACGCGATCGTCGCCTCCCAGCACAGTGGCTGTGGCAACGGTCATCTCCCCGTCGTCGTGCTTTGTAACCGTGACCTGGCTGTGGGCGTAGGCAGCCACCTGTGCAAGATGGGTCACCACCAGGACCTGGCTGTGGGTGGCCAACTCGGCCAAGGAGGCACCCACGGCGTGGGCCACCTCACCGCCGATTCCCGCATCTACCTCGTCGAACACCTGGGTGGGGGGCGAGGCGGTGAGCACCCTGCGAACTGCCAGCATCGTCCTGGCCAGCTCACCACCCGATGCCACCTTTGATAGCGGCAACAGCACCGCGCCCGAGTTGGCGGCCAGGAGGATCACCACGTCGTCGCCGGCCTCGCCGTCGACGGAGACGCCAATGGATGCAGTCGGCATGGCCAGTTCACGAAGGTGGGACTCGATGCGTACCGCAAGGTCGGGTACGGCGCGGCGCCTGGCATCGCGTACCACTCCGGCAGCCTCCACACGGGCAGCCTCGGCGGCGACCCGCTCGGCATCGAGCACCGCCGCTCTGGCATCATGGTCCAACAGACCGGCCAGGCGTTCGGCTACTTCACGGTGGTAGCCCATGACCTCGACCAGGCTGTTGCCGTACTTGCGGCGCAACTCGGCCAGCAGCCGTCGACGCTCCCCCACCTCGTCGAGGCGGGCAGGGTCCTCCTCGACGGTTTCGGCCAGGACACGCAGCGACCCCGACAAGTCGGTCAGGTCGGCCCCCATGCCTACCAACCGGTCGGCCAGATCGGAAAACGGTGAACGCTCGGCCAGGTGACCGAGCGAGGCGGCAAGAGCCTCAGAGACCGGTCCATCACCGTCGAGGAGAGCCAGTGCAGCCCCGGCGGCCTCACGGTGGGCACCGGCATCGGCCAGAATCGCCGCCTCGTCTGCGAGGCGGTCGTCTTCGGCTGGGTCCTCGATTGCCGCATCATCGAGTTCGGCCACTTGGTAACGCAGGAGGTCGATCTCTCTCGCCCTTGCCCGTTCGTCGCCACCCACGACCTCCAGCTCGGCGTCGATGGCGGCAAGGGCATCGACGGCATCGTGCAGAGGTGCCAGGTCGACACCACCGAAGCGGTCCAGTGCAGCCCGCTGAGCCGGCCCGGCCAACAGGTTCTGATGGGTGTGCTGCCCATGGAGGTCGACGAGGCGGGACCCCAGATCGGCCAGAGCCGTGGCCGTGGCCAACTGGCCGTCGAGGTAGGCGCGGCTGCGGCCATCGCGTGGCACAACCCGCCGCACGAGCACCTCATCATCGCCGGCCAGGAAGCGCCCCTCAACCACGGCCTCGTCGGCACCGGGCCGCACGATCGAAGGATCGGCACGCCCGCCCAACAGCAACTCGATGGCACCCACGATGAGTGTCTTGCCGGCACCGGTCTCGCCGGTGACGGCGGTCAGCCCGGGGCCGAGCAGGATGGAGACCTCCTCAATCACCCCCAGGTCGGCAACGCGCATCTCAAGCAACATGGAGGCATCCTCCCACGCACCTGCGACAGGTTTGGGTGACCACCCGGGGCAGGCAGGTACACCCGGAGCGTCTGGCCCTAGCGGTCCTCGAGGCCGAACTTGGTCTTGAGCAACTGCTCGAAGTCGCGCTTGCCGAACGTGACAAGGTACGCCACACGATCGGCAACCGTGCACACCACCCGGTCGCCCGGTTCAAGGTCGCCGAGCACCCGACCGTCGACGGTCCCGGTGGCCGAACGGTCACCCAGCACCTCGAGGCAGACCTCGCTCGTGGGTTTCAACACGAGGGTTCGGTCAAAGAGCATGTGCGGCGACACCGGCGTCACCTGGATGGAGCGGTGGAGGGCGTCGACGATCGGCCCACGGGCGGAGAAGGCGTACGCGGTCGACCCCGTGGGTGTGGCAATGACCATTCCATCAACCGCATACGAGGTGAAGAAGTCGCCGTCCAGCCACACACCCAGCCGCACGGTCTGGCTGGCAGCGGTGCGCTCCACCACGACCTCGTTGAGGGCATGGTCGACCGCGACGCTTGAGCCGTCGGCCCTCTGCAACTCAACGCGCAGCATCATGCGTTCCTCGATGCCGTGGTCGCCGACCAGGGTCCTTGCCACGGCATCGACGGCATCCTCGGGCTCAACGGCGGTCAGGTAGCCGAGGTGGCCGAAGTTGACGCCCAGCACGGGCACAGCACCACCGTCGAGCAGGCTCACCGCCCGCAGGATGGAACCGTCTCCGCCGAGGCTCACCACCAGGTCCAGGTCACCCGCTCCACCGGCACCGAAGCCGTCGTCACCTGAGCGGCGGATCTCGTGGCCCTCATCTCCCAGGCGATCAGCCAACACATCGGCCTGTTCGACTGCGGCCGCACGGTCCTCGTGCACAACCAGGCCAACGACCGCCATCAGGAGCCTCCCCCACCCGTCAGGCCGGTTGCCTCGGCAACCAGTAGTGCCGGCTCAAACACGGGTGCCTCTCCGCGCACCACGTGCACGAGGAACTCGACGTTGCCGTAGGCGCCGGTGATCGGAGAGACCATGCCCTCCATGATGGCGGCTCCGTGGCCGCGAATCGACCGTTCGACCTCGACGAGCACCCTCTCCCAAACCTCAGGGTCCCGGATGACGCCACTGCCACGGTCCACCTCGGGCTTTCCGGCCTCGAACTGGGGCTTCACGAGGAGCACCATGGCGGCCCCATCGGCCACCAGGGTGAACAGGTCGCCCATGACCGTCCGCAGGGAGATGAACGAAAGGTCGGCCACAAGCAGGTCAAAGGGTGCCCCGACGACTTCAGGTGCAACCGAGCGCACGTTGGTGCGCTCGTGCACCTCAACGCGCGGATCGGCACGGAGGCTCTCGTGCAACTGGCCCCTGCCAACGTCGAGGGCCGCCACCGACTCGGCACCGCTGGTGAGCAGGCAGTCGGTGAACCCGCCGGTGCTCGAGCCCACGTCGATCACCCTCAGACCCTCAACGGACAGGCCGAACCGCTCGAGAGCGGCCTCCAACTTCAGGCCACCACGGCTCACGAACCTTGCAGACGGCCCGGCCACCACCACGGCCTGCGCCGGATCCACCAGACGGGCCGCCTTTGATGCCGGCGCGCCATCGACAGTGACGCGGCCATCGGCGATAACGGCCTGGGCCACCGAACGGCTCTCGACGAGGCCCAGCCGCACCATCTCCTGGTCGAGGCGCCGCCGCTGGCTCACGCCAGTGCCTCGTCCACAACCGATGCCAGGTCGGCGTGTACCGAATCGGGAGCAGGGTCGAACGGCATGTCATCGTCGCCGATGACCCCCGACAGCACCAACGCAAAGTTCCATCCAAGGGCTCTGGCAAGGAGACCGTCGGTGTCGGGGCGGTCTCCCACAACCGTGCCCGTCGGACCGGCAGCGTCGAGCACCAGGTCACAGATGGGCTGATGGGGCTTGCCCGCAAACTGAGGCGTGGCACCCGTAGCCGTGGCCACAGCGGCCACCAGGGCACCGGCACCCGGGCGGATACCGTCCTCGGCTGGCCACGCCGCATCCTCGTTGGTTGCCAACAGGCGGGCCCCACCCAACACCGCCTGGACTCCAGCGGTCAGGCGCCAGTAGTCGAAGTCCTCGTGGAAGCCCACCACAACCGTGTCAGCCGGCCCCTCGCTGGCGACCGTTGCGCCGCGGGCCTCCAGCTCCTCGCGCGCTCCCGGTCCACACAGGCCCACCACGGTCTCGCCCGGTTCGACCATCTGTGCAACAGCCATGCCCGAGGTGATGACCCCGCCCATGGCATCGATTCCGTGAGAGGCCAGCTTGGCCTCGACATCAACCACCCGACGGCCCGAGTTGTTGGTAACGAACAGCACCTTCTCTCCCGCGGCCTGCAGACGCGCCACGGCATCGGCCGCACCAGGGATGTCGTCTGTTCCAAGCCAGACGACCCCGTCCAGGTCCAGTGCCCAACTCATGGCGGAGGCATCGGACTCGAGCCCGTTGCGCTCAGACCTCCCAGGTGGGCTGGGAACGAAGCAGAGACGACAGATCGCCCTTGCCGCGGCTTGCAGTCACCTCGGCAATCTGGTCGGCAACGGCCCTGCCGTATTCGTCGCGCTGACAGGCACGGAACACACCGATGGGGGTGGGTGTGTGCGGTCCCTCAGCCAGGCGTGAAAGGGAGAATGCAGTGGATGGATCGGGCCGTGACTCGTCGTGCACGAGGATGGAGTCCTCGCCGACATCGGCCACGTCGACGATCTCGACACCGCCATCGCGTCTGGCAACACCCTTTTCGCGTTCGCTGCCGAAACGTATCTGCTCACCGTGGTTGAGGTCGATGAGCATGTCGTCGCGGGCGGCCTTCTTGGTGATCGCACCGAACGCCCCATCGTTGAACACGTTGCAGTTCTGGTAGGCCTCGATGAATGCAGCACCATCGTGCAGGTAGGCCCGCCGGAAGACCTCCTGCATGTGCCTACGGTCCATGTCGTGCGTGCGTGCCACAAAGCTGGCCTCTGCACCCAGGGCCACACTGACCGGGTTGAACGGCCGCGGTGTCACACCCATCGGCGACGACTTCGTGACCTTGCCGGTCTCACTCGTTGGTGAGTACTGACCCTTGGTCAGGCCGTAGATCTGGTTGTTGATCAACAGGATGTTCAGGTTGATGTTGCGGCGCAGTGCGTGGATGAGGTGGTTGCCGCCGATCGAGAGCATGTCGCCATCACCACCGATCACCCAGATGTCCAGATCTGGACGGGCCATGGCAAGGCCCGTGGCAAACGCCGGAGAACGACCGTGGATGGTGTGCACCCCGTAGGTGTCCATGTAGTAGGGAAAGCGCGCCGCACAGCCGATCCCGGAGATGAACACCGTGTTCTCCCGACGCACACCCAACTCGGGCAGCAGCAACTGGATTGCGGTGAGCACCGAGTAGTCCCCACAGCCCGGACACCACCGGACCTCCTGGTTGCTCTGCCAGTCGGATCGGCTCGTCTCGGGAACCTCACCCACGTTGGTCGTGGCAACACTGAGAGCGTCAGTCATTGAGAACTCCAAGGGTGACCTGTTCGATCTCGCCGGCAGTGAACGGCTGACCCGTCACCTTGCCGATGGACTGGGCGTTGACGAGATACTCGGCCCGGATCATCTTTGCCAGATGACCCAGGTTCATCTCGGGAACCAGGACCTTGTCGTGCCGGGCCAGAACCTCACCCAGGTTCTTCGGAAAGGGGTTCAGGTGGGTCAGGTGCACCTGGGCGACCTTGTGGCCGGCGTTCACGAGACGCCGCACGCCTCCGGTGATGGCACCCCAGGTTGAACCCCAGCCCACGACCAGCACGTCGGCATCCGGGTGGCCGATGACCTCGACGTCCGGCACGTCGATGCGTGACATGCGCTCGGCCCTGACTGCGACCATGTGCCCGTGGTTCTGGGTGTCGTAGCTGACGTTTCCGGAACCGTCCTGCTTCTCGATGCCACCAATGCGGTGCATCAGGCCGGGTGTACCCGGAGGCGCCAGGGGGCGCACCAGGTTCTCATCGCGCAGGAAGGGCCAGTATTCGGGCTCGCCGTCGGGGCTGGTGTGGTTGAACTCGGTGGCGAACTCCACGGGAATCGTGGCCAGGGAGTCAACCTCGGGGAGGCGCCACGGCTCGGACCCGTTGGCCAGATAGCCGTCGGACAGGAGGATCACGGGGGTGTGGTAGGTCAGCGCAATGCGGGCCGCCTCGATGGCAACGTTGAAGCAGTCAGATGGCGTGCTTGCAGCCACGACCGGCAACGGTGCCTCACCGTGGCGGCCGTACATGGCCATGAGCAGGTCGGCGGCCTCGGTCTTGGTGGGCAGCCCCGTCGAAGGTCCGCCACGCTGGATGTCAACGATCACGAGCGGCAACTCAAGGCTGACCGCAAGGCTGATGGTCTCGGACTTGAGCGCCACACCGGGGCCGCTCGTTGTGGTGACCCCGAGATAGCCGCCGTAGGAAGCCCCCAGCGCTGAACCGACAGCGGCAATCTCGTCTTCAGCCTGGAACGCGATTACCCCGAACGACTTGTGCTTTGACAGTTCATGGAGGATGTCGGTGGCGGGCGTGATCGGGTACGAGCCGAGGAACACCGGCAGGCCCGACAACTCGCCGGCAGTCACCAGGCCCCATGCCAGTGCCGTGTTGCCGTTGATGTTCGTGTAGGTGCCGGACTCCTGGGGAGCGGCTGGTACGACCACCCTCTGGTAGCTCAACTCGGCGGTCTCACCAAATGCGTGGCCCGCCCCGTACGCCACCTTGTTGGCTGCAATGATCAGCTCACGACCGGCGAACTTGGCGTCGATCCACTCCATCGTGGGTTCGGTGGGTCGGCTGTACATCCACGACACTAGGCCCAGGGCGAAGAAGTTCTTGGAGCGCTCGGCATCGCGGGGCTTGACACCAAGGTCCTTGCAGGCCTCTTTGGTGAGGCTGGTCATGGGCGCCGTGACCAGCCGGTAGGCACCCAGGTCGGAACCGTCGAGCGGGTTGCTCTCGTAGCCGGCTTTGGCCAGGTTGCGCTCGTCGAATGCGTCGGCGTTGACGATCAGGGTTCCGCCCGGAACCAGCATGTGCAGGTCGGACCTGAGAGCGGCCGGGTTCATGGCCACCAGCACGTCGGGGGCATCACCGGGCGTCTGGATGTCGTGGTCCGAGATCTGAACCTGGAAGGCCGAGACGCCAGCGAGGCTTCCGGCTGGGGCACGGATCTCGGCCGGGTACTCGGGAAGGGTCGCCAGGTCGTTTCCGAACAGGGCACTGGCGCTCGTGAAGCGGTCGCCGGTGAGCTGCATTCCGTCGCCGGAGTCGCCGGCGAAACGGACGATGACCTTGTCTACCGGGGTTGCGTCCGGGGGTGCCGCTGTATCGGTCACGTCGCCACCTGCTGTCTCATGCCCATCAGCGTTCCGGCCTCATTGCCGGTCGTCCCCTGCACGCGCACAACCATAACCACGTCCGACCAAAAGGCTTGTGATCCGGGTCGGCAATTTCTGCGGTGTTCGCCACATTGCTGGATCCCTCGGGGATTGGCAGACAGGCGATCAGGCCAGGTTCACCGAGGCATCCAGGTAGACGTCCTGGATGGCGTTCAGGAGCTCGACGCCATCGGCAATAGGACGCTGGAAGGCCTTGCGGCCGCTGATGAGACCCATGCCTCCGGCGCGCTTGTTGACTACCGCTGTGCGTACCGCCTCACCCAGGTCGCCGGCGCCCGACGAGGCACCCCCACTGTTGATGAGGCCGATGCGTCCCATGTAGCAGTTGGCCACCTGCCACCGGCACAGGTCGATGGGATGGTCGCTGGTGAGCTCGTCGTAGACGAGCGGGTGGGTCTTCCCGAAGCCCGGTATTGCGTTGTAGCCACCGTTCACCTCTGGCAGCTTCTGCTTGATGATGTCGGCCTCGATGGTGACGCCGATGTGGTTGGCCTGGGCGGTCAGGTCGGCCGAGGCGTGGTGATCGACACCGTCGACCTTGAAGCCCGAGTTGCGCAGGTAGCACCAGAGCACGGTGAACATGCCCAGTTCATGGGCCCTTGCAAAGGCCTCTGAGACCTCGGCGATCTGGCGGGTGGACTCGTCGGACCCGAAGTAGATGGTGGCGCCGACACCTGCAGCACCAAGGTCGTTGGCCTGGTCGACGGAGCCGTACATGACCTGGTCGAAGCGGTTCGGCAGGGTCAGCAGTTCGTTGTGGTTCAGCTTGACGATGAAGGGAATCCTGTGGGCGAAGCGCCGCGAGACCGCCCCCAGCACGCCGAACGTGGACGCAACCGCGTTGCAGCCACCCTCGATGGCCAACTCCAAGATGTTGGCCGGATCGAAGTAGGCGGGGTTGGGTGCGAACGAGGCCGCTGCCGAGTGCTCGATGCCCTGGTCGACCGGCAGGATCGACACGTAGCCGGTTCCGCCGAGGCGGCCATGGTCAAAGAGCGACTGGATGCTTCGCAGCACCTGTGGGGGTCGGTCGGTCTGGGCCAGCACGTCGGAGACGTAGTTGGGGCCCGGGCCAGACAGCAGGCCTGCCGGGATTCCCCTTGCCTCGTGTTCCAACAGGTAGGCGGCATCGTCGCCCAACAGGTTCTCGAGTTCCACCTGACTTCTCCCGGATCATGGACTGGTCTGCTGCCTTGACGTGGCCGCCATGGCACCAGTTCACCATACGCCGACCACGGGCGTGCGCGGTCACACGTCTTGGCCACCTGTCAGGCTGCCACCACGTCGTCGGGAGCGACTGTGCTCAGGCGGGTTTGTAAAGACTCGACCAACCTCGACGCCCGCACGCCGTTGCGTACCAGAACCACACGGTCAGCCACCACCTCGGTACGGCTCACGGTGGTACCGCCGGCCCGAAAGAAGCGCCGATGCACCCTGCCGACCACGACCCCCCTCTCCCCCGCCGAGAGCGACCTCTCGCTGGCTATCGGGTCGAAACGGACAACCGGCACCGAGTCGGTAGCCCCCACCGGCGCGCACGGTGACCTCGCAACGCAGGAGCACGCTGCCGGACGCCAGCTCGAGGGGCCTGGGGTCACTGCTCAACTCACCCACCAGGACACACAGGTTGGTGTCGGACAGCCCGGACTCGGCCGTGGAAACTTCCTTGGTAGCCATGGAGGCTCCCTTCGCTCGGATCCGGGCTCTGCGCCCGGGCCGCTGTTGGCGGGGAAGCCGACACATGAACCGTAGGCGGGGCCTGTGACACGAGGCCCACCGGTATTAGTTGAGCGACCTGAGCCTGTCGGAGACGTCGGCAAAGTCGGGACTGCGGCTGGCTATCCAGCGGAACAGCTCCCGGGCCCGGGGCGTGGCGCCCGACCGCTCGTAGAGGTCCGCCAGTGCATAGGCGCGCCGCAGGTGATGGTCACGCGCCCGCTTGGGAACAGACCAGCCACGCTCGAGCTCACGCACCGCATCGGCCATGCGACCCTGGTCTGCCAGGGCACCGGCAGCCACGAGGCGACCCTCGGTCACAAGTGCAGCACCCGGCGACGCGTCGCGCAGTTCGGTCCAGAGCACCTCGACATCGGCCCACCTGCCCTGGGCCCGGTAGCAGTCGGCCAGCACAGGGTGCTGCTCGGTGCCGCCGGTCAGGTTCCGGAAGACCTCGAGCCTCTTTGCGGCGGCCTTCCAGTTTCCGATCCGGTAGTGGGTGAGGCCAAGGAGCTCGACCACCTCGACCACCTCGGGAGCACGCTCGACCAGCGAGTTCAGGATGCGTCGGGCGTCGTTGAAGCGCTCGTCGTCGAAGGCCCGTGCCGCCTCCCTCAGCTTGGCCGACGCACGTGAACCGGCTCCATCGCCCAGCGCCCTGCGAAGGGCGACATCGGCATCAGGTAGGCGCCTCGGTGCATCCGGAAGCGGTTGCCTCTCGAGCGCCCTGTGGACTCGACCCGGGCGGGTCGGGCTTACGCCGCGGGCCACAGCGTCGGCAGCCTCGCGGCGCAGGCGGTCTGAGCGCTCAGGCGGTGTGCGATCGGGTCGGGTGGTCCGCTCGGCGGTCTGATCACGGCGCCAGTCTCGGTCCTCGGCCTCTTCGCGTTCGAGTCGCCCGGCCGCACGCCGGGCCACCCCGCCCCAGTTCTTCGGACCGGCATCGTCTGGTGGTCGGCGACGACGGTCGGGGTTCTGGCCGTCAGGGCGACCGCCCCGCTGGCGGCGTCCGTCACGGTTTCCGCCGGACCCCCGGTCGGGGCGTCGGTCGCCACCCCGGGAACCTCCACCCTGACGGGGTGACCGTCGATCCTGTGGTGGGGCCATGGGCGGTGAGGCTACCGGCGCCGCACCGGCCACGAGCCTCCCACGCACTGCAGGTAGCGTCCCCCTGCACACCCAGGAGACCCCATGACCCTCTCGATCGTCGCCCTCGACACTGACACCGGCCAGCTCGGCGCTGCCGTACACACAGGTTGGCTGGCTGTCGGCAACAAGGTCCCCTGGGTTGAGGCCGGCGTGGGCGCCGTCCTGACCCAGGCGGTCACCGAGGCCTCCTACGGGCCACGCTCCCTTGACCTGTTGCGCTCGGGCCACACACCCATTGAGGCCCTCACCGCCCTGCTCGCCGAGGATCCCCATGCCGAGTCCCGCCAGGTTGCGATCGTCGACGCCGCTGGCCGGGCCGCCGCCCACACGGGCAGCGCCTGCATCCCCAGTGCAGGCCACGCCGTGGGCAACGGCGTTGTGGCCGTGGCCAACATGGCCGGAGCAGACGGCGTCTGGGATGTGATGCTCGACACCTTCGACAGAACAGGGGACGACCCTGCCCGCAGGCTGTGGTCGGCTGTCGCCGCCGGCCACGAAGCCGGTGGCGACCTGCGGGGTTCAACGTCCGCTGCGCTGCTGGTCGCCACGGGTGACGCCGACGAACCGGGGTGGACCCGACATGTCGACCTGCGCGTCGATGACCACCCCCAACCCGTCACCGAGATGGCACGCCTGCTCGACCTGCACGAGATGTACGACCTGATGGGCACCGGAATCAATGCTGTTACCGTCGGCAGGACCGACGAGGCCATGACGGCACTTGAGGCCGCATTTGGCCATTCCCGCGGTAACGCCCAGACCGGCTTCTGGAGGGCCGCTGCACAACTCCTGGCCGGCGACAAGGAGGGAGCCGAAGCCACCCTCAGGGAGGCCACGGGCGACGACGCCGGTTGGCGTCTCCTCTGGGAACGCCACAGGTCAAGCGGCCACTTCACCCCTCCCCGCTGACCCACGGTCCTGGCCCGCCAGGTTGTCCCCCAAAACGCGCTCGAGCGGGGCCCTAGGGCCCCGCTCTCAGCGTGCGAAATCCGGCGGCGTCCTACTCTCCCAGGGCCTCTCGACCCAAGTACCATCGGCGCTGGCGGGCTTAACTTCCGTGTTCAGAATGGGAACGGGTGTGACCCCGCCGCCATAGCCACCGAAACCTTGTGTGCCCACCGATGCGGGATGGTGGGCACGAATTCAGTTGTCAAAGAGCGGTCCGAAGACCCCTCAAGCACTCCATAGCGAACACGAACATCGGAATCAACGGTCGATGTGATGTAACCAAGCCCTCGGCCGATTAGTACCGGTCGGCTGAACACGTTGCCGTGCTTACACCTCCGGCCTATCAACGTGGTGGTCTGCCACGGGCCTTACCCGGTTTCCCGGTGGGAGATCTCATCTTGAAACGGGCTTCCCACTTAGATGCTTTCAGCGGTTATCCCTTCCGTAGGTGGCCAACCAGCCATGCTCCTGGCGGAACAACTGGCACACTAGAGCTACGTCCGTCCCGGTCCTCTCGTACTAGGGACAGCCTTTCTCAAATCTCCTCCGGCTGCAGAGGATAGGGACCGAACTGTCTCACGACGTTCTAAACCCAGCTCGCGTACCGCTTTAATGGGCGAACAGCCCAACCCTTGGGACCTGCTTCAGCCCCAGGATGCGATGAGCCGACATCGAGGTGCCAAACCTTCCCGTCGATATGGACTCTTGGGGAAGATAAGCCTGTTATCCCCGGGGTACCTTTTATCCGTTGAGCGACGGCGCTTCCACACGCAACCGCCGGATCACTATGCCCTGCTTTCGCACCTGCTCGACTTGTAAGTCTCGCAGTCAAGCTCTCTTGTGCCATTGCACTCGACGTCTGATTGCCAACCAGACTGAGAGAACCTTTGGGCGCCTCCGTTACAATTTAGGAGGCGACCGCCCCAGTCAAACTACCCACCTGGCACTGTTCCCAGCCCGGATAACGGGCCCAGGTTAGATATCCGTCAAACGCAGGGTGGTATTTCAAGGTTGACTCCACATCGGCTAGCGCCAACGCTTCAAAGTCTCCCACCTATCCTACACAACGCATAACAAATACCAATACCAAGCTGTAGTAAAGGTCCACGGGGTCTTTCCGTCCTTCTGCAGCTAACGAGCATCTTTACTCGTACTTCAATTTCGCTGGGTCTATGGTTGAGACAGTAGGAAAGTCGTTACGCCATTCGTGCAGGTCGGAACTTACCCGACAAGGAATTTCGCTACCTTAGGACCGTTATAGTTACGGCCGCCGTTTACTGGGGCTTAGGTTCAGAGCTTCGCCCGAAGGCTAACCCTTCCCCGTAACCTTCCAGCACCGGGCAGGCGTCACAGCGTATACGTCGTCTTAGGACTTAGCACGCTGCTGTGTTTTTAGTAAACAGTCGCTTTCCTCTGGTTTGTGTCACCTCGTCAGGCTCAAAGACGCAAGGTCTTATCACCCTAATAAGGTCATCCTTCTCCCGAAGTTACGGATGCAATTTGCCGAGTTCCTTAACCATAGTTCTCCCAATCGCCTTGGTATTCTCTACCTGTCCACCTGAGTTGGTTTGGGGTACGGGCACCGGTTGCACTCGCTAGCGGCTTTTCTTGGCAGCAAAGGATCAGTGTCTTCGCCTTGAACGGCTCGGCGTCACGTCTCAGTCTCTATGGGGAGCGGACTTACCTACGCCCCGACCTACACGCTTGCCCCAGGACAACCATCGCCTGGGATCACCTACCTACCTGCGTCCCCGCATCACTCACCTAACCGCACTTGGTTCAAGTTCCTGTCAACCCCGAAGGGTCGACCATCCCCTGAGCAACTGCGGGTCGGCGTTTGTCGCGCAACCCGTGGTACCGGAATATCAACCGGTTGTGCATCGACTACGCCTCTCGGCCTCGCCTTAGCTCCCGACTCACCCTGGGAGGATTAGCCTTCCCCAGGAACCCTTGGACTTCCGGCGGAGGGGTTTCTCACCCCTCTCTCGCTACTCATACCAACATTCTCACTCGAGCCCGGTCCACGTCGGTTTACACCGCCGCTTCGCTCCGAACTCGACGCTCCGCTACCACTCCTGCAAGCAGAAGTCCGCGACTTCGGCGTCTGACTTGAGCCCCGTTACATTTTCCGCGCGGGA
>CAJXKL010000006.1:0-70000 GCA_913055915.1 uncultured Candidatus Nemicrothrix sp. | reverse complement strand
CATCGGCGCGGTACTGGTGACGTCTGCGGTCGCCACGGGTTGCTACAGCTACGAGACACCCAGGTTCGAGATCACCATCCCCGAGACCGCCGAGTCCTCCACAATCGTGGCTGCCGACGGTACCCACGTCACCACGATGGTGGCCCCCGTGAACCGCACCAGCGTGCGCCGCATCGACGAAATCCCCGAAATGCTCCGCCAGGCCGTCATTTCCATCGAGGACGAGCGGTTCTACATCCACGACGGAATTGACCTGAAGGCCATCATCAGGGCGGCGCGAACCAACTTCGAGGCGGGCGGCATCAGCCAGGGTGGCTCCACCATCACCCAGCAGTACGTGAAGTTGGCAATCATCCAGAACACCGAGAAGACCGCCAGCCGCAAGCTCGAGGAGATCTGGTACGCGACCCGCCTCGAGGACGAGTACGGCAAGGACTTCATCCTCCTGCAGTACCTCAACACCGTCTACTTCGGCCACGGCGCCTACGGCATCAGGGCGGCCGCCCAGACCTACTTCAACAAGGACCTCCACGAGGTCAACCTGCCGGAGGCCGCCATGTTGGCCGGCATCATCCAGTTGCCGGGCCGCTACGACCCGCTCCTCAACTACGAGAAGAGCCTCAAGCGCAGCCACATGGTGCTGGGTCGAATGCTGGCAAACGAGTACATCAGCGAAGACCAGTACAACGGTGCCATCGCCCTGCCGCCGGTGACCGAGGAATACACCGCCCGCCTCGAGACCCGCTACCCGGCCGGCCACTTCATCGAAGAGGTGAGGCAGTGGTTCCTCGAGAACCCGGTATTCGGAACCACCCGCGGGGTCCGCGAACAACTCCTCTTCGAGGGCGGCGTCCGCATCGAGACCACCCTCGACCTGGAGTTGCAGGCCGCCGCCGAGGCCGCCGTCGAGAAGTACCTGCCGGACGGCGAGGGCTACCCCGATGCCGCCATCGTGACCATCAACCCGCAGAACGGCCACATCCTGGCAATGGTCGGTGGCCGTGACTTCTTCGCCGACAGCGCCGACGCCAAGTACAACCTGGCCATCGGGCTCGGCAGGCAGGTTGGGTCCTCCATGAAGCCCATCGGCCTGGCAGCGGCGCTCGAGGCCGGCTGGAGCGCCACCGCCTCCTATCTGGCCCCCAACGTGATTGAGTTCGAGATTGCCGGCACCATCGAGGAGAACCGGGTCTGGCGGGTCACCGGTGGCGTAAACGGCCACAAGGGCCTCGAGGCCCGCTTCGAGGAGGGCCTTGCAGCCCTCGAGAAGTACCAGCGCAGGGAGGAGCACATCGACGTTCCCCCCGACCATGTCGAGACGGTGAGGGTCTGGGCGCGCGGATCCGAACGCAAGAGCCGCGAAGAGTCCGTCCAGTTGGCTGCATGGATCAACAACCGCCGCTACGAGTACAGCCGGGACGAACTGTTCACCTTCCGGGTCGAGGCCCTCGAGGCCGTACCCGGCTGGACCTGGGAGCCACCTGAGGGCGAGGCCCTCATGCCTCCGCCAGTCCCTGAGTCGGTCACGCTCATCCGCGGGGTTCGCAGCTCCTACAACACGGTCTACGCGCAGCTCAACATCGAGATGGGCCCCCACCGGGTTGTGAGCCTGGCGAGGCGCCTCGGCATGGAGTCCCCCCTCCAGGAGGTCAACTCCAACGTGCTCGGCACCTCCAACACGACCATGCTCGACATGGCCACGGCGTATTCCACCTTTGCCAACCGAGGGGTGCACATCGAACCGTCGTATGTGACGCGGGTGAGCCGCTCAGATGGCACGGTGCTCTGGGAGTGGAGACGCGAACAGGAACGGATCCTTGATGCCCGCCTGACCGACCAGTTGTCCTGGATCCTCGAGGGTGTCATCACCCAGGGCACGGGCCACCGCGCCGACTTTGGCCGCCCGGCCGCCGGCAAGACGGGCACCACCCAGAACTACGCTGATGCCGTCTTCGTGGGCTACACACCCCAGCGCACAACGGCCGTCTGGGTCGGATTCCCCGAGGCCCAGATTCCCATGGTTCCACCGACCACCGACCGCAAGGTCTACGGCGGCACCTACCCGGCACTGATCTGGAAGGACGTCATGGAGGCAGCCCACGTTGATCTGCCGGTGGCCTCGTTCGCTGCTCCCCCACCGTCGTCGACAACAACGACCACGAGGCCGCCTGTCGATGCCGTGCCCACCCCTGAACTGGTTGGCATGACTCTCGACAACGCCGCCCTGATGCTCAAGGAGGCTGAAACCGACATCAGGATCGTCAACGTGGTCCGCGTCGAGGTCCAGGGCTCCGAACCGGGGACCATCATCGGCCAGTCTCCGGGTGTCGGCACGTCGATCAGGCCCGACGGGTCGATGCTCGTCGAGGTTGTCGTGGAACCGGCCATCATCGAGACGGTGTCGGTCCCGGACCTGGTCGGCCGCCTGGTCGAAGATGCCGCTGCGCTGCTCACCGCCGAGGGGCTCGGCTATGAGACCACCGAGGTCGACGACCCCGACGATCCGAACGCACCGGTCGGGGTGGTCTGGTGGCAGGACCCCGTGCCCGGCACCGAGGTGGCGCCCGGAACCCTCGTTGCAGTCAGGGTCTCGCAGTGACCGAACGAGTTGGTTCCCGGGTGACGCCCGGACGGGTCTTTTTAAGCCTCCTGGTGCTTGCCATCGGGTGCATGTGGTTCTACGCCTTCTTCCTCGCACGGTCGGGCAACCCCGACCGGCTTGATGAAATGCTGTGGGCAGAAGCCGCCGAGGTCCGCTGCCTCGAGATGCTCGACGACGTGACCGGCATCAGGCGGGCCTCTCAGGTGCTCGACCCCGGTCAGCGCGCAGCCGACCTGGATGAGGCCACGGTCCTGATGGCCGCGATGGTCGCAGACCTGAGGCTCATCAAGCCGGGCACCCACGAGGACGGGGTGCTGATCGGCGCCTGGTTGGGTGACTGGGACACCTACTTGGCTGACCGCCGTGCCCATGCCGAGAGGCTCCGCACCGAGGGTGACGTTCGGCCGCTCATGTCGGCACTGCCGAGTGGAACCGGCAGCGTCCAGGAGCGTATGAACGGCTTCGCCCGGGTGAACGACATGGAGAGTTGCCTCGACCCGGGAGACCTGTAGGCGTCCTCGCTAGAGAAGGCCCGCTGTCTCCAGTTCGGCCAGCCGGACCAGGGCCCTGTCAGCCAGCCTCAGGAGGCCCACATCCACCCCCAGCGACTCCAGGTCGCTTCGATCCACCCAGCGCAGTTCCCTCGACTCGTGGTTCCCGACCGGCACTGCACCTGTGGGGGCCACGACCAGGAAGCGCACATCGTGGTGTTCATGGGCGTCCTCGGCCGGCGGGTCCACCATGTGCACATCGAGGTCCACGGCCGGTTCACACACCCTGAGGTCCGCTATGCCTGTCTCCTCGGTGGCCTCCCGGAGGGCCACGCGTGCCAGGTCGCCATCGCCGTCGGCGTGGCCTCCGGGCTGGAGCCAGCACTGCAGCTTGGTGTGGAACATGACCAGAATCCGCCGATCGATCGGGTCGACCACGAGCGCCGACCCGGTGAGGTGTCCCGGGCGACAGGTCCGGTCGAGGGCGTCGTCGTGGACAGCCAGGAGGTCGAGGATGAGGTCCCGTTCGGGGCCCGGCGGCCCGGTACCGACGACATCGGTGGGATCGGCGCCGGTGCGACCATGCAGGTCGGCCAGCACCGGTAGTCCGGTTGTCACGACAGCAAGGCCAGCCGTTCCAACTGGCTTGCCAGCATCTGGGCGAACTGCTCCCGCTGCACGGCCACCGGCTCCGGTCCGGCGCCGCCGGGTGTGGTCCTGCGCCTCACGGCTGCTCCGGGTTCCAGCAGCGCAGCTGCCTCCGGACCCAGGCGCTCATCGGCGGCAACCAGATCAGCAAAAGGGACCTCGCCTGCCAGGGCTGCCCGGACATGGCCGCCAACGACGGCGTGGGCCTCCCTGAAGGGCAGGCCTGCCAGCACCAGGAGCTCGGCGAGGTCGATGGCGGCACCGAACGGGTTGTCGGCGGCCTCGGCCATCCGGTCGGTCTTCATCTGGAGCGTTGAGACGAGGCCGTCCATTGCCAGAAGGGTCAACCTCACGGTGTCACAGGTGTCGAACAGGGGCTCCTTGTCCTCCTGGAGATCCTTGTCGTAGGCAAGGGGCAGGCCCTTGAGCGTCGCCAACAGGCCCGCCAGGTTTCCGATGAGCCGACCAGCCTTGCCCCGCGCTATCTCGGCGATATCGGGGTTCTTCTTCTGGGGCAGCATCGACGATCCCGTGGAGAAGGCGTCGTCGAGGCCCACGAAGCCGAATTCGTCTGTCGACCAGAGCACGATCTCCTCGCCCAGTCTCGATAGGTGCACGCCGAGCAGCGCCAGAACGAACAGCGCCTCGGCCACAAAGTCCCTGTCGGACACGGCGTCCAGCGAGTTCTGGAACCGCGCCGAGAAGCCAAGGTCGGCGGCAACGCCATCGGGGTCCAGCGGCAGCGACGAACCGGCCAGTGCTCCGGCGCCCAGGGGGGACACGTCTGTCCGGCCGATGGTGTCGAGCAGCCGTTCGACGTCGCGCGCCAGCGCCCAGCCGTGGGCCATCAGGTGGTGGGCCAGCAGCACCGGCTGGGCCTGTTGGAGGTGCGTGTAGCCGGGCAGGTAGGCGTCGCCGGCCTCGTCTGCGCGTGCAGCCAGGGTGGCCTGGAAGCGGCCGACCAGGGCGGCGATCTCCAGGAGTTCCCGCTTGGTCCAGAGCCGTACGTCGGTCGCGACCTGGTCGTTGCGGCTCCGACCCGTGTGGAGCCGTGCGCCGGCGGCGCCTGCCAGCTCTGTGACCCTCCGCTCAACGGCAGTGTGAATGTCCTCGTCGGAGGCCGCGAAGTCGAACGAACCGTCGGCCAGCTCGGCCTCGGTGGTGTCCAGCGCTGACGCTATGGCGGCAGCATCGGCGTCGCTGATCAAGCCGACCCGGGCCAGCATTGCCACATGGGCGCGTGAGCCCGCAATGTCCTCGCGGAACATCCTCCGGTCAAAGGGGAGGCTGTCGTTGAGCGCCTGAAGTGCCTCGGCGGGGCCGTCCTCGAACCGCCCGTGCCACAACGTGGCCATCAGCCCTGTCCTCTCGAGTCCGCCCGGGCCTGCCTGCGCGCCAGGGTCCGGAGCCGCAGGGCGTTCAGCTTGATGAAGCCCTCGGCATCGGCCTGGTCGTAGGCACCGTCGTCCTCCTCGAATGTGGCGATGGCCTCGTCAAAGAGCGTGTCCTCGGACTCCCGGCCCACGACCTCGACGTTGCCCTTGTAGAGCCGCAGCCTCACCCGGCCGTTCACCCACTGCTGGGACTGGTCGATGGCGACCTGGAGCATCTCCCGCTCGGGGCTGAACCAGAAGCCGTTGTAGACCATCTCGGCATACCGGGGCATCAGGTCGTCCTTGAGGTGGGCGACGCCCCGGTCCAGCGTGATCGACTCGATGGCCCTGTGGGCCTTGAGCAGGATTGTGCCACCGGGGGTCTCATAGGCGCCCCGGGACTTCATTCCGACATAGCGGTTCTCGACAATGTCGGTCCGGCCCACGCCGTTGGCGCCACCCACCCTGTTCAGCTCGGCCAGCACCGAAGCCGGCGTCATGGCCGTTCCGTCGATCGCGACCACATCACCCCGCTCATAGGTGAGGTCCGTGTAGGTGGCGTCGTTGGGGGCCATCTCGGGGCTGACGGACCAGCGCCACATCTCGGTTGTCGGCTCGTTCCAGGGGTCTTCCAGCGGCCCGCCCTCGAAGGAGATGTGGAGCAGGTTGGCGTCCATCGAATAGGGCGACTTGGTACCCCGCTTCATCTCGATCGGAATGGAGTGCTTCTCGGCGTAGTCGAGCAGGCTCTGCCGTGAACCCAGGTCCCACTCGCGCCACGGGGCGATCACCTTGATGTCGGGGTTGAGGGCGTAGGCGCCCAACTCGAACCGGACCTGGTCGTTGCCCTTCCCTGTGGCACCGTGGCTAATTGCGTCGGCTCCAGTTTCCGCGGCGATCTCGATGAGCCGTTTGGCGATGAGAGGTCGCGCTATCGACGTTCCGAGCAGGTACTCCCCCTCGTAGAGGGCGTTGGCCCGGAACATGGGGTACACGAAGTCGGCGACGAACTCCTCGCGGAGGTCCTCGATGTAGATCTCCTTCACGCCCATGGCCTCGGCCTTGGCCCGCGCCGGTTCGATCTCCTCGCCTTGACCGAGGTCAGCTGTGAAGGTGACGACCTCGCAGCCGTAGGTCTCCTTGAGCCACTTCAGGATGATCGAGGTGTCCAGCCCGCCCGAGTAGGCCAGGACCACCTTGTCGATTCCGGTGCCAGTCACCACATGCTCCGTTCAGTTTCGATGTCGTTTGATGCCGATTCCATCAGAGCCCGGCAAGTGCCCGCAGATTACCGGCGAGGTCGGCTCCGGATGTGCCCTCGACGGCAACTACGAGGATCGTGTCGTCGCCGCCCACGGTGCCCGCAACATCGGGCAGGCCGGTTCTGTCGAGCGCCGAAGCGACCACGTGGGCCGACCCGGGTGGAGTCCGTAGCACCACCAGGTTCGCCGAGGACGCGACGTCGACAACCCACTCCCCCATGACCCTCTTGAGTTGGCTCTCAGGGGCCATCCGGTCAGAGGGCAGTTCGGGTATGGCGTAGACGCTCTCGCCTCCGGGCACCCGTACCTTCACGGCCCCGAGGTCCTCGAGGTCGCGCGAAACGGTTGCCTGGGTGGCGGTGAAGCCCTCGGCTGCCAGCAGTTCCACCAGTTGGGGCTGACTGGTTACAGGGTGCTCCTCGAGAAGCAGTGACAGCCGGTGCTGCCTCTGGATCTTGCTCATTGACCTGTCTCCCGTGCCTCGCCCAGGAGCCACGCCAGCAGGCCTCTGGCTGCGTGCATCCGGTTGGTGGCTTGGGGCCAGACCCGACTGGAGGGGCCGTCGACCACGCCGTCGGTGACCTCCTCGCCCCTGTGGGCCGGAAGGCAGTGCAGGAACAGGGCCTGGTCGCCGGCGGCACCCATCAGGGCACCGTCGACCTGGAAACCCTCGAAGTCGGCCAACCGCTGTTCCCTTTCGTCCTCCTTGCCCATTGAGACCCAGACGTCCGAGTAGACGGCGTCGGCTCCAGCTACGGCCTCTTCGGGCCGGTCGAACTCCTCGAAGTCGATGCCGGCCGCTGCGAGCCGGTCCCGGTCGATATCACCCAGCCTGTAGCCGGGGGGGCCGGTGAACCGGACCTCCATGCCGAGCATTCCGGCGGCCAGGGCCAGCGACCGGAACACGTTGTTTCCGTCGCCCACGTAGGTGACGACCCGGCCGGCCAGGTCGCCCAGTTCCTGCTGCATCGTGAGCACGTCGGCCAGGGCCTGGAGGGGGTGGGCCCCGTCAGACAGCATGTTCACAACGGGTACCGCTCCGACGGCGGCCATGGCCTCGACGGTTGCATGGTCGAACACCCTGGCACCCAGGCAGGCATGGAAGCACGAGAGCGTGCGGGTCACGTCCTCGATGGACTCCCTCACACCGAGGCCAACCTCGACAGCCTGTATGTACATGGGGTGGCCACCAAGCTGCACGACGGCCATCTCCATTGAGTTACGGGTCCGCGCCGACGGCTTCTCAAAGAGCAGGGCCATGCCGAGGCCGTTGAGCACCTGTGGGGGCGATGGGTCCGCAGCCAGGTCGAGAACCCGGCCCAGCTCGGCGACGCTCAGGTCGTCTATCTCCAGAAGGTGTCTCACCGGCCTACCTCCGCTTCCTCTGTCGTCGGCGGGGCGTCGAGTATCCCTGCCAGAATTCCCACTCCCTCAGCCAGCTCTGCGCTCGTCACCGTGAGCGGCGGAGCGAACCGCAGAGAGGTGGTGGTGACGCCGTTCACCACGAGGCCGGCGTGCAGGCAGGCAAGGGCCACCTCGCCGGCGGTCCGGTCGGCAAGGGTCGTCTCGTTCAGTTCAGCAGCCAGCAGCAACCCGAGGCCCCGCACCTCGGTCACGCCGGGTAGAGAGCCCAGCAGTTCTGTCAACTCGGCACCCTTTTCGACTGCCAGGGCGGGTGCGTCGATCTCCTCCATGACCCGCAGTACCTCGCAGGCGGCCGCAGCAGCCAGGGGCTGCCCGCCGAAGGTGGAGCCGTGGTCTCCGGGCTTGAACGCAGATGCGATACCGGTCGGTGCCCAAACTGCTCCGATCGGTACGCCGTTGCCGAGTGCCTTGGCCATGGTCACGATGTCGGCCCGGATGCCGTGGTGGTGGAAGCCGAACCACTTTCCGGTCCTTGCCAGACCGGTCTGGACCTCGTCGATGATGAGCAGGATCCCCCGCTCGTCACAGAGTTTCCGGATGCCGGCGAAGAACTCGGTGTCGGCCGGGTTGACGCCGCTCTCCCCCTGCAGGGGTTCGAGCAGGATGGTGCCGATGGTCGGGTCGATGGCAGCCTCGAATGCGGCCAGGTCGTTCCAGGCGGCGTGCCTGAAGCCCTCCGGCAGCGGCTGGAACGGCTCGTGCTTCTCAGGCTGGCCGGTTGCCGCCAGGGTCGCAAGGGTCCGGCCGTGGAAGGACCGAAACGCGGACAGCACGCCGTGCCGGCCCCGCCCCTGGTACTTCCGTGCCAGTTTGATGGCGGCCTCGTTGGCCTCGGCTCCGGAGTTCTGGAACAGCACCTGTCCGGGCTCCTCCTCGCCTGTACCCGACCGGATGAGGGCGTCCAACCGCCTTGCGACCTCGATCTGGGGCACGGTGGCGAACAGGTTGGAGACGTGCAGGAGCGTCGAGGCCTGCTCAGCCAGGGCAGCCGCAACCCTGGGGTGGCAGTGGCCGAGGCTGGTGACAGCCAGGCCACCCAGGAAGTCCAGGTACCGCCCGCCTTCGGAGTCGAACAGTTCGGTGCCCGAGCCCCTGGCGAAGGTGACCACCGGCCGTCCGTAGTTGGGCATGATCGGGCAGTGCTCAGATGTGTCGGCTCCCATGGCCTCGGCGTGCGCGTTCACGACAGGCTCTCCCCGGCCGGCAGCACCATGGTGCCTATGCCCATGTCGGTGAACAGTTCCAGCAACAGCACGTGTGGAACCCGGCCGTCGACCATGTGCGCGGAGCCGACACCGGCCCTGACCGCATCCACGCAGGCCTGGGCCTTGGGGATCATTCCGCCGCTGACCGTTCCGTCAGCGATGAGGGACTCGAGGGCGTCGACGTCGAGCCGTGAAACCCGGCTGCCGGGATCATCTGTGTCTGACCGCAGGCCGTCGACGTCGGTGAGGTACATGACCCGCTCGGCGCCGAGGGCACCTGCGAGGGCTGCAGCCACAGTGTCGGAGTTGATGTTGTAGGCCTGACCTGCTGTGTCGACGCCGATGGTCGCCACGACGGGGATCAGGTCCTCGGCCATGACCCGCTCCAGGATCACCGGGTTCACCGCTGCCACGTCGCCGACGAACCCCAGGTCGGGGTTCCGCTCAGATGCCTCGATGAGCGATGCGTCCTCGCCCGAGAGTCCCACTGCGAGGACTCCGTGGACGTTGACTGCCGACACGATCTCCCGGTTCACCTTGCCGACGAGCACCATCCGGGCCACGTCGAGGGTGTCGGCATCGGTCACCCGCAGGCCGTCCCTGAACTCCGATTCGAGGCCCAGCTTCTCGAGCATGTCGCCGATCTGGGGGCCGCCGCCGTGTACCACCACGGGCCGTATCCCGACCGAGTGCATGAGCACTATGTCCTCGGCGAACCGGGCGGCCAGGTCGGCATCGACCATGGCGTTTCCACCGAACTTGACCACGACCACCGACCCCCGGAACCGTTGGATGTAGGGCAGCGTCTCCACGAGGACCGCTGCACGGCGGTCCGGCGAGAATGCCTCGGGGGTGTCGTCTTCGTTCATGGTCCGGTCTCTCGTCTAGGCGGTCAGGAGGTCCGCATGTTCTCGTCGATGTAGGCATGGCTGAGGTCGGTGGTGACCACCCGGGCGCTGCCGTGGCCCTGACCGAGGTCAACCACCAGGTCCAGTTGCCGGCCGGCCATGTGCTGTGCAAGGGCCACTGCCTGCCCGTCGGTGGGTTCCACGGGTTCTCCCAGTTCGTAGACCAGGGTGCCGCCATAGGAGATGGTGAGGGTGGCCGGATCAAAGGCGATTCCGGCGGCTCCCATCTCCGAGGCGATCCGCCCCCAGTAGGGGTCCTCGCCGTACCAGGAGCACTTGACCAGTTGGCAGTTGGCTGTGTCCCGGGCCGCCTTGACGGCCTCGGCATCCGTGGCGGCACCGTTCACAGTCAGGAACACGGTCTTGGTGGCGCCCTCTGCGTCATCGGCCATCTGTACGGCCAGGTCTCCACAGGCCTCGGCGAGGGCGGCACCCAGGGCGGTCGGGTCGGTCGGCCCGGCCGAGCCGTTGGCCAGCAGCAGAACGGTGTCGTTGGTCGATTCGGCACCGTCCACGGTCAGGCAGTTGAACGAGGTGGCGACCGCAGCCCGGAGGAGGGTGGTGGCTGTGCCTGCGTCGACCTCCGCGTCTGTTGTGAGCACCGCCAGCATGGTCGCCATGTTGGGTTCGAGCATGGCTGCTCCCTTGGCGATGCCTCCGACGGTGAAGCCGCCGGCCTCGACGAGGGTGGTCCGGGGCACGGTGTCGGTGGTCATGATGGCCGTTGCCGCAGCCTGGCCCCCGTCGGGGTCGAGCGTGGCGGCCACGACAGGTATTCCGAGCGTGATCACGTCCATGGGGAGCGGGTAGCCGATCCAGCCGGTGGAGCAGACGAGCACCTCGTCGGTCGCGCAGCCCAGCTCGGCGGCTGTCAGGGCGCACATCTCGGAGGCGTCGTCCATTCCCTGTGCCCCGGTGGCGGCGTTGGCGTTGCCGCTGTTGAGCACAACTGCGGCTGCCCGTCCGCCGGTTGCGGCCAGGTGCTCCCGGCAGACCAGAACGGGTGCCGCTGTCATCTTGTTCGAGGTGAACACGCCGGCTGCCGTGACGGCTGATCCGTCTGCGGTGGCGACCAGGGCGAGGTCGGCGGCGCCCGAGGGCTTCACGCCACATGCCGTGCCGGCGGCCACGAACCCGGGGACTGACGTGACGGTCACGGGTACATCCCCACCGTCGGGAGGCCGGTCGTCTCGTCGATGCCGGATGCGATGTTGGCGCACTGGACCGCCTGGCCGGATGCACCCTTGACCAGGTTGTCTATGGCGCTGATAACGACGAGCAGGCCGGTTCTGGGGTCGACCCGGGCTGTCAGGTGGGCCGTGTTTGAACCCGCCGTGGCCTTGGTGGAGGGCGACCTCTCGGATACAACGATGAACGGTTCGCCTGCGTAGGCGTCGGCCAGCACGGACAGGGCGGCGGCGGAGTCCATGTCGGTGATGGGCTCTGCGTAACAGGTGGCCAAGATGCCCCTGTTCATGGGGGCCAGGTGCGGTGTGAACAGCACCGAGACGCCTGTTGTCGCCTCGAAAGCGGATCCGTCGGCGGCGGTGGAGATGGCCTGTTCAATCTCGGGTGTGTGCCGGTGGCCGGTCGGGGCGTCGGTCGTGCCACCGGTGAGGCCGTAGGCGCTGAAGTCCTCGTCGACGGCACAAAAGGTTGTACCCGGCTTTGGTCCTCTGCCGGCGCCGGATACCCCGCTGGCGGCGTCGACCACGATGCCGCCGGGTTCGATGACCCCGGCCCGCAGGAACGGTGCGAGGGCCAGGGCTGCGGCTGTCGGATAGCACCCCGGCACGGCTACGAGCCCGGCGCCGGGTAGTCCTGCGCGGAACAGTTCGGGGAGGCCATATACGGCCTCAGCCAGCAGTTCAGGTGCAGCGTGGGGCTCGCCGTACCAGGTCGGGTAGAGGCCGGCGTTGGTCAGTCGAAAGTCGGCTCCGAGGTCGACCACGTGACCCACATGTCCAAGCAGTTCCGGCACGAGCGCCTGGGATGCACCATGGGGCAGGCACAGGAACACCACGTCGCAGCCGGCGAAGGCGGCAGGGTCGGCATGTGCGTAGGCGAGGTCGGGGTACTGGGCGGCAAGGTTGGGGTAGAGGTCGGCGACGGCGGTGCCGGCCTGGGTGTCTCCGGTAGCCACGACCACGTCAAAGGTGGGGTGGGCGGCACAGATCCGCAACAGTTCGGCGCCGCTGAAGCCCGAGGCGCCCAGTATCCCTATGTTGGCCATCAGAGGATCATACAGTTTTATGTATGGTCATGCAACCTGCTGGTTGGGCCCTGTTTCAGGCGGTTGTCACCACGACCTTGCCGGTCACCTGGCGGTCGGCGATGTCCTGGAGCGCCCTCGAGCCGTCGTCGAAGGCATAGACGGGGTGCAGCAGCGGATCGACGAGGCCCTCCTCGGCCAGGGCCATGAGAGAAGCCATCTGGTGGCCGACTGACGACGGGTCACGCCCGACAGATGCACCCCAGTGCACACCCACAACCGAGTAGTTCTTCAGGAGCACGTGGTTCATGGTGAGGTCTGGAATGCCACCCACGAACCCGATCACCAGCAGCCTTCCGTTCCATCCCATGCACCGACGCACCTGCTGGAACATCTCACCACCCACCGGGTCGTAGGCGACGTCGACACCCTGACCGTCGGTCAACTCACGGACCCTCTCGACCAGGTCCTCGACCTCGCGGTGGTCGATCACGAAGTGCGCCCCCAACCCGGCACACGCAGCAGCCTTCTCCGGGCCACCGGCGACGGCTATGACCGTGGCCCCGGTAGCCAGGCCCAGCTGGATCGCCGCCGAGCCGGTCCCGCCGGCAGCACCGGTCACCAGGAGGGTCTCGCCCGCAGCCAGCCGTGCCCGGTGATGCAGGGCATACCAGGTGGTGCAGTAGTTGAGCGGAATGGCCGCAGCCTTGGCAGCCTGCAACGAGGCCGGAATGAAGAACAACCGGTCCGTCGAGATGGCAACCTGCTCAGCAAGGCCACCCCCCATTCCCACGACCAACTGGCCAGGCTCAAATCCGGTAACGCCCTCACCAACTGCTGACACGGTCCCGGCAGTCTCACCTCCCGGGGTGAACGGCAGGGGTGGCTTGAACTGGTACTGACCGCGGCACTGCAGCACATCGGGAAACGCCAGGCCCACCGCGCTCACGTCCAGGAGTACCTCACCCGGCCCGGGCTCGGGCCGCTGCACGTCCTCGAGCAGCAGGTTGTCGATGGGTTCGCCAAGTTCGTGAATTCGCCATGTACGCATGGCCGCAGAACCTACCCTTCGCCGCCGCTGTCGGCGTACGCGGGGCTCAGGCCCGAAGGCTCGCCGGAAGGTTCCCCTCGACAGCGCCTATGCAGGCCTCACGGGCCCGGGAGACCTCGGAATCGGTGAGGGTGCGGTCGTCGGCCTGGAACCTGAGCGTGAAAGCCAGGCTGCGGCGGCCCTCCCCCACAGGTTCACCCCGGAACACGTCGAAGAGAGCAAGGTCCACCAGCAGCTCGCCGGCAGCACCTCGCAATCGCTGTTCCACCTCGGCTGCGGGTACGTCGTCGTCGACCTCGAATGCCAGGTCGATGTCGGACGACGGATAGCGGCTCACAGACGCATAGGGCCTGTCACCGTGTGGCAGGCCAAGGAGGGTCTCGAGGTCGACCTCGAGCCATGCCACCCGCTCGGGAACGTCGAAGGCAGCGAGCACGCCCGGATCGACCTCGCCCACGTCCCCGACCACGACACCGGCCATCTCTATGCGGGCGGTCCGGGTTGGGTGCAGGCCGGCGGGGTCGTCGGCCACGAGCGTGTAGTCACGGGCAGCCAGGGCATCGGCCAGGGCGGACCAGACGCCAACGGCGTCGGCAGCGTCGCTCCCGGCGAGCGCAACAGCCAGGTGCTCGCGCTCGTCGGGCAGCGGCTGGGGCTGGTCAGGCTGCCGGTAGACGTGGCCCACCTCGAAGATGCCGAGGCCGGTCATCCGGTGTGAGGCGTTGTAGGCAAGCGTCGCCAACATGCCGGGTCGGAGGGAGGCCCGCATAACGGACTCCTCGGCCACCAGCGGGTTCGTGACCGTGATGCCATCGACCTGCAGGCCGGCCCGTGCAAGGTCGCCGGGCGCCAGGAATGGAACGGGCATTACCTCGTCGAGGCCCATACCGATCATGGTTGTACGTACGGTTCGCCTGTCGAGCTGCCGCTGGGTGAGGGAACCCGTGATGGTTGACCGGGGCGTGGTGCGTTCGATGGAGCCGTAGCCGTGGATGCGGGCCACCTCCTCGATGACGTCGATCTCGGTGGCGCTGTCGGGGCGGAAGCTGGGGATCACCACGTCGAGGTCGTCGCCGACCTGTTCGGGCGCAAACTCGATGGAACCCAGTAGTTCGGCGATGCGGTCACGGCTGAGGTCCGTGCCGAGGATCTGGTTGACCCGGTCGGTGCGCACCCTGATTGACTCGCGGGCCGGGGTGTGTCCTCTCTCGTCGACCGTCCCGGGGGCAAGGGACGCACCGGTCTCGCCCAGGAGTTCGGCGAAGCGGCGCATCGCCAGGTCGATGACCTCGGGATCGGCGCCCTTTTCGAAGCGGGTGGAAGCCTCGCTGCGCAGGCCCAGCCTGCGAGCGGACGTAGCGATCGACATGGGGTCCCACCAGGCCATCTCCAGGGCAACCGAGCTGGTGCCGTCGTGGATCTCGGTGGAAGCCCCACCCATCACGCCTGCAATGCCGATGGCGGTGTCGTCGGCGTCGGCCACCACGCCGTCGGCCTCCGTGAGGGTGCGTTCGACACCATCGAGGGTCACAAGCTTCTCACCGGGGGCTGCCCTGCGAACCCGGAACGCCGATCCGGCCACCTGGTCCAGGTCGAAGGTGTGGCTGGGCTGGCCCAGTTCCAGCATCACGTAGTTGGAGACGTCCACCACACTGTTGATGGGCCTCATCCCGAGCGAGGTGAGGCGGTTTGCCATCCAGGTGGGCGATGGCCCGATTGTGATGCCGTCGAGCACCCGTGCCACGAAGCGGCCGCACAGGACCGGATCCAAGATCTCAACCGACAATCGGTCGGTTGCATCGCCACCCGACTCCGCGACGTCCGGGGACAGCAGGGCAAACGGCACCCCCTGGCAGGCCGCCAGGTCACGGGCAACCCCCGCGACCGACATGGCGTCGGGTCGGTTGGGGTTGACCTCGAGGTCGAAGAGCACGTCGGACCGCAGACCCATGGCATCAGCCAGCGGACGGCCGACGTCAAGGCTGTCGTCGAGCAGGAGGATGCCGTCGTGGTCGTCTCCCATGGCGATCTCGGTCGGTGAGCACAACATGCCGTTGGACCATTCGCCGCGCATCTTGCGCCGGACTATCTCCATGCCGTCGGGCATGACGGTTCCCAGCGTGGCAAGGGGAACTAGGTCCCCCACGGACATGTTGAAGGCACCACAGCAGATCTGGAGGGCCTCACCGTCGCCGGCGTCGACCTGGACCAGCTGGATGCGGTCGGCGTCGGGGTGTGGGGCAAGTTCGAGCACACGGGCGACCACGATGCCGTCGAGGCCCTCACCCACGACCGACATGGACTCCACGGCCAGGCCAAGGGCGCTGAGCTGGTCGCTGATGTCGGCGGGATCGCCGTCTACCGGTGCGAACTCCTGCAGCCAGGAGAGCAGGACCTTCATGGGAGGTGGCAGGTCATCGTCTGGTTCCTAGAACTGGGAGAGGAAGCGGTGGTCGTTACGGAACAGCTCGCGCAGGTCATCGATGCCGTGGCGCATCAAGGCAAGGCGGTCCAGGCCGAAGCCGAAGGCGAAGCCGGACCATTCCTCGGGGTCGAGGCCGCCGGCCCTGAGCACCTCGGGGTGGACCATGCCACAGCCGCCCAGCTCCAGCCAGCTTCCGTCGGGACGCTGGACATCGAACTCTGCCGAGGGCTCGGTGAACGGGAAGTAGGAGGGCCGTAGCCGCGTGGCGAAACCCTCGCCGAAGTAGGCGGTTGTGAACGCCTCGAGCGTTCCGGCCAGGTCGCCGAAGGTGATGTCGCGGTCAACGACAAGGGCCTCGAGTTGGTGGAAGACGGGCATGTGGGTGGCATCGGCGGTGTCGGAGCGGAACACCCTGCCCGGCATGATCGAGTAGAAGGGTGGTTCGCCGGCCTCCATAACCCGGATCTGCACCGGCGAGGTGTGCGTGCGCAGCAGGGTGCTCTGGGGCTCGCCGTAATCGACGTAGAGCGTGTCGTACATGTCCCTGGCCGGGTGCCCGAGGGGAAAGTTGAGGGCACCGAAGTTGTGCCACTCGTCTTCTATCTCGGGCCCCTCGGCGACCGTGTAGCCCATACCCACGAACAGGTCCTCGAGGCGGTCCCATGTCTGGGTGACGACGTGGCGGTGGCCGAGGCGTCGGCCCCGGTCAGCCTCAGTCAGGTCCATGCGCTCAGCCTCGAGGCGGACGACCCTGTCGGCTGCATCGAGTTCGGTGCGACGGGAAGCCACCAGGCCCTCAATGGTCGCCCTGGCCTCGTTCAGGCGGCCACCAGCCTCGCGGCGCTGGTCGGGCTCGAGGTCACCAAGGCCCCGCTTGGCGGTGGTGACAGCCGACTTCTTTCCGAGGAGGGCCGTGTCGACCTCTGAGAGGGCGTCGAGGTCGACCGCTTCCTCGATTGAGGCGGCAGCTTCGGCGAGGTGCGTTTCGAGGTCCAGTTCCATCAGTGAACAATCAGAGCCGTCGGCGGCAGCCGGGTGGCGGACCCCCGCAGACTAGGGCACCTCCGCCCCTCCGGACGCCCATTATCAGGTGCCGCTCTCATCGACCGGCGGCCTGCTGGAGGCCGTAGAGGAGCACGGCACCGGCGGCGGCCACGTTCAGGGATTCGATTTGTCCGACGGTGGGAACGGTGAGAGTCCCGTCGCAGGCTGTGATGACCTCAGGCGCCAACCCACGAGGCTCGTTGCCGAGCAGCACGGCCACCGGTCGATCCACCGGAACCTCCTCGGGTGTGACACCACCGTCAGGGACGGTCGCCCAGCATGAGTAACCGGCCTCAGCAAGGGCCGAAAGCACCACGGGAACCACCTCGTCGCCGGAGGCGACAGCGAAGGGGACCCTGAACGTGGACCCGGCAGCGGACCTGACCACCTTGGGGTTGTAGGGGTCGACACCACCGGCGAAGACCACACCGTCCACCCCGAATGCCTCAGCAGTCCTCACGAGGGTTCCGGCGTTTCCGGGGTCTGACACCTCGGCCAGGACCAGCAGGGTCCCACCCCCGGCGGTGAGGTCACCGCCGTCGACGTGGTGCTCACAGACCTCGGCGATCGCAGGCTGTGCCGAACGGGTGCTGGTCAGGCCGGCAAAGACGCGGTCCTCGACCAGCCCACAGGGAACACCCGCAGCCTCGGCAGCGACGATGATGCCGTCATGGGCAGCCGACACGGGCACCAGGAGCTGTTCGAGGTCCAGGCCGGCCTGAATCGCCTGCTCGACGAGGATCGGGCCCTCAACCACGTACCGGCCCTCGGTCTGACGCAGATCGCGGTCACGCGCCAGACGGCGCATCCTCTGGACGCGCTGGTTGCCTCCCGCAAGCTCAACGGTCATCGTCGGCTCCGCACTCGTCCAGCGGGCCGTACCTCGGGTTGCCTACGACCTCAGGCAGCCTCAGCGGATCCGGCAACCTCGACCAGTGCTGAGAAGGCAGCCGGATCGGTTACGGCCAGGTCGGCCAGTACCTTGCGGTCCACCTCGACCCCGGCAGCTTTGAGACCGGCGATGAAGTTGGAGTAGTTGGTGCCGTTCTGTCGGCACGCGGCGTTGATGCGCTGAATCCAGAGGCGACGGAACTGGCCCTTGCGGGCCCGACGGTCGCGGAAGGCGTAGTTGCCCGAATGCATCAACTGCTCGTTGGCAGCGCGGAAGGACCGGCTCTTGTTGCCGTAGTAGCCCCTGGCGGACTTCAGTACGGCCTTGTGCCGCCTCTTGGTCTGGACGGCTCGCTTGACTCTGGCCATCACATGCTCCTTTTTCTACGTGGGGGAATAGGTGCTTCCCGACGGCCGAACGGCTGTCAGAGGTCACTGTTGGTTCAGATGCCGAGCTTGCGGCGAACTGACTTCTCGTTGATCGGATCCACATCGAGCTGACGGCCGCGCCGCCGCTTCAGCTTCACCGCTTTCTTCACGTAGGTGCCCCGCTTCAGGCGACCGGTGCCGGTCACCTTGATGCGCTTGGCGAGGCCACGGTGGGTCTTCATCTTCGGCATGTCTCGTCTTCTCCGGTCTGGGGGATCTCGTGGCCCTGTGGGGCCCTGTCTATGAGGTCTGGGGTGTCTCGTCCGGGCTGGTGGATCCGGCTTCGGTCTCCTCGGTGTCTGTCATCTCTTCGGCCTGCGTGGCTTCTGCCTCGGATGCCTCAGCCGCTCCAGCCATCTCGGCTGCGGCCTCTTCGGCGGCTGCGGCCTCTTCGGCTGCTGCCACCTCTTCGGCACGGCGATCCTCGGCTGCCTCTCGCTGGCGACGCGTCGCCTGCCCGGGCACGAGGACCATGACCATGTTGCGACCGTCCTGCTTGGGGAAGACCTCGACGCGCCCCACGTGGGACACGGTTTCGGCCACCCTGTCGAGGATGCGGCGCCCCAACTGGGGGTGCTGCATCTCGCGACCGCGGAACATGATGGTCACCTTGACCTTGCTTCCCTCTTCCAGGAATGCCTCCACCTTCCGGGTCTTGGTGTCGAAGTCGCCGGGCCCGATCTTGGGCCGGTACTTCATCTCCTTGACCAGAATGTGGGTTGCCTTCTTGCGGGATTCCTTGACCTTCTGGGACTGTTCGTACTTGAACTTCCCGTAGTCCATGATCCGGCAGACCGGCGGGCTCGCCGTATTCGCCACCTCTACGAGGTCAAGACCGAGGTCTTGGGCCATGTCGAGGGCTTCCGGCAGCGGCCGGATCCCGATCTGTTCGCCTTCTGGCGAAACCAGCCGTACCTCACGGGCACGGATGCGATCGTTGATCCGGGGTTCCTGATTTGTGGGGGTCGCTATTGGTCCTGGCTCCTGTGAAGCACGCAGGCTCTCCTCCTGTGTGGTCGGTTGTGTCGCCCGTCGCCCCAAAACGTGAAACGACGGGTGCCGGAGAGCCGACACCCGTCAGGAACCCTGCCATTGTGTTCCTGACGGCACTGCCGTGGGAACACGCCGGTGTGTCCGACGAGATGAAGACCCGGGCTCACCACCACCGGATGTACCGGAGGGTGGCCGGGTGGGGGGCGACCCCCGCTTTCCGTTCAGTTGTGGGCCCTAGAGTACCAGCACGACCCCCCGACCGGAACGGGGCTCCCTACAACCGAATGCCTGACACTGGAGAGAACAAGGACATGAACAGCCTCTGGACACCCGGTGGGGAACACCCCATCGACCCTGACGACCCGGCCTCAGCGCCACCCGAGCAGCCGGTCGGAGGCATGGCTCCCGAGGACATGGCTCCCGAGGACCACCAACGGGCCGAGGAACTGGCCAGGGACATGGCAGCCGTGCAGGAGCAGTTGGCGTCAATGCCGGCGGCGGTGGTCGTGGCCAACCACGCCATGGGCCTCTATGAACTTGCCGCCATCCACCTCTCGAAGAAGCCAGCCAACCTGACCGAGACGGCGGTGGCCATCGATGCTATGGCCGGAGTGGTCGAGAAGCTACCCGGACGCCTGGGCGAGGCCGAAGACACCCTCAAGGCCGCCCTCCACCAGATTCGGATGGCGTACGTCAAGTTCGAACAGGCTGCCAGGGTCGCCGAAGCCGCTGGTCCAGATGAGCCCGACGAAAGCGGGGCCGAAGACGGGGCGGGGTCCGACGAAGGCTGACCCGGCCGGCCGTCAGTGGACGATCTTGGCGAGGGGTAGTTCCAAGATGTCGGTGGCACCCTTGTCGCGCAGTTCGGGGATGAGCACGTTGATCTCGGACTTGGCCACCACGGTCTCGACGGCGTAGCCGCCACCACCGAACAACTCGTTGACGGTCGGCGCCTTCATGGCCGGCATCAGGCCGATGACCGCATCAAGGGCGTCAGCCGGCACGTTCATCTTGACGAGCACCTTGCCCCGGGCCTCAAGAGTTCCCTCCAGCAGGGTGTGGATCTGTTCCATGGCGTGGCGCTTGTCGGAATCGGCCCATGACACCGGGTTGGCCACCAGTTCGGTGTAGCTGGTGAGGATGGTGTCGATAATCTTCAGGCCGGCGGCCCTTATGGCCCTGCCGGTCTCGGTCAGGTCGACGACCACGTCGACGATGTCTGGCACCTTGGCCTCGGTGGCGCCGTACGAAAGGCGGATGTCGGCATCGACGGAGTGCTCGGCGAAAAACCGCTTCGTCAACTCCGGGTACTCGGTTGAGACCCTCACCCCTGACGGTAGGTCTGTCACCGACTGGTACTCGGAGCCCTCGGGCACCGCCACGACAATGTTCACGGGGCGGGCCGTGGCCTTGGAGTAGTGCAGTTCGCCGAAGCTCTCGACGCTGCTGCCGGTCTCCTCGATCCAGTCGCGGCCGGTGATGCCCATGTCGAAGAGGCCGTCGGCCACATACGTGGGTATCTCCTGGGGGCGCAGGATGCGCACCTCGTCGATGCGGGGGTCGTTGACGCTGGCCCGGTAGTCGGCCGAGGAACTGCGTCGGACCGCCAGGTCGGCGGACTCGAACAGTTCCAGGGTGGCCTTTTCGAGGGACCCCTTGGGTAGGACGATCTTCAGCACGGCGAAGAACCTACCGGGCGGGCGGCACGGTCCCGTGGTCCATTTCCGGTCGACATCAGATGTCGAGCACCATATCGATACGCAGGTCGTCGCCGAGTGGAGTGATCGAGGTGAACCTTCCCCTTGCCGCATCGGCCATGGTGGAGCTTCCGGGTCCGGCCATCATCGGCACGCTGTCGTCGCCACCCAGGATCGCCGGCGCCAGGTAGATGACGTAACGGTCCACCAGCCCGGCCCGGTGGAAGCGGCCCGCAACGTCGGCGCCACCCTCCACGAGGAGTTGCACCACCCCGTCGTCGCCCAGGCCGGAGAGCAAGCCATCGAGGGGACCCTCGTGGGATCTCGCAGGTGACACCCTCGCCTCTTCGGGGATCTGTCCGAGCACCACCCGCCTGGGGTCACGTGCCCCGGCGGCTTCGGCTCCGGGCCAGTCGCGGACGGTAAGGCGTGGGTTATCAGCCCGAATGGTCCCAGCTCCAACGCAGACGGCATCGCTCTGTGCACGCAGCCTGTGCACGTCCTGCCTGGCCTCTGCACCCGTGATCCATGTGCTGGACCCGTCGGTAGCGGCAATGCGGCCATCGAGGGTGGCAGCCAGCTTGAGGACCACGTACGGAAGGCCGGTGCGGCGGTGGTGCAGGTACGGCCGCAACTGCTCTCCGACCGCTTCGGCCCCGACACCCACCTCGACCTCGACACCGGCTCCGGAAAGGGCAGCTATGCCACCTCCGGCCACGTCGGGGTCCGGATCGGCCACGCCCACGACGACACGGCTGATCCCTGCACCGACCAGTGCTGTGGTGCACGGTCCGGTGCGACCCTCGTGGCAGCAGGGCTCGAGCGTCGTGAAGAGCGTCGCTCCCCTCGCCTGCTCCCCTGCCTCAGCCAACGCGACAACCTCGGCATGGGCGCCACCCGGGGGGCTGGTTGCCCCGGCGCCAACGACTCGACCTTCGGCCACGACCACGGCGCCCACCCAGGGGTTGGGCGAACTCCGGTACCGGGCGGCTCCGGCCACCTCGATGGCCTGCGCCATGAAGGTGGCGTCGGTGTCCACGGTCGACTCAGCCGGCAAAGGGGTGCGGATCGGCGTTGTCGACCAGAAGCCGCACCGCATGGGGAACAACGTCGACCACGGCCTCCAGGCACTCGATGCAGCCAACGGAGGAACCGGGGGTGTTCACGATGAGCGTTGTGCCGATGGTGCCGGCGATGCCCCGTGACAGACGCCCAAGCGGGTTGACGAGGCGCATGGCCTCGGCCAGCCCCGGGGCTTCCCTGTCGATGACGGCCCTCGTGCCCTCAGGCGTCAGGTCGCGTGGGCCAAAGCCCGTTCCACCGGTGGTGACAACCAGGCCGTGGAAACCGTCGGCCAGGGCCCTGAGTGCACCGGCCACCTCGTCGACGCCATCGGCGCAGACTGCCTGACCAGCCAGAACCCAGCCCTCGTCCCTGACCCGGCCAGCCAGCGCTGCCCCCGAGCGGTCCTCACGAATGCCGTGGACGACGCCGTCGGAGACGGTCAAGACCTTGACCTGCATGCTCCCACCGGGTCGGGCCTCATCGGACATGGCAACGAGGGTACCGGCGTGTCTCCCCGCAGGCTGAAACGGAGGCCCGCTAGTGTCGCCACTACCGGTAACGAACCCCGCCACGGGAGGTGGCTGACAATGGGCGTTGAGGCTCTCGACGGTTTCGAGATCGGCCAGTTCTCACACGGTGGCACCACACGCACCGTGTTCCGGGCCGGCCGAGGGCCGGCCGTGATCGTCATGGCAGAGATGCCGGGTATCACCCCCCGCGTCGCCGACTTCGGTCGGCGGGTGGCCGACATCGGCTGCACCGCCGTCATGCCGTCACTGTTCGGCACACCCGGCAGGGAGCCCACACCCGGCTACACGCTGAAGAGCCTTGTGGGCGGCTGCGTGTCACGCGAGTTCACCGCCCTGATGCGCCGTCACACCTCGCCGGTCACCGACTGGCTGCGTGCACTGGCGGCATTCGAACACGGTCGCTGCGGTGGTCCCGGTGTGGGGGCCGTCGGCATGTGCTTCACGGGCGGGTTCGCGCTGGGCATGATGGTCGACGAGCGGGTCCTTGCGCCGGTGCTCAGCCAACCCAGCCTGCCGCTGCCCTTGGGGAAGAAGCGAAAGCGCTCCCTCGGCATTTCCGACCGCGACCTTGAGGTCGTGCGCGACCGGGTTGATGCGGGCACCTGTGCCCTCGGCCTGCGCTTCACCAACGATGCCATGGTCCCCGCAGAGCGCTTCAAGCGCCTGGCCGAGGAGTTGGGTGAGGGCTTCATCGGCGTCGAGATCGATTCCTCCCCCGGAAACCCCCACGGCATCGACCCCCGGGCCCACTCGGTTCTCACCGAGGAACTGGTCGACGAGCCGGGACACCCGACCCGGGAGGCCCTCGAAAGGGTTCTCGACCACCTCGGCAGCCGCCTGCTGACACCCTGAGGCCGGCTTTCCGGGCCTCTCAGGCCACCTCGTACCGGAATACCGCCATGCCCTCGGCGTCGAGGTCCTGGGGCAGCAGCAGGCCGCCTGCACCGTGGGCCCTCCATGGCGTTGACAGTGGGCCTGTCGGGACTGCGCCGGTAGCCTCACGGAACCGCTCGTCAACACCGGTTGTCTCGGCGGCTGTCAGCGTGCAGACGCTGTAGACCAGCAGCCCACCGGACGCCACGAGGGGCAGGGCCGCGTTCAGCAGGTCCACCTGCAGGTCGGCCAGTTCAGCCACATCATCGGGCTTGACACGCCAGCGCGAGTCGGCGCGACGGCGCAGGACGCCCAGGCCCGAGCAGGGGGCATCGACGAGCACCCGGTCGAAGCTGCCGGGCCGCAACGGTGGCCGTCTGCCGTCGGCAACGACAAGGCCCAGTTTCAGGCCCAGGCCCTTGGCGTTGGACCTGACCAGGTTGAGGCGGCGCTGCCTCAGGTCCGCTGCCACCACAGCCGCACCCATGGAGGCAACCGCCGTGGCCTTTCCGCCGGGAGCGGCACACAGGTCAGCCACCCTGGCGCCGTCAGCCAGGCCGTCGGCCACGACCTCTGACACTAGCTGTGAGGCCCTGTCCTGGTGGTAGCCGTCCTCCCTTACCACAGCCGCAGCGGGCCGGTTCATGGCCTCCAACGCCTCGACGGCGTCGGCCTCACCCAGGTCGGCTGTGAGGGTCTCGAGGATCCAGTCGGGGTAGCTCAACTCCACGGCCCTACTGGGCGGGCTCGGTTGACTCTCTGACACACGACGCAGCACGGCGTTGCACAGGCCACGTACCCGACGCGGCGCCACAGCGACAGTTGCCGACACGGCGGCGTGGGCGGGCACGCCGCCCCAGTGGAGCTGGTAGGCGCCCATTCTCAACACGGTCCTGACATCCGGCTCCACGTCGTCGTGGAGGAACCGGTCGACCATGTGGTCACAGGCCCGCCGCATCCGCGTCGTGCCGTAGACCAGGTCCGTCACGAAGGCCCGGTCCCGACGGTCCAAGTCGGTCCGGTCCAGGGCAGCGGCGAGGGCGAGGTTGGCGAACGCGTCGTCGCGTTCGATCCTGCCGAGCACCTCGACGGCCAGGCGCCTGGGATCGTCCATTCCGGCCTTCAGCCCAGGCTCTCGCCGGGCTCGGTGCGTGCTCCCATTAACCAGGCCTCGGCGGATTGACGCCCACGGCTCTCGGGCTGCACCTCGAGCAGGCGAAGCGCACCCTCGCCGGCCGCAACCGTGTCGCCGTGGAGGGATCCGGGCACCGCGTCGACACCGTCTACGAGCCAGGCGGCCCAGACCTTCAGGCGTCGCCCCCGGAAGGTCGTCCAGGCACCCCCCACCCGCACGATCCTCTCGAGGTCGGTGGCCGGCCGGGACCAGTCCAATTCCAGGTCGGCCTGTTCGATCTTGTGGGCGTAGACGGGCTCGCCCTCCTGTTCCGTCGGCTCACCCAGCCCGGCCCCCAGGGTCTCGACTAACAGGCCGGCACCGGCATCGACGAGGCGGTCCCGCAGGAAGTCGGCCGTCTCATCTGCCCCGATGGGTACCTCGATGCTGGCAAAGATGGCGCCGGTGTCGAGCTCGACGTCGACGGCCATGACACACACCCCGGTGGTCGTGTCACCGGCAAGGATGGCCCGTTCCACCGGTGCCGCACCCCGCCAACGTGGAAGCAGGGAGAAGTGCAGGTTCACCATTGGAACCGCAGCAAGCAGGTCAGCCGGAATAAGACTCCCGTACGCCACGACTACACCCAGGTCGGCTCCGCTTTCGCTTACCGCAGCCAGGTCGTGGGCGACCGGCAGGCCGAGGCCCAGGGCGGCCTCCTTCACGGGGCTCGGCGAGGGCTCGGCCCGCCTTGCACGGCGACGGTCCTCTCCGGTCACCACGACGGCGATCTCGTAGCCCGCCTCGTGGAGGGCCAAGAGGGGCCTGACCGAGGCCATGGGGGTCCCCAGGAAGGCCAGCCGTCGGTGATGCGCCGGAGGAGGCGCGCTCAGAGCAATCGCAGTCCACCGTCTGGAGTTGAACGGGCGGCCGGTGGACCGGAGAACGTCAGTTCCCGGAGGGCCCTGCGGGCCTCACGTGCCTGGTCCTCGTCGAGGTGGTCGACGAGGAGGATGCCGTCGAGGTGGTCCAGTTCGTGCTGGAACAGGCGGGCCTCGAGTTCGTCGGCCTCGATGGACACGTCGTTGCCGTTCATGTCGACTCCGACCAGGTGGATGGTCCTTGGGCGGAGGATCTCCCACGAGAACCCGGGGACGGAGAGGCAGCCTTCTTCGAAGAGCCATTCGCCGTCGGATTCGCGGATCGTGGGGTTCACGATGGCACTGGGCCCCTCGCCGAGGTCGTACACGAAGAAGCGCTTCTGCACCCCCACCTGGGGTGCGGCCAGCCCCAATCCCGGGGCCTCGTACATGGTTTCGACCATCTCGTCGGCCAGGCGCGCCAGGGCACCGTTCAACTCGGTCACCTCGGTCGCAGGCTTTCGCAGGACCGGGTCGCCGATGATGCGGATCTCCCGGGTGCTCACGACGCAAGGCTACCGTCGGGGCATGATGGCCAGAGGAGTGACGAGGTGACCGGCGATCAGCAGTACTGGACCAGCCGGCCCGAGGTCGGGTCGCGCCCCGACCAGATCACCCTGCTGCTACCAGACCTGGAGGTCACCCTCGAGACCGACAGTGGAGTCTTCTCGGGTGCACGCATCGACCGCGGCACCCGGTTCCTCCTCATGGAGGGAGCGGTACCGACCCAAGGTGCCACCGAACTAATGGACCTGGGATGCGGCTACGGACCCATCGCCTGCGCCCTGGCCGTGCGTAGTCCCGGCTCACGGGTGTGGGCCGTAGACGTGAACGAGAGGGCGCTGGACCTGTGTCGATCCAACGCCGCTTCGGCGGGCCTCGACAACGTGGTCGTGACCACACCCGACGACATGCCCGACGACGTGGCGTTCAACGCCATCTGGTCCAACCCGCCGATCCGTGTCGGCAAGGCGGCGCTCCACGACCTGTTGTCCACGTGGCTGGACCGGCTGGCTCCAGAGGGCACAGCCCACCTCGTCGTGCAACGCCACCTGGGCTCCGACTCGCTGGCCAGGTGGCTCACAGGCGAGGGTTGGACCACGCAGCGGCGTGCATCACGCAAGGGCTTTCGCCTCCTCGACGTGTCCGCCCGCCAACTCACAGACACCGACAAGGACCAGCCGTGAAGAACCTGGACAGCACCGGCCTCAAGCGCCTCCACCGCGAGTGGCGGCGGCGTGCCGATACCGACGTGGCGCTGCTGCTCGACAGCGTCCAGACGCCCTACAACGTGGGTGCCATCCTGCGCACCGCCGCCGCCTACCGGGTGTCACACCTGTGGTTGGCCGGCGCCACTGCGGCCCCAACGCATGCCAAGACCGCCAAGACCGCCCTCGGTACCGGCCGCTATCTCACCTGGACCATCACCGAGACAGCCGAGGAGGCGGTCGCCGACCTGGCCGCAGGCGGCTACGGCCTCGTCGGAATCGAGTTGTCCGACGGCGCTGTCCCACTGCACGAGGCCCGGTTCCCGGAAAGGACGTGCCTCGCACTCGGCCACGAGGACCGGGGCCTTTCAGGCGTGGTATTCGAAGCCTGTGGCTCGGTGGCCTTCATCCCCCAGTTAGGAAAGGTCGGCAGCCTCAACGTCGCAGCGGCTGGGGCCATCGCCCTCTACGAGGTCCACCGCCGGCTCTGGTAGTGGTGGTCATGCCCGGGGTGGGTCGACCTCGATCCTGAGCCGGCCCTTGGGGCGCTCCACGGCGGCAAGCACCTCGCTGAGCCGGTCATGGTCAGGCGCCCGCACCAGCCAGGCTCCGTCGCGTGGCCCCAGCAGGTCTATACCGTCAGGCGATCCCATGTTGGTGATGAACTCGGCGGCGGGCGGGCCAGAGACCCTTGCCAGCGCCGAGCAGGGCGGCAGGTTCAGGAGTCGACGACGGGCCAACTCAGGTTCCACCAGGCGCCCCGGGTCGGCGTGCAGGACGGCCTGAAGGACCTCATGTTCGGGCATCCGGGTCTGGACGACGATCCGACCACCGTCGAAGCGACCCCCCACCAGGCGTGCCGCCCGGATCAGGAGGGCCATTGCCTGTTCCGCCGCACGCATCCGCGGAACCAGGAGTTCCTGGTCGAACTCCAGGAACACGACCCTGGCTGCGGAGTCGACACGGTACAGCACCGCCTCGGTCCCTACGTAGACGGCATGGTCACTGAGGCCCCCATCGGGAACGTCGGTGTCACCTGTGACCTCCAGCACGGGCCTGTTCGCCAGGGCCTCCAACTCCTCGCGCACCCGCGCCACCCCGGCCCGCAGGTTCTTGAACCGTGTAGCCCCGCACTCGTCGCAGACCTGCGGGCGTCGTGTGCCGTCCACCGGGCAGGCCAGCGTGTCCTCATCCTCCTGGATCATCGGAACCTGGTGCTCCGGGCAACGAACAAGGCCACCGCAGGCGTTGCAGACCAGCAGGCGGGAGCGGCCCCGCCGGTTCAACACGCACACGACAGGGTCGCCCTCGGCACCGCGGAGCACGTCGACGAGGCGCTGGCCCAACAGGCCAGACCTCACCGGGTCGTCGTCGCGGCGGTCGTGCAGGTCCAGGATCGGCCAGCCGTCGCGCTCCTCTGCCCGGGAGGGCACCATCAACTCGCCCCACCCGAGGGCTTCGAGGCTCGGAGACGGCGACGTCAGCACACAAGGAACGCCGGCCCTACGTGCCCTCTCGGCCGCCAGGTCACGGGCATGCCAGGTCGGTGCCCTCTCCTCCTGGTAGGTCTCGTCGTGCTCGTCGACCACCACGACGGCGGCCAGGTTCGCCACCGGAGCCAGCGCCGCTGCACGTGAGCCGACCACCAGGCCACCTGCAGCAGAGCCTGCCCACTGCCGCTGCGCGAGCGACACGGGCAGGCCCATCTCGTGAAGGCGGGAAGCCATGTGTTCGGCTGCGGGAACGGTGGAAAACAGGACCAGGGCATCGCCCCTCCTGGCCGCCTCGGTGACCAGGGGCGCCACATCGGCACCGGGTGGCAGCCGCACGACCGCCCGCGGAACCTCGAGGGCCCGCACCACCCATGTGGCGGTTGCCGGTGGGATTGTCGGCCTGGGCGGAGCCGGGGGCAGCGACTCGACGACGTTCGGTGGCGAGGCCGTACCCAGGAGGCCGTTGAGGCGCCCGGCCCACCGGTGGGCCGCCCAGCGCACCAGGTCGATCACCTCGGGTGAGGGGCCCATGCCGCTCGACTTTGTGAGGCTCCGCAGTGCCACGCCCGGTGGCGGTTCAACGTCGTCTTCGACCACCCAGCCACCGACCCGGCGGCCGGCGAGGACCATGCGGACCCTTGACCCGACGACCAGGCGCTGTCCACGCCCGTCATCGGCCCAAGAGGGTGGAACCAGGTAGTCGAAGGTGCGCTCCAGTGCCGCTACGTCTGGCAGGATGCGGACGATGCGCGAACCGGCCGGCAGGGTCGGGTCGGCCCCTACGGCTGGTTCAGCCGGGACCGGATCTGTTGTAGTGAGGTCCAGGTCGAGGCGCCCCTGGTCGGCCGTGCCGCCAGCCACCCCGGTCCGTCTCAGTCCAGGCCCAGGTGGGATCGCACGGCGTCTACCCTGTCGGTAGCCTCCCACGGGAAGCCCTCGCGGCCGAAGTGCCCGTAGGCAGCTGTACGTCGGTAGATGGGTCGACACAGGTCGAGCGCGTCGACAATCGCAGCCGGTCGCAGGTCGAAGACCTCGTCGACGCACTCGGCTATGCGGCCCGGGTCGACGGCTTCGGTGCCGAAGGTCTCAACCCGGATCGACAACGGACGCGACATGCCGATTGCGTATGCCACCTGCACCTCACACCGGGACGCGGCGCCGGCTGCAACCAGGTTCTTGGCCACCCAGCGGGTTGCGTAGGCGGCGGACCTGTCGACCTTGCTGGGGTCCTTACCGGAGAAGGCACCACCGCCATGACGGGCCATGCCGCCGTAGGTGTCGACGATGATCTTGCGTCCCGTCAGGCCTGCGTCGCCCACGGGTCCACCCACCACGAAGCGACCCGTCGGGTTGACGAGGACCTCGTAGTCGTCGTCGGCGAACTGCTCGGGAATTACCGGGCGGATCACGTGCTCGATCAGATCGGGGCGGATCATGGAGTCGCGGCTGATGCCGTCGTTGTGCTGAGTCGAGACGAGGACGGTGCGAAGCCTGACCGGACGGCCTCCCTCGTAGTCGAAGGTGACCTGGGTCTTGGCGTCGGGCCGCAGGTACGGGATGGTGCCGGCCTTGCGGATCTCGGCGTGGCGTTCCGCCATGCGGTGGGCCAGGTGGATCGGCAACGGCATGAACACATCGGTCTCGCTGCAGGCGTAGCCGAACATCATTCCCTGGTCGCCGGCACCCTGGGACTCGAACTGGTCCCCGGCACCGTCGGCGCCGGAGCGTGACTCCTCGGACTTGTCGACGCCCTGGGCGATGTCTGGCGACTGCTCGTCGATGGCCACCATGACACCGCAGGTGTTACCGTCGAAGCCGAAGTCCTCGCGGTCGTATCCGATCTCGCAGATGGTCTGGCGAACGGTCCGCGGGATGTCCACGTAGGCCCCCGTGTGGATCTCGCCGGCCACGACACACATACCGGTCGTGATGAGGGTCTCACAGGCGACCCTGCTCTCGGGGTCCTCGTCGATGAGGGCGTCGAGAATGGAGTCGGAGATCTGGTCGGCCATCTTGTCGGGATGGCCCTCGGAGACAGACTCCGAGGTGAAGGTCCAGTTGTCGCTCACCCTGTCACGCCCTCTCCTGGGCCGGTTACGCCACCGGCCTCCGAGGCATTGTGCAGGCATCTGAGGGCTGCATCCAACACCGCAGCAGCGACCTGGTGCTTGTCAGACAGCGGGACCTCGGTTGTCCCTCCGCTCCGGTCGAGCAACAGCACGGCGTTGGTGTCGTGCCCGAAACCGACACCTGCTGTCGAGACGTCGTTTGCGACGATCATGTCGATCCCCTTGGATTCCAGCTTGGAGGTCGCATTCTGCCTGAGATGATCGGTCTCGGCGGCGAACCCCACGAGCACCTGGCCTGGCGACCGGTTGCGGCCCAGTTCGGCCAGGATGTCGGTGGTCGGCTCGAGCATGATCTCGGGGGCGCCGTCGGCCTTCTTGAACTTGGACCCGGCCACCTCTACCGGTCTGAAGTCGGCTACCGCAGCGGCCATCAGGACTATGTCGGCGCTGGTAGAACTGTTGAGAACTGCAGCAGCCATTTCTGCTGCCGTCTCGACGGCGAGCACCTCGATTCCGATGATGTCCGGTGCGGTATCGGGCTGGGTGGTGACGCACCTCACCTTGGCGCCGCGGGATGCTGCAACCAGGGCGAGGGCATGGCCCTGCTTTCCGGATGACCGGTTGCCGACGTAGCGCACGGGGCAGATCGGCTCCCTGGTTCCGCCTGCTGTTACCAGCACCTCGAGGCCCGCCATGTCGCCGCCAGCGGTAGAGCCGTCCCCTCCCAGGATGGAGTCGATTGCCGCCAGGATGTCCACCGGGTCGGCCAGACGGCCGGCTCCGACGTCGCCACCTGCCAGGCGACCGTACTCGGGCCCCACAATGGTGACGCCGCGCTCGGCGAGCACAGCAACGTTCTCCTGCACGGCCGGCTGCTCCCACATCTCGGTGTGCATGGCCGGGCAGACCACGACGGGTGCGCGGGTGGCCATGAGGGTCGCCGTCAGGAGGTCGCCGGAGCGCCCCATGCGGTAGTCGGCCAGCAGTCGGGCCGTTGCCGGGCAGACCACGACGAGATCGGCACCCTGCCCGAGGCGGGTGTGGGGTACCGGGTGCTCCTCGTCCCAGAGCGACACCTGGGTCGACTCCGAGGCAAGAGCGTCAAAGGTTGCACGTCCGACAAAACGCATTGCCCCGCCGGTCATCACCGGTGCCACGTGGGCACCCGAATCGACGAGACGACGACACACCTCAATCGCCTTGTAGGCGGCGATGCCCCCGGTTACCCCGAGGACGATCCGGCGACCGTCTAGCGCTCCCATGGGGGGATCAGCCGATCAGGCGCCTTCATCGGCGGAATCGGCGTCGTCGGCCGACTCTTCGGTCGTGCCCTCGAGCAGTTCACCGTCGGCGTCGAGACCCTCGACCTCCTCGGGCTCATCGGGTGGCTCGATGGGGACGATCTTGCCGGCGTCCATCTCCTCAAAGGCAATGGAGAGCGGCTTGCGTGCCGTGGACGTGATCTGCGGCGGGATGGAGGCTCCGAGGCCCTCACCCAACTGGCCGAAGTAGGAGTTGATCTGGCGGGCGCGCTTGGCGCTCACCGTTACAAGCCTGAACTTCGAGTCAGCCAGGTCCAACAACCCCTCGATCGGCGGGTTGATCATGCTCTCGTGACGCTTCACTGTGCTCCTAGGGGTTCTGGTGCCACCCGCAGACGCCCGGTTCTGGACGGTTCACGGGCTGGCGGACACACCGTCGTGTCGACCGGTGGTTCGCCCTACGGACGGCCCACCACGGTACCAGAGCCCGTTCCGGTTGCCTCCGCAGCCATATGCCCGATCAGGGGCCGGACAGGCCCGTCAGCGTGGGCTTTTCGTCGCCAGACGGGCGGCTATCAGCGCAGCGACCTCACGTACCGCCCGGTCCAGGTCGGCGTTGAGCACGATCGTGTAGCCCAAGTCAACGGCCTCGGCCCTCTCCCTCATCGCCTCGATGATTCGGGCATCGGCCCGCTCGGTTCCGTCACCCCTGTCGACCAGCCGTCGCCGCAACTCATCGTCGTCTGGGGCATCTACGAACAGGCAGAGCGCCCCGGGGTCGGACTGCAGTACCTGTCGGCCGCCTGCCACGTCTATCTCGAGCAGCAGTACCTGCCCGTCATCGGCCCCGGGAACAGGCGTGCCGTAGTAGCACCCCAGGAACTCGTTCCACTCGATGAAGCCGCCCTCGTCGCGACGGGCCTCAAAAGCGGCCCGGTCCACGAACACGTAGGCGTCATCGGCATCGTCTGAACGTCGATCCCTGCTGGTCCAGGAGACGCTGAGGCTGATCGAGTCGTCTGCGGCGGCCAGAATGCGGGCAATGGTGCCCTTGCCGGCACCACCGGGGCCGGACAGGACCACAACCAGCGGTCCACCCGGGTCGGCGGGTCGACCGGTGTCGGCCACCGGGGTCAGGTCAGCCGAAGCGGGCCAGCAGGTCGGCTCGCTGCTGCTTTCCGAGGCCACGAAGGCGGCGGCTCTCGCTGATTCCGATCTCCTCCATGGTGCGGCGGGCCTTCACCTTGCCCAGCTTGGGGAGGGACTCGAGCGCTGCGAGGACCTTCATCTTCGAGACGATGACCTCGGCGTCGGCACGGGCCAGGAGCCCTGACATCGAGAGGGCCCCCATCTTGAGGAGCTGCTTGACCTCGGCGCGCACCCTACGGGCCTCGGCAGCCTTAACGAGCGCAGCCCGTCGTTGTTCATCTGTGAGTTGTGGTAGTCCAGCCATGACCCCGACCATAGCGGTACCCGCGGGGGCCGCGTACACCTCGGCCTGGAATGGTCCGGAGGGCGGTCAGCTGAGCAGCGAGGTGACGAGTTCCTCGGCGGCGGCAACCGGATCGTCGGCCGCGGTGACCATTCGTCCGATCACGAGCAGGTCGGCACCGGCGATCAACGCATCACCGGGAGCCGCGACCCTGGCCTGGTCGTGTGTGTCTCCCCCGGGAAGGCGTATTCCGGGCACGACCCTCACCAGCCGGTCAGCCCACGGCTCGGTGGTCTCCAGGTCGGGTGCGGCACAGATGATGCCACCGCAACCGGTGTCGGCCGCCAGGTCGCAGCGGGCGGCCAGGTCGACTGTCGTGGCCGTATCGTCGCTGGTCAACACGGTTACACCCAGAACTCCCGGTGTCGGCATCTCAGCATTGGCTGCGCCCTCGGCGAGGCCTTCCACGGCTGCCCGGAGCATGTCGGGACCGCCGGAGGCGTGGGCTGTCATCCAGCGTGCACCCAGCGAGCCGACCACCCTCGCCGCCCTCTCGACCGTGTTCGGTATGTCGTGCAGCTTGAGGTCGCAGAAGACGTCGAAGCCGGCCTCGGCGAAGTAGCCGACCGAGGTCGGTCCGGCCGCCACGTAGAGCTCGAGTCCCACCTTGATCGTTCCGAAGTAGGGGCTCAACGAGGCCGCTAGGCGCTTGGCCTCGATCAGGTCGTCCACGTCGAGCGCCAGGGCCAGCCGCGAGCGGATGTCGACCGACACACGCCCCTCCTCGGGTTCATCTGAACTGGGCCCCCCTGTGGCTTCGTCAGCCATGTGCACCTCCGACCAGGTCTGCAACCGTTGCCACACCGTGATGATCGCACCATCTGCCCAGGTCCGCCAGAACCCGTGCCGGTGCAGCCGGGTCGGCGAAGGTGGCCGTACCGACCTGTACAGCTGATGCACCGGCCAGCAGGAACTGCACTGCGTCGTCGCCGGAGGTGATGCCGCCGACCCCGACGATCGACAGGTCGGGGTTGGCCTCGTGGGTGTCGTAGACGGCCCTCACCGCGACCGGCCGGATTGCGGGCCCCGAGAGTCCACCCCGGCCTGCTCCGAGCAGCGGACGCCTGGCGCCGGTGTCGATGACCATTCCGAGCACGGTGTTTGCGACCGTCACGGCTTCGGCACCCGCCGCTGCCGCTGCAGCCGCCACCTCGGGCAGCTCGGGGGTGTTGGGGCTGAGCTTGGCCCAGAGCGGACGACGCGCCGCCCGGGAGGCATCCACTACCTCGGTGGTTGCCGTGGTCGAGTGGGCGAACAGTGAGCGACGGTCCTCGAGGTTCGGACACGAGGCGTTCACCTCAACGGCCACAACGGAGTCGGGAGCGTCTGCCAGCAGCACAGCGGCCGCAGCGAACTCGTCGACAGTGCGACCCCAGATGCTCACCACCACCCGGGCTCCTGTCGCCTCGAGTGCGGGAAGGTCGCCCTCGAGCCAGGCGACAACACCTGGTCCCTGGAGCCCGACGCTGTTGATCATGCCGGAAGGCGTGGCGTGGACCCTGGGTGCCGGGTTCCCGTCCCACGGCTGGGCGTGGAGGGACTTGACGACGACGGCACCGAGCGATGAGAGGTCGAGGTGTGCGGCCAGTTCGGTTCCGTTGCCTGCTGTGCCCGATGCGGTCATCACCGGGTTCGGCAACTCCACCGACCCGATCCGTGTCGACATGTCGGCGCTGACACTGTCGAGGCTCGGTCGACCCCGCCGGGCCCGCTGCCTCATTTCGGCCCCGGTCCTGACACCCCGCTGTGGTACTCCTGAAGGGTTCGAACCGCCAGCGGATAGGTACGCCAGTCAGCCAACCCACGGGCCGCTGCCAGGGCCGCCGAGGCCGTGGTCAACAGGGGTATCCCCTCTGCTGCCGCAGCTCCCCTGATCTGTTCGCCATCGGCACGCGGACCACGGCCCCTCGGACTGTTGACGAGCAACTGGACGGCGCCCGAGCGGATCAGGCCGACGGCGTCGGTTCCATCCTCGCCGATCTTGGCCACGATCTCGCGCACCTCGACCCCGCCGGCCCGGAGGTGCTCGGCCGTGCCGCTCGTGGCAACCAGTTCCAGGCCCAGGGCCACGAAGCCCTCGGCTGCCTCGAGCCCGACTGCCTTGTCGCGGTCGGCCAGCGACATGAACACGGTGCCGGTCTCGGGTAGTGCACCACCGGCCGCTATCTGGGACTTCGTGAAGGCCAGGCCGGTGGTCATGTCGATGCCCATGACCTCGCCGGTTGAGCGCATCTCTGGGCCAAGCACCGGGTCAGCCTCGGGGAAGCGGTCAAAGGGCATGACCGCCTCCTTGATGGCAACGTGGTCGCCGTCGACGCGGTCGACCAGCAGGCCCTCGGTACGCAGCTCGGACAGGGTGGCACCGACCATCACCCGGCTGGCCACCTTGGCGAGGGGGACCCCGGTGGCCTTGGCAACGAACGGGACCGTCCGCGATGCCCTCGGGTTGGCCTCGATCACGTACACCTCTGAATCCTCGTCAGCGGCCTTCACCGCGAACTGCACGTTGACCAGGCCCTTTACGTCGAGTGCCTCGGCGATCCGCCTGGTGTGGGCCTCGATCTCGGCGACCACGGCGGCCGACAGGTTGGGTGGCGGTATCACGCAGGCACTGTCGCCGCTGTGGACACCGGCCTCCTCAACGTGTTCCATCACGGCGCCGATCACAACGTCGCCGGTGTGGTCCCGTATGGCATCGACGTCGACCTCGGTGGCGTCCTCGAGAAAGCGGTCGATGAGCACCGGCCTCTCGGCTGAGAGGCCACCCTCGATTCCGAGGCTGCCGAAGTGGCTCAACTCGGCCATGGCCCGCTCGAGCTGTGTGTCGTCGTAGACGATCTGCATGGCGCGGCCACCGAGCACGTAGGAGGGGCGCACGAGGACCGGGTAGCCGACCTGGTCGACAACCGCTCTGGCTGAGTCGAGGTCGCCAGCGGTTCCACCCGGTGGTTGGGGTATGTCCAGTTCGCCGCAGAGCACGTTCCAGCGCTCACGGTCCTCGGCCAGGTCGATGGAGTCGGGACTGGTGCCTGCCACAAGGTCACCCGGAATGGCGCCGGCCAGCTTGAGCGGAGTCTGTCCACCCAGTGAGACGATGACGTGTGAGGGCCGCTCGGCATCGATGACGTTGGCGACATCCTCCTCTGTCAGTGGCTCGAAGTAGAGGCGATCGCTGGTGTCGTAGTCGGTGGAGACGGTCTCGGGATTGCAGTTGACCATGATCGTCTCAAAGCCGGCGTCGGACAGGGCGAAGCTGGCGTGCACACAGCAGTAGTCGAACTCGATGCCCTGGCCTATGCGGTTGGGGCCCGACCCCAGGATCATCACCTTGGTCCGGTCCGAGGGTCGAACCTCGTCCTCGTCCTCCCACGTGGAGTAGTGGTACGGCGTCTCGGCATCGAACTCGGCGCCGCACGTGTCGACGGTCTTGAAGGTGGGCCAGACGCCGACCGCCTCGCGGGCCGCACGGGCATCAGCCATGTCGACGCCGAAGAGGTGGGCCACCTGGGCGTCTGCGAACCCCAGTCGCTTGGCGCTGCGCCAGTCGGCCCTACCCAGGGCTCCGATACCGGCACCTTCGGCAGCAATCGAGTCGAGGTGCAGCCGCTCCTCGCTGATTGCCAGGACCTGGTCGAGGAACCAGGGGTCCACCCCGGTTGCGACACGGATGGCTTCGATGCCCACCCCTCGGCGCAGCAGGACCTCTAGTTGGAGGATGCGCACCGGAGTGGCCACGGCCGCAGCCGCCAGGAGAGTGTCGTCGTCGATCTGGTCGAGGGTGGCTTCAGCCGGGTCGGCGTTGAGGCCCAGCCTTCCGTTCTCAAGGGACCGCATGCCCTTCTGGAGCGACTCGGGAAAAGTACGGCCGATGGCCATGACCTCGCCAACCGACTGCATGGATGTACCGAGAACCCCGGTTGTTCCGGGAAACTTCTCGAACGCCCACCTTGGAATCTTGGTGACCACGTAGTCGATGGTGGGCTCGAACGCCGCCGGGGTCTTCTTCGTGATGTCGTTGGGGATCTCATCGAGGGTGTAGCCGACAGCCAGGCGTGCGGCGATCTTGGCGATGGGGAAACCGGTTGCCTTGGATGCAAGCGCCGAAGAGCGGCTGACCCGGGGGTTCATCTCAATGACGACCTGGTCGCCGGTGGTCGGGTTCACGGCGAACTGGACGTTTGACCCGCCGGTCTCCACCCCTACCCGACGCAGGCAGGCAAAGGCGGCATCGCGCATCTCCTGGTACTCGACGTCGGTGAGGGTCTGGGCAGGGGCCACCGTGACGGAGTCACCGGTGTGGACGCCCATGGGGTCCAGGTTCTCGATGGAGCACACGACCACGCAGTTGTCGGCGCGGTCGCGCATGACCTCAAGCTCGTACTCCTTCCATCCGGCGATCGACGCCTCGATGAGTATCTCGCTGATCGGGCTGGCAGCCAGGCCCTCGGATGCCACCTTGTGGAACTCCTCATCGGTTGAGGCAATGCCTGTGCCACGGCCACCCAGGATGTACGCGGGGCGGATCACGACCGGCAATCCGACCTCGGCGACGACCCGCACCGCCTCGTCCATGTCATGGGCGGTTCCCGAGGCGGGCACCCCGAGGCCGATTCCGATCATGGCGTCTTTGAACCTGGCCCGGTCCTCGGCTGTGGCGATCGCCTCGGCATCGGCCCCGATCAACTCCACCCCGTACTCCTCGAGCACGCCGGCCTCGGCCAGCTCCATGGCCAGGTTCAGTGCCGTCTGGCCGCCGAGGGTCGGCAGCAGTGCATCGGGGCGTTCACGGTTGATTATGCGGGTGAGGACATCGAGGCGCAGGGGTTCGACATAGGTGGCGTCGGCAAAGTCCGGGTCGGTCATAATCGTGGCCGGGTTGGAGTTGGCCAGGATCACCCGGTAGCCCTCGTCGCGCAGCACGCGACAGGCCTGGGTGCCCGAGTAGTCGAACTCGCAGGCCTGGCCGATCACGATCGGGCCAGAACCGATCAGCAGGATGCTCTCTATGTCGTCGCGGCGCGGCATTAGCGACCACCCACCGGATGGGAGGCCATCAAACGCTCGAAATCGTCGAACAGGTAGCGGCTGTCGTGCGGTCCCGGGCCGGCCTCAGGGTGGTACTGAACGCTGAATGCCGGAACCGACCGGCACGAGATGCCCTCGACGGTCTGGTCGTTCAGGTTCACGTGCGTCAGGTCGACAGCCGGAATGGAGCCGTCGGCGACGCAGTAGTTGTGGTTCTGGCTGGTTATCTCGACGGAACCGGTGACCAGGTTGCGGACAGGGTGGTTCCCACCATGGTGCCCGAACGGAAGCTTGAAGGTATCGCCACCGAGGGCTCCGGCCAGAACCTGGTGGCCCAGGCAGATGCCGAACAGCGGAACCTCGTCCAGCAACTCACAGACCGCCGCGCGGACGTGTTCAAGCGGTTCGGGGTCGCCCGGCCCGTTTGACAGGAACACCCCGTCAGGTGCCATTGCCAACACATCGGCGGCCGTGGTCGAGGCCGGCACGACCGTGACCTCACCCAGGGCCGACAGGTGCCTCACGATGGTGCCCTTGATGCCAAGGTCGTAGGCCACGATCCGGCGCCCACCACCGGTGGAGGCCACCGTGTAGGCCTGCTCGCAGGTCACGCCGGCCACCATGTCCAGGCCGTCGGTACTGACAGCGTCGGCCGCTACAGCCGTCAGCGTTGCCTGGTCGGCCGTGCCGAACGCCCCGGGCATGGCGCCCTGGTCGCGCAGGTGCCGGGTGAGGCGCCTCGTGTCAACACCGGCGATTCCGGCCACACCGTGGGCGACAAGCATCGAGTCCAGGTCGCCACCGGCCCGCCAGTTGCTGTGGAGCCGCGCCATGTCGCGTACAACCACCCCGCCGCAAAAGGGCCGACGACTCTCGTTATCGTCGTCGTTGACTCCGTAGTTTCCGATGTGCGGGTACGTGAACGTGATTATCTGCCCGGCATACGACGGGTCGGTGATGACCTCCTGATAGCCGGAGAGGACCGTGTTGAAGACCACCTCGCCGGTGGCCACGCCATCGGGAGCGGCCGCTCCGATCGCCTCGCCCTCAAAGATCGACCCATCGGCCAGGACCAGATGTGCCTCGACCCGGCTGCGCCGGCTCACCGGCGTGCCTCGCCATCTACAACCACGGGCTCACCGGCGCTGATGGTGTGCCTAACCCGGCCCCGCAGGGTGCGCCCCTCGTAGGGCGTGTTGGAGCTGGGGCTGGCCATGGCCCGGCCTGATACCGTCCAGGTCTCGTCGGGGTCGATCACGCAGAGGTTGGCGTGGTTGCCCGCCACGACAGGCGTCCCGTGCCTGTCGCCGAGGCCGGCGATGGCCGCCGGGCGCCACGACATGAGCGCCAGGATGTCGGGCAGGTCCAGCCCGGACTCCTCCAACGCCAGGGAGAATGCTGTTTCGAGGCCCAGCATCCCAGGTGGTGCCGAGTCGAACGACTGCTCCTTTGAATGGTCCGTATGGGGGGCGTGGTCCGTTGCGATGGCGTCGATCGTGCCGTCGGCCAGGCCCTTGCGCACGGCTGCCACGTCGTCGTCGGTGCGCAGCGGCGGGTGCACCTTGAAGACCGGGTCGTATGACGCACAAGCAGCATCTGTGAGGCTGAAGTGGTGGGTCGTCGCCTCGGCTGTCACGGGCAGGCCGGCAGCCTTGGCACCCCGGACCATCGCCACCGAGCTGGCCGTGGACAGGTGCTGGAAGTGCATGTGCGCACCGGTCAGGCGCACCAGGGCGATATCGCGCATGACCATCAGTTCCTCGGCCTCGGCAGGCTGACCGGGAATGCCGAGCCGCGACGACCAGTCACCCTCGTGCATGTATCCACCGTCGGAAAGTGCCGAAACCTCACAGTGCTGGGCCAGCACCACGGGTCGGCCCAGACGGGCCGTCAACCCGGTCGAGTACTCCATGATGCGACGCATCAGCCTCGGGTCCTGGACGCCCGTTCCGTCGTCGGTGAAGATGCCGACCCCCATGTCGACCAACTCCCCCATTGGAGCCATGTCGACGCCGAGGCGACCAACGGTCATCGCAGCGGTCGGCACGATCTCACAAAGCGCCGCCGCTCCCAGGTTCCTGACCTGTTCAACGACGGCCGCACAGTCCGTGACCGGCTCGGTGTTGGGCATGGCCACCAGCACCGTGTAGCCCCCCAGGGCGCCTCCCCGGGACCCAGTCTGGATTGTCTCGGCATCCTCCTGGCCGGGCTCCCTGAGGTGGACGTGCAGGTCCACGAAACCCGGGGCAACGACACAACCCGAGGCATCCAGGTTGATGTCGCCGCTCAGGTCGTTGCCGACCGAGGAGATCCGACCATCGTCGCCGATCTCAACGTCGAGAATCCGTTCTCCCTGTGAATCGACAACCGTTCCGCCGCGCAGCACGAGGCTCATCCGTCCACCCCCTGGTCGGCTCCGGACTGGTCGGGCGCCAGGTCCATGCCTGATCCCAGCAGCATGAACAACACCGCCATCCGGACAGAGACACCGTTCGACACCTGGTCCAGGATCACAGAACGCGGATCGGTCGCCACCTCGGTCGTCAACTCGACACCCGGATTGGTGGGGCCCGGATGCAAGATCACCGCATCAGCCGCCAACAACCCCCCACGCCGGGCATCCATCCCGTAGTCGGTTGCGTACTCGCGCAGGGATGGCACAAGGCCCTCATTTATCCGCTCCCGCTGCATCCGCAACAGGTAACAGGCATCCAGGCCGGGAAGCACCGCGTCCAGGTCATGTGAAACCGTCACCGGCCAACCGTCTATCGATGGTGGCAGAAGAGTGGGTGGAGCCACCAGCACCACCTCGGCGCCCAGCAGCGAAAATGCCAGGATGTTGGATCGCGCAACCCTGGAGTTGCGGATGTCGCCGACGATGCCGATCCTCATGCCATCCAGGTCGCCGCGCCTCTCACGCAACGTGTAGCAGTCGAGCAGGGCCTGGGTGGGGTGCTCGTGGCACCCGTCGCCGGCGTTGATGACACATGCATCGGTCCAGTCAGCCAACCTGTGGGCGGTGCCGGCCATTGCGTGGCGGACAACGATGGCGTCGGCCCCGTACGAACCGATCACCTCGACCGTGTCTCGCAGGCTCTCACCCTTGCTCAGTGACGACGAGCCCGCGGTGAAGGTCATGATGTCGGCCGACAGCCGTTTGGCAGCGGTCTCAAACGACATCCGGGTCCGCGTGGAGTCCTCGAAGAACAACGACGCCACCGTTCTTCCACGCAGGGCCGGAACCTTCGGAATCGAACGCCTGCCGACCTCGGCGAACGTGTCGGTCAGGTCCAGGATTCCCTCGATGTCGCCACGGGACATCCCGTCGATGCCAAGCAGGTGCCTCCAGGTCGTGACTGCGGTGCTCACTTCTCCACCGACCCCAGGTCAACACCCAGAGGATGAACATCGACGACTTCGTCACGCCTGGTCGGAAGGTTCTTGCCCACGTAGTCGGGCCTGATCGGCAGTTCCCTGTGCCCACGGTCGATCATCACAGCCAACTGGACCGACCGGGGCCTCCCGTAGTCGCAGACGGCATCCATCGCAGCCCGGATCGTGCGGCCGGTGAACAACACGTCGTCGACGAGCACGATCAGGCTGTTGTCGATGTCGGCCGGAAGGTCGGTTGCGGCCTCTGGTACGACCGGTCGGATGCCGATGTCGTCGCGGTACAACGCCACGTCGAGATAACCCAGCGGCGGCCTGAGGCCCTCGATGTCCTCGAGGGCCTCGACAAGACGTTCAGCCACCGGCACGCCACCCGTCTGCAGGCCGACCACGACCACGCCGTCGAGACCGTGGTTGCGCTCGATGATCTCGTGTGCCATGCGTAAGATCGCACGACCCATGTCGTCGGCGGTCATGACCCGGGCGTGGGCGACAAAAACGCCCCCGAACGGGGGCGTCCGACTGCGTTCTCTCTCGGCCATCTGACCAGTCTCCTCGATCCGTCCGGGCCTCTCGGGACCCGCTTCACGGTCGAGAACAGACCCTACCCGCGACTGCACCTACCCCGCGCACCCCCTACCTCGTACCTGACCCCGGCCGTCGCCATCGCCGAACTCCGCTCGCTCGCAGGCCGCTCTCGCTCGTCGAGACCCGACACTGACGCCGACCTCGAACAGCTCCCCGCTCAGTCCGTGCACACGGTTGATCAGTGCAGGACCTCCATCGAGCACCAGCCGGCTACCAGGGTCCTCCGCATCAGTCGCGAAATCCCGGCCACCCCCGGCACCCCACCCTCGACCAACCAACTCCCGGGCTTCTCCCTCCCAGGCAAACCAGCAGCGAAGATACGACAACCCTGTGGGGAGTCGTTGCCAACGCTGTGAGGAGCAGGCGTTGGAGCGTGAGCGGTGTCGGGTCGGGATTCGGGTGGAGCCTGCGCAGCCGAACCCGGCCCGGCGACGCAGCGGTTGGAACAGAATCGGTGCCAGAAAGGTGGTGTCAGGAACCGGGCCGCAGTTCTTCGGCAATTCGCGCGACAACCCCGTTGACAAACCTGCCCGACTTCTCGGTCGAGTACTCGCCCACCAGCTCCACGACCTCGGAGAGCACCGCGGAGGTGGGGACATCGTGCTGGTGTGCCAACTCGTAGACGGCCATGCGGATCAGCGCCAGGTCGATGGCCGGCATTCGTCCAGTGCTCCATCCCTCGGAGTAGTTGTCGATCAGGTCGTCGAGTTCATGGATGTTGCCGGCGACTCCCTCAACCAGTTGAACGGTGTAGGGCTCGGGTGGGATCGGCTGTTCGGCAAGAACCTCCAGTGGGTCGACGCCCCGCGTGTGGGCGGCGTAGAGCAGACCGAGAGCGGTCTCTCGGGCCTCGCGGCGTGAGCCGATGGCATCTCCGGGGCTGCGTGACATGGTCAGGACGGTGGCGGCTGCTCGCCTGGCTCAGACCCTGCTGAGATATTCACCGGTGCGGGTGTCGACCTTGACGTGTTCGCCCTTTTCGATGAACAGCGGCACGGAGACGACGAGACCGGTCTCGAGGGTTGCGGGCTTGCGGGCGCCGGACACGCGGTCGCCCTGCAGGCCGGGTTCGGTTTCGGTGATGGTCAGTTCGACGGATGCGGGTAGGTCGACACCGATCACGTCCTCGCCGTACATCATGAGGAGTGCTGTGTTCTGTTCGACGAGGTACTGGGATGCTTCGCCGAGCGTCTCGGGGCTGACGGTGAGCTGGTCGTAGGTCTCGGTATCCATGAACACGTAGTCGGTGCCGTCGCGGTAGAGGAACTGCATTGCCCGCTTGTCGATGATCGCCCGCTCGACCTTCTCGCCGGCGCGGAAAGTGCGGTCGATAACGGCTCCGGTGCGGGAGTTCTTGAGGGTGGTGCGTACGAAGGCGTGGCCCTTGCCCGGCTTGACGTGCTGGAACTCGACCACCGAAAAGAGGGTGTCGTCGAGCTCGAGGGTCATCCCGTTCTTGAGGTCGTTGGTGGTGATGATCGGCATGTTCTGGTCTCGCTGTCGGGGTGTGGTGGGTCGTGTTACGTGTCAGGTGGCGCTGGGCGACATGGTGAGGCGTCGGCAGCCTCCGCTCTCCACGACCACCGTGTCCTCCCAGCGGACGCCGCCGACTCCGGCGATGTAGGCACCCGGTTCGACGGTGACCACCTGGCCGCTGCGAAGGGTAGCAGTGGAGGTTCCCGACAGGGCCGGTGCCTCGTGGATGTCGAGGCCCACGCCGTGGCCGGTTCCGTGGGTGAAGGCGTCACCGAGGCCGGCTCCTGTGAGGACGCTGCGGCATGCGGTGTCGACTGCTGCTGTAGCCACACCGTCGGCAATGGTGGCCATTCCTGCCTGCTGTGCCGCGAGCACCATGGTGAGCATTTCGGCCTCGGGGCCGTCACCTGTTCCGCCGATGCGGACCGAGCGGGTCATGTCGGAGTGGTAGCCGTCGACGATGGCGCCCAGGTCGCAGACCACGAGGTCCCCGCTGGCGATGACCCTGTCACCAGGGCGGGCATGGGGGTGGGCGCTGTTGGGTCCTGCCGCCACGATGGTCTCAAAGGCCCTGTCGGATGCGCCGAGGCTCCGCATGGTGTCGTCGAGCGCCGAGGCGACCTGCCTCTCGGTTGGTCCCGTGTCGAGCATTGGCCAGACTTCGGCGAGTGCCTTGTCGGCTATCGCTGCGGCTGCGCCGATGCGGGCCAACTCTCCCTCATCCTTGACCTCGCGCAGGGATTCGACGAGGCCGCCGGTGGGTACAAGTGCGGTTCCGTCGAACCAGTCGGCGAACCTGCGCTGGTCTGTCCATGTGATGGAGTCGGCCTCGAGGCCCAGGTCGGTGCTGCCGGTGGTAAGGCCCTTCATGAGTTCCTGGCGTCCGGCGACGGCTATCTCCACCTCAACCTCGGTGCCGGCGGCGGTGACCTCCCGGGGTGCCTGATCGGCGTAGCGGCCGTCGGTGACCAGCACGGCCCTGTCCGCGTCGACCCAGAGCAGTCCGGCTGAGCCGGTGAACCCGGTGAGGTATCCGACGTTGGTGGTGGAGGTGATGAGCAGCGCCCCGCAGCCGGCGTCATCCAGGCTGGTCCGTAGCCGGCCCAGGCGCAGCCCCACCTCCATGGGTGGAAGCACGGGCGTTGTCACGGGTCGCTCAGGCGGGGGCCAGGAGGGCCGCTACGGCGTCCATAGCCAGGCGGTAGCCGTCGCTGCCGAAGCCGGCGATGGTGCCGGCGGCTACCGGTGCCACGACCGAGGTGTGGCGCCACGGCTCGCGGGCTGCCGGGTTGGACAGGTGCACCTCGATGACGGGCCCGTCAAAGGCGGCGAGGGCGTCGTGGATGGCCCAGGCGTAGTGGGTGAAGGCGCCGGGATTGATGACGATGGCAGCGCAGTTGGCGCGGGCCGCGTGGATGGCGTCGACCAGCTCTCCCTCGTGGTTGGACTGCAGGTGGTCGATCGCCAGCCCGTGGGCTGTGGCCGCCTCGGTTGCCACGGCCAGGTGGTCGTCGAGGGTTTCGGCCCCGTACACCTCGGGTTCCCGCTCACCGAGCAGGTTCAGGTTGGGGCCCGACAACACCATCACGGTCTGTGTGCTCATATCTGGCGGTTCCTCTCGTTCCCAGGGCTCATCTCACCCTGTCCAGCGTATTTCTTGCAAGGTCGGGGTCGACCCCGTGGACCGGCTCGACGCCGTCGGGGCCGTCCAGCACGAAGGTCAGGCCGTCGAATGCCTTCTTGTCACGGCCCATCGCCGCAAGCAGTTCGTCGTCGTCCACTCCGGCGGGTAGTGCACGCGGCAGGTCGTAGTGGTCGACGATGCGTCGGTGTTCATCCACCCTGTCGATGTCGATGCGGCCCATTGCAGCAGCCAGTTCGGCTGCGTACACCAGGCCCACAGCAACGGCCTCGCCGTGGCGCATGTCGTAGCGACCGGTGGTCTCGATGGCGTGGGCGAGGGTGTGCCCGTAGTTGAGTACCATCCGGCGCCCGGCCTCACGTTCGTCGGCGGCCACCACCTCTGCCTTGATCTCAACGCATCTGGCCACCTGCTCGTCCAGGTCGAGGCTCTCCATGCCGTCGCCGCCGAGGAAGTGGTACTTGGCCATCTCTCCCCTTCCGCAGCTCATCTCCCTCTCGGGGAGGGTCGTCAGGGTGTCGGTGTCGCAGAACACAGCCGTCGGCTGCCAGAACGCCCCGACGAGGTTCTTGCCCTGTGGGAGGTTCACGCCTGTCTTGCCGCCGATAGCTGCGTCGATCTGGGCCAGCAGGGTGGTGGCCACGTGTGCCACGGGTACGCCCCGGTGGTAGCTGGCTGCGGCGAAGCCGGCCACGTCGGTGACCACCCCCCCTCCTATGCCAATGACCATGTCGCCCCTTGTGAGGCCCCATGAGGAGAAGCCGCTGCAGAGGTCCTCGATGGTGGCAAGGGTCTTGGCCGACTCTCCGTCGGGGATAGTGAAGACCCGCTGCTCGCCAGCAGTCTCAACCTCTACCCCGATTCCCTTCTGGGTCACGATGGCGACACGCGACACGGGTGGGAGCACGGTCAACATGCCGTCGATTGCCACGGGTCCGATCACCACCGGGTAGGAGCGTCCGCCAGGCAGGGGTACGTCGACGATGATCATGTGGTCACCGGGTCGGGCAACGCGGCTGCAACGGTATCGGCCACCTCGTCGACGGTCATGTCGTCGGTGTCAACCACGTGGTCGGCTGCGGCCTCGTAGTCGGGGCCACGCAGGGACGACAGTTCGGTGAGCACCTCGGCCGGGTTGCCTGCCTGGAGGAGGGGCCTGCCAATACCGTCACCGACCCGGTCGGCGAGTGTCTCCGGCCGGGCTCTCAACCAGATGACCGTTGCCCGCTCGGACAGGAGTTCCCTGTTGGGTCGGCGTTCGAGGACGCCGCCACCGGTTGACAACACGACGGGTTGCACCAGCGACAGCACATCTGCCAGCGCTGCCTGCTCGCAGTCCCGAAAGCCGGACTCGCCCTGTTCCTCGAACAGCACGCCCACTGAGCGGCCCTCGCGGCCGGTCACCAGCACGTCGAGGTCCAGGTGGCGGAGGTTCCGACGCTGAGCCACAGCTGCGCCCACGTCGCTCTTTCCGGCTCCCATGAGACCCACCAGCGCAAGGTGGGGCCCGCCGGGGCCGTCGTGGTCGATTGCCATCACGACAGGCTACTTATGCGGGCCCTCCGGCTCGGGCGAATACCGCTTCATGGGATCGAAACAACGAGGACGGCTGCAGCTCCAAGCCACGGACCGAAGGCCAGCGTCTGAGGCCACCGGTGCCCCCGAAGGCGTCCCATCACCTGCCACACCAGGGCGGACAGACAGGTCATCAGGAGCGCCGTGAGGACCGCGGTGGGGAACCCGGTTCCTCCGGCGAAGCCGATCTGCCATCCCAGGGGGCAGCCAGCTTCACGTCGCCGCCGAGGCCTGATGGCGCAAGCACCTTGACCATGAGCAGTAGGCCGCCGTATGAGAGGGCACCGGCGCAGGCCCACAGCAGGCTCTCAGGACGTCCACCTGAGAGCGCAGTGGCGGCGTCGAGGACTATGAGACCTGCCGGGAGGGGGCGACCATTGGGTCCGGTAGGCGTCGGCTGCGCAGGTCCACAGCCGAGAGGGCCACGAGCCAGGCCACCATCCAGACAAGGGCCACGGCTGGCGCCGGATCCATGGGAACCGCAGGGGGTTCAGCTGGCTGTGCGGGCAGCCAGCTCGACCCGTGCAGCCTGTTCCATGGCCGCCACCGGCGCCTCCCCACCCGTCCAGTGGGTGAAGGCCAGCGCAGCCTGGAAGATGAGCATCGAGAGGCCTCCGTGGGCCTCGACACCGCGTTCGCGGAGTGCCACCACCCAGGGTGTGGCGAGGGGGTGGTAGATGAGGTCGACGGCGACCTGGCCCGGGTACAGGAGGTCGGGGTCGACGGGCATCGCGGAACCACCTTCGCCCATGCCGATCGGTGTCGCGTTGACAACCAGGTCGGCGCCTGCCACCGCATCGGTGTCGGCGACCCGCCCGACCCCGTCGGCGAGGCCGGCGGCCACCTCCGCCCCGGTTGGTGTCCGGTTGACCACAGCCACATCTGATGCTCCGGCAACACCCAGGGCGTGGACGACGGCCCTGGCTGCGCCACCCGCTCCGAGAACGACGGCCCTGCAGCCTGCGGGGCCGAAGCCGGCATCGTGGGCGAGGCCGTCGATGAACCCGCCACCATCGGTGTTGTGGCCAAAGAGGCACCCGCCGTCGAGAACCACACAGTTCACAGCGTTGAGGCGCCCGGCAACGTCGCTCAACTCATCGACCGCTACGGCAACGGCCGCCTTGTGGGGCATAGTCACAGAGAGGCCCACGAGGTTCTCGCTGCGGGCCCAGTCGAGCGCCCGTGCGGTGTCTCCCTCGGCTACCTCGTGTGCGATGAACGTCCAGTCCAGGTCGGCTGCCGCGAAGGCTGCGTTCATGATCACCGGAGACAGCGAGTGCGCGACCGGTGAACCGATCACCGCCGCCATTCGGCTTCCGGACCGTCGCGTCTCAGCCACAGCCAAGGTCCTTTTCTACACATACCCGGCGCGCATCCTCGAATTCGTCTGCTGTCTCGGCGAAGGTGTGTGCTCCCACAACGTCGTTCTCGTCGGTACGCACGTAGTAGAGCCAGGAGCCGTCTGCCGGGGCCAGGGCGGCCTCGAGGGAGGAGCGACCGGGGGCTGCGATGGGTGTGGGCGGAAGGCCTGCCACGACCCTCGTGTTCCACATGGACTTGGTGTCCAGGTCCTCTGCGGTGAGGGGCTCGCCAGCGGTCTTGGCCACGGCGTAGCGGGTGCTGGCGTCGATGCCGAGAGTCCATCCCATGTTCAACCTGTTGTGGATGACCCGGCTTATCTTGGCCCGGTCGCCGTCGAGCAGGGCCTCCTCTTCGATGAGTGAGGCCAGGATGACCGCGTCGTAGGGGGTGAGGCCCAGTTCCACTGAGCGCTCCTCAAGGTCGAGTTCCTCCACAACCGCCAGGAACTGGTTGTGCATGCGGACGAGCAGGCCCAACTCGTCGGTGATCGTCGCGTCGTCAAGCTGGTATGTGTCAGGGAACAGGAGGCCCTCGACAAGGAGGAACGGCAGTTCGCCGGGGTAGTGCTCCCAGATGAGGCGGTCGCTGGCGAGGGCCGCACGCATCTGGGCCTCGTCGAAGGTGGGCATCCTGCGGACCACACGGTTCACCATCTGGTTCAGGGTCAGGCCCTCGGGGACCGTGATGCGGACGACCTCTTCGGGCAGGGGACCCTCTTCGAGAAGCGCAACGGTGTCATCAAAGGAGAGGTGTTCCTGGAGCACGTAGTCGCCTGCCTGGAACGAGTACTCGATGCCGGCCGGGCAGTCGATGAGCCACTGCAGTCCAGAGGGGCACCGCATCCACTGGCGGAACATCGCAGGGTGGTCGATTACGCCGGAGTCGCCGAGCGCCACCGCTACGTCATTGGTTGACCAGCCTTCCAGGATGGTCAACTCCACCTCGTCGCCGGGTGGTGCGCTGGGTCGAAGCTGGTTGTCTACCCAGCCGCGGAAGCCACCGAACGCGACGGCCGCTCCGAACAGCACCACGGCAAGCACCCCTCCCCACCTTGGAATGGGTCCCAGCAGTGGCCGGTGGCGTACCCAGGTGACGTCGGGGCTGGGCTCGTCGGTCGGAAGGGGTTGCTCTGTGAGGATCTCCTCGTCGGGCTCCTGGCCGGACTGGTCGGCCTCCCAGGCGACCACCTGGTCGATGGGTCGGGTCTCTGAGAACTCAGGTTTGGAGTGCAGGTCGGGATAGTCATCACCGGTCCCTTCCGGCATGTCGGGGGTTTCGTCGCTCATGTCGGCTCTCCCCCGGCCCGGCCCTCGAGCCATGCCTGGAGCATCACCGAGGCAGCCACCTTGTCGACCACCTTGCGGCGATCCTCTCCGCTCATCTCCTGTTCACGAAGTTGCTTTTCGGCGGTGGCCGTGGTGAGGCGCTCATCGTGGGTCTGGACCGGCACGGACAGCCGGGTTGCCAACTGGTCGGCTTCGGCGATCATGGTCTTGGCCATTGGGCCAACGGAGCCGTCGAGCGAGTAGGGCACGCCGACCACCACTACCTCGGCCTCCCATTCGGCGACCAGGGCCGCCACTGCGCGGTGTTCGCCCTCCCTGTCGCCGGTGCGTACCAGTACCTCGATCGGCATTGCCAAGCGGCCGTCGCTATCGCTGACGGCCACGCCGATCCGCTTCGTGCCCAGGTCTAGGCCTATTGCCCGCACGACTGCGCTGCAGGCCTAGCCGGCCAGGGCTGCTGCCCGTGCCTGCTCGAGTGCCTCGGGAAGGTTCTCGGGGGACCTGCCGCCGACGACGGTGAGGTCGGGGCTCGGGCGTCCACCACCGTCAATCGTCTTTGCGGCATCGGCTACGAGTGCACCTGCATCGAGGCCGCTGTCGGGTGTTACGGCTGCCACGAGGGCGGCTCCGCCACCGTCGGGTGAGGTGCCGAGCACGACGGCTCGTACGCCGTCACGGTCACGTACGGCGACTGCCAGGTCGCGTAGGCCGTCGCGGTCGATGCCGTCGACCATGGTCACGACGATCCCGTCGTCGGCCGAGGCTGCCAGTTCGTCGGCGCGGCCCAGGGCCAACTCACGCCTGGCGCCAGCCAACTCAGAGCGAACGGCCTTGGCCTCGGCCAGGCGCTTCGTGATGCCGTCGATCAGGTCGTCGACGGGTACACCGACCAGGTCAGCGACCTCGGCCAGGGATGCCTCGGCTCCACGGAGCCGCTCTATGGGTGCTGTTCCGGTGACTGCCTCGAGGCGACGGATGTTGGAGCCGATGGACCCCTCTGTTGTGATCTTCACGAGCCCGATGTCGCCCAGGGCTGACACGTGGGTTCCCCCGCAGAGTTCAACCGAGTTGGGGCCAGCTTCGAGCACACGCACCTGGTCTCCGTACTTGTCACCGAAGAAGGCAATAGCGCCAAGGGCCTCGGCCTCTTCGCGGCTGGTCTCGAAGTTTCGGCACTCGTGGTTGGAGAGGATCTCAGCGTTGGTGAGGTCCTCGACGGCGGAGACCTGTTCGGCGGTCATGGCCTCAAAGTGGCTGAAGTCGAAGCGCAAGTGGTCGGGTCCCACCCATGACCCCTGCTGCTTGACGTGGTCGCCCAGAACCTGTCGCAGCGCCCAGTGGAGGATGTGGGTTCCGGTGTGGTTGCGTCGGATTGCTGCGCGGCGTTGTGGGTCGATGGTGGCCGTCACGGTCTGTCCGACATCGGGGCCCGGTGTGTCGGCAGTGACCTTGTGGCAGTGCAGGCCGTCGAGGGCGAGGGTGGTATCAGCCACGTCGACGGACCCGCCGTCCCATGTGATGGTTCCGGTGTCGCCCACCTGGCCACCGGACTCGGCGTAGAACGGGGTGCGGTCGAGGACCACGACCTCTCCGTCGGAGAACACCACCACGGCCTCGGCACCGTCTTGTTCGCGACCCACGAACTCGGTTGGGCCACCTGCCTCCAGCACGGAGCGCAGGTCACCGACGGAGGCTGTGGTGCCGTCCTTGCGGGCCGAGCGGGCCATGTCCTGTTGGCGGGCCATGGCCACGCCGAATGCCTCGTTGTCGACTGCCACACCCTTCTCGGCCGTGATCTCCTGGGTCAACTCAAGGGGGAAGCCGTAGGTGTCGTGCAACTTGAAGGCCACGTCTCCGTCAAGCGTGGAGCCCTCGTCGAGGCCTTCGAGTGCATCGTCGAGGATCGCAAGGCCGGTTCGCAGGGTCTCGCGAAAACGGCCTTCTTCGCGTTCGAGGATGTCGCGCACGAAGGCGTGGTTGCGTACCAGGTCGGGGTAGTCGTCGCCCATGATGGAGACGACGGCGTCGACCAGCGTGGGCATGACGAGGTCCTCGACTCCAAGCAGCCAGGCGTGGCGCACTGCCCGACGGATGATGCGGCGCAACACGTAGCCGCGGTCCTCGTTGCTGGGGAACACCCCATCGCTGATGAGAAAGGTTGAGGACCGAGCGTGGTCGGCCAGGATGTGCTGGGACACGTCGGTGCGGTCGCTGGACCCGTGTTCCACCCCGGTGATTTCGCTGATGACGGCGAGGAGGCGCACGAACTCGTCGGTCTCCCATACCGAGTCGACCTCCTCCAGCACTGAGAGGATGCGTTCAAGGCCGGCGCCCGTGTCGATGGACGGCGCCGGCAGCGGCGTCATGGAGCCGTCCTCATGCTGCTCGAACTGCATGAAGACCAGGTTCCAGATCTCGATGAAGCGTTCCTCGCCTCCGTGGGTGGGGCCGCCGTCGGCGCCGAAGTCGGGACCCCTGTCCCAGAAGATCTCGGAGCAGGGTCCACACGGCCCGGTGTCGGCCATTCGCCAGTAGTTGTCCTCGTCGAGGCGCTGGATGCGTTCGACGGGCACGCCGACCTCGTCGCGCCAGATGGCCTCGGCCTCATCGTCACTGACGTGGACGGTCACCCAGAGTCGGTCGGGGTCGAGGCCCAGGACATCGGTCACGAACTCCCAGGCGAAGGCGCAGGCGTCGGACTTGAAGTAGTCGCCGAAGCTGAAGTTGCCCATCATCTCGAAGAAGGTGAGGTGGCGACTGGTTCGGCCGACCTCGTCGAGGTCGTTGTGCTTGCCGCCGGCCCTCACGCACTTCTGGACGGTTACCGCCCGGTCCCATGGGGCTGGTTGTTCTCCCACGAAGTAGGGCTTGAAGGGGACCATTCCAGCTACCGTGAACAGCAGCGTGGGGTCGTGTGGGATCAGGCTACCGGAGGGCTCATGGTGGTGGCCCCTGTCGACGAAGTAGTCGACGAATGCGCGCCTTACGCCGTTGGCTGAGTGTTCTGCCATGGTCGGGCCACTCTACCGGGGTGGCCTCGCTGGCTATGAGCAGGTTGTGTCGCTCAGCGGAGCGGCCCGGCTGGTCGGTGGTTGCGGCGCGACCGGTGCCCGCTGCGGCGAAAGGCATAGTCGTGGCCGTCTGGGCCTGCCGGGTCGTCTGTCGCCATGTCATCGCGAATCTGCCTGACCCTGCGGACCAGATCGGCTCCCTGGTCGACCACGGCCGATGACCGCTCGGCAAGTTCCCTCCGGAGGTGTTCGGGCGTGTAGCGCTCGACGGTTCGACGCAGGCGCCGCTGGAACCACATGGAGGTTGCGTTGCCCACCAACCATCCAATCACGAGCCAGAAGATGCGGCGTCTCACTGTTTACCTCCCCCGCTGCCGGGGTCGTCGGGTGGGTCGCCGCGGTGGCGTGCCATGCGTTCGGCCACCTCCGCCTCGAACCCGTGTGGGGATGGATCGTAGTAGGTGTTGTCGACGACCTCGGGGGGCCTGTACTGCTGTGCCACCCACCCGTCCGGGTCGTCGTGGGGGTACTCGTAGCCGTAGCCGTGGCCCAGGTCGGCGGCTCCCTTGTAGTGGGCGTCACGCAGGTGCATGGGCACGAGGCCGGTACCGGCTGACCTGGCGTCGGCACCGGCCCGGCTCAGCCCGACGGTGACCCGGTTGGACTTTGGTGCGGTGGCCAGGTGGACGACGGCGTGTGCCAGGTTCAGGCGGGCCTCAGGCAAGCCTACGAACTCCACGGCCCGGGCCGCTGCGTCGGCCACCAGGAGGGACATGGGGTCAGCCATTCCGATGTCCTCGCTGGCCAGGATCACGAGGCGGCGTGCGATGAAGCGGGCATCCTCGCCGGCGTCGAGCATTCGGGCCAGCCAGTAGAGGCCGGCGTCTGCGTCGGAACCCCGGATGCTCTTGATGAACGCGCTGATCACGTCGTAGTGCTCATCGCGGCCGTAGAGAATTGCCTTGGTGCCGAGTGCGGCCTCGGCGTCGTCGACGCTGATCTGCTCCGATTCCCGTCCGGTGGCCAGGGCAGCGGCCACCTCGAGGCTCGTGAGAGCGTGTCGGCCGTCGCCAGCCGCCCTGTCCACGAGCAACTTGATGGCGGCGTCATCAGCGGTCATTCCCTCGGCCTGGAGGCCACGCGACAACAGGCCGGCAAGGGCATCCTCGTCGAGGGGTTCGAGGCGGAACAGGGTGGAGCGTGACAGCAGGGGGGCGTTCACCTCGAAGTAGGGATTCTCGGTGGTGGCCCCGATCAGCACGAGCAGGCCTGATTCCACGGACGGCAGCAGGGCGTCCTGTTGTGCCTTGTTGAAGCGGTGAACCTCGTCGAGGAACAAGATGGTGCCGACGTCGCGCTCCCCCAGCACGTTCTCGGCCCGTGCGATCAGCTCACGTACGTCCTTGACGCTGGCGCTGACGGCCGACAGTTCGGTGAACTCCTTGGATGTCAGGCGGGCCACCAGGCGGGCGAGGCTGGTCTTGCCGGTGCCGGGTGGTCCCCAGAGGATGACCGAGGAGAGCCTGTCGGTCTCGATGAGGCGCCGGAGCGGTCGCCCCTCCCCGACAAGGTGTGCCTGTCCGACGACGTCGTCGAGGCTGGTGGGCCGCAGTCGGTCGGCCAGCGGCGCACGCCCGGTGAGGCGCTCCCGGGCGGCGGCGGAGAACAGGTCGTTGGCCATCACCGTCGAACCTAGGGCCTCGGCGCAGGTTCGGGTGGCCGGTCCGGCTACTCGCTTCTGGGGAGGACCCGCAGGCCCAACTCCTCGAGGTGGCGGTCGTCGATCGGTGTGGGTGCGCTGGTGAGCGGGTCGGCGCCCGACTGGGTCTTGGGGTAGGCGATGACCTCGCGGATGTTCTCCTCGCCGGCCAGGATCGCGATGAGGCGGTCCATGCCGAAGGCGAACCCGGCGTGCGGCGGTGCGCCGTACCTGAAGGCGTCCAGCAGGAAGCCAAACCGTTCCTGGGCCTCGTCGGCGCCGATGCCCAGGATGGAGAAGATCTTCTGCTGGATCTCGCGCCGGTGGATCCGCACGCTGCCTGAGCCAAGTTCCCAGCCGTTCAGGACCAGGTCATAGGCCTGTGAGCGGACCGACAGGAGGTCGCCGGCCTCAAGTGTCTCGAGGTCGTCTTCATGGGGCATGGTGAACGGGTGGTGGGCCGGCATCGGGTTGCCTGCCTCGTCGAGCCCCTCGAAGAGGGGAAAGTCGACGACCCACAGGAAGTGGAGGCCTCCCTCGGTGACCGGTGGGCGTCCCAGTTCCAGGCGCAGCAGGCCCAGGATGCGACACGTTGTGTGGTGCTCATCGGCCACCAGCAGCAACAGGTCGCCCTCTTCGGCTTCGAGCGTGGTGCGCAACGCCGCCTGTTCGTCGCCGGTGAGGAACTTGGCTACCGGCGAGTTGAGGCCGTCGGCCTCTACCTTCATCCAGACAAGGCCCTTGGCGCCCCAGCCCTTGCATGTCTCGGTCAGGTCGTCGAGGCGATTGCGTGACAGATCGGCCCCTCCGGGAACCCGGATGCCCTTGACACACGGAGCCTGGAAGGCACGGAAGTCGGTATCGGCGAACACGGGAGTCAACTCGACGAGTTCCATTCCGAAGCGGATGTCGGGCTTGTCGGAGCCGTAGCGCTCCCTGGCCTCGTGCCACGACATGCGGGGGAAGTCAGCCGGCCTCTCACCGGTGACTGCCTCGGCGGCCGATGCGACCGTGTGGGTGATGAAGGTGAGCACGTCGTCCTGGCTCACGAAACTGGCCTCGGCGTCGAGTTGCATGAACTCGAACTGGCGGTCGGCCCTGAGGTCCTCGTCGCGAAGGCAGCGGGCAATCTGGTAGTAGCGGTCGACGCCGCCGATCATGCAGAGCTGTTTGAAGATCTGGGGGCTCTGGGGCAGGGCGTAGAACGAGCCCGGCTCCTTGCGTGAGGGAACCACGAAGTCGCGTGCACCCTCGGGCGTGCTGGCAACCAGCATCGGCGTCTCGACCTCGATGAAGCCCTGTTCCTCCATGGCGGTCCGCACGGCGCTGTTGACCGTTGCCCTGACCTCGAGGTTCTTCTGGAGGCGCGGCCGGCGAAGGTCGACGTAGCGGTGGCGGAGCCTGAGGACCTCGTCGACATCGGTGCGTTCGTCGAGCGGGAACGGCGGCGGCTCTGACGCCGAGAGGATGGTCACCTCGGAGGCGTCAACCTCGATGGCTCCTGTGGAGAGGGCGTCATTGGCGGTGTCGGCCGGTCGTTCCCTGACCTGGCCGGTCACCTGGAGCACATACTCGGATCGCAGGTCGGCGGCGCCATCGACAACCACCTGGATGATGCCGCTGCGATCGCGGAGGTCCACAAAGGCCAGGTGCTCGCCGTGCTCACGGCGGCGTGCCACCCAACCACACAGGGTGACCTGGCGACCGACGTCGTCGCTGCGGAGGTCGCCGCAGCGGTCGGTTCGCATGGACGTCGTGTAATCGGGGCCTTGCCCGCCGTTGTCTTCGGTACTGCTTGTCACTTGAGCCTCGCTAGCAGGATGTCTGTGATGGAAGTGCACGGGACCGACTCCTGGCCGGCGTCGCCGCGAAGGTCGCGGAGGATCAGGGTGCCCGATTCCCGTTCGGTTTCTCCAACTATTACCGCCATGGCGGCACCACTGCGGTCGGCGGCACGCATCTGGGCCTTCATTGAGCGGTCGTCCCAGGAACGGTCGGCGCGTATGCCGGCGCGTCGCAGTTCGTCGGTGATCAACAGGGCCGCTTCGCCGCCCGTGGTGTCGACCACGAACACGTCCACCGGCGCGTCGGGAGCCTCAAAGGCACCCTCTGCGTCGCACACCATGAGGGTGCGGTCGACACCGAGGGCGAAGCCCACGCCGGGTGTCGGTGGTGCACCCATTGCCTCGGCGAGGCCGTCGTAGCGGCCTCCCCCGCCGATGGCGTTCTGGGCTGCGTCGAACGTCTCAGAGGTGAACTCAAAGGTGGTTCGCACGTAGTAGTCGAGGCCACGCACCAGGCGCGGCTCGATGGTGAAGGGGATCTCAAGGCCGGTCAGTGCCGCCTTCACCTGATCGAAGTGGGTGCCGGCCTCGTCGGACAGGTGGTCCAGCATGCTGGGGGCCGAGGCGATCAGGTCGGCGTCCTCGGGCCGGTTGGAGTCGAGCACCCGCAGCGGGTTTGTCGCAAGCGTGGCCCTTGAGTCCTCGCTGAGGGCATCCCTGTCGGTGGAGAAGTGGTCGTGGAGTGCAGCGACGTAGCGGGCCCGGTCGTCGGGGCCACCCAGGGAGTTGACCAGCAGGGTTACCTTCCGCAGGCCCAGGCACTCGTAGAAGCGCCATGCCGTGGTGATCACCTCGGCATCCAGGTGTGGGTCCTCGGGGCCGAGGGCCTCGATGCCGACCTGGTCGAACTGGCGGAAGCGACCCTTCTGGGCCCGCTCGTAGCGGAAGTTGGGGCCTGCGTACCAGGCCTTCCACGGCAGGGTCGGGCGATGCTCGCCAAAGGAGCGCACGATCGATGCCGTCTGCTCGGGTCGCAGGGCGATGTGGCGGCCACCGCGGTCCTCGAACTCGTACATCTCCTTGCGGACGACGTCGGTGGCGTCGCCCAGGCGCCGGAAGACCTCGACGTGTTCGAACATCGGCGGCACGACCTCGGTATAACCGGCGGCCTCGACAATGTCGGCGAACACGCCAACCAGGGCGCGACGGCGCGCCGATTCAGGCCAGAGGACGTCGTGTGTGCCCTTCGGCGCCCTGTAGATGGGGTCTGCCACGGGGGGAAAGGCTACCGGCCCCCGAGGTCACCGGCAGGCAATAACCGAACAGGTCCTCAGGAGCCCTGGCCGGGCACCACCCTGTAGACGTCGTACACGGAGTCGATCTCGGCGATGATGTGCAGTAGGGGCTCGAGGTGCGCGGCGTGGCCCATCTCGAAGTCGAACTTCATCTTGGCGGTGCGCTCCGCTCCGCTGGTGACCGTGTCGGTTCCGACAACGTTGATGTGGTGGTCGGCAAGCACGTTCACGATGTCACGGAGCAGCCCCGGCCGGTCGAGGGCCTTGACCTCGATGGTGGCCAGGAAGCTCCCGGATGCAGAACCGTCCCACTCGACCTCGATGAGCCTGTCGGGTTGCCCCTCGGAGAGCGACGCTGCGTTGGCGCAGTCGCTGCGATGGACGGACACGCCGCGACCCCGCGTGACGAAGCCGATGATCTCGTCTGGTGGCACCGGCGTGCAACAGCGCGACAGCCTCACCATCATGTCGTTAAGGCCCTCCACGTGTACCCCGGCCGAGCCGCTGGGTCTCTGGGCCGTGGAGGGACGCAACACGGTGGCGGGCAGCTGCTCGTCGTCCTCCTGTTCGGCGCTGATGGCCCGTTTCACCCTGCCGACCACGGCCTTTGCCGAGACGTGGTGTTCACCTATGGCGGCGTAGAGGGTGTCGGCATCGGCGTAGTTCATTGCGGCAGCCACGTCGGCCAGGGGTTGGCCGGCCAGGAACTCCTTTACCGGCATGCCGGCACGTCGCAGCTCGCTGACCAGGTCGTCGTAGCCGCTGTCGATGGCGTCGTGGCGACGCTCTCGTGAGTACCACTGTTTGATCTTGTTGGAGGCCTTGTGTGTGGCTACGAACTTGAGCCAGTCACGGCTGGGGCCTGCGCCCTCCTGTTTCGAGGTGACGATCTCGACCGTGTCACCCGAATTGAGGCGGGTCTCGAGCGGAACGAGGCGCCCCTCGACCCTTGCCCCTACGCACTTGTGGCCGACCTCGGTGTGGACCATGTATGCGAAGTCCACCGGTGTGGCACCTATCGGCAGAGTGATCACGCCTCCCCTCGGGGTGAAGACGTACACCTCGTCCTGTTCCAGGTCGGTCTTGAGGTTGGCCATGAAGGTGCCGGGGTCGGAGGTCTCCTCCTGCCACTCCACGATTCGTCCCAGCCACGCCATGTCGTCTGAAGGCGAGCTGGTCTTGTAGTCGAAATGGGCGGCCACCCCGTGCTCGGCACGCTGGTGCATCTCCCTCGTCCGGATCTGGAACTCGACCTGCTTTCCGAGCGGCCCGATGACCGTGGTGTGCAGCGACTGGTAGAGGTTGAACTTGGGCATGGCCACGTAGTCCTTGAAGCGGCCGTGAACCGGCTTCCAGGTGGAGTGGATGGAACCCAGCACCGCGTAGCAGTCGCGGACGTTCTCGACGATCACGCGAACGCCGATGAGGTCGTAGATATCGTCGAAGGGCCGGCCCTTCACGATCATCTTCTCGTAGATGCTCCAGAGGTGCTTTGGTCGGCCGTGGACCTCTGCCGTGATGTTCAGGTCGGACATGCGCCTTTCGATGTCGCCGATGAGCTGGGTCACGTAGTTATCACGCTCGGGCGACCGGTCCTGGACCATCTGGTCGATCTGGCTGTAGCGCTTCGGGTGGAGCGTGGCGAGCGAGAGGTCCTCGAGTTGGTCCTTGACCTCCTGCATGCCGAGGCGGTTGGCGAGCGGTGCGTAGATGTCGAGGGTCTCTCGTGCAATGCGCTGCTGCTTGTCTTCGGGCAGGGCGGCCAGGGTGCGCATGTTGTGGAGTCGGTCGGCCAACTTGATGATGAGCACCCGCAGGTCCTTGGCGAGGGCCACGAGCATCTTGCGCATGCTGGCTGCCTGTTGTTCCTCGCGGGAGTCGAAGTAAAGACGGTCCAGTTTGGTGACGCCGTCGACAATGAGCGAGACGTCTGCCCCGAAGACGCGTTCCAGGTCGACCAGGTCGATGGACGTGTCCTCGACGGCGTCGTGCAGCAGTGCTGCTGCGACGGTCACGTCGTCTAGACCCTGTCGGGCCACGATCGTGGCCACGGCCATCGGATGGTGGATGTAGGGCTCACCCGATTTGCGGGTCTGTCCCACGTGGGCGCCCAGGGCCACCTCGTAGGCACGTTCGATGAGGGAGGTGTCGGCCCTGGGGTGGTGGTCGTGGAAGGTGGTGAGCAGATCCGAGGTCTCCTCGACGCTCGGATCGGGCCGGCGGCGCCATGGGAGTACCCGCGTGACGGCGACCATGTCAGGCCCTGTGTCCGGTCGACGCGGTTCCACGGGCAGGCAGCCTGGCGCACTGCCTGTTCAGGTTTCCGTGGCGGACCCTGTCGGTCATCACACCACGGTAGCGGGCTGGCTCAGCGACGCTTCTTCCTGGGACGGGGTGGCACGCCACCAGCCAGGTGGGTTGTTGCCACGGGCCGGCGCCGTGCCGGGCCCTTGGCGGCACCGGGACGCTCGGTTGAACGGGTGTCGGGCAGGGCGGCCTCTTCGCGACCGATGAGGCGTGTGGTGCCCTCGTCGGTAACACCGGTGCGCTGCGCGACCTTGTCGGCCACCTGTTGCCAGCGCTCCTCGCGCTCCTTCAGCACCGTGACGAGTGTGGATGCGAGGAACAGCGACGAGTAGGAGCCGACGATGATACCGATCAGCAGGGCGATGCCGAACTCCTGGAGGGCCGTGGCTCCCATGATCACCGATCCGATCAGCAGCAGCGACACGACGGGGATTGCCGAGGTGATGCTGGTGTTGATCGAGCGCATGGTGACCCGGTTGAGCGCCAGGTTCATGAGTTCGGTGTAGGTGTAGCGCTCGGTGGCGCCGAGGCGTCCGGTCACCTCGCGGACCTTGTCGTAGACCACGATCGTGTCGTAGAGCGAGTAGCCCATGATCGTGAGGAATGCGATGACGGTCGAGGGTGTGATCTCCAGCTGAAGGATCGAGTAGAGGCCGACGCTGACCACGATGTCGTGGGCTACCGCTGCGAGGGCCCCGAGGGCCATCTTCCACTCAAGGCGAACTGTTATGTACAGGGCCACCACGGCGAAGAACACGACCAGGGCGTTGGCAGCCTTTGATGTCACCTCGGCGCCCCATGTGGGCCCGACCTGTTCGAACGTCTGGACTGTTCCCAGTTGGGCTTCGAGTAGGTTGCGGATTTCGGCGGCATGCGCCGGGTCAGACACCTCGGAGCGGATCCGGATGACGTCGCCGTCGACCGTCTGGATGCGTGAGTCCTCGGAACCGATGCTGGCCATCACCTCGCGTGCGTCGGCTACCGAGATACCGGGCGCCATGACCTCAAAGGTGGTTCCACCCTCGAAGTCGATGCCGAGGTTCAGGCCCCGGACACCGAACGAGCCGATGCTGAGCACTATCGCCACCAGCGACACCGTCACCGCCCTGCGCCACCAGCGCGGGTAGTCGAGCACTGTCTCGCTGTTGAAAACGCCTCTGAGCAGGCCCATCAGGTGGTCCTCCCGACTGCGCTGACCGCTCCGCTGGCCGGCAGGCCGAAGCGCTCCGGGTGCTCTGCGAACCACCGGGACTGGGCCATGAGGCGCACCATGGGCCCCATGAAAAAGTACGTGGCTACGAGGTCCAACAGGGTGGCCAGACCCAGGTACAGGGCGAAGCCCCTTACGGCGCCGACCGTGAGCCACCACAGCAGGCCCGCTCCGATGAGCGACGCCATGTCGGCCTTGACGATCGTGGAGAAGGCCACGGGGAACGCCTTGTCCACAGAGGACCTGGCAGTGCGGCCGTCGCGGATGTCCTCTTTGAGGTGTTCGAAGTAGACGACGTTGGAGTCGACCGAGACGCCGATGGCCACGATGATTCCGGTAACGCCGGCGAGGGTGAGTGCCAGGCCCGACTGGGTGCCCAGGTGGGCGATGATCGCCCAGAGCAGGCTGCCGGAGATCACCAGGCTGGCCAGGGCCACCAGGCCCAGCAGTCGGTAGTAGCCGACGATGAACAGGCCCACGATCATCAGGCCGATGAGCCCGGCCACGATGCCTGCGTGGAGGGAGTCCTCGCCGATGGTGGCCGAGACGACCTGGGTGTTTTCTGCCTCGAGTTCGATGGGGAGGGCACCGTACCGGAGGCCCAGGGCCACAACGTCGGCTTCTTCCTTGTCGAAGGCCCCCGAGATGAGGATGCGGTCACGCTGGAACTCGGGCGCCCTGATCTGTGGTGCCGTCAGGACCTCGCCGTCGAGCACCAGGGCCAGGCGGCCGTTGGTGAAGCCGGGCAGGATCGGGCACGTGGGGGCACCCACGAAGCAGAGCGCCGCCATTTCGTTGAAGGCGTCGATACCTACGGCTCCGGCCTTGAGGGCCACCGCCACCTGCCATTCGAACTCGATCATGTCGGCGTTGGCGTCCTCGAGAGCATCGCCGGTGAGGACGCTCGGTGCCAGCAGGTAACGCTGGTTGTCGTCGCGCCCGCCAAGCACGACGAACTGGTCGGCCAGGTCGTCCTCGGGGAGGGTCACCCCGAGTGGGCCGGTTGAGGCGGTGAGGTCACCGGCAAGCAGCGGTTCACACGAGGCCGGTGCTGGCCGTGCCACACCCTCTCTCGCAAGGTCGGCCGGCATGAGGGGAAGAACGTCGCAGACGGGCCTGAAGCGCAGTTCAGCGGTGGTGCCGACCAGCTCCAGGGCACGCTGTTGGTTGTCGACCCCGGGGAGGGAGACCATTACGCCCTCGGCTGTCCGGGACACCTCGGGTTCGGCGACGCCGAGGGCGTCGACCCGTTTGCGGATGATCTCAACGGCCTGGTCGAGCATTTCCTCGGTGGCCGATTCGGTGGCCGTCAGGCGCACCGACACACCACCCTGGAGGTCGAGGCCTAGGAGGGGCTTGTTCTGCCAGAAGGCCGTCAGGATTGACGCCGTCACGGCAACGAGGACGATTGCGACGAGGTAGACGCTCTGTCGGCGGGGCATGGAGACAGGTGTGGTTGTGGTTGTTCGGAGGGGCTGCGGTCAGTCAGAGATGGGGCCCTCGTCGGCCTCTTCGACGACTTCTTCTTCGGTTTCCTGCACAACCGGTTCGTTGAAGCGGTGCTCCACTGCGCTGCGCAGAACCTTCAGTTCGATGTTCTCGGCAACCTCGAGCCAGATGATGTCGCCCTCGACCTCGCTGACTACACCAAAGAGGCCCGAGTGGAGGCGCACCTCGTCGCCCGCCTGGACGGAGGCAACGAGGTTCTGCTGGGAGCGTGCCTTCTTCTGCTGGGGGCGGATCATGAGGAAGTACATGAGTCCGAAGATCAGGATGAGGGGCAGGAACTGGGCCATTTGGTGCCTCGTATCTGGGTGGGTTGCCGGCGCTCGGCAGCCGTTGGCGGTAGCGGGCGCCCGTAGCGGGACCGGTAGAGCCTACGGCCGTCGCAGGCGGATTCTGACCCAATCGGTGGTCAGCCCCAGACCGTGAGCGTCTCGGCACGGAACTGCTCGAAGCGTCCTTCGACGACGGAGGCACGCAGTCGGTCCACGAATGCGAACAGCCACGCCAGGTTGTGGAGCGACAGAATGCGACGCCCGGTGGGCTCATCGGTCATCAACAGGTGCCGCAGGTAGCCGCGTGACCATTGTGCTGCCGGACTGGCAGGAAAGCTCGGATCGAGCGGTTCGTCGTCGGCTGCGAAACGGGCATTGCGCAGGTTGAGCTTGCCGGCCGTGGTCAGGACGGTGCCGTGCCTGGCGTGGCGGGTCGGCAGCACGCAGTCGAACATGTCGACACCGCGGCCGACCACCTCCACGAGGCCTGCAGGGTCGCCCAGGCCCATAAAGTAGCGGGGTTGGTCGGTGGGAAGGGCCGTGGTCACGGCACTGACAGGGTCCAGCATCTCGTCGCGGGTCTCTCCGACGCTGAGGCCGCCGATGGCGTAGCCGTCAAAGCCCACCTCGAGGGTCCGCTGAGCGCTCTCGGTGCGCAGGGAAACGTCTGTCCCGCCCTGCACGATTCCGAACTGACACTGGCGCTGCTGGGCGTCGGGATGGTCGAGGAACGCCTGTCGGCCCCTGACAGCCCATGCGGCCGTGCGTTCGACCGCCTGGCGCAGGATGGCGTCGGTGGCGGGCAGGGCCGGGCAGACGTCGAGGACCATCTGGATGTCGGCTCCCAGGTCGGCCTGCACTCCTGCGGCGCCCTCGGGTGTGAGCTTGTGGGTGGAGCCGTCGTAGGTGGAGCGGAACTCGGCGCCCTCGTCGTCGACGCGTGGCTGGAGGGAAAAGATCTGGTAGCCGCCGGAGTCGGTGAGGCTCAGCCCCTGCCAACCGGTGAAGCCGCGCAGGCCTCCCAGGTCGCGCACCACGTCGGCACCGGGGCGCAGCATCAGGTGGTAGGTGTTGGCCAGCACCACCTCTGCACCCAGTTCCGCCAGGTCCACCGATGAGAGGTGGCGGACCGCTCCGCGGGTTCCGACCGGCATGAAGCACGGTGTGTTGAACGACCCCCGGGGTGTCTGGACACGCCCGGTGCGGGCACCGTCGCTGTTCGTTTCTTCGTGGAAGGTGGCCTTCATGGTGTGATCCTGTCGGGCCCCTGCCTGCCCACCAACATGGCGTCGCCGAATGACAGGAAGCGGTACCCCTCGGCGAGGGCCAGTGTGTACAGGCCCCGCCAGCGTGGGCCCACGAATGCCTCCAGCATCACGAGAAGGGTGGACCTGGGCAGGTGGTAATTGGTGAGCACCACGTCGACGACGCCGAAGTCGAACCCGGGGCGGATGAACAGGTCCGTTCGGCCCGCTGTGCCCCCGTCCCCGGAGGCAGCAAGGTTGGCTGATTCGAGGGCCCGGACGGTCGTTGTTCCGACCGCTATGACCCGCTCGGCGGCCCGGCAGGCATCGAGGGTCGATTCGGCGACCGTGTATGACTCGGAGTGCATCACGTGGTCATCGAGGTCGTCGGCGGTGACGGGCCGGAAGGTGTCGAGGCCCACCACGAGTTCAAGGCGTTCGACTGCGGCGCCGGCCTCCCGGCAGGCATTGAGCACCCCACCGGTCAGGTGGAGGCCCGCCGTGGGTGCCGCTGCCGATGCAGGTCGCTGACTGTAGACCGTCTGGTAGCGCTCCGGGTCGTCAAGGCGGGTGTGCAGGTACGGGGGCAGGGGCATCTCACCGTGGGCCTGCACGGCAGCCAGGACACCTTCCGGGCCCTCCGGGGGATCGGTCTCGAGCATGACGGTGCGCCTGCCCTCACCCAGGTCGTCACCCACCGTGACGGTCAGGTCATCGCCGGCCCGCAGCCTCGTACCGGGCGGCACCCTCCTGCTGGGCCTGGCCAGGGCCTCCCACTCACCTTCATCGCCGGTCTGTTCCAGCAGGAGGACCTCGACAGCCCCACCGGTGTCCTTGGTCAGGCGCAGCCGGGCGGGCAGCACCCTGGTGTCGTTGAGGACCAACACGTCACCGGGGCCGACCAGGTCGGGAAGGTCCCTGACGTGACGGTGGTCAGGGTCGTTTCCGTCGGCGAGGTCGACCAGCAGGCGGGCCGACGACCGGCCATCCAGGGGCACCTGGGCGATCTGGTCGTCGGGCAGGTCGTAGGCGAAGTCGTCGGGGCCCATGGGCGGGCCAGCCTAGGTGGGGTCCGACGGCCCCGGGGGTGCCCTAGTTCTCGAAGAGCAAGCCGGGGCGGGTCGGGGTGGTTAGGCCCAGGTGTGTGTATGCGGCCGGCGTGGCAACGCGCCCCTTGGGTGTGCGCAGGAGCAGGCCCTGCTGGATGAGAAACGGCTCGTAGACGTCTTCGACGGTGTCGTCCGGCTCGCTGACGCAGATGGCGAGGGTCTTGAGTCCCACGGGCCCTCCGTCGAACCTCTCGCACAGGGCCGACAGGATCGCCCGGGAGGGGCGGTCGAGGCCCAGGTCGTCAACGGCGAAGAACGAGAGGCCGTCGCGGGCGACGGTGCTGTCGACGGTGGCACCGCCGCGCTCAACCTGGGCGAAGTCGCGTACCTGTCGCAGTAGTCGGTTACCGATACGGGGGGTTCCCCGTGAGCGGCGTGCGATCTCGCCGGCGCCCTCGGAGTCGATGTCGACGTCGAGGATGCCGGCAGCCCTGGTGACGATGGACTGCAGGTCATCGGCCTCGTAGTAGTCGAGGCGGGCGGTCAGGCCGAAGCGGTCGCGCAGGGGCCCGGTGATGAGGCCGGTGCGGGTGGTTGCGCCCACCAGGGTGAAGCGTGGCAGCTCCAGGCGGATTGAGCGGGCTGCCGGGCCCTTGCCGAGCACTATGTCGAGCTCGTAGTCCTCCATGGCCGGGTAGAGGATTTCCTCGACGGCGCGGGCGAGGCGATGGATCTCGTCGATGAACAGGACGTCGCCGGGTTCAAGCTTGGTGAGGATGGCGGCGAGGTCTCCGGCCCGCTCGAGGGCCGGCCCCGACGTGATGTGGAGTTCGGCGTCCATCTCGGCGGCGACGATGTGGGCGAGGGTGGTCTTGCCGAGTCCTGGTGGACCGGCAAAGAGGAAGTGGTCGGCGGCTTCGCCGCGTGCACGGGCTGCCTCCAGCATTACCCGCAGGTGGCCCTTCAGCTCAGGCTGGCCAACGAAGTCGTCGAGACTGCGGGGCCGCAGTCCGACCTCGACCTCGACCTCGACGGGGTCCAGGTCGGGTGAGAGGAGTTCTTCGCGCACGGGTACCTTCCTAGGCCCGGGCCAGCCGCTGCAGGGCCTCGCGCAGGATGACACCCGGGTCGTCGCCGCCGAGGTCGCTCAGCACGGACCGCACCTCGTCGGGGGTGTAGCCGAGACCGCCGAGGGCCTCCTGCACCTCGACGAGTGCCGAGCGGGGTGCGGTTGCGTCGGCGGGGTCGATGGGCACGGTGTCGATGGGGAGGTCGAGGGATGCCTTCAGCTCGACGAGGAGACGGGTTGCAGTCTTCTTGCCGACGCCGGGCACGAGGCACAGGGCGGCGACGTCGTCGTCGGCGAGGACCCGTGCCAACTCTGTGGGACCGTGCACGCCGAGTACCGCCAGGGCCAGGGACGGTCCCACCCCGTGTGCTGAGAGCAGGGCCTCGAAGCAGGTGCGCTCGGAGCGCTCGAGGAAGCCGTAGAGGATCTGGTCGGCCTCGCGGATGTGGTGGTGGACGTGCAGGAAGACCCGGGAGTCGGGCTCGCCCATTCGAACGGCTGTCGTGGGGGTGACGATGACGCGGTATCCGATGCCTGCGACCTCGACCAGCACCTCGCCGCGGCCGCCGACCTCGAAGCGTTCGAGCAGTTGCCCGCGAAGCGATCCGATCACTGGGACACCGCCCCTTCCCTGGGCAGGTCGGCTCCTGACCGGCCGGCCCTGGACACTGTTGATCCCGGCACCACTGCCAGATGGCAGAGGGCCACGGCTACGGCGTCGGCGGCGTCGACGGGCCGGAGAGGAACGTCGATGCCGAGGAGGGTCTCGACCATCTGGGCCATCTGACCCTTGTCGGCGCCTCCCCATCCAGCCACGGCCGACTTGACCTCGTTGGGCGAGTAGAGGGTTACCTGGCAGCCGGCTGAGGCCGCTTCGGCCATGACCACTCCTGATGCCTGACCGGTCTGCATGGCGGTGCTCACGTTGACCTGGAAGAGGACGCGTTCGATGGCGACGTGGTCCGGCTGGTACTCGGTAATGAGGTCGCGGACCTCGGCCTGGAGTTCGGCCAGGCGCAGCGGTAGCGGCGTGGCCGGATCGGTTCGTATGACCCCTGCGGCCTCGGCGCGCTGGCGCCTGCCGTGGCGGCGTACCAGGCCGTAGCCGCAGCGTGAGAGGCCGGGATCTATCCCCAGAACGAACATATGTACGACTCTAGCGGTTGCTCCCGCCCGGGCAGCGCCACCCCCTGCGGTCGAGGAACTCAGTCCAGGTCGAGGGAGTCGAAGACCTCTGGCGGGATGTCGAAGTTGGCGAACACGTCCTGCACGTCGTCGTTGTCGTCGAGCAGGTCGAGCAGGCGAAGCACCGCCTTGGCGGCCTCGACGGTGTCGACGGCGACCGTGGAGGTTGGCACCATGGTCACGTCGGCCGACTCGAACGGGACTTCCCCGTCCTCGAGTGCGGCACGCACCGTGGGCAGGTCGGTCGGTTCGCAGGTGAGGCGCCACGTGCCGCCATCGTCGGCAAGGTCCTCGGCGCCGGCGTCGAGGGTAGCCATCATGATCTCGTCCTCGTCGACGCTGCCGGCCAGCAGCACCACGCCCTTGCGTTCGAACTGCCAGGCCACCGAGCCCGGCTCGGCGAGGGAGCCGCCGTTCTTGGTGAGCAGCGACCTCACCTCGGAGCCGGTGCGGTTGCGGTTGTCGGTGAGGGTCTCGACGTAGAGGGCCACACCGTGGGGCGCATAGCCCTCGTAGGTGATGCTCTCGTAGTTGACGCCCTCCAGTTCTCCGGTGCCCCTCTTGACGGCCCGCTCGATGGTGTCGAGTGGCACCGAGGAGTCACGGGCCTTTTGGTACATGGTCCGCAGGGTGGCGTTGGCGTCGGGGTCGCCGCCGCCCTGGCGTGCGGCCACCTCGACCTGCTTGATGAGTTTGGCGAACAGCTTGGCGCGCTTCTGGTCGGCGGCGCCCTTCTTGTGCTTGATGGTCGCCCACTTGGAATGGCCCGACATGCGTTCTCCTAGTTCCTGCGGTCCCTCAGACTGCTTCCACGAAGAGTTCGTGGATGCGCCGGTCGTCGGTCAGTTCGGGGTGGAAGGATGCCACCATCACGTGGCCCTGGCGACAGAGCACCGGGCTGTCGTCGACGCTGGCGAGAACCTCGATTCCGTCGCCCACGCGTTCGACCACCGGCGCCCTGATGAACACCCCGTGGAACGGTGTGTCCCAGTCGGGGAGGCCCTCGCCGCCGACGTCTACATCGGCCTCGAAGGAGTCGATCTGGCGGCCGTAGCCGTTGCGCCTCACGCCTATGTCGATTGCCGCAAGGGGCTCCTGGTCGCTGCGGCCGTCGGTGACCGACGAGGCCAGCAGGATCATTCCCGCACAGGTGCCAAATACCGGGAGGCCGTGGGCCAGGCGCTCGACCAACGGTTGGCGCAGGTCGGCGATGTCGAGGAGCATCGACATGGTGGTGGACTCACCGCCCGGCATCACGAGCGCGTCGACACCGGAGAGGTGCTCGGGGGTTCTCACCTCGATGGGGGCCGCACCCACATCGGTGAGCACGGCGGCATGCCGGGTGAACGCCCCCTGGAGGGCCAGGACACCGACCTTCATGGAAAGCCTGCTACCAGCCGCGGTCGGCCAGGCGGGTCTCCAGGGTGTCGATCTCGAGGCCCGGCATGGCGGCACCGAGGCCCCGGCTGACCTTGCCCAGGATGACAGGGTCGGTGAAGTTGGTGGTGGCCTCGACGATGGCCCTGGCACGCGGTGCCGGGTCGTCGCTCTTGAAGATGCCGGAACCCACGAAGACCGACTGGGCACCCAACTGCATGACGAGGGAGGCGTCGGCCGGTGTGGCGATGCCGCCGGCGCAGAACATCGGTACGGGCAGTTCGCCGGTCTCGGCGATCTCCTGAACCAGCGAGAGCGGCGACTGGAGCCTCTTGGCCCAGTCGAAGAGTTCGGCCGAGTCGGCCTTGGTGATGCGCCCGATGTCGCCCATGATCGAGCGCAGGTGGCGTACGGCCTCGACGATGTTGCCGGTGCCAGCTTCGCCCTTGGAGCGGATGAGGCAGGCGCCTTCTGAGATGCGTCGCAGGGCCTCGCCGAGGTTGGTGGCGCCGCACACGAACGGCACGTCGAAGGCCCACTTGTCGATGTGGTGGGCCTCGTCGGCCGGCGTGAGGACCTCGCTCTCGTCGACGTAGTCGACACCGAGGGCCTGGAGGATCTGGGCTTCGGCGAAGTGGCCGATGCGGGCCTTGGCCATGACCGGAATGGTCACCGCTGCCTTGATGCCCTCGATCATCTCGGGGTCGGACATTCGGGCCACGCCTCCGTCGCGTCGGATATCGGATGGAACGCGCTCAAGGGCCATTACCGCCACTGCACCGGCGTCTTCGGCGATACGTGCCTGTTCGGGGTCCACGACGTCCATTACGACGCCGCCCTTGAGCATCTCTGCCAGGCCCCGCTTGACCAGTTGTGTTCCCGTTGATCGGGTGATGTCGCTCATGGGACGCAGTCTAGGAGGGGCTTTGGCCGGCCTCCCCCGTCGGGCGACCCCGATGTTGGTCGGCTGTCCACCGGCCCCGGCTCAGCCGGTGACTGCGGTGGCCTCGGCGAGGTCGAGGACCTTGCCCTCGCCCAGCCTGGCAAGTGCCACCCACGTGGTTCCCGGCGCCAACTCGACGATCTCGTCTGTGTCGTCGTCGGCGAGGTGCCAGCCGTGGGAGATGAACGGACGTCCCCAGACGACCCCGGTGACGGTGCCGTCGCGCAGCAGCCAACCGTCGCCGGTTCCGGTGCTGACGGCCTGGGGTGAGTCGAAGTCGGCGGCCGAGACCTTGTAGTCGACGTAGAGGAACAGCACGTTGTCGGCTGCCAACTGCACGCCGTTCTGGTCGAGCTGGGGTACGCCTCCCTGGAACCGCAGCCAGCGCCGTGAGGTTGTGTCCCAGACGTAGTCGATCTGCCTGTTGGGGGTGCTCCATCGTGCGCCGGCTGCCGGCACCGCCGATGCGGGCAGGTCGCCGTACTGGAATACGGGGTCGGGTGCGGTACCGGTGGCGGCAGCCATGAGGCCCTGGGCGTTGAGGAAGCCGTTGAACGGCGAGGCGCCGCGGGCGTCGTCGCGTACGAAGTTCTCCTGGCCGACACCACTTGTTGAGCGTGCCACGAAGGTTCCGACGCTCTCGGCGGCCGTGACCTCGGCTCCGACGCCCTCGTTGGATCCCCAGTAGGCGAAGTAGGGGTTCTTGAGGTTCCCGATCAGGTTGATGTCGGTGGATCGTGCCGAGCGCACGAGGCCGATCCTTTCGGGGAGCTGGCTCTGGTAGATGCCGAGGAAGCGGGTGACGTTGTTCTCGATGTGGGCCTCGTAGACGATGTCGGCCGCTTCGAGGCCGACCTGTGGCAGCGAGCGGGTGTCGTTGTTGCCGATCTTGACCGCCAGGGCCGGTAGGCGGCTGAGGCCGTTGACGGCGGGCAGGCCGGTGAGCGGGTGGTGGGCGCCGGTCCACGGCACGAGGGTCTCGGTGGTGGGTGGTGGGCTGGTGGTGGCTGGAGCGTCGGGGGC
>CAJXKL010000005.1 GCA_913055915.1 uncultured Candidatus Nemicrothrix sp. | reverse complement strand
GTCCAGGGGCGCACCTTCGAAAGCATGGACGGCGACGAGCACAACCTCTACCGGCAACTGGCGCAGCCGGCATTTCGGTCCCGTGCTATCGAACGCTTCGACGCCGGGGGCCTGGCGGCTGTTGCGAACGAGGTCGTAGACGCCTTCATCGGGCGGGGCCGGGCCGACCTGATGGCCGAGTTCTGCGCCGTCTTCCCGTTCCGGGTGCTCCGACGCAAGTTGGGCCTCCCTCCGGCCAGTGACGAGAGCCTCCGACGCTGGTCGTTCGACCTGCTGGGCTTCATGCGTGATCCGGAGGCCGCTTGGACGGCTCGCGACGAATTCGACGAACATCTCGGCCCGGTGATCGGGGAGCGGCGGAGGCAGCCGACCGATGATGTGCTCTCGGCCATGCTCCACCATGAGGTGGACGGTCGACGACTTGACGACGAGGAGGTCGTCGCCCACATTCGGATGTTCTTCGCCGCCGGCGCTGCCACCACCTACCACGCTCTCGGAAACCTGCTCTACGTGCTTCTCACCCGGGAGCCCGTGCTGGTTGCAGCGTTCGACGATCCGCAGCGGCGTCCGGCGATCATCGAGGAGTTACTGCGCTGGGAGCCACCGTTGGGTGCCCTACCCAGGATCGCTACTCGAGACGCCGAGTGGCAGGGAACCGGGATTCCTGCCGGTTCGTTGCTGCTGTTCGGGATCGCCGCGGCCAACCGGGATCCCACGGTCCACGATCATCCGGACGAGTTCGACCCGGATCGCGACCCGGTTGGCCTCATCAGCTTCGGCTCGGGTCCGCACTTCTGTCCGGGTTCGCACCTGGCCCGTCGAGAACTCTTGACGGGTCTCGACGTGCTCCTCGAGAGACTTCCTGGTCTCCGCCTTGACGACCCCATAGGAATCGAACCGGTATCGACAACTCTGCGTGCGCCCGAAGCCGTCCACGCCGCCTGGAACCCCGCTTAGGCACCGGCAGCGTTCCAGCAAGACGCCTGTGCCCATCTGCACCTTGGGGGTTCCGGTGGTCGCCCCACCCACCGCTCAGGGCGTGGAAGAATTGTGGTCCTGCGGCTAAGCGCTGGAGCAAGTCAGGGGTTCTGTTGTGCGCCCCCTGGGGCCTGCACATCTTGGTGTGCTCGGGGGGACTCGAACCCAGAACCGTCAGTACCCCGCGCGGCCGGGATGTCGCGGAGCTTGGGAGTGAAGATTCGTGCGTCGACAGTTGCGACACGGACGGTCAGGCGTATGGCAGGGGGTCTCAGCGAGGGGTAGTGGAGATCCCCTCTTCTGTTCGGGGTTGGCCACATTCGTCGAGCCCGGTCCGGTCACCCTGTGTGGTCGAAACCTGCCGAGCCGTTTTCAATAACCTGCCGAGACCCCGTGGTCGGGTAGGCGGGATTTGAACCCACGACCTCCTCGTCCCGAACGAGGCGCGCTACCAACCTGCGCCACTACCCGTGTAGGTCGAGAAGGGTACCGCCGTCAGGTCCCATCTGGCGGGCTGAAATCCGGCCCGGCTGCTGATCGTCGGTCGGTCAGGGCGCGTCGGTGACCATCACAGCCGATGCCGTCTGGCGCAACTCCATCGGGTTGAGAGGCTTGACGATCCATGCGTCGGCCTCGGCCTGGCCGGCAAGGTACGTGTCGGCGTCGCGGTCGAGGAGCATGACCACACGCTGGGTCGGGATGCGCCCGGCCCGTTGTTCCAACCTCAGGTCCAGGCAGGCGGCCATTCCGCCCATGTTCCCGATCTGGAGGTCAAGTACGACCAGGTCGGGTTGATACTCGCGAACCGCGGCCAGGACCTCGTTGCCGCCGGCCACGCGGACGATACGGCTCTGGCCTCCCAGCGAGGCTTCGAGTTCCTCATGGACATGATCGGCCAATGTGGCTACCAGAACTATCGACACGGCGGCGATCGTATCGGTCCGCGTGAGACCCCAGTGACTGATGGCACGTAGGTGTTTCGTGCTGGCGGTAGTCCGAGCGTGCTTTGTCGGTCTACGATCCGACTACGGGTACACGCGAACCGACAAGGAGTCGATGGTGCTGGAGATCACGGTCGAACGTCATGACGGATATGTGCTCTGTCGCCCAGCCGGAGAGCTCGACGCCTATACCGTCGCCCAGTTCCGCGAGGCGCTGACCGAGTTGGGCGAGGAGAAGTATGTGCTCGTCGACCTTTCCGACGTTCCCTTCATGGATTCGGCAGGGCTCGGTGCGTTGATCGGTGGCATCAGGCGGGCGCGCGAAAATGACGGCGATGTGGCGGTGGCATGCAATAGGCCTGCACTCACGAGGCTTCTCCACACCACTGGCTTTGACCGGATCGTGCCTGTGATGGAGTCCGTCGAAGAAGCCGTGTTGGCTCTCGGTGAACCTGAAGCCACCTGAGACTCGGGTTTCCACAGTGCGTAGGTTGTCGACTGCAGTATTCGTCGCGTCGGCAGGCCTGATCCTGTTGGCCGGCTCAGCGGCTGCCCACGGAGACGAGCACGAATCCGACGGCCACGATGCCGGCACGGTCGACGTCGTCGAGGTGAACGGCCTTCTGGATCCTGTTCTGACGGAGATGATGGCCGAGACCCTCAGAGGTGTCGATCCGGCAACGATGGTCGCCGTTGTCTTCCAGATCGACAGCAACGGGGCAGTAGTCGACGACGATGCCCTTTTCGCCCTTGCCGACATGGTCGTGAGTTCGCCGGTGCCCGTGTCGTTTTGGATCGGGCCAGCCGGAGCCGAGGTCACCGGCCGTGCAGCCCAACTGGTTGCACTGGGAGACGACATTGGCATTTCGCCCGGCTCAGGCATCGGAAACCTGGGTGAGCCGTCCCTTTCACCGAGCAGGTTCGGCACGCCGTTCGGCCTACCGGCCGACTCTGACATGGTTGGATCGATGGTCGGCTACGAGGCGGCGGTCAGGCGGGGGCTTGCCCGATCGGCACCGGTGCTGCTTGAGCACCTAGTCGGGCTTGACGGGTTTGAGGTTCTCGTGGACGACACCGGTGACAAGCCGATGGTCGAGCCCGTCACCCGGACCCGTTTTCGACAACTCAGCATCACCGACCAGGTGTTCCACACGGTTGCCAGCCCTCCCGTGGCCTATCTCCTGTTGCTGGTCGGAATGGGCCTCTTGGTCTTTGAGTTCTTCACCGCCGGCATCGGAATCGCCGGAGTTGTCGGTGCAGCGTCGCTGCTGTTGGCCTCATATGGCCTGGCGGTTCTTCCCGGGAGGGCCTGGGCCGTCGGAGTCCTGGTATTCGCCATGATCGGCTATGCCATCGACATCCAGGCCGGAGTACCCCGTGCGTGGACCGTCATCGGCACGGTCAGCCTGATGGTTGGATCCCTGTTCCTGTTCGACGGGACTCGGGTCGGGTGGATCGCCCTGGCCACCGGGGTCGTCGGCACAGCACTGGGCCTGGCCGGTGGAATGCCGACCATGGTGCGGACCCGATTCTCGACGCCGACCATTGGCCGCGAATGGATCATCGGTGAGGCCGGCTCAGCGGTCGACGACCTGTCGCCGAACGGAACCGTCGAGGTCCGGGGTGCCGTCTGGAAGGCCCGGACCAACCGGGCGACCCCGATCCACCCGGGACAGGCGATAAGGGTCGTGGCTGTAGAAGGGCTGTGGTTGGAGGTTGAGCCTGAGGTCGGAGCGGCACGTGACCACAGAGAGCGCGCAGCCAGGGGCTGAAACATCACCTGGAGCGTGATCGCTGAACACCCTCCCGGCCCGCTCGTACATGCCCTCTTGTGGCGACAGGCGGAGCGTTCTAGGTTCGGTCACACGGATCAAGGGGGTGACGAATGGTTGCTGAGTTGACCTGCCGCCAGTGGCAGGCGTTGGCTGCCTGCCGTGGGCCGCATTCCGGCGAGTTCTTTCCACCCGTACGCGGTGAGCGACGCGACGAGAAGCAGAGACGCGAGGTTCGAGCCAAGGCCGTTTGCTCCAGATGCCCCGTCCTGAACAGTTGCCTTGACTACGCCGTCGGAATCCGCGAGGTCCACGGGGTCTGGGGCGGGACCAACGAACGCGAGCGGAGGGTGTTGTTGGGCCTTTCAGTCTGAAGGTTGTCTAGGCCGGGCTATCGTCCACATGGGGTAGACGGGGTCCGGCAATCCTCACGTCGTCGCGCCGTCTGGTAATTCCGGTTCCATCCAACCTCGCCAGTAGCGGCATGGCGTGTCTGCGGGTATTGCCCGCGGCCTCCCTGAAGGTTGACACGGTAAACCCCTCTGGTGAATCCACGAGGAGGCGTGCAGCCAGCGCTGCGGCCTCATCGACCGCCGACGTAGCAAAGAACATGCCGTCCTGTTCCACCACGAGGCCACGACGGACCATCTCGCGAAGCTCTGCCCTGTCGACCCCGTCGGGTGGCGGTGGCGCGAACGGCGAGGCAGCCAGCAGGTGGGGAAAGGGATGGTCGGCAAGGGGATCGATGGCTCCTGTGGCAACCAGGCGGCCACCCTCGACAGCCACATCCGCCAGCAGGTCGACGGCTGCCCGCTGATGGTCGTCCAGGGTCGACAGGTCTAGGCCCAGCGGTCCAGCTCCGTCGATCGCCCCGCGTAGCCACCCCAACGTTTCGTTGAGGGCGACGGGATCGACCACCCAAGCAGCCACATTCGGTTCCCGCCTCGTACCCGTGAGGCGCAGAAGTTCATCAGCTGGCACCCAACCACGTTCGGAGATCACCCGGTCGACCGACCTGTCAGGCCTTGCCCTTGAGGCCCGTTCCCGTGGATCGACATCCAGGATCTCCCCACCACCAACGGTCTCTGACCGGCCACTCTCCCTCAGCACGAACCGGTCTCCTGGAAGCAGGGGTAGGACCTCGGGAAGGAACAGGCGGACAGACCCGTTCGATCCGGGTTCGAGCACGTCGGGGCCGAGCACCCTCAACCGACATGGATGCTCCCCGGCCCCCAGGTAGGCGACGTGGGCGCCTCGACGTGAGACAGGGTGATCAAGGCGGTCCAGAACCTGCAGCGAGGCGTCCACCACGGTTGTCAGGTGCCACTGGTCGGGTCGGGTCAGAACGTCGCCCCGATCCACCTGGTCGTGGGAGACCCCCACGAGGTTGATAGCACACCTGGTTCCAGGCGGGAGTTCCTCGTGTTCGGCATGGTGGTTCTGGAGCGTCCTGACCCTCACAGTCCGACGCCCGGGGTTCAACTCCAACTCGTCTCCCACCCGCAGCCTTCCACCGGTGAGGGTTCCGGTCACGACCGTTCCCGCACCCCTGGCTGCAAACGCCCTGTCCACCCAGAGGCGTGGCCGGTCAAGGTCGGCTGAAGTCGGCGTGGAAGCCAGCATCTCGTCAATTGCCGACCTGATCTCCTCGATGCCTACCCCGGTCGGAGAATCGACTCCGATCACCGGTGCCCCCACGAGGAAGGTGCCCTCGACCTGTTCATCGATTTCCATGCGTGCCAGGTCAATCAGGTCTGGTTCTGCGGGGCCGACCTTTGTCAGGGCAATGATGCCGTGGCGTACACCCAGCAGTTCAAGGATGCGCAGGTGCTCCTCGGACTGGGGCTTCCAACCCTCGGTGGCGGCAACAACGAAGAGGCAGGCGTCGACCGCCCCCACACCGGCCAGCATGTTCTTGATGAACCTGACATGCCCCGGCACGTCAACCAGCGAAAGGGTTACTCCCGAGGGAAGCGTGGTCATCGCAAAGCCCAGATCAATTGTGAGGCCGCGGGCCTTTTCCTCGGCGAACCGGTCCGGGTCGGTTCCCGTCAGCGCCTGTACGAGGGTCGACTTTCCGTGGTCCACGTGTCCGGCAGTGGCGACAACGTGCATCGTCTGATCAGGTCAGGCTGTCGATCGCTGCCCGCACCACGTCGTCATCGCGGGGGTGCACGGTGCGCAGGTCGATCACGGTCGACCCGTCGTGCACTCGGGCGATGATGGGAGGTGCGCCGGTCCGCAGTTCGGCAACCCGGTCACCCGGGATGACCAGGCCGGCTGAGGGAATCTCCACGCCTGGAAGGGTGCCGCCACCGGGCACGGCGGTCGTGTCCGCTGTCAGGTCCGGGGAAATCGCCGAGGCCCTGCGCCGCAGTTCATCCACGGGGGTCGTAGCCATGCGCCAGAACGGAATGGACCGGCCATCGCGGCCCAGGTAGGTGAGGGCCAGTTCCTGGAGCGAGCCCAGCACGAGGCCTCCAGGTCGCAGGGCCCTGGCCAGCGGATGAGCCACACACCGGGCCACCAGGTCGGCTCGGCCGGCGATGATGCCGGCCTGGGGGCCGCCCAGGAGCTTGTCGCCCGAGAAGGTCACCAGGTCGACACCGGCCTCCAGCGTCTGTCGCACGGCCGGCTCGCCTTCCAGCCACGACGGTGGGCCATCCTCGAGCCACTGACAGGCCGAATCGACCAGCCCCGACCCGAGGTCGGCAAGAACCGGAACGCCCAGACCCGTCAGGTCGCAGGCGGCCACGCTCTCGGTGAACCCGGTGATCCGGTAGTTGGAGCGGTGCACGCTCAAGGCCAGGGCGACGTCGCCGTCATCGATGGCCTCCTCGAAGTCACCCAACCTGGTGCGGTTGGTGGTACCGACTTCGACCAGGTTGGCCCCGGACTGCGACATGACCTCGGGGATACGGAATCCACCGCCGATCTCGACCAGCTCGCCACGCGAGACGACCACCCCCTTACCATTGGCCAGGGCGGCCAGGGCCAGCAGGACAGCAGCGGCGCAGTTGTTCACGACCATCGCCGACTCCGCACCACACATCCGGGCCAGCAGGCGCGGTGCCCGGTCCTGGCGGGAGCCGCGCTCACCCGAGTCGAGGTTCAGTTCAAGACTGGAATAGCGGCTGGAGTCCCTGTCGGGAAGGTTCGTCCAGGGCGAGCGGCCCATGTTGGTGTGCAGGAGCACGCCCGTGGCGTTGACCACGCTGGTGAGGAGGCTACGAGCCTGTTCGCCAGCGATTGCCCGTGCCCTCTGCTCGGCTTCGGCAGGGTCGCCTGTGGCGACGGCTGCGCGTGCCGCATCTACCAGGAGGGGGTGGGGCAGCCCCACGTCTGAGATTGCCCGCGCCAGACTGTCAACCGAGGGGGGTCTTTGTTCCGATGCCGGTGGGGCGTCGGAGTGGGTCTCTTCCGGGGGGGCCATGATGTGGCGAGGATAGGACCGTGAGAGCCGCTGCGCCCCCACGAGTGCCGCGTGCCCGCCTGGCGGTGGGCCTCGTAGCATTGCATCCGTGTTCCTGATCCTGTTCCTCGTCTTCATAGTCATGCCGATCGCCGAGATCTACCTGATCGTGCAGGTGGCCGATGTCGTCGGAGGCCTCAACACGGTTGCCCTGTTGGTTCTCGTGAGCATCGTGGGAGCGGCGATGGTGAAGCGTGAGGGAATGGGCATCCTCGCCAGGGCACAGTCGGAACTGGCCCTCGGTCGGATTCCGAGCCGCGAGCTTGTCAACGGCCTGCTTGTCCTGTTCGCCGGGGCCCTCATGCTCACACCCGGATTCGCCACCGACACCCTCGGACTGTCCCTGTTGTTCCCACCGACCCGGGCCATGATCCGCGGGGTGGTGTCCAGGGGACTCAGTAACCGGGCCGCTGCCGGGCAACCCGTATCGTGGCACTTCGGCTACAGGGGCCAAGGCAGCGTCGTCGAGGCGCACTCAACCGAGGTCGACCCCGGCATCGGCGAACTCGGATCAACAGACGAGGGGTAGGCCGCCCATCGGGTCGGTCGACCCTGTCGGTCAGAGGTCCGCTTCGTCGAGTGCTTGCTCCGCGACCGCCAGCAGGCGCGCGCTGCAGCCTTCCATCTCGATCGGTGGCGCCGCCGCAGTGACGATCAGGTCAACCATCGCCGTGTAGGCATCGGCAGCGGGACCAGTGCCCAGGGCTACGGGTCGCCCGGTGTCGCTACCGTGGGCGACAGCCACGTCCAACGGGATGCTGCCGAGTAGCGGAGCACCGATGTCGTCGGCCAGCGCCTGGCCGCCACCCTCGCCGAAGAGTAGGTGCTTCTGACCGTCGGGAGCGACGAATGCGCCCATGTTCTCGATCACGCCGACGATCCTCAGGAAGTTATTCCTGCCCATGCCTGCCACCCGTACGGCGACCTTCTGTACGGCCAGGGCAGGCGTGGTGACGATGACCATCTCGGACCGGGGCAGCATCCGGGCCAGGCCCATCTGCACATCGCCGGTTCCCGGAGGCATGTCGATGAGCAGGTAGTCCATAGGACCCCAGGCCACGTCCTCGCAGAAGTGCTGTACGGCTCGGTTGAGCATCAGGCCCCGCCACATGAGGGCTGTCTCCTCGCGCTCAACCAGGAAACCCATTGAGACGACCTTCAGGAGGCCCTCACCGACCTGCATCTGGATCGGGTTTATCTTGCCGGCTTCGGGTGAGCCACCCAGGCGACCCTCGACACCGAGCATCCGTGGAATCGAGAAGCCCCAGATGTCGGCGTCCATGACACCGACCGTGAAACCCCGCTGTGCCATGGCGGCGGCCAGGTTCACGGTGACCGACGACTTGCCGACCCCGCCCTTCCCCGACGCGATCATCAGCACCCTCGTGGTCGCCGGGATCTCGGTCTCGGGTGTGTCCCGGCTGACGTTCCAGCGGGCCATCGCCATGGTCGCGGCCTTCTCCTCAGGCGTGAGCTCGGTCCAGGTGATGTGGACCTTCGTCACACCGGGTAGCCCCTCGATGCGGGCCCTGACGTCACGCTGGATCTGGGCACGCAACGGGCAGCCCGACGTCGTGAGGGCGATGGTCACGTCGACAAGGCCATCGGGTCCGACAGCGACGGCCTTCGCCATGCCCAACTCGACGATGTTGGAACCCAGCTCCGGGTCGACCACGCCGCGTAGAAGTTCGAGGACCTGGCCCGAGGACAGTTCGTCCGCGCTCGGACGCTCGCCCGGAAGGTGCTCACCGGCGCGGCTGTCACGCATACCCAAATCCTACGCTGATACGCCCTTCTCCCTTCTGGGGCCTGTTATTCGACCGGGGGCCATTGGTAGGATGGGAACATCTGAGTTCAACTGATCGCGAACGGGGACACGATGATCACCCTCACGGAAAAGGCAACCACAAAGGTTGGCGAGTTGATTGCCGCCGAGGATGAGGCAGGGATGTCCCTGCGGGTCACAGCGCGGCCCGGTGGCTGTTCGGGGAACAGCTACGAGATGTACTTCGACACTGAAACGGCTGCAGACGACGTAGAGGTGGTTTTCGGTGCCGTGAGGGTCGTGGTCGACCCGTCCAGCGCCGAACTGCTTGTGGGCGCAACCCTCGACTACAACGATGACCTCGCCGAAGCCGGGTTCTCCATCGACAACCCCAACACGCAGAGTGGCTGTGGCTGCGGAAAGAACTCCTCCTAGGCCGAAACTGCCCACCCGCGGTGGGCACCGTCAGGTTGCAGACTCGAGTGCCGCGCTCACCTCTGGTGTGTCCATCGTGAAGTGCAGTATCGCCGTCACGATGCCATCGGTATCGGCCACCACGAGGCTGGGTTCGAACGAAAGGTCGTAGGCCGCCACGGTGGGGGTCAGACCGAAGTCGTTGTCCTCTGGTGCCACGTAGACCTCAGCGTGCACCACCGACCACGAGGGGTCGAGGCTGCCAGCCGCGGCAATCAGGACCTCCAACGCCGGACCACAGACGTCGGTCTGGCAGAACCGCGGTGTGGAGATCAGCATGGCAGTCGGCCCGGGACGGTCGATGGCCTCGGCGACGGTCACCTGGTGCAGCGGGCACGGGCCGTCTGACCTGGTGCAGATCGGATTGACACCGTGCGGGTCGGCGAGGGTCGGCGACTCGACGGGTCGCATCGGGTCGCCGACCTGAATGAGGCCCAACCTGTCTGCATCGGTCACCCGCAGCCGGTGGCGCCCCGGCAGGCCGGTTCCCCGGACCGAGTAGTCACCGGTGGCGGGAGGTGTGAACACCAGGGGATAGTAGGGAATGGCGTTCGGTTCGCCGTGACGACCGACGGTGCCGGCGAAGACCACCTGGTCACCGCTGGTCACGGTCAACTCGATCTGGTCAGGGACCTCGGTGGCAGGCCAGCCGTCGGCGCCGATCAGCACGTAGGGGGCCCTCTGGGGCGTACCGGCAGTGATCACGGTGGGCGCCTGGAATCCGTCTGCGAAGCGGGCTCCTAGCGACAGGCCACCGGTGGGTGCGACAGGTGCAGGCACCACCGACTCTTCACTACCACAGGCGAAAAGCACGAGGCCCCCGGATGCACCGATCATGCCTGCAAGCGCCTGACGACGGGTCAGCAGTTGAGGCGAAGAGGCCATGTGTCAGAGGGTACCGGTTCGTCTATGAGCGGACTCTGGGGCACACTCACGACATGGAGCAACAGGACAGACTGTCGACCGGTACCGGATCCGACGGGTTTGTGGTCAACATCGACGGTCACGAGGTGACTGTTCAAGATGACGGACGGACCCTCCTCGACGTCCTCCGTGGCCAGCTGGGGGCCACCTCGCCCAAGGACGGCTGCAGCCCACAGGGTCAGTGCGGATGTTGCACCGTGCTCGTCGATGGTCAGCCGAGGGTTTCGTGCGTGACGCCGGTGCGGCGTGTGGCTGGCCGGAGGGTGACGACCCTTGACGGCCTCGAGGCTGGCGAGAGGTCCAGGTGGGCTTACGCATTCGCCCGGACCGGTGGCAGTCAGTGCGGGTTCTGCACGCCGGGAATCATCATGAGGTTCTCCGGACTCCGCTCAGCTGGGACCACCGACACAGACAGGGTCACCAGGTCACTTTCCGCGCACCTCTGCCGATGTACCGGATGGCAGACCGTGATCGAGGCATGGGGTGCTTTCGATGATGGCGACACACCGTGCCTCACGGATCGGGCTGCCGAACGGGCGACCATCGAGGGTCGGTCCGTTCAGGCTGTCGGCAGCGAGATTGTACTTGGACAGGGAGGATTCGCCGCCGACATGGCACCCGACGGTGCCCTGGTGGCGGTGCGGGACAGATCAGGACGATGGGTGGTAGCCGAGACGTTGTACGAGGCGAGACGGGCGGTCGGAAAGGTCCAGGGGCGGAGAACCACGGTGGATTCGGCACCGCCAGTTGGCGCACCCCCGGGCCCGTGGGACGCGGTGCTCCGCACGACGTGGGTTGAACCGGCCTACCTCGAGACCGATTCTGCATGGTGTGAACCCGGTGGTGAACCGTCCAGTCCGCTTGCCAACGGAGGCGCCTTTGGGGGCAAGACAGCCTCGCCGGTTGCGAAGGTGGCGAGGGAGTTGGCTGATGAGCACGGCCGAACGGTCCTGGCCCTGATGTCACGTGAAGACACCGTCCATCTGGGACCAAAGAGGCCACCCGTGGCCGGCGGTGCCATGGCTGACGGCACGGGGGTCATGAGGGTCGTGAGGACCCCCGGAATCGTCGAGGCGATCAGAGCCGTGGCGCCGGATCTCACAGTCGAGGAGGTCGATGTGGCCGGGCCACCCACCTCCGCAGCGATTCGTGCTGCCGGGTGGGCCGAGGCCGTCGTGCTGCTGGCTGGAGCGCGCGGGTCCGTGGGGTCGGTCGTCTCGCCAGACGGTTCGGTTGCCGAGGCTGAGGTCGCCAACGGCCGGATCAACGTCACGGTCCGATGCGGGGACCCGTTGGATGCCACCGTGTTGCGCTCCTACTGCATAGGTGCAGCCCACATGGCATGGAGTTGGGTCACCTCTGAGTCATTGTCGGTGGATGACTCCGGTCTCGTGTCTGACCTCACCGTGGGGTCCTTTGGGATCGTGAGGGCGGGCGACACACCCCAGATCGACGTCACGATCGAACAGGACGACGACGAGTGGCCCCGCAACGGCTCCGACGCCGTCTTCGCTGCAGCCGCCGCCGCTACCTGGATCCACCGGGGAACCCCCCCCGACTGGCCGACCGGCCCCTGACCGACTGCCGCCGAGGCACGCAGCAGCGCTGTCGTTGCGCGATCATCATGTAGCCCGTTGATCATCGAAACCGGAGGAACTCACATGTCCAGGCCCGCTGCCCCCTACACGCCAATCGTCCGAGCCGGCGACCTTCTCGTCCTCTCCGGCCAGATCGGAATCCGCGACGGCAACCTCGTGAAGGGAGGCCTCGAGACGGAGTTGCGACAGGCAATGGCCAATATGCGTGCCCTCCTTGAGGCCGAAGGGGCGTCGCTCGACAACGTCGTCAAGACGATGGTCTTCCTCGCCGACCTTGACGACTATGCCCGGATGAACGAGATCTACTGCGAGGCCTTCGGTGACCACCGGCCCGCCCGTTCGGCATTCGGGGTGGCCGCCCTGCCCCTGGGAGCGAGGGTCGAGGTCGAAGCCTGGGCGCACGTAGGTTGACAGCCGGCGGATCTGGTCGGGGCCGTGTGAGCCCACTCGCGGCCGAGGTGGCAGACTGGTTCCATGACAGGAGCAGTGGTAATGATCATCGTGCTGGTCATCGTTATCCCGGTAGGGGTGCTCGTGGGCGGTGCAGCTGGAGCGGCCGTTCTGGGAAGGTTGCTGAAGCGCGGCGTCGACACTGCATACGAGGGTTTAGAGTTGCTCGAGGTGAGCGACGCAAACCCATGGGCAGGCCCGCTCCCCGAGCCGCTGGCTTACTGAAGACAGGCTCAGATTCCCCACCGGGACTGACCGAACCGGTAGCCGACCGACCTGACCGTGTGGATCAGGCCGGCATGTTCCTCACCCAGTTTCGCCCGAAGCCGACGAATGTGGACGTCGACCGTGCGTGCCCCGCCATAGTAGTCGTACCCCCAGACCCTGCTCAGCAGGGTCTCGCGTGTGAACACCTTTCCGGGGCTTGATGCCAGGAACTTGAGCAGCTCGTATTCCATGTAGGTGAGGTCCACCGGTTCACCGTCTACGGCAGCCTGATAGGTCTCGATGTTTAACGCCAGCGGCCCGTACTCCACCAGTTCGGGTCGGGTACCACGACCTGAACTCCAGAAGAGGTGCTGCAGGCGGGCCTGGAGTTCGGCGGGCCTCATGGGCATCAGGCAGAAGTCGTCGAACAGGTCGTAGCGCGACTCCAGGTTGGCGAGTTGGGTGTCACCAATCAGCAGCAACAGCGGCTCGAGGGGCATCTCGCCCTGTCGCAGGTGCCGGCACATCCGAATGGCTCCGTCAGGGTCGGAGTCGGCAGACACGACCGCTCCGGCCCAACCCTCGTCGGGCTCGTCAGCGATGACGCGGTCAGGGTCGCCGACGGCCTTCCAGGTCCAGCCGCCGAGGTCGAGGCACTGGGCCAACTCGGGGGGCGGAGGTTCGGGGAAAACGAGAAGGGGGTTCATGGAGATGTCAGTTCAACCCTCACCAGTTGGGCAGGTACTGCTCCAACTCGAAGGGAGTCACCTGGCGCTGGTAGTCGGACCACTCGGCGCGCTTGTTGCGAAGGAACCACTCGAAGATGTGGTCGCCGAGGGCATCTCGCACCAATTCGGACTCCTCCATCTCATCAAGGGCCTCGGAAAGGTTGGTTGGGAGGCTCGCCACCCCGAGGTCCTGTTGTTCGGTACGGCTCAACTCGTCGAGGCTTACCGCAGCCTCCCGGGGAAGATCATACCCCTTCTCGACACCGCGCAGCCCAGCCGCAAGCAGCAGCGAGAACGCCAGGTACGGATTGCACGCCGGGTCGAGTGCCCGGTACTCGACCCGCGTCGAGTCGGGCCTGCCGGCCCTGGTCACCGGTACCCGGACCAGTGCCGAACGGTTGTTGTGCGCCCAGGACACGTAGCGGGGGGCCTCGTAGCCCTCGTTGATCCGCTTGTAGGAGTTGACCAACTGGTTGGTTACCGCCGTGATCTCCCGGGAGTGGTGGAGCAGGCCCGCTATGAACGACCGGGCGATCGTTGACAGGCCGTGCTCGTCGTCTTCGTCGAAGAAGGCGTTGGCGCCATCGCGGAAAAGGGACAGGTGGGTGTGCATCCCAGATCCCTGGATCCCGTTCAGGGGCTTTGGCATGAACGTGGCGTAGACGCCACCCTCCATTGCGATCTTCTTTACAGCCAGGCGGAGCGTCATGACGGAATCAGCCATTGTCAGAGCGTCGGTGTACTGCAGGTCGATCTCGTGTTGGCTGGGAGCATCCTCGTGGAACGAGTACTCGACCGGAATGGAGAGTGCCTCGAGCATGTGGAGGGTGCGCTTGCGCAGGTCCGATGAGACATCGGCAGTGGTCAGGTCGAAGTACGAAGCCTGGTCCAGGAGCACTGGTTGTCCGGTGTTTTGTGCGAGGTAGAAGAACTCGACCTCGGGTGCACAGAACATCTTGAAGCCGGCAGTGTTGGCTCGGTCCAGGTTGCGTCGCAGTACCTGCCTCGGGTCGCCCTCGAATGGCGCCCCATCCAGGTTGGTGATGTCGCAGAACATGGTGCCAGACGGCTCGTCCGGTGCCGCCCAGGGGAGAAGCTCGAACGTGCTTGCATCGGGGCGTGCCAGCACGTCGCTCTCCTGTACCCGACTGAAACCGTCGATGGCCGATCCGTCGAACTGCAGGCCCTCCTCGAACACCGTTGTCAACTCGGCCGGGGAGATTGCCACCGACTTGTGTCGTCCCAGCACGTCGGTGAACCAGAGGCGTACCAGACGGACACCGCGCTCCTCCACCGTTCGTAGCACGTAGTCCTGTTGGCCCGACTGCCTGATGTTCCCTGTCTCATCCACACCACAAGCATGGGGGACCCGCACGCATACCGCCAGTGGGATTCAGGTCGTTTACACGCCGTTCACAGTTGGGCAACAGTACCGAAACCCCATGGCGGCATCGTGATGGCGGCCCGGCGTATCCTGACGGACGAACCGTTCCACCAACCCTGCCGTTCCACCAACCCTGCCGTCCCACCGGACGGCCTACCTGGAGAGTGCACCCAATGGCCATAAGGGCTGAGTACATCTGGATCGACGGCACGACACCGTTGCCGTACGTCCGTTCCAAGACCAAGATCCTCGTCGACGGAACTGTCGACTACCCGATCTGGGGATTCGATGGCTCAAGCACCAACCAGGCCCCCGGCGACGACTCCGACTGCGTCCTTCGGCCGGTGTTCTCGTGTCCCGATCCCATCCGCGGCGGCGACGACGTGCTGGTGCTGTGCGATGTCTGCCTGCCCGACGGCGACATGACACCCCACCCCACCAACACACGTGCTGCATGCGTGGAGTCACTTGAGAAGTACAGCGACCAGGAGCCGATATTCGGCATCGAACAGGAGTACACCTTCTTCCAGGAAGGCCGCCCGCTGGGATGGCCTGTCGAGGGTTACCCGGCCCCGCAGGGCCCCTACTACTGCGGTGTGGGCGCCATTGAAATTGCCGGCCGTGAGATCGTTGAGGCCCATACCCAGGCCTGCATCGACGCCGGCCTCGAGATCTCCGGTACCAACGCCGAGGTGATGCTCGGCCAGTGGGAGTTCCAGATCGGACCCTGCGACACGGTGGATGTCAGCGATCAGGTCTGGGTGGCCCGTTACCTGCTATACCGCATCGCCGAGGAGTTCGGGGTGGACGCCTCGATCGATGCCAAGCCCATCAAGGGTGACTGGAATGGTGCCGGTGCACACACCAACTTCTCCACGAAGGCCATGCGGGAGGGCTATGGCCCGATCATCACGGCCTGCGAGTCCCTGGGCGCCGATGGCAAGGTTGCCGAACACATGGCGGGGTACGGCCACGGTTCCGAGGAGCGCCTCACCGGTGAGCACGAGACCCAGCGCTTCGACCAGTACAACTACGACGTGTCCGACCGTGGTGCCTCTGTCCGAATCCCGTGGCAGGTGGCCCTCGACCAGAAGGGCTACATCGAGGACCGAAGGCCCAACGCCAACATGGATCCGTACGTGGTCACCCGCCTGATCACCAACACCTGCTGCGAGGCCCTCGCCAAGTAGTTCCAGTACTCCTGCAACGGGGCCCCGGGTCGCACCCGGGGCCCTTTCGCGTCTCTGGCCTACCCGGGGGGTTGATCACATACCCCTAACAGGGTCATCTCATGGGAATTATCTCGTCTGGCGATCATTAACCTGTACCCGAGGACAGGAGAGTCCGCAGATGAAGAAGATAGACCTGAGCGGAGGAACGACTGCCGGCCTGGTGATCGGCTCGGTGGTCATTGCGGCCGCCTCGATGGTCGTTTCGCTCGTAGCGGTGGCTGGCGCCCAGACCGAAGTCGATACAGAGGTTCCGGTGGCCCATGGGCAACACGATGGGGCTGCGGCTCCCGGTGCGGGTGGCCATGGTGGTGTCGGGTATGACGGGGCCATGGGTCCCGGTGCAGGTGGCCACGACGAGCGTCTGGCTGCCACAGCCGAGTATCTGGGGCTCGACAGTGGGGGCCTGAAGTCCCAGTTGAAGGATGGAGTCACCATTGCCGAACTGGCTGGTGATGACCTGGACGATCTCATCGCACAGCAATTGGTGCCCGCAGCTGAGCACATTGGCCAGGCAGTGGCTTACGGTCGCATCGACCAGGCGAAGGCCGACGAAATGCTGTCCGTCCTGAGCGAGTGGATCACGGCACGAATGAACGGTGAAATGCCTGAAGGAATGGGCCAGGGCGGAATGGGTCACGGAGGAATGGGCAAGGGTGACCATGGGTGCGGCGGCGGGGGCATGGATGGAATGCGTCCAGACGGAATGGGCAAGGGTGATCATGGGCACGGCGGCATGGGCAAGGGTGACCATGGGCGCGGCGGCGTGGGCATGGGCGGAATGGGCCACGGCGCCTGACCCCTACAGGAACAGATTCCTGCCAGGTCCCCGGTTCCCCCCGCTGGGGCCTCGGCCGTTTTGTGGCTCCTTCGGTACGCTGTACCCATGAGCCGGGTGCGCGTCGCCATGGTCCAGACCAATTCGGTCGTCGGCGACCTGGACGGAAACGTCGAGCGCATACACGGCGTACTCGACAAGGTTTCCGGGTGCGACCTGGCTGTCTTCCCTGAAATGACCGTTGCCGGCTACCCCCTTGAAGACCTGGTGCTCAAGCCCGGGTTCGTCTCGGACTGCCGTGCCGCTGTCGAAAGGGTGGCTGCGTCCAGCGGTAGTTGTGCCCTCGTGGTCGGCTTCCCAGACGGGGCACCAAAGGGGTCGACCACAGCAGGCGTGCAGAACGCTGCGGCGGTCTGCCATGAGGGCAGGGTGGTCGGCGTCTACCACAAGCGTGCGCTTCCGAACTACGACGTGTTCGACGAGGCACGCCACTTCGTGCCCGGGGTCGAGCCGCTGCGGCTCTACGAGATCGGTGGCATCCGGGTCGGCTTCGTGGTCTGTGAGGATCTCTGGGTGGCTGACAGCTCCGTGGGTGGTCTTGTTGAAGGTGGCGCGGAGCTGTTGGTCGCCATCAACGGGTCGCCGTTTCACCGGGGCATGTTGGCCGAGCGCGAGGCGGTGGTGGCCGCAACGGCAGCTTCGTCCGGGGCGCCCGTCGTCTACGTGAACCTAGTTGGTGGCCAGGATGAGCTGGTCTTTGACGGCGGATCCATGGTCGCCGACCCGGCAGGTCGGATAGTTGCCAGGGCCCCCAGGTTCGAAGAGGCTGTCGTGGTCGTCGATATCGACGTCGCCGGCGTTCCGGCATCTGAAACCGACCTGCCGACCGTCAGAGTCTCCGGGCCGGTGGACCGAACTGATCACGTCGTGGTGCCACCGGTCGACCCACTCGATCCGTCAGCGGAGCTGTACGGGGTGTTGGTGACCGCCACCCGGGACTACGTGGTGAAGAGCGGTTTCACCGACGTCTGCCTTGGCCTGTCCGGCGGCATCGACTCGGCCCTGGTCGCAGCCATCGCAGCCGACGCCCTCGGGCCCGATCACGTACATGCCCTGCTCATGCCATCCCGCTACTCGAGCGAGCATTCAATTGCCGATGCCACCGACCTTGCGGCAACTCTCGGGATCGACCACCGCACCATTCGCATCGAGGCTGCCCACGCCTCACTCCTCACCCTCCTCGAGGGGTCCCTCGGCGAGGTGCCTACCGGTTCGACCGACGAGAACCTCCAGGCCCGTATCAGGGGAGTCCTGCTCATGGCGCATGCCAACGCCTCTGGCTGGCTGGTGCTCACCACCGGGAACAAGAGCGAGTCGGCGGTTGGTTACTCGACCCTCTACGGCGACACCGCCGGAGCCTTCGCTGTGATCAAGGACATCTACAAGCTGACCGTCTACGACCTGGCGAGGTGGAGAAACAGCCAGCCAGACGGCCCGGTCATCTCCGAGCAGATTATCTCAAAGCCCCCCTCGGCCGAACTGCGACCCGACCAGCGCGATGACCAGAGCCTTCCTCCCTACGAGGTGCTCGACCCCCTGCTCGAGGCCTACATAGAAGGTGACCGGACCAGAGCCGACCTGGTAGCCGATGGTTTCGATGGTGAGATGGTCGACCGGATTGCACGACTCGTCGACCTGGCCGAGTTCAAGCGGCGTCAGACGCCACCCGGAACCAGAGTCAGCCGTAAGGGGTTCGGCAGGGATCGACGCCTCCCGATCGTCAACAGGTACAGCGGTTGACCCTTTCCCGGCTACTGGCGAAGGCCTTGTCGCACATCGTGACGGGCGTCACAAAATCGCGTGGTGCCGGGCGAACCGGTCGATAGGGTGACCCGCTACCGGGGTGGGCAGGACTGCTGTTGCACAACTTCCCCGGGAAGACAAGGCGATCATAACTCGGTGAGCATCCGAGGCGGCGTAATGGCGTAGCCGCTGGTGGTGCTCCCCCGGCAGGAGGAGACGCAAGGGTGGCCAAGGAGCGGGTCGAACGGGACGAGGAAGACCTCGTCAGGCTTTATCTCACCGACATAGGTCAGTACCCCCTCTTGACAAAGGAGGGCGAGGTACGGCTCGCTCAACAGATCGAAAAGGGTTCCGCCGCCAGACAGGAACTCGACAGGGCCGGCGACAACCTCACACCGGCAAAGAGGCGCGAGATGCGCCGCAACCTCCGCCGGGGCGATGAGGCGGTCCGGACATTCGTGCAGTCGAACCTGCGGCTGGTGGTATCAATCGCAAAGAAGTACCAGGCTTCAGGGCTTCCGCTCCTCGACCTCATCCAGGAGGGCAACCTTGGCCTCATGCATGCCGTCGAGAAGTTCGACTGGCGCAAGGGCTTCAAGTTCTCGACCTACGCAACCTGGTGGATCCGTCAGGCGATCACGCGGGGCATCGCCAACACCGGTCGCACCATCCGGCTGCCGGTGCATGCCGGTGACACCTTGGCGCGCCTGCAAAAGGCCCGCTCCCGCCTGGAACTCCGCTTCGGTCGTCCGGCCACGCTCGCAGAGCTGGCAGTCGAGGTGGAGATGACCGAGGACAAGGTCACCGAGGCCCTTCGCTTCGCAGCCGAACCTCTCTCCCTGAGCGAGCCACTCCGCGAGGATGGCGACGCCGAACTGGGCGACGTGGTCGAGGACAGGTCGGCTGAGTCACCCTTCGAGGTTGCCGCCACGGCTCTCCTACCCGAGGAGATCAGCCGCCTTCTGGCACCCCTCGACAACCGTGAACGCGAGATCCTGAAGCTACGCTTCGGCCTGGACCGCGGTGAGCCCCGCACCCTCGAAGAGGTGGGCGACCACTTCGAGTTGACGAGGGAGCGCATTCGCCAGATCGAGGCCCGGGCAATGTCCAAGTTGCGGCACCCGAGCAGCGACACGGGGGCCCGCGATCTCCTCGCAGTCTGACCGGTCGCTCGGGTAACCCGCTGACACCTACTTGATCGGAGGCGTGGCGGAGGTGGACGGGAATCGAACCCGCCGGACGGGGATCGCCCGTCCCACCCGCTTTGAAGGCGGGGGAGCCCACCAGGTACTCAGACACCTCCGGTGGTGACAGTACGGGGCGTGGAGCGGTTTGCACACTGCCCAGCATGCAAACAGGTGGGCGGCTGGCCAATGGGGGGTCGTCTGGCCCTATCATCACTGCCATGAAGAAGCTCCTGATGATCGTAGCGCTGGCGGCACTTGTGGCCGTGGCTGTACGCAAGGTCCGTTCGATCTGACCGGTCGACCACCTGGTCAGGCGCGGCGTCGAACCCGCCTGACCATCGACATCACCCCGAAGAAGACGGCAAAGGTGATGGCCGTTGCGACGATCCAGTTCCGGTCGATCGGGATGCGGTCCCCTAGGGCCACCGGGTTCTCGAACTCCAGGATCGGCCATTCGCGCCTCGCCGCCTCGCGCCTGAGCTCCCGGTCGGGGTTGACCACGACTGGGTGGCCGACCGACTCGAGCATCGGCAGGTCGGTTACCGAATCCGAGTAGGCCCAGGATCCATCCAGGTCCAGGCCCTCCTCTGTTGCCAGCCGGGTCATCGCTTTCGCCTTGTCGGGTCCGTGGGCGTAGAACTCGACCCCACCCGTGTAGTAGCCGCCGGCATCGATCAGGGGGGTCGTGGCTATGGCCCGGTCCATCTGCAGGTGGGCTGCCATGGGTTCCACGATCTCGATCGGAGCGGCCGAGACCAGCACGAGCATGCGTCCCTCGGATCTGTGATGTTCCAGAAGGTCGAGTGCCTCGTCGTACACGATCGGCTCGATCAACTCGGTTAGGTGGTCACGGGCCAGGCGCCTCAGGCCGTCCTGTTCCCAGCCTGCAGCGAGCTTCAGTGCCGTACGCCTGGCCTTGTCCATCCTGTCCTCGTCGGCGCCGAAGAAGCGGAACAGAACCTGTCCCCACGCGGCGCGGGCGGCCATGGGGGCATTGAGGTACCCGGCTCGCCGTAGCGCAGGGACATAGGCGGCCATCGAGGCCCGGGCGATGATCGTCTTGTCGAGGTCGAAGAATGCCGCCTCCACGGCTGTGATCCTACGACCTCGCAGCGGACCTCGCCGATCCCAGGGTGGAATGGTCAACAGGTCGGGTTGGATGTTCGTTCGGCCGTGCTGGCCCAACACTCCGCCCGTGAGGGCGTCCGGATGGCTGCCACAGGCGGCTCCACACGCCAGGTCGAGGATGCGGTCATCGGTTCGAGTGGCCTTTCGTTGCGCGACAGCCGGATCACGCGCAGCGTCGATGGCGACAGGGTCACGGTGAAGGTCGTACACGTGGCCCGGACCGAGGTGCCGTTGGTGGGGCCGTTGCTTCCCGAGGTGACCCTCTCCGCAACGGTAACCATGCACCGCGAGGCCGGGTGAGCCTGATGGTGCTGGTCGGTGGAAACAACTGGTCGTCGTCTAGCGTGGGTTCTGGTCATCTAGCCGACTGGAGGTCCGTTGCTCTCCGAAATCCGCCGCTCCGTGAGGAACCAGTGGGTTGTATTGGCGATGACCGGCGAACTCGATCTTGGGAGTTCCCCGGTGCTGCGCCAGGCCGTTGTGGTCGAGGTCGCCGACGGCCACAACCACCTGGTGATCGACCTGTCGGGGGTGGACTTCATCGACTCTGCAGGCCTCGGGTCGGTCGTTGGTGCCCTGCGCCGGGTGAGGTCCCATGACGGCCACCTGCTGCTCGTCTGCAGCGAGCAGCGCGTTCTGCGGGTCTTCCAGATGTGTGATCTGGATCGTGTCTTCACGTTCCATGTCGATGTCGACTCGGCTGTCGGCACCCCGGTTCGGGTCTGATCATGTCGGGCATCGTGGAGCTCCGTGTGCCCGCAGTTCCCGAGTACCTGCAGATGGTTCGATCGGTCGTGGGAGCGGCTGCGTCGATCGGGGCGAACCTGAAGCCCGAGAGGGTCTCCGATCTCCGCCTGGCGGTGTCAGAGGCCGCCGCCAACGCCATGGAGGCCCACGGCCTGTCAGGCGTAGAGGACCGCGTGGTCATTCGCTGCGACCTCTCGGCCAGTCAGGTCGAGGTGGAGGTCGCGGACTGTGGACCCGGATTCGATCCGGACTCCCTCCCGCCACTACCCGATGTCGATTCACCGGACCGACTCCGGCACGAGTCCGGTCTGGGTGTCTCGCTGATGTACCACCTGACCGATGAGACGATTGTGGAATCCCACGGCGAGGGGACAGCCGTCCGCCTGATCGTCCACTTCGGGGACTGACTGAAGGCTGGTCGGACATCGGCCGACAGGAGCCTTTCCGCATGGGTGGGTGTGAAGTCACCCGATGGCCATTACGGTTTCTGCCGCTCAGATCCTGAGTAGGTTCTCACCATGACACGCACCACTCCTCACACCCAACACACATGGCTTGGAAGCGACAGGCCCCTGGCCCGTGCCGTCGGACGCCCGATGATGCGGTTCCTCGGAATCGAGGCGGCTGGTGGTGTCCTGTTGATCGTCGCCACGGTGGTGGCCCTCGTCTGGGCCAACTCTCCATGGTCTGCGTCCTACTACGACCTGTGGAATGTGGAGATCAGGTTGGGAATAGGCGATCTGGTGGCGCTCGAACACGACGGGCATCCGCTCAACCTGAGTCAGTTCGTGAACGACGTCTTGATGGTCTTCTTCTTCTTCGTGGTCGGCCTCGAGATAAAGCGCGAGCTCGTCACAGGAGAGTTGCGTCGCTTCAGGGCAGCCCTGCTTCCGGCCGTGGCAGCTCTCGGCGGGATGGTCGTCCCGGCACTCGTCTACCTGGCGTTTGCCGGTAATGGTGATGCATCAACTGGTTGGGGAATCCCGATGGCCACCGACATCGCTTTCGCCGTCGGTGTCGTGTCGCTGCTCGGGAGCCGTGTGCCGACACCCCTGAAGGTTTTCCTCCTGACGCTCGCAATCGTCGACGACATCGGTGCCATCCTCGTAATTGCGCTCTTCTATACATCCAACCTCGAGCCGGGGTGGCTGGTACTTAGTGGGGTTTCCGTAGCCGCTGTGGTCGTCATGACCAGGGCCAGGGTCCGCTACTCGCCGCTCTATGTCGTACTGGGAGTAGTGCTGTGGTACTCGGTGTTCAGGTCCGGCGTGCACACCACGATCGCAGGCGTGGTCATGGGCCTCTTGGCTCCGGCTGTGCCCCTGCTGGGAGCCGACCATGCTTCTGAGGTGGTTAGACCGGTGATAGCAGGTGAGGGTGATGTGGCAACCGTCCGTGCGGCCAGGCTCCACCTCAGCGAGACGGTGCCGGTCACGGAGCGGCTTGAGAACCTGCTGCATCCGCTTACCGGATTTATCATTCTCCCCATCTTCGCACTGGCCAATGCCGGGATCGTGATCAGCGGCGATTCCGTTGCCACAGCTGTCTCATCAGGAATCAGCCTCGGAGTAGCCGTTGGCCTCGTGTTCGGGAAGCTTGTGGGGGTATCCGCGTTCACCCTCGTGGCCGTACGCCTCGGCCTCTGTTCCCTGCCCGCCGGGGCGACCACGAGGCATGTGGTCGGTATCTCGGCCATGGCCGGGATCGGTTTCACCGTCTCGCTATTCGTCACCGGCCTCGCCTTTGACGCTCCTGGCCTACAGGACGAGGCCAAGATCGGCATCCTCGTGGCTTCTACAGTGGCTGCCCTGCTCGGCTTGGTGATCCTCTACGGCGCCAGACCGGCGGAGTCTCCACCGGTCACCCTGGGTTTCGATGAGCCACCCGTTGCCACGGCTTCGGAACCCGTTCGCGACGACCCGGATCTTTGGTGACCTACTCCCTGGTAATCGTCGAGTCACCCGCCAAGGCAAAGACCATTGCCGGCTACCTCGGTGACGGCTTCAGGGTTGAGTCGTCGATCGGCCATGTTCGCGACCTTCCAATGAGGGCTGCCGACATTCCAGCGAGCCACCGTGAAGTGAAGTGGGCGAAGCTCGGCATTGACGTTGACAACGACTTCGATCCCCTCTACATCGTGTCCCGTGACAAGAAGGAGCAGATAACGAGGCTCAGGTCACTCCTGAAGGGAGCGGACCAGCTCTACCTTGCGACAGATGAGGATCGTGAGGGTGAGGCGATCGCCTGGCACCTTCTCGAGGTCCTGAAGCCGAAGGTGCCCGTGCACCGCATGGTTTTCCACGAGATCACCAGCAAGGCGATCACCGATGCTCTCAGCCAGACCCGCGACATAGACGGGGGGCTCGTCGACGCGCAGGAGACCCGGAGGATCTTGGATCGCCTCTACGGCTACGAACTCTCACCGGTTCTCTGGAAGATGATCTCCAAGGGCCTGTCGGCTGGCCGTGTCCAGAGCGTGGCAACCCGGATCGTCGTGGAGCGAGAGCGTGAGCGCATGGCATTCCAGGCAGCCGGCTACTGGGACCTGAAGGTCCAGATGTCCAACGGTGCGTCCGAAACGTTCACCTCGATGCTGACCGAGGTCGACGGAGCCCGTGTGGCCACAGGTCGTGACTTCGATGATGACGGGATCCTCAACCGCGAGGGTGCAGTTGTCCTCGACGAGGAGGCAGCCAACAGTTTGGCATCCGGTCTCATGGGTCGCTCCCTTGAAGTGAGATCGGTTGAGGCGAAGCCGTACAGGCGTCGACCTGGAGCACCCTTTATCACCTCCACCTACCAACAAGAGGCCGGCCGGCGCCTGAAGATGTCGGCCTCGATGGCGATGCACGCCGCCCAGGGCCTGTACCAGAAGGGGTACATCACCTACATGAGGACCGACAGCACCACGCTGTCGGATACTGCCGTAAGGGCCGCTCGTGCCCAGATCAGCGAGAAGTTTGGAGGGGAGTACCTGCCGGAGTCCCCTCGTACCTTCCAGAAGAAGGTCCGGAACGCCCAGGAGGCACACGAGGCGATCAGGCCTGCGGGAGACCGGTTCAGGCATCCCAACGAGGTGGCCGGCGAACTACCCCGTTCCGAGGCCCGGGCCTACGAGATGATCTGGCAACGCACGCTTGCCTCCCAGATGACCGATGCCGTTGGTGAAACCGTCCAGATCCGTGTTCTCGGAGCCTCCGGTGGGTCCGATGCCACCAGGACGGTCACGTTCGCCATCAGCGGGACGGTCATAACCCATCAGGGATTTCGCCGTGTGTACTCCGACGAGGCTGACGACCGGGATATAGAGGGTGAGGGCGATGGTGGGATCCTCCCTGCCGTGGACGTCGGTGACCCTGTCGTTGTGGTCGAGGCGACACCAGAGGGCCATTCCACCCAGCCACCGTCCCGTTTCACTGAGGCATCGCTGGTGAAGCGACTCGAGGAACTCGGTGTCGGCAGGCCGTCGACCTACGCCTCGATCATGGAGACCATCCAGGGACGCGACTACGTGTGGAAGAAGGGTTCGGCACTGGTCCCAACCCTCAGCGCCTTTGCGGTAACCACCCTGCTGGAGTCCCACTTTCCACGGCTCGTCGACTACGACTTCACCGCTTCGATGGAGTCTGACCTGGACGGGATCGCTGAGGGGTCAGCCCAGAAGGTCCCGTGGCTGCGCAGCTTCTACTTCGGTTCCGCGGACGACATCGGCCTGCTCGAGAAGGTGACCGAACGTCTCGGCGACATCGACGCCCGGGCTGTCAGCACGGTGCCGCTCGGCATCACCCCTGATGGTGAAGAGGTTGTTGCGCGGTTCGGCAAGTTCGGCCCCTACGTCCAGGTGGGCGACAGGACGGCCTCAATCCCTGATGATCTGGCGCCCGACGAGCTGACGGTGAAGCGGGCCCTCGAGTACCTCGATACCCCGGTGGAGAGGGTGCTCGGTGACGACCCCGAGACCGACCTTCCGGTAATTGCCAGATCAGGTCGGTTCGGACCCTATGTCTCTCTCGGCAGGCCACCTGAACAGACAAAGTTGAGCCTGGAGATGTCCAGGTTGATGGCGCTGCCGTTGCGCCGAACGGAGATGAAGGTGGCTTTATCGTACCTGCGCCTGGCAGCGGGCTCCGTCGACGAGCCGGTAGCCAGGCGGGTCATCAACACCCCTCGTAGGGGAGTCGGCAAGGGTGCACTCGAGCGGGTGGACGCACTCGCAGAGCGGGAGGGCATTGGGTTCCTCGAAGCCCTAGGTCGTGCCGACGAGGCGGGGGTGACTGGTAGGCCGCTGGCCGGGATCGGGTCCTTTCTGGAACTTCGCGGTGCCCTTGTGGCCCGAGATGGCGACGGACCGGCTTCGGTACTCCAGACCGCACTGGACGATTCTGGATACCTGGACGAATTGAGGGCCAGCGGTGACGAGGACTCCGACCGGGTGCAGAACCTCGAGGACCTCGTGTCAGCCGTCGCCGGGTTTGACGATGTCGTAGGACTGCTTGAACAGATCGACGAGATGACCTCGGTCGAGGACCGGCCTAGGCCGAAGACGGTTTCGCTGTTCGAGACGATGACCCTTGAGAGGCTCACCCTGCAGGATGCACTCGAGCTCTTGAGCCTGCCGAGGACCGTCGGGGTTGATCCATCCGATGGGGTGGAGGTAACCGTCCAGAACGGCCGTTTCGGCCCCTACCTGAAGAAGGGCAGCGACAGCCGGAGCCTCACCAACGAGGAGCAGTTGCTCACAATCACCCTCGAGGAGTGTCTGGCCGTACTTGCACAGCCGAAGCGTCGGGGAAGGTCGGCTGCCAGGCCTCCACTTCGCGAGTTGGGTGAAGACCCTGAGAACGGGAAGACCATCATCCTCAAGGACGGCAACTGGGGCCCGTATGTGACCGATGGTGAGTACAACGCCTCCCTCGGTCGCGGGGATTCGATTGAGGAACTGACCGACGAGCGGGCCGCTGAGCTCCTTGCCGAGCGCCGGGCCAAGGGCCCTCCCGGAAAGAAGAAGCGTTCTTCCCGGAAGAAGTGATCGACAGGTGAGGTGGGGTGTCGGGGTTTTGTGATGCCCGGCTTACTCCCCACAGGCTCTCCTAGAGTGAGAGGGTGACCGAAGCTACGGGTGGAGAACCACCTCACCCGGGGGGCAACTTGAACCCGGGAGACGAGTTCGTGAGCCTCCTGCACCTCGATAACGACGGTTCGGGGCCTGACGACAATAGGCCTGATCTGCACGTCCGCATGTTCGGATCTCTCGAGTTCTCACGACTCTGGTTTGCCCAGGTCATCTCTGCGACAGGAGACTGGCTCGGGCTACTGGCGATAAGCATCCTTGCGATCCGCCTCGGCTCCGGATCTGAGGGTGCTGCGCTGAGCCTGGTGCTGGCGGCCCGGATCGTTCCCGGTTTCTTCTTCGGCCCTATCGCCGGGGTGCTCGTCGACCGCTGGGATCGCAAGCGGGTCATGGTGACCTGCGACATCGGCAGGGCCCTCGTGATGCTGAGCCTTCCCTTTGTCGAAGAACTGTGGGGCCTTTTCCTGGCGTCTCTCGTGCTCGAGGCCTTCACGATGCTCTGGTCGCCGGCCAAGGAGGCGTCGGTGCCGAACCTGGTTCCGGCCGAGTACCTGGCGCGGGCCAATTCCCTTTCCCTTGTGGCCGCCTACGGAACCTTCCCGGTTGGTGCTGCTCTGATGGCGGTGTTCGGCCGGCTCTCTACGGCCCTATTCAGCTCCTCATGGGCCGACAACCTGCGGCTCGACGACATGGGCCTTGCCTTCTACTTCAACGCACTCTCGTTCGCCGTGACCGGGTTCCTGATCTGGACATTGGCCCTGCCCCGCCGTCCGAAGTCGGAGAGGGACGCGGCGAAGCTGCGGAAGGCGAAGTTGGCCGACCCGATCGCAGAGCTTCGCGAGGGCTGGCAGTTCATCTTCATCAATCCGGTAGTGCGCACCGTGAACATGGGCCTGGCCACCGGCCTCATCGGTGGCGGCATGTTGGTTCCGTTGGGGGCCATCTACGCCGACGAGGTCCTGGGTGCCGGCAAATCCGGCCTTGGTGTGTTGATCTCGGCCCTCGGGGTCGGTGTAGCCGGGGGGGTGATGCTCCTGTCGTGGGTGCAGCGTCGAGTCGACAGGCCGCGCCTGTTCACCTGGTCGCTCTTCGGTGCCGGTGGGTTCCTGGCGGCGGCAGCGTCCATCAGCCAGGTCCATATCTCGATTTCAATGGTGTTTGGAATCGGCGTCTGCGCAGGTGCGGTCTATGTGCTCGGCTTCACGCTGCTGCACGAGAACGTCGAGGATCACCTACGTGGCCGTATCTTTTCTACGCTCTACCTTCTGGTACGGGCATGTGTGTTGTTGGCTCTGGTCGTCGGACCGTTGATCGAAGACGGCCTTGACCGCCTTTCCAGCGTCCTGTGGGACAGGCACGTTGAGTTCTTCGGCTTCGGAGTTGACGTTCCGGGTGTCCGCCTGACCCTGTGGCTTGCTGCCCTGATCATCCTGGCATCTGGAGCAGCCTCGGTTGTATCCCTCAGGTCCGGCATCTCCCGGATAGTCGCATCCGGTCGGGAGGGAAGCCGGTGACGGGCCGCTTCATTGCCGTGGAGGGTGCAGATGGAACCGGAAAGTCCACCCAGGCTCGACTGCTAGCTGAGCGTCTTGGTGCCGTGCTCACCCGGGAACCCGGCGGAACCCCACTGGGTGAAATGATCAGGTCGATGGTGCTGGACCCCGACGGGGAGCGTCCCGTTGACCGCGCAGAGGCCCTGTTGATAGCCGCAGCGAGGGCCCAGCATGTGGCCGAGGTGGTCAGGCCCGCCCTCGATTCAGGTCGTGACGTGGTTACCGACCGCTTTATCGAGTCGTCGGTCGCCTACCAGGGCCATGGGCGCGGTCTTGGGGCTGCCGAGGTGGCTGAAGTCTCGGCTTTTGCCACCGATGGGTTGGTTGCCGACCTGGTGGTTGTGATCGATGTCGACGATGACGCGGCGCGTGATCGCCTCGGTGGGGTTCTGGACCGCATTGAGCAGGCGGGTGACGGCTTCAGGGGCCGGGTGATCGAGGCCTACAGGGAAATGGCCGGCTCCGACCCTGATCGGCTGGTTGTGGTCGACGGAAACGGTTCTGTTGAGGAGGTGGCGGACCGGGTGGCGGCTGTCGTTGTCGACCGCCTGGCTGGAACGTGAATCGAGACGAACTCTGGGCGACGGTTGTCGGTCAGCCCGAGGCCGTTGGCCTGCTCCGGGAGGCCACTACCGCTCCGGTTCATGCGTACATGTTCGTGGGCCCTCCCGGAACGGGCCGTATGGAGGCAGCCAGGGCGTTTGCCGGGGCCCTGTTCGCAGGTGGTACAGACGACCCGGGAGGTGCTGGAGCGGATCGGCACAGGCGTCTGGCAACAGAGGGCCTTCACCCCGACCTGGTCCTGATCCAGCCCGAAGGCAGGGCACTGCTTGTCGCCGAGACTGCTGCGATCACGCGGGAGGGCTCGAGGTCGCCGGTGGAGGCGGTACGAAAGGTGGTGGTCGTAGACCGGTTTGAGACAGCGGAACCAGAGGCTGCAGCAGGCCTGTTGAAGACAATTGAGGAACCTCCGGCGTCCACGGTCTTCATCCTGTTGGTCGAGGAGGTTCCAGAGGAGCACATCACGGTAGCTTCGCGCTGTGTCCGGGTTGACTTCCCGCCGCTGACAAATGAGGTGGTTGTGCAGGCCCTGGTCGCCGATTCGGTCGACGAGACACTGGCTGGGGCCCTGGCCGTGGCTGCGGCCGGGCGGCTGGATCGGGCACGTCTCCTGGCTGGTGACCCGGCGTTCATGGGGCGAAGGGATGCCTGGCGATCGGTGCCTGACCGTCTCGACGGAACCGGAGCTGCTGTGGCGGTGGTCGTGGCCGAGATCCAGGAGATGATCGACGGTTCTCAGGCCCCGTTGGTCGAGCGTCACAAGGTTGAACTGGAGGACCTGGACGAGCGTGAGAAGGCGCTCGGAACCAGGGGTTCGGGGTGTCGCCAGCTTGTTGAACGGCAACGACGTGAGGTCAGGAGGCTGCGCGACGATGAGCTCCGGTTCGGCTTGGCGACCCTCAGCCGCCGCTATCTGGACTGGGCTGCCCCGGGTGGCCCGGGTGATGGGAGCGCTGTGGGCCTTGAGGCGACCGAGCGGATATCCGAGGTGACCGCCGAGCTGATACGCAACCCGAACGAGGCGTTGTTGCTGCAGGCACTCCTTCTGGATCTTCCGGCGATCAGGTAGAGGGGCCGGTACCTTCCAGTTGACTGGAAGATTGAACCGGTACGGTGGTGGTCGTGAAGATCGGGGAGTTGGCAGACCTGGCTGGCGTTACGACCAAGACCATTCGTTACTACGAGTCGATCGGCCTTATTGCCGAACCGGAGCGGACGGATTCCGGTTACCGGGACTACGGGGTTGAGGGCGTTGAGCGTCTGAGGTTCGTGCGTGATGCCCAGGCAACCGGACTGTCACTTGCCGAGATCTCGTCGGTCCTGGAGTTGAAGGACGCCGGCTCGACTTCATGCAGCCACACGGTTGCTCTGCTGGAGCGCCACATGACGGACCTGGATGAGCAGATCCTCCGGCTCCAACAGGCGAGGGAGGACCTGGCTTCCCTGGCCGGCCGTGCTGCATCCCTTGATCCCTCGTCGTGTACCGACCCCAACCGGTGTCAGGTGATTGCGTTCTCGTCAGCCTGATCGGGTGGCCTGTGGGAATTACTGCCCAACCCTTGACATTCCAGTGGACTAGAAGGTTTAGGGTGGACACATGAGTATCGAGGCCGTCGACAAGCCAGCTGGACAGCCCAACCCGACATCACGTACCGACCTGACCATCGAGGGCATGACCTGTGCCGCATGCTCCAACAGGATCCAGCGGGCCCTCGGGAAACTGGGCGGAGTCGACGACGCACAGGTCAACTTCGCCACCGGCCGGGCGACCGTGCTGTACGGCTCAGGGGTGGGTGTAGCGGAGTTCAGGTCGACCATCGAGGGCCTCGGCTACGGGGTGGTCGACACCGACAGCCCGGACGATTCCGAGGAGCGTCGTGCAACGGACCTGTTGCGTCGCTTCATCGTGGCTGCCGTGCTGGCTGTGCCCGTGGTGCTCGTATCGATGGTGCCGCCGCTGCAGTTCGACGGCTGGGAATGGCTGGTAGTGGTCCTGGCGACACCTGTCGTGTTCTGGTCAGGATGGACCTTCCACAGGGCAGCCTGGATGAACCTGAGGCACGGTTCAACCACGATGGACACCCTCGTTTCCATGGGAACCCTGTCAGCGTGGTTGTGGTCGACGGTCGTTCTCGTTGGCGACATCGACGGCGGGCACGTCTACTACGAGACCGGAATGGTGATCGTGACGCTCATCCTGCTGGGGAAGTGGTTCGAGGCACGCGCCAAGCGTCGTTCGGGCGACGCCATCCGCGCCTTGGCGGACCTGGGTGCCCGCACTGCACGGCTCGAAGACGGCACCGAGGTGGCCCTCGACGACCTGGTGGTCGGCATGCGCTTCGTGGTCCGACCAGGCGAGAAGATCGTTACAGACGGAGTAGTCGTCGACGGCCAGTCGGCGGTGGATGCCTCGATGGTCACAGGCGAGCCTGTCCCCGTCGACGTCACCAACGGCGATGAGGTCATCGGCGCCACGGTCAACACCAACGGCTCGTTGGTCGTGGAGGCCACACGGGTCGGTGCAGGAACCGTGCTGGCCCAGATCATCAAGCTCGTCGATGAGGCCCAGGGCAGCAGGGCCGAGGTGCAGCGCCTGGCAGACCGCGTATCGGCGGTATTCGTTCCGTTCGCAATCGGAACGGCAGTGGCAACGCTTGCCGGCTGGTTCCTGATGGGGAACTCAGCCGACGCGGCATTCACGGCAGCGGTAGCAGTTCTGATCATCGCCTGCCCGTGCGCGCTGGGACTCGCCACCCCCATGGGGATCATGGTCGGAACCGGAAGAGGCGCCCAACTGGGTGTGATCATCAAGGGTGGTGAGGTACTTGAGGACACACGGGCAGTTGACGTCATCGTTGTCGACAAGACCGGCACGGTCACCGAAGGACGGATGGAGTTGACCGAGGTCCAGGCCCCCGAGGGCGAATCCGAGGAGATCCTCAGGCTGGCGGCCTCCCTCGAGGCCCGTTCAGAGCACCCGATAGCGCAGGCCGTAAGCAGCGCAGTAGAGGAACACGGCAACGTCGTCGGCTTCTCGAACACCCCTGGAGTCGGCGTGACCGGAACGGTCGACGGCACCGAGGTCCGGGTGGGGCGCCGCCGGCTGTTCGACACCGTGCCCTCCCGGGTCGAGGACCTCGCGGCAACAGCTGAGGCGACCGGCGCCACGGTCGTGTTTGCCGGTCGGGGCCCTGAGGCCGAGGCGATCCTCGTGGTGTCCGACCGGCTCAAGGACACCTCCGTCGCCGCAGTTGCCGCCTTCCACGACCAGGGTCTCAGCGTGACCCTGTTGACAGGCGACAACCTGAGGACAGCCCAGTTCGTAGGCGTCGCAGTGGGTGCCGACCACCTGATCGCCGAGGTAATGCCCGACGACAAGGCAGCCGAGGTGCGTCGGCTTCAGGCTGAGGGCCACAGGGTGGCGATGGTCGGCGATGGCATCAACGACGCACCAGCGCTCGCCCAGGCGGACCTTGGAATAGCGGTGGGTACGGGAACAGATGTGGCGATGGAGGCCTCTGACCTGACCATCGTCACCGGTGACCTACGGGCTGTCGCCGACGCAATCGCACTCTCGCGTCGGACGCTCGTCACCATCAAGGGCAACCTCTTCTGGGCATTCGCCTATAACGCCGCTGCGATCCCACTCGCCGCCAGCGGCGTCCTCAACCCGATGATCGCCGCCGGAGCGATGGGTGTTTCATCCCTATTCGTGGTCACCAACAGCCTCCGCCTCATGCGCTTTGCCGGCTACCGCGGCCCCGCACAGGATCGAACCACAATCCCTACACAGGAAACGGTGACCACATGACAACAACCCGCGTCTACTCACTTCCCGACATGAGCTGTGACCACTGCGTTCAGGCGATTACGGGCCAGGTGGCCTCCGTCCAGGGGGTGACCGACCTGGCAATCGACCTCGATGCCAAGACCGTCACGGTCACCGGTGGTGACGATGCCGCGGTGGTTGCCGCCATCGACGAGGCCGGCTTCGACATTGCCTGAGGCAACCCCCTGTCCGGACTCGGTCAGACATCGTGCACCTGGATGCGTACCCGCTTGAACCCCTTGCCCTTTGACTCTGTCTTGACGACCTCGATGCGGCCCACCTGGGCTGTGGATGAAACGTGGGTTCCACCGTCGGCCTGACGGTCAAGCCCGACAATGTCGACAACGCGGATCTCGGTCACCGACTCGGGGATCAGGTTCACCTTTGTTCGGATCAGGTCGCTGTCGAGCACGGCCTCGCCCCTTGCCAGGAACGACACCTCAATCGGAAGGTCGGCCGCCAACTCGGCATTGCACAACTCGCTGACGCGTTCCTTGAAGTCCGGAGGTAGTTCGGTCAACTCGAAGTCCATGCGGGCCTGAAGCGGCTCCATGTTCCCGCCGGTCACTGGCCGGTGCCACTCACGCCAGATTACACCACACAGAACGTGCATGGCCGTGTGGGTCCTCATCAGCTGGCGTCGGCGCCTGTCGTCGACCTCGCCGGCGACGACCGTGCCGACTGCCGGAACCGGTCCGGCCAGGCGGTGCAGCACCTGAGCACCGGCTGAACGGACGTCGACCACCGATGCTGCCCCCGAATCCCATGTGAGGTGTCCTGTGTCGTGGGGCTGGCCACCGCTGGTGGCGTAGAACGCCGTGCGGTCCAACTCGACCATGTCTTCGTCGACTGAGATGACCGTGGCCTCAAATGATCTGAGGTCGGCATCTCGTAGGTAGAGGCGGTCGGTCACGGTGTGCTCCCGTCAGTCGTCGTACAGGCCCTGGACATGATCCCAACGGGTGGGACAGCCAGATGACCTGTCTAGTATCGCTTGAGACCTCGGTAGCCGGTGGAGCCGGCCGGCGGGTAGGTGTCACGACGGGTGCAGGAGGCCGCCGAGGTGGATCTGTTCGAGTATCAGGGCAAGCAGTTCTTCGCCGGCTACGGCATGCCGGTTTCTCCCGGCGAGATCGCCTTCACCGTCGACGAGGCGGTGGCCGCAGCCGAGAGGCTGGGTATCCCCGTCATGGTCAAGGCCCAGGTCCACGCCGGTGGGCGAGGCAAGGCCGGTGGTGTCAAGTTCGCGGCAACCATCGACGAGGTCCGGACCCACGCCTCGGCCATCCTGGGCCTCGACATCAAGGGGCACGTGGTCGGCCGGGTCTGGATCGAAGAGGCCTCCGACATCGCCGAGGAGTACTACGCCAGCTTCACGCTCGACAGGTCTGCGAAGAAGCACCTGGGCATGCTCTCGGTCGAGGGCGGTGTCGAGATCGAGACGGTTGCCGAGGAGAACCCCGATGCGATCGCAAAGGTCTGGATCGATCCCGTTGACGGCCTCGCCGAACCCGAATGTCGCGATTGGGTGGCTGCAGCCGGCCTGCCCGATGCCGCCGTTGACGGGACGGTCAACATTCTGCTGAAGCTCTACACCGCATACGTCGAAGGCGATGCTGACATGGTCGAGATCAACCCGTTGATCCTCACCCCAGAGGGTCAGGTCCACGTTCTTGACGCCAAGGTCACCCTCGATGGCAACTCGGTCTTCCGTCACGAGGACTACGCAGCATTCGACGAGACCCAGAGTCGAGACGAACGAGAGACAGCGGCACACCGGATCGGTCTCCAGTACGTGGGCCTGGACGGCTCGGTCGGCGTGATCGCCAACGGCGCCGGCCTGGCCATGTCCACCGTCGACGTCATCAGCCAGGTAGGTGGCGCCGCCGCCAACTTCCTCGATATAGGTGGTGGTGCCGATGTCGACACCATGGCCGGGGCTCTCGAGGTCATCAACAACGATCCGGCGGTGCGCTCGATCTTCATCAACATCTTCGGTGGAATAACCAGGGGCGAGGTGGTCGCCAACGGGATCGTTGAGGCCCTCGAACGGGTGGTCATCAACTCGCCCATCGTCATCCGGTTGGACGGGACCAACGCCGGTGATGGACGCCTGATTCTCGAGCCCCACTTCTCCGACTCCCTTCAGATGGCCTCCACCATGCTCGAGGCCGCTGAACGTGCAGTGGAGTTGGCTGCTACCGGGGGGACAGGGGTTTGAGATGAGCATCTTCGTCGATGAGACAACACGGGTCGTCTACCAGGGGTTGACCGGCAGCCAGGGTCGCTACTACGGCCTCTTGAACCGCGACTACGGAACACAGGTCGTTGCAGGCACCAACCCACGCAAGGCCGGTGAGGACGTCGACGGAATACCCATCTTCGCCTCCGTCACTGAAGCGGTCGCTGAGACTGGCGCAACGGCCTCGTGCATCTTCATACCGGCGCCCGGCGTACACGATGCGGTGATCGAGGCCGCCGAGGGCGGTGTGCAGTTCATCGTGTCCGTCACCGAGGGAGTGCCCGCGCACGACGAGGCTCGGTTCTACAACCGCCTGAGGCGCGACTTCCCGGACGTCCAGTTGCTGGGACCCAACTGCCCCGGAATCATCTCGCCCGGTAAGTGCAACATCGGAATCACGGCAGGCCACATCGCCCTCCCGGGCGGACCCGTCGGAATCGTGAGCCGCTCGGGCACCCTTACGTACCAGGCCCTCTACGAACTCAAGCAGAAGGGAATCGGCTGCACCACCTGCGTCGGTATCGGTGGTGATCCTGTACCCGGTACGTCGTTCATCGACTGCCTCACGGCCTTCGAGGAAGATCCAGAGACTAGGGCTGTGATGATGATCGGTGAAATCGGCGGATCAGCCGAGGAGGAGGCCGCAGCCTTCATCCGGGACAACATGACCAAGCCGGTGGCGAGCTACGTGGCCGGCGTAACCGCTCCCCCAGGCAAGAAGATGGGTCACGCCGGCGCCATTGTTTCTGGTGGCAAGGGGACGGCGGCAGCCAAGATGGATGCACTCCGGAGCGCCGGAGTGCAGGTCGGGTTGAACCCGACCGAGGCGGGCGAGCTGATGGCCGGAATCGTGGCAGGACTCTAGGCGGGCTCGGGAACCACAGGCCGCTGGTACGGTCGCCACCATGCGTCTGGCCGTGCTGGCATCCGGAACCGGTTCGATCCTCGAAGCCATTGTGGACGCCGGCCTTCCCGTGCACCTGATGGTGACCGATCGACCATGCAGGGCGCTGGACCTGGCGGCCACGCTGGGAATACCGACAAGGGTCGTTGAGCGACGCTCGTTCGGAGGAGACTTCGACCGTGACGCCTACACCGTCGATCTGGTGGATGCCCTTGTCGAGGCCGGGGTGGACCTGGTGGCCATGGCCGGTTTCGGGACGATCCTGGCCCAGCCCGCCTACGACAGGTTCACCGGTCGCATCCTCAACACCCACCCGGCGCTCCTACCCGCCTTCCCGGGGTGGCATGCCGTGGCCGATGCCATGGCCCACGGCGTCAAGGTCACAGGTTGTACCGTGCATATCGCAACCCTCAAGGTCGACTCGGGACCGATCCTCGCCCAGGAGGCCGTGCCCGTACTGCCCGACGACGACGAAGCCAGCCTCCACGAGCGGATCAAGGCCGTCGAACGACAGCTGTACCCCGAGACGATCCGCACCGTGATGGAGAGCCGGTCGGTCCTGATGGGAGAATCCGCGTGAACCCACGTGCCCTGCTCTCTGTCTACGACAAGGCTGGAATAGTCGACCTCGGCCGTGCCCTCGTCGAACTGGGTTGGGATCTGGTGTCCAGCGGAGGCACGGCACGGCTCCTGGCCGACGAGGGGGTTCCTGTCACCGAGGTCGCCCAGGTCACCCAGGCACCCGAGATGCTCGGTGGCCGGGTGAAGACCCTCCACCCCGTCATCCACGGCGGGATCCTCGCCGACCGTTCCAACCCGGACCACGTGGCCGACCTGGTTGGTCGGGGCATCACACCGATCGACCTCGTGGTGGCAAACCTGTACCCATTCACATCCGACCCATCCGTAGAGCTGATCGACATCGGTGGCCCGACCATGGTCCGTGCGGCGGCCAAGAACCATGACCACGTCGGCGTCGTGGTCGATCCCGATGACTACGGGCCGGTCCTGGCCGAACTCCGGTCCGATGGCAACCTCTGCAGCGAGACACGTCGCCGCCTCGCCCGGGCTGCGTTCGCCCACACAGCCGCCTACGACGCTGCGATCGTGGGCTGGTTCGATGAGGACGCCGCTGATGAACTACCTGAGTCGATTCACCTCGCCCTGAAGCGGGTGCAGGACCTCAGGTACGGGGAGAACCCGCACCAGGTTGGTGCCCGCTACCTGCAGGTGGGCTGCTCCGGGTGGTGGGACGGAGCCGTTGTCCACGGTGGGAAGGCAATGTCCTACCTGAACGTCTTTGATACCGAGGCAGCGTGGCGCCTCGTGCACAGCCTCGGCGGGGAGCCGACCGCCGTGGTCATCAAGCACGCCAACCCGTGTGGGGCGGCGGTCGGTGCAGACATCGCAGAGGCCTACGTGGCAGCCCACGAATGCGATTCCGTGTCCGCGTTCGGGGGGATCGTGGCGGTCAACCGCACTGTCACGATGGCCATGGCAGAGCCGATGTCAGAGGTGTTCACCGAGGTGGTCGTGGCACCCTTCTACGAACCCGATGCCCTCGCCCACCTCCAGAAACGAGAGAATCTCCGGATCCTGGAGGCACCGGCACCCAACTGGCCTGCTCATGAGGTCCGCAGCATCGACGGCGGCCTGCTCGTGCAGACCACCGACGTCGTTTCGCTGGACCGGTCCGAGTGGGCCGTGCCAACTCGAAGGTCACCCTCTGAAGCCGAGTGGTCCGACCTGGAGTTCGCGTGGCGTGTAGCGGCGCGTGTCTTGTCGAACACGATCGTTCTCGTGAAGGACCTCTGCGCCGTGGGGATCGGTGCCGGCCAGCAGAACCGTCGCGATGCTGGTCGTATCGCTGCACAGAAGGCCGACGGAAGGGCGGTGGGTGGAGCGTGTGCCAGCGATGCCTTCTTCCCGTTCCGTGACGGCCTTGAGGCGGCGGCCGAAGCGGGGGCCACCGCAGTGATACAGCCCGGTGGGTCCGTACGCGACGATGAGGTGGTGACCGCAGCCGACGAGGCCGGAATCGCCATGGTCTTCACCGGTGAGAGGCACTTCAGGCACTGAGGCACCGGTAGCCTTTCGCTCCATGTCAGCAGAACTCCTAGCCGGTGGCCCCGTCGCAGAAGCCGTGCTCGAAGACGTGCGCATCCGTGTCGAGTGGCTGAAGGAGGCAGGAACCACGCCCGGCCTCGGAACCATCCTGGTTGGAGATGACGGGGCCAGCGCCGGCTATGTGCGCAAGAAGCACGAGACCTGTGAGGCCGTGGGCATGGCATCCCACAACATCCACGTTGACGCAGACGCACCGCCGGCCGCACTCGACGATGCGGTCGCACAGTTCAACTCCGACAGCGGGGTCCACGGCTACATCATTCAGCACCCGGTTGCAGACGGCTTCGACTTCAGTGCAGCGCTCTCGGCGATGGACCCGGCAAAGGACGCCGACGGTCTGCACCCGATGAACCTGGGGAAGTTGGTGCTCCAGGAAGACGGCCCCGTGCCGTGTACGCCGGCAGGCATCCGCGCCATGTTCGTGCACTACGGAATCGAGGTGTCCGGGAAGCACGTCGTCGTCATTGGCCGAGGGCCGACCTTGGGTAGGCCACTTTCGCTGCTGCTCACCACGAAGGCACCCGGTGCCAATGCAGCGGTGACCGTCGTCCACTCAGCGGTTCCCAACCTTGCAGACTTGACCCGGACCGCCGACATAGTCGTAGCCGCTGTCGGCATTCCGTCATTCGTCACCCCCGACATGGTCCGCCCCGGGGCCGTGGTGGTTAGCGGTGGCCTCTCCTGGGAGGGAAAGCGCCTCCTGGCCGACGTTGACGAGTCCGTGGGAGAGGTCGCCTCCTGGATTACACCGCGCCTCGGAGGGGTGGGCCCAACGACCGTTGCAATGCTCCTGCGAAACACCGTCGAAGCCGCCGAACGAGCCACAGCCTGACTGACCGTGGTCATGAGGATGGCCTCCGCTACCACGATGTGGGATTTTGGCTAGTCCAGATTTCGTCTACTGGGTTAATCGTGACAGCAGCGTGACGATTGCCCAGCAGCGTGGGGTGGTTGAAAGGTATGGCCCTATCCTCCGGGTACATGGCGGGTGTACCGGAGCGACTGGCAGCTGGTAGGACGCTCAGCTTCGAGTACTACCCACCAGCCGGTGCCGCTGCCCGCCGAGGTGCGCTACTGACGGCGACCAGACTCGCTCGTAGGCACCCTGACTTCGTATCCGTTACCTATGGTGCCGGCGGTGGCGACAGGGGACGTACCCGAGAGATGGTCGCCCACATCGCATTCGGTCATGTATCTGGTCGTCACCGCTGTCCGGTGGTCCCCCATCTGACCTGCGTGGGTCATACCAGGGCGGAGATCAGAGGTCTGCTGGCTGACCACATGGAGGTGGGCGTTGGAGACCTTCTGGCATTGGCCGGTGATCCGCGTCCGGGGGAACCACCGGGTGACTTCCGGTATGCCGCCGATCTGGTCGAGTTCGTCCGGACCGAGACCGACTTCTCCGTTGGTGTCGCCGCCTTCCCCGAGGTGCACCCGGACTCACCCGATCGAGTTGCCGATAGACGGCATCTGGCCGCCAAGTTGGAGATGGCTGACTTTGGCATCACCCAGTTCTTCTTCGACAGCCGGGACTATCGGCTGATGGTCGATGAACTTTCCGACCTGGGTTGCACAACGCCGGTTCTGGCAGGTGTGATGCCTGTGACCAACCCGGAGTCGGTAAAGCGGTTTGCGAAAATGAACGGAACACGCACGCCCAAGGAACTCTGGAACCGTCTGGAGGCGGCCGATGCGGACGAGCGCCTGAGGATCGCATGCGATCAGGCAGCATCCATGATCGCCGACCTGGTCGAGATGGACGTACCAGGCATACACCTGTATTCCCTGAACGTTCCAGAGGCAGTCGAGGGGGTCCTTGATCGCCTGGGTGAAGGGTACTTCAGCACTGCCGGCCGACCGCTCGGGACCGGTCTGTAGGTCGAAATCCCGGGGCTGGGAGTCGACCTGCTTGTGGATAGGGTCGGAGCATGGGTGAAAACATCAAGATGAGTTCGGACGGCACGCTTGTCGTCCCCGAAGAACCGGTTATTCCCTTCATTGAGGGCGATGGCACCGGTGTCGACATCTGGCCGGCAGCCAGGCTGGTTCTGGATGCCGCTGCCGCCAGGCACGGCCGCAGTGTCGATTGGCGCGAGGTGCTGGCCGGCGAAAAGGCCTACAACGAGGTTGGCGACTGGCTTCCACAGGAGACCATCGAGGCATTCCGGGAATGCCTGATCGGAATCAAGGGTCCGCTGACCACACCAATAGGTGGGGGCTTCCGCAGCCTCAACGTGGCGATCCGCCAGATCTTGGACTTGTACGTGTGCCTCCGCCCGGTTCGCTGGTTCAAGGGTGTGCCATCACCGGTGAAGGCACCCGAACTGGTCGACATGGTCATCTTCCGTGAGAACACCGAGGACATCTACGCGGGCCTCGAGGTCGAGGCAATGTCGCCAGAGGCACTCAAACTTCGTGGCCTTCTCGAGGACGCCTTCGGCTGGAAGATCCGAGAGGACTCCGGCATCGGCATCAAGCCCATCTCCAAGACAGGGTCGCAGCGGCTCCAGCGGGCCGCCCTCGAGTACGCCGTAGCCAAGGGCAGAAGACGCGTCCACTGGGTGCACAAGGGCAACATCATGAAGTTCACCGAGGGCGCCTTCCAGAAATGGGGTTACGACCTGGTCCGCGAGGAGTTCAGCGACGTGGCTGTCGGTTGGGCCGACTGTGGCGGCGACCCCGGCGACAAGATCCTCGTCCAGGACACCATCGCCGACATTGCCCTCCAGCAGGTGCTCACCCGTCCCGCGGAGTTCGATGTGATCGGAACCATGAACCTCAACGGCGACTACCTGTCAGATGCCCTGGCCGCCCAGGTTGGAGGCATCGGTATCGCCCCCGGTGGCAACGCCAACTACGTGACCGGGCACGGGATCTTCGAGGCCACACACGGAACTGCACCCAAGTACGCCGGTCAGGACAAGGTGAACCCCTCTTCGGTGCTGCTCTCAGGTGTCCTCATGTTCGAACACATCGGATGGCAGGAGGCCGCCGACGACATCGTGACCGCCCTCGAGGCCACGATCGGCGACAAGGTGGTCACCTATGACTTTGCCAGGCAGATGGACGGTGCGACCGAGGTGAAGTGCTCCGAGTTCGCACAGGCGATCGTCGACCGGCTTTGAGTTGGCCGCTTCTGCTGCGCACATCGCTCCCCAACGGTAGATCCCCTGTCATCTGACACGACGGCTGGCGCCGCCACGACCACGGGAGGACACCAACGGCGTGCCTCCCCCACAGGTTCAGGTGTCTACCGCCGCGGCTGGAGTCTCGTCAGGCGGTCGCTGCGTGCCCATCCGTGGGCCCATACCGGAGGAATCACCGGTGGCACGATGTTTGCGACAACGGTTGTCGGCTTCACGATCGTGGTTGGTCGGGTCACAGACAAGGTGATCATCCCCGGCCTCGACGACCCCGGGAGTATCAGCGGTCGTGGAATCTGGGCTGCGATGGCCATGATCGCAGTTGTCGGGCTGATCCGGGGCCTCTCGGTGATGGTCAGGCGGTTCTTCAACTTCATGGGGGCGATGCTGACCCAGCGGACATGGCGTCTCTCAATCGTCGACCGCTATCTGGACGCACCGCTTGACTTCTTCCGCTCACGGCCGGCAGGTGAACTCCTTGCCCATGTCGATGCCGACATCGAGGCCGCATCATCGATGCTCATGCCGTTGGCGTTCGCCGTGACAGTTGTGGTGCTGATCGTGCTGGCCATGGTGAGCCTCCTCGTTGTCCATCCACTGTTCGCCCTGATAGCCCTCTTGTTGTTCCCGGCCTTGGCCGTCATCAACCAGATCTACACGAGGGCGGTCGAGGCACCGGCGGCGCGGGCTCAGGCCATGGTCGGAGAGGTCTCGTCGGTGGCGCACGAGAGCCTCGAGGGGGTTCTCGTGGTCAAGACGCTTGGGCGGGAATCCGACGAGGTCGAGCGCCTGACCGTGGCCTCTGAGCAGTTGCGGAGCGAACGCCTCAAGGTGGGTGCCATCAGGGCCCGGTTCGAGCCCATCCTCTACTCGCTGCCCGGCCTCGGGGTACTTGTGCTCCTCCTGATCGGTGTATGGCTTGTGGGTCGCAACGCCGTGACGGTCGGCGAGGTGGTGCAGGCCATGACCCTGTTCGGCATTCTGTGGCTACCGGTCCAGATCCTGGGATTTCTGTTCCAGGAGATGCCCCGGTCGGTGGTCGCCATGGACCGGATCGACTCGGTTTTGCGTGTGGAACCGGAGCGCCGCCCCGACCCTGAGCCAGCGCTGGTAGCAGTTCCCGATTCGGTCGGTGTCGTCCTTGAGGGAGTCTCGTTTGCGTACCCGGACGGTACGACGGTGCTCGATGACCTCTCACTGCGGATAGAGGCGGGTGAGGTGGTCGCCCTCGTGGGGGCCACTGGTTGCGGCAAGAGCACAATCGTGGGCCTCATGTCGGGGATGATGCCGCCGGACAGGGGGCGGATAGTCATAGGAGGTGCCGACGTCTCCGACCTGGGACCTGACGGGGTGGCCCAGCTGGTTGCACCGGTCCTGCAGGAGACCTTCATGTTCGCCGGCACGCTCAGGGCGAACCTGGCCCTCGACGCGGAGGTGTCTGAAGGCGAGCTGAACAGGGTGTTGAGCCTCGTGGCAGCCGACCGGTTCGTTTCCGAACTGTCAGACGGACCCGACACTGTCATGGGAGAGAGGGGCGTGACGCTTTCAGGTGGCCAGCGGCAGCGGTTGGCCATAGCCCGGGCTCTGCTACGCCGCCCCCGCCTGCTGCTGCTCGACGACGCCACCTCGGCTGTGGATCCTGTCGTCGAGGCAGCCATCCTCGAGAACCTGCAGGCCCACAGTGGGAGGACCCTCATGGTGGTGGCCCACCGCCTCGCCACCATTCGCCTGGCCGACCGTGTTCTGTTCATGGACGGGGGGCGCATAGCCGCCGATGGAACCCACGAGGAACTGCTCACCCTGCCCGGGTACTCGGCGCTGGCGCGTGCCTACGAGGAGGCCACCAGGTGAGCAGCTTCGACGGTCATGACGTCCTCGGGCCTAGTGAGGAGCCAGAGCCACGGGCCCTCGACGACATTGCCGAAGTCGGAGCGTTGTCGGTCCTGCGGAGGGGTCTTGCGGCCTCACCAGAACTCCGTGCCGGCCTGTCGCTCTCTGCCCTGATGACCCTCTCGGTGGCCGGAAGCCGCCTTGTCGTTCCGCTGGTAATCCAGTTCGTGCTGGATCGGGGATTCATCGGCGGAACTGTGCGCCTAGGTCTCGTGGTGGCAGCAACCGGAGGTGCGCTGGCCCTGACAACGGTTTCGATCTTCGTGTCCCAGGTTGTCTACTGGCGACTTGTCGGGGTTGCCGAGGCTGTGCTGCTGGGCCTTCGGCTTCGGACGTTCGCGCACCTCCACCGGCTCAGCCTGGCCGAGCACATATCGACAAAGACCGGTGTCCTGACTGCCCGAGTTACAAGCGACGTCGAGGCACTCGCCAAGTTCGCGCAGTGGGGGGCCATCTCCTGGATCGTGAACTCGGTACAGATCCTCGGGGTGGTCGCCGTCATGGCCATCTACTCGTGGCAGTTGACGCTCGTCACCGTGATGGTGCACCTTCCGCTCCTGCCGGTCCTACGCGACATGCAGAGGCGCCAACTGCGTGCCTACGACATGCTCCGTACACGGGTCGGCGAGACCATGGGTGCCCTGGCCGAAACCGTCCACGGCATCGAGGTGGTCAGGACGTACGGTCAGCGCGAGGCGGTCCGGCGTCGACTCCACAGGGTCGTCGAGGTGCAGTACAGGCAGCAGATGCGTGCAGCCAGGTACTTTTCGCTGGTGCTGCCCAGCACCGACATCTTCGGGGTGGCCGCCGTCGCCGCCGTGATCGGCGCCGGCGTCCACTGGGGATCAGGCTGGGGTGTCACCTCCGGTGAACTTGTGGCATTCGTGTTCCTCGTCAACATGCTCGTGACGCCGATCACCTCGTTGGGCGAGACCCTCGACCAGACCCAGACTGCCCTTGCAGGATGGTGGAAGATCCTGGACGTCCTGGACACCGAGGTTGAGGTCGCAGAACCGTCTCCAGGTGGGACCAGACCACTTCCCCGGGGTGCGTTGGCGGTGGCGGCCAGGGGTGTCGAGTTCTCCTACAGGGGCAGCGACCGGGTTCTTCACGGAGTTGACGTGGAGTTGGACGCCGGCTCATCGGTAGCCGTGGTCGGCGAGACCGGTTCTGGGAAGACCACGTTCGCGATGCTGCTCGCCCGTTTGGCCGACCCGACAGCCGGGCAGGTCATGCTCGGGGGCATCGACCTGAGGACGGTTTCAGCCGACGACCGTAGGCGGTCGGTCCGGATGGTCCCCCAGGACGGATTTCTCTTTGACACCACGGTCGGCGGCAACATCAGGTTCGGTCGTAGGGGTTCGACTGAGGCAGATGTCCGGGCAGCTGTGGATGAACTCGGGCTCGGCACGTGGGTGGCGGGCCTTCCCGCAGGTCTGGACACCAGGGTCGGTGAGAGAGGGTCAGCGCTGTCGGTAGGCGAAAGGCAGTTGGTTGCCCTGTTGAGGGCCCAGTTGGCGGATCCGGGTCTGCTCATCTTGGATGAGGCGACCTCCGCGGTCGACCCTGATACCGAGCAGACGCTCGAGAGGGCCCTTGAGCATCTGGCTGAAGGGCGCACCACCGTGAGCGTCGCCCACAGGCTCTCGACGGCGGAGCGGTCCAACCTGGTGCTTGTCTTTGACCGTGGCCGGATCGTCGAGAACGGCTCCCACGTCGACCTGGTGGAAGCCGGCGGAACCTATGCGGCCCTGTACGAATCCTGGCTGGGAAACACCCGCCTGATGGAGCCCTGACACCGGGGACAGCCCGGTCTCCCTGAGCCGTTGGTCACATGACCTGGTGGCGGTACCGCTCTAGTGCCTCGGTACCCTCGGAGGCACGCCGTCGGCCACCCAGGAGTCCTCGTGTCAACCTCACCAGTTCGTGTATCGGTTACAGGTGCAGCAGGCCAGATCGGCTACAGCCTCGTCTTCCGTGTTGCCAGCGGCCAGTTGTTGGGCTCCGACCAGCCTGTATCCCTGAGCCTGCTTGAAATCCCACCAGCAATGGGAGCACTCGAGGGCGTGGCCATGGAACTCGATGACTGCGCTTTTCCGCTCCTGTCCGACATGAACCTGAGCGACGAGGCAGACGTCGTATTCGATGGTGCCGAGGTGGCCATTCTCGTCGGCTCCCGACCGCGCACCAAGGGGATGGAGCGCCAGGACCTGCTGGAGGCCAACGGTGCCATCTTCACGGTCCAGGGCCAGGCCCTCAACGGTAACGCTGCCGACGACCTCAGGGTGCTCGTGGTTGGCAACCCGGCCAACACCAACTGCCTGATCGCCATGAACAACGCACCCGATATCCCAGACGACCGCTTCACGGCGATGACCAGGCTCGACCACAACCGAGCCCTCACCCAGGCTGCCGGAAAGCTGGGCGTGTCTGTGAACGACGTCTCCCGGATGACCATCTGGGGGAACCACTCGGCAACCCAGTACCCCGACCTGTTCCGCTGTGAGGTGGCCGGATCCTCAGTTGCGGCTGCGATCGACGACCAGGTGTGGCTTGAAACCGAGTTCATCCCGACCGTCCAGAAGCGTGGCGCGGCGATCATCGAGGCGCGTGGCGCCTCCAGCGCGGCATCAGCCGCCAACGCCGCAATCGACCACGTACACGACTGGGTGCTGGGAACACCCGACGGCGACTGGGTGTCGATGGGTGTGCCTTCCGACGGCAGCTACGACGTCCCCGAGGGTCTGATCTCCTCATTCCCGGTGACCTGTTCCGGAGGGGCCTGGTCGATAGTCCAGGGGCTCGATATCGACGACTTTTCAAGGATCCGCATCGATGCCTCGGTGGCCGAGTTGGCCGAGGAACGCGACATGGTCAGGGGCCTGGGACTCATCTGAGGTCAGAGGACTACCGGCCCTCACCGAGGTCCCCCCGGGCGGCAGCAAACAGGTCGCCCACGGCTTCCAGTACATCCCGGTTCGCCATGAGCAGCCGAGGGTCACCTCCTATGTCGAGGTCCCCGTCGACAACCGCTCTGAGCGGATCGGTGCGGCCCGCGAGAATCTCTGTGGCGGTCGCAGCATCTGTGCTGAACGACACGTCCGGGGATGACACGTTTCCGGCAAGCACACGTATCCGGTCGGCACCGATCACCAGGTACCAGGAGGGACCGTCGGCGATCAGATACCCGATGGTGATCGGAAGGTCGCCCATGCCAGCAGGAAGCTCGGGGTGTCGGGCGGCGGCCTCGTCGAGGGTCGCTATCCACTCAGGCGAGAGGTGGGCGGCAGCGGTCACCGAACAAGCCTAGATGGAGGGGCCGGGGCTACGGTCCAGATCGTGGAGGTCATCGCCCGTGGTCAAAAGACGTTCGACTATGAACCGACTCGTGGGGTGTGGCAGAGACTGGAAGGCACCGAGGAGGTCTTGGATCTCATGGCCTCCGGTGCTGAGGGGGTTGTGGCCGTCATCAGGGATGCCGGTGCAACGTTTCTTTCTCCGATCTTCGACGAGTTGGCCGGTGTGGTCTGTACAGGTGGAACCATCCGGAGCCACATAGGAATCATCAGCCGGGAGTTCCGGGTTCCCGGCGTAGTAGCTGCCGAGATCACGGACGAACCAACCACCGGTGCCTGCGTTGAACTGGATGGTACGGGCGAGGTGGGCATCGTCAGGGTGGTCGGTGGAAGCTAATGGCCGCCGGTCGGGTTGAACGGGTCAACGGCTTCCTGGAGGCAATCAACCCTGTGTCGGCTCGGCTCGTGGCGGAGCGGACCGGGTACTCCTCACAACTCGTTCCCGTTACGCCGTATGTGGCGGTGTCCGTGGTGGAGGCCTTCCACAGGTACCCGGATGCAGTAGAGGCCATCACAGCAGTCATGTCCCCGGAGGAGATTGGGGAGGCTGCCCGGAGGCCCGGTTGCCAGGTCAACTCAGTGTTCCTGTGGGGGATAGCCAACTTCTGGCTACTTGGGCGCAACGTCATGAACATGGTTGATCCGTCCCTGGACTCGGTTGACCGTGCCCACACCGTTCTGGACTTCTGGGCACGGGTTTCCTACGCGTACAGGGGTGGTGGGTATCTCCATGCGGCGGAGGCGGGCAACAGGATTGAGGTCTTGGACAGGCCGACGATCGAGGCCCTGGCAGAGGGGGCCAGGCCCCTCGATAATGGGCGCCTGGAGTTGGTCCGTCGGTTCAACGCCACGCTCATCAATCACCTCTTCCTCCTCTACTTCGACACCAGGGTGGGCCACGGCGACACCGGGCCGTACCGCCTGCCCGACGGTCGGATAATGCTCGTCCGCGACTACCACAGGTTGGGGCCCAGTGACTTTTGGTGGTCAGGGGTTGCCTCCGACATGCCGTACTCGGGCCTGACGGCGGCCCTTGTGCTGGATCCGGAGGTAGAGGTGGCCGTCAACGACTTCGGAACGGCGATCACCAGACCGGAGGACTACCTGGAGCACCTGACGGGTTTCGGGCTGTTCACGACCGACAGCGGGTCCCTGGTGCCGGTACCTGACGAGGAGTGCCCGGCGTTGACCGGTGTGGCGCGGCTCGCACAGCGACAGCACTACAGGGACGTGGTCGCCATGTCCCGGGACGACAAGATCGCCTGCGGTGCCTACGTCTACTTCACGTTCCTTCGGCCCTTTGCTGAAATTGCCGGGGTGGCCGACACCATCGACTGGACCTGTCCGCGCGACACTTCTGAGGACCTCTACGGGTTGGTGACGGCGGATGCTGATCCCCCGGAACGGAACCCGGACGACGTGCCCTACCCCTTGTACACGTAGATCGGGGTATCAGATGAGAGTTCCAGACCTGGGGGATGAGAACCGCCACGAGCCGGAACCGGACCTGTTCTGGAACGAGTCCTACTACCTCGACTGGTTCGACTCCGACGGCCGCACGGGCGGCTATGTGCGCCTGGGCCTCTATCCGAACCTGGGCGTGTCCTGGGTCTGGTGCTGCCTGGTGGGCGAGGATGAACCCACCGTCCTGGTGGTGGACCACGAGGTGCCCCTTCCGGCACCCGCCGAACTAAAGGTCAGGGCAGCCGGGTTGTGGGCCGAACTGCGGGTCGATGAGCCGTTGGAGCACTTCAGCGTCAACGTGGAGGCCTACGGCGTCGCCGTGGCCGATCCGGCGGATGCCTACCGTGGCGGTTCCGCAGGGATCCGCGGTGACAGGGTGGCGGTGGGCGTTGACCTCGGGTGGGAGACGGATGGTCCTGAGGAGGCCCCTGAAGGCGCTCTGCCGTGGGCATTCCACTACGGGCTCACCCCCAGGTACGAGGTTCCGTGCCGCGTGTCCGGCGAGGTGACGGTTGGTGACCAGCTGGTGAGGGTGGACGGTTGGGGTCAACGCGACCACTCGTGGGCCGTTCGCGACTGGTGGGCCCACGGGTGGATCTGGTTCTCGGGCCGCCTGGATGACGGGGAACGCTTCCATGTGGTGGTCGCTGCGGACCGTGAGGTGGGCATCGGCTACCGATCGACCCCCGCCGGCCTGGTGGGTAGCTACGAGGTGGCATCGGTGCCCGCATTGGGACCGGATGGCATTCCCGCCAGCGGGATTGTCACACTCGGTGACGTCACGTTCGAACTGGATCCAGTGGGCTGGGCGCCTGTGCTGCTCGTCAACCCTGACGACGGTCGTGAATCCAGGCTTCCGCGGGGCCTCATGGCCGTCACCACCGATGATGGACGCAGTGGCCACGCCTGGGTGGAGTACAACCAGCCCCAGGGCGGCTGAGTCAGGATCGGCGACGGGCGAGGGAGTCAAGGCCCAGCACTACCACCATGGCGGCCACTGCCAACAGCAGGGGCACTGGCATCTCCGAGGCGGTCGGCCAATCCAGGGATGCACCCGAGACCACCTCGGTGCTGTCCCTTTCGATCACGCCGACACCGTTGGGCCAGGGCCAGAGCACCCGTAGCGAGCCGACCATCAGGCCGATCAGGGCTGCCAGCACGAGGTCGTGGTGGCGATCCAGCAGGCGACCCAGCAGGGTTGAAAAGAGCGCAAGGCCTGTGACGGCACCCAGGCCGAACAGGGCCAGGTCGCCCAGCATCCTGTCGTCGACCGCTCCCAGGACGTGGCTGTACATGCCGAGCATCAACAGGAGGAATGCGCCCGAGATTCCGGGGAGGATCATGGCGCAGATGGCGACCATTCCGGATACGAACAGGGCTGGGGCCGACGGGTCCGCCACCGGGCCAGCTTGCCAGTCAAGGGCCACGAACAGGGCGACGGCAACTGCGGCCATCAGGCCCACCCCCCCTGTGGTCCAGGAGTCGGGAATTCGCCGAGCGATCAGGATTGAGGCCAGTACCAGCCCTAGAAACAGCCCAGCCATGGACTCGGGATGGTTGGCCAGGCCGGCTTCGATCGGGCCGGCAAGCGCTGTCACAGCTACGGCGACCCCGATCAGCAGAGGAAGGAGGAACGCCCATTCGACTGACCGCGCACGGGTTAGAGAGCCCCGCAGGTCGCCACGGAGAAGAAGGCCCAGCGACCTTGATCCGTTTCTGACCGAATCGATGAGACGGTCGTAGATGCCGAGAAGAAGGGCGATGGTTCCACCCGACACCCCCGGAACCACATCAGCGGCCCCCATGCACAGCCCGCGGAGCATGTGCACCGCCGCACGGCGGCATCCGGTCACGTGTCGGTGTCCGCCGTGAACGGTGCGAGCCCTTCAGTCAACTCGGCCGGGGCCCTGGTCGGCCTGCCGTTCGAGTCGGTGATAGCGGCCCGGACCTGCTGGGTGGCCATCACGTCGTCTCCCCGGAGGATTCGTTGGTGCCAGATAGACGACGCTCGCCGGGTCTCAACCACCTCGGTCTCGACCACGAGCGAATCACCGGCCTCGACCGACTTTACGAAAGTGGTTTCAATGTTGGTGACCACGAATCTGTAGCCCTGTTCGTCAAGGTCGCTGAGGCCCAGGCCCACGGCATCGAGCAACTCGATGCGTCCCGTTTCGAAGAGTTGGACGTATACCGAATGGTTGAGATGTCCGTACGGGTCCAGTTCGTAGAAGCGGACCTTCACCGGATGGAGGTGTGCTGGCACCCGTGTGACGCTAGTGCCTTGTCGAGCGCTGTCATGGACGGGTAGACACAGCGGATCCGTGGCTAGCCTCCGGTCCCATGGCCGGGGGAATCGAAGTCGACCTGTTCGTGGAGGTCTTCGGCGATGACGACGCCGAGCCGGTTCTGCTCATCTCCGGTGCGGACGCCCACTGCACCCGTTGGACGCCGGCGCTGGTCGATCCCCTTGTAGCTTCCGGCTTTCGTGTTGTGCGCTTTGACAACAGGGACAGCGGGCTCTCGACCAAGGTTGCCTCCGATATCGGCTACACCCTTGACGACATGGCGACCGATGCCCTCTCTGTCATGGACGGTCTCTCAGTCGACTCAGCCCACGTGATCGGTCGATCAATGGGCGGCATGGTCGGACAGGTGCTGGCGCTCACGAATCCTGAGAGGGTTCGGTCGCTCGCCCTGCTCTGTTCATCCCCGGGGCTGGGCGATGAACGGCTCCCGTCGGCGGCCGACTGGTTGGTCGACAGGATGGCCGAAAGGCTCTTCGCTCCGCCTCCCGCAGACGAGGCCGAGCGGGTGGCCTGGGTTGTGGAGCTGGATCGCCTGTTCGCTGGCCCCCGCTACCCGTTTGACGATGAGGCATCCAGATCTGTTGCCGAACTAGAGGTTGAACGCTGCTGGTATCCAGAGTCTGGCCACGGGCCCGCCGTGGGGGCCTCGCTGTCACGCCTCGACAGCCTCGGCGAGATCACCGTGCCCACACTCGTGGTCCACGGAACAGCGGATCCCGTATTTCCAGTTGAACATGCTCTGGCCCTGGCCGACGGAATTCCCGGTGCACGCCTCTGGCTCGTCGAAGGACTGGGACATGAGGTTCCCGATGCCTGCCTCCCGGACCTGCTGCCGAGGCTCCTCGAACACCTGACTGTCTGAGGCTCCCCGCGAAACGGCGCCCGTCCCGGCCGGGAGGGCGCCGTTCCTCTGAGTCCCTGATCGGGTCGTCGCGCGTCAACGTTCTCCATGGCCCAGCAGGGCGTTGGTCGCGAGAGCGTGAGGGGACCGGCTCGGTCAGGGGCCTCGGACTCACCCGCCAGGCGGGGCTCGGCTGCGTTCCTCGTACCGGTCTTCTCGCACGGTCTGTTCTCCTGTCGCTGGCGACTACCGAACGTGCTGGCCTCACTGTCGCGCCGGGCCCACCCCTTGTCAACCTGTTCGGTCCCTATCTCTGGACCTGCAGCGACTGGTCGCCGGACACTCCTACGGCTCACCAGACGTTGCCTTCGGAGTACCCGGCACCTAGCCGCGCTCCTACCTCCTGGAGAACCGAGACCGCAACCACCTGAGGTGTCAATCGCGCAGATTCGGTTAATCCGGGAGGCTCTTCGTTCCTCTGGTCTTTCGGACATATAGCGGGTCCTGTGGCTTCAGGGCCCTCCCGGGGGGAGAGGACTGGCGGGGGCCGGAGTGTCGGTGTGTCCGTAGCCGAACGTCCTGTGAAACGGAGGACGTGCCGGCGATCCGGGCCGGGTGGGAGTGGTGGCAGGTGGAGCGGGGGTTCAGCGCTGGCCGGAGAGGGCCCGGTTCTTGACCTTGGCCTTCACGTAGTCGCGGTTCAGGTAGGCGATGAAGTCGAGGCTTATCTCCTTGGGGCACGCTTCGTGGCACTCGCCGTGGTTGGTGCAGGGCCCGAAATAGGACTCCATTACCTCAACCATCGCCTCAGTGCGGCTCCAGCGCTCAGGTTGGCCCTGCGGAAGAAGTGCCATGTGCCCGACCTTCGCCGAGGTGAACAGCTGTGCTGCCGAGTTCGGGCAGGCGGCCACGCACGCACCACAACCGATGCAGGCAGCAGCGTCAAATGCCCGCTCGGCCGCTTCCCTGGGGACTGGTGTGAGGTTGGCGTCGGGTGCGGCTCCTGACCCCACCGAGATGTAGCCACCGCTCTCAATGATGTGGTCGAGCGGCGACCGATCAATGGCAAGGTCGCGTATTATGGGGAAGCCCGCTGCACGGAAGGGCTCGATGACGATCTCGTCACCGTCTGCGAACTCGCGCATGTGGAGCTGACAGGTCGCCGTGGCCCTCTGTGGGCCGTGGGCGCGGCCGTTGATCATCACACCGCAGGTTCCACAGATGCCTTCGCGGCAGTCGGACTCGAAGACGATCGGTTCCTCGCCGCGGTCGTTGAGCTGCTCGTTGAGGAGGTCGAGCATCTCGAGGAATGAGGCATCAGTGGTTATCTGCTGCGGGTGGGTTTCGAAGCGGCCAGGGGTGTCGGGGCCGTCCTGTCGCCAGACCCTGATGGTGACGGAGATGGTGTCGCTCATGGCTGGCTCCTACTTGTACGAGCGCTGTGAAAGCGCAACGTTGTCGAATGTGAGCTCTTCGACATGACGGGTCTGCGGTGTGTCTGGACCGTTCCACTCCCAGGCGGCAACGTGGGAGAAGTTGTCGTCGTCACGCTGGGCCTCTCCCTCGGTGGTCTGGTGTTCCTCCCTGAAGTGGCCGCCGCACGACTCCTCTCGTTCAAGTGCGTCGCGGGCCATCAACTCGGCCAGGTCGAAGAAGTCGGCAACCCTTCCCGCCTTTTCCAGGGACTGGTTGAGCGTGTCGGCGCTGCCGAGGACCCGGACGTCCCTGTGGAACTCTTCTCGGAGCGCCGGGATGTCTGACAGGGCCTGTCTGAGCCCCTGTTCGTTCCTTGCCATTCCGATGTTGTCCCAGACCATGCGGCCCAACTCCCGGTGGAAGTGGTCGACAGACCTGCTTCCGTTGGTTGAGAGCCACCTGCTGGTTTCGTCCTCGATCCCAGTGACAACTGAGGTGAACACCGGGTCGTCGGTGGGTACGACTGAGTCTCCCAGCAGGCCGGCCAGGTCGTCGCCGATCGTGTATGGAAGGACGAAGTAGCCGTCGGCCAGTCCCTGCATGAGGGCGCTGGCACCCAGGCGGTTGGCGCCGTGGTCGCTGAAGTTGGCCTCGCCGATGGCGTACATGCCCGGCACATTGGTCATCAGGTGGTAGTCGACCCAGAGCCCGCCCATCGTGTAGTGGCTGGCGGGGTAGATGCGCATCGGGCTCGAGTACGGGTTCTCGCCGGTGATGCGCTGGTACATGTCGAAGAGGTTTCCGTAACGGGCGGCGATGGCGTCCTGGCCGTCACGTTCGATGGCTGCGGCGAAGTCGAGGTAGACGCCGTTGCGGAGTGGCCCGACGCCGTGTCCTGCGTCGACGACCGTCTTTGCGTTGCGGGATGCCACGTCCCTGGGGACGAGGTTTCCGAACGCCGGGTACTTGCGTTCGAGGTAGTAGTCGCGTTCAGCCTCTGGAATGTCGCCTGCCTGTCTGCTCTCGTCGGCTGTTGAGGGAACCCAGATGCGGCCGTCGTTGCGCAGCGACTCGGACATTAGGGTCAACTTGGATTGGAAGTCGTCGCTGGCGGGAATGCAGGTCGGGTGGATCTGTGTGTAACAGGGGTTGGCGAACAGGGCGCCGCGTCGGTGGGCCCGCCAGGCTGCTGTGACGTTGCACATCATTGCGTTGGTGGACAGGAAGTAGACGTTGCCGTATCCACCGGTTGCCAGGACCACGGCATGTGCGGAGTGGGGGGTCACCTCGCCCGAGAGCAGGTCACGGGTGACGATTCCGCAGGCCCGACCGTCCTTGAGCACGACGTCGAGGAGTTCGGACCTGTTGTGGAGCTCGACGGTACCCGCAGCGACCTGTCGCATCAGGGCCGAGTAGGCACCCAGCAGGAGTTGCTGGCCGGTCTGGCCGCGTGCGTAGAAGGTGCGTGAGACCTGGGCACCACCGAAGGAGCGGTTGTCCAGCAGGCCGCCGTAGTCGCGGGCGAATGGAACCCCCTGGGCGGTGGCCTGGTCGATGATGTTTACCGACACCTCTGCGAGGCGGTGGACGTTCGCTTCGCGGGAGCGGTAGTCGCCGCCCTTGACGGTGTCGTAGAAGAGGCGGTGTACGGAGTCGCCGTCGTTCGGGTAGTTCTTGGCTGCGTTGATGCCGCCCTGAGCGGCGATGCTGTGGGCCCGGCGCGGGCTGTCGTGGAAGGTGAATGCCTTGACCCTGTAGCCGAGTTCGCCCAGAGTCGCTGCGGCTGATGCTCCGGCGAGGCCGGTGCCTACGACTATGACCTCGAACTTCCGCTTGTTCGATGGGTTGACCAGGTTCATCGAGAACTTGTGGTTCTCCCACAGGTCGGCGATAGGCCCGTCGGGGACCTGTGAGTCCAGAACCATCGAGTTGGGTTGGGAAGCGGGGGTGGGTTCCATCAGTGTCCCTCTGCCTCTTCGGCGAGGCAGACAAGGCCGTCGCTGTCGTTGACGGGGCACGCCCGGTTGTCTTCGTTGATGAGGCCGGTCTGGGTGAGTATCGGAAACGACAGGTTGCCGATCAGGATCAGGCCGGCGATGCCGGTTGCTAGGCCTCGTCGCAGGTGGTTGTAGCGGGGGTTGTTGACTCCGAGGCTCTGGAAGATGGACCAGGCGCCGTGGAATATGTGGAGGGCGAGAGCGATGTTGGCCACCACGTAGAGGATTGCCACCGGCAGGCTCGCCAGCGACGTGGCCACGTTGTGGTACGGATCGCCTCGGACGAAGTCGGGGCCGAGCCACCATCCCCACGTCAGGTCGGCCAGGTGAAACAGCAGGTAGAGGGCGATGATCGGGCCGGTCCAGCGCATTGTGCGGCTGGCGTAGGTGGCGGCGATGTGGTCACGGCCACCGGCGTACCTCTTGGCTCCGCTCATGAGGCCGGCGTCGTCGCTGGAGTGGCGGCTCATGTCCTTGAGGGTGATTGCGGCATGCAGGTGCAGGGCGAACATTCCCGTCAGGCCGAGGCGCATCAACCAGAGGATGAAGCTCTTGGGGACGAGGCCGCCTCCGAGGGTGCGGAGGGTCTCTGCGTACTCGTACATGCGGGCCGGGCCCTCATACACGTGCAGGTTGCCGACCATATGGATGAGGGCGAAGCCGACAAGGCCGATGCCTGTGAGGGCCATGACCCATTTGCGGCCAACGGCGCTCTGGTAGATGTTGAGCGGGAACGGCCAGGCGCGCTTGCGGGTGCGTACCGGGCCAACCCGGTATCGCTCGCGGGTGCTCTGCGCCATTGGTTTCTCCGGGCCCTCGGGCGGTTGGACAGGTGCCTGATCTGCCTCAGAAGGTAGCGGGGAGATCCGGTGTCCGCGCGCTCCGGGTGGCGCGGTGGGGGTCAGGCATCACCTGCGGTGTCGGTCAACTCCGGGTCATAGTTCCGTTGTCGAACACGACCCGGTCCGCGACCCTCGTCTGGAAGAGGACGTCGCTGCCGTCTGCCCAGATGTGGACGTCAAGGGTTTCACCTGGCATTACCGGCGACTTGAAGCGGCCACCCATGCTCGTGAAGCGGGTCGGGTCGGAGTCACAGGCACCGTGTAGGAGGGCACGGCCGGTGAAGCCGTAGGTGCACAGGCCGTGGAGTATCGGCCTGTCGAAACCGGCCATCGCGGCGAAGGTGGGGTCTGAGTGGAGCGGGTTCCTGTCGCCGTTGAGGCGGTAGAGGAGGGCCTGGTCCGTGCGTGTCTCGTAGGAGATGATCGTGTCGGCGGGTCTGTCAGGTAGTTCCCAGGTGTTTGACGGCCCTCGGTCGCCTCCCCAGCCTCCCTCGCCTCCGATGAACAGGCCCGACCTGACAGACCAGAGCGGGTTTCCGTCGGTGTCGGCCACGTCGGCCTCAATGTAGACGAGCGCTGCCTTTCCCTTGTCGTAGATCTCGGCGACCTTTCCCGTCGACACGGCGGTTCCTTCGACTGTCAGGGGTTGATGCAGGGTGATGTGCTGCTCAGCGTGCAGCAGCGCTGCCAGGTTGAAGTCGCCGAAGCCGGGCCTGTTGCCACCACCCATCACCACCACCTGGGTGGGTAGGGCCGCCTGTGTGACGTTGTTGCTGTTCTCGGTCGTGAACTCCAGTTCAAAGCCTGTTGGGTCAGTGATTCCGGCGCCGACTCCGAGCGAGTAGAGCAGGCTTTCGGCGGATGTCCAGGAGAACTCGGATGGTTCACCTGCGGTTCCTGCTGCGTCCGGGTTGATCGGCATCTCATGCTCCTGAGTCGCTGTCGACAGCGATGCTATTTGACCCTGTGGGTCGGAGCCAACAGCGGGCCGGCGGTTCCCCCTCACTACGATTCTGGAATGGAATGCCCCGAAATGGGTGGGTGACTTGAGCATCGGTGACCCGGCTGACCCCGATCCGACCCTTCTGCGGGTCGGGCCGCTCAGGCGGTGGTTCGACGAGGTTGGCCTGGGTACAGGATCCGACATCAGCTTTGAACGGGTGGCCGCCGGTGAGTCCAACGAGGTGTTCATTGTCCGCCGGGGTGGTTCGACCTGGGTGCTGCGTCGGCCCTCTGCGGTTCCCCTGTCGGTCGAGGGGGCCAACACGACCATGGTTCGTGAATACCGGTTCCAGGGCGCACTTGACGGGTCGGGAGTGCCCCATGCGAAGCCGTTGGCCCTGTGTTCGGATACTGAGGTGACCGGGGCGATCTTCTACGTAATGGAGTTCGTCGATGGTCTGGTGCTCGCAGATCCACCGTCGGAGGAGGTCGGTGGCCAATCCGCCGGCCGCCTCGTGATGGAGCAGATGATCGACGCTCTGGCTGACCTTGCGTTAATCAACGTGGATGAGGCGGGGGTCTCCGACCTCGGCAGGCCCGACGGGTTCCTGGAACGCCAGGTCAGGCGCTGGCGTGGCCAGTTGGACGGTTACCGCAGGCGGGACCTACCCGGTATCGACGGGGTCGGGGACTGGCTGGACGAGAATCGGCCGACGGGGATGCGGGCGGGGATCATGCACGGTGACTTCAACCGCCACAACATGTTGTTTACGAGAGAACAACCGACCCGGCTGGTAGCGGTGCTGGACTGGGAGAACGCGACCGTTGGTGATCCGTTGATGGACCTCGGCTACCTGTTGAGTGGTTGGCGACCAGACGACCCGGACCTTCCCGGGCGTGACGAGTTGGTTGGCCGCTGGTCGATTCGGACCGGACGCACACCCGAGGCTTTGGGTTGGTATGCGGTAATGAGCACCTTCAAGCTGACGTGCATGCTCGAAGGGGTCCGCGTCCGCCAGGTCGATGATCCGACCCGCGAGGTCACCCCTTCTCTGGCCGATGCAGTGCTCAACCTGGCCTCCAGGGCGGCCGAGTTGATCGATGAGGCTGGTTCCTGGTGATTTCAAACTGACCGGGATATGGGGGTTTTTCTGTCCTACCCCTTGCTTTTGTGGGAATAACAGTGGTGTAATTACACGGTTGGGAGTTGTTGTGGACACCCAGGCCCTTTGCAACGGGTTCAGGCAACCGTCCGAGGGACCGGGCGACGGAAGGCAGAACAAGATGGGCATCTTCGCCAAACCAGATCTCGACATCGACTGGCAGGAGTACTCAAACTGCCTCGGAGTCGATCCAGATCTCTTCTTCCCCGAGCGTGGTGCGAGCACCCGGGAGGCCAAGGATGTCTGTCGTGCATGCGTGGTCCGAACGGACTGCCTCGAGTTCGCACTCCAGAACGGCGAGAAGTTCGGCATCTGGGGTGGCATGAGCGAACGGGAGCGTCGTCGCATTCGGCGCCAACGTGCGCTCGAGCGCGCAACTGCTGCAGCGCAGGCCGGCTGACCCACCTGCGTCAACGGCGGTTAGAGTGCCGCCATGAACGCTATTGCATTTCTCAGCACCAACGAGCTGCTCATTGTCCTGGTAGTCGGCGTCGTGCTCTTCGGCGGCAGCCAACTCCCGAAGTTGGCACGCAACCTGGGCCGCGCCCAGAAGGAACTCCAGCAGGGCCTCGCAGAGGGCGCCAAGGAGGTTGATGCGGCAGACGCCGATCCTGAGGCCAGCAACGGCTCATGACCGACACCGCCATAGAACTCGAGCCTCAGCCACCGGTAGGTGATGTCACGGTCGTCTACCTCGGACCTGTGGCCCCCCACTGGGAGGTCAGGTCCACCTTTGGTGATCGGCAGCTGGTCGAGTCGTTCCGTGACCGCATCAACGCACGGCTGATGCTTTTGCCGCCCCATGACCCACAGTTTCGGCGCAACCGGGAACGCATCAACCGCGATGCCGAACGAGAGAACGTGCTGGTCTTCTGGGATCTCGGCTACGAGGAGGAAGAAGACGCCTGAACCTCTGGCCCCGGCACGCGACAGCAACCCCGACGATGTCGGGGCCACTGCCGAGAAGGGGGCGTTGAGGGGCCCGCCCCCGTAGGCGGTCAGGCCGCTGTGGCTGCGACCTCCCGCCGTTGCCTGCGGATCCGGCGACGCTGCCTCTCTGAGCAGCCACCCCAGACCCCGTGTTCCACCCGGTGGGTGAGTGCATACTCGAGGCACTGTTCTGCGACCGGGCAACCGGCGCATGTCTTCTTGGCCAACTCCACCCCTACGCCGTCGCTGGGGAAGAAATGCGACGGATCGGTGTTTGCACACCTCGCCCGGGTCATCCAGTTGTTGTGAAGTTGAATCGTGTTCATGGGGTCCCGAATCTGTTGCATCCTGCTCTCGGTACGCTATTTCTCCCACACGGAACCGAAAGTCACCGTAAAGGACCGGACCAACCCCACAATTCCGGTTTTGTTCACCTGAGGTTCAGCTTGTGGCAACGCGGGGTGTCTAGGTTTCCGGCAATGTCTGAGACGAGTTGGGTCCCGGAGACGACCGTGGCAAAAGCCGAAACCGGGGGCCGTGGTGCGGGTGATGTCGCTACATCAGTACGGGCTGTTCTCGTCGTGCTGCTCCTGTACCTCTTCCTGACGGGGGTGAGCCTGCTCGGAGATGGGTTCAAGGGTCTTGGCAAGGACTTCGTGGACGGCCTCTTCGAGGGGGTGTCCAACCCGTTGGGTGGCCTCTTCGTGGGCCTGTTGGCAACCGTCCTGGTCCAGTCCTCGTCCGTATCGACCTCGGTGATCGTCGGATTGGTGGCCAGCGGCGTGGTCGGGATCGACGATGCCGTTCCAATGGTCATGGGCGCCAACCTGGGGACGACGGTCACCAACACGCTCGCCTCCCTCGGTCACCTGCGTCGTGACCACGAGTTCCGAAGGGCCTTCGCCGCTGCCACGGTCCACGATTTCTTCAACATCCTGGCGGTGATCGTGTTCTTGCCGATCGAACTGCTTACGGGTTACCTGTCCCGGTCGGCCGACTGGATAACGGACATGGTCATCGGTAGCTCGGGCGCCTCGTTCAAGAGCCCGCTCAAGACGGCGGTGAAGATGCCAGCCGGCTGGGTCAAGGGTTGGCTCTCGGACCTGGGTGCCCACGGTGACGTCAAGGGCGCGTTGATGATCGTCGTCGGCCTTGCCTTCATCTTCCTGGCCCTGGCCTACATCACGAAGAACATGCGCCTGCTGGTCGCCGACCGTGTCGAGGTGGCGATCAACAGGGCGCTCGGAGCGGGCTCGGGGTTCGTGGCGATCATGATCGGCATGGTCATCACCGTTTCCGTCCAGTCATCGTCGATCACGACCTCGGTGCTCGTGCCACTGGCTGCCTCGGGGGTCCTGACCCTGCCGAACATCTATCCGGTGACCCTTGGTGCCAATGTCGGGACGACGGTCACCGCTCTGTTGGCCTCTCTAGCCACGGGTAGTTCGGCTGCGGTCACCGTTGCGGTGGTGCACACCCTCTTCAACGTCAGCGGAATCCTGCTGTTCTACCCGGTGTCGGCCATGCGGAACCTTCCAATCCGCCTGGCGACAGCCCTGGCCGACGCAGCTGCCGAACGACGCAGCGCGGCGCTTTTCTATACGATCGGCATGTTCGTGGTGCTGCCACTGGTAGTCGTAATTGTCCTCCGATGAACCCCACACCAAACCTTCCTGGAAGGAACCCACAACCATGGTCATGAGCTTCTTCCGTGGCTCCGGCGAGTCCGGCTTCGATTCCATTGATGCCAAGGTGCAGCGCATGGTCACAGATGCCCGTCACACCTTTGACCTGGCGATGAACGCCGTGACAGGTGGTGCGGTCGAGACCGTTGCCAAGGACGTGCGTCGAACCGACCGGCAGATCAACGTCACCGAGATGGAGATCCGCCGTGAGTTGGTTGTGCACGCCTCGGTTCACGGTGGTGCCGACACACCCGAGGTGCTGGTGATCATGAACATGATCAAGGACCTGGAGAGGATCGGCGACTACAACAAGAACATCTTCGATATGGCCGAGGAGGGCGTGTCGTTCGCCGGATCAGACGACATCGACCAGATACTCGCCTACCGTGACGAGGTATCGACACGAATTGCCCTTGTGGGCGAGATTCTCTCGGTCAGGGACGAGGACCGAACCCGCGCCTACATCCAGCGCGGCGGCGAACTGCGACGCGAGTACGACAGTCGAATCAACGACCTGATCCACTCCTCGGAGACCGCCCTGACGGCCGTGCCCCGTGCCCTGCTGTACCGCTTCCTCAAGCGCGTTACCGCGCATGCGCTGAACGTGGCCTCGGCGGTGATCATGCCAGTGGACCGACTCGACTACTTCGACGAGGGCGACGACACACGGATCTGAGCCTGAGCGCGACAGCGCCAACCACGCCTCTCGACGTGGAATTTCCTGTCGGGCACCGGCGGGATGTCTTCATCGGATCGGGTCGACGATGCTTCTGACGGCGGCGCTCGTCATCGTGGCCCTCGGGTTGGGATTCCTGCTCGGACGGAGGGGTGCCCCGGGGGCACCTGCAGGTGATGCCGGGGCTGAGCCGACCGGGGCTCCCGCAGGGTTGGTCGACAGTCACGAGGGCAGGGTGCTCGACGTGATCCCCCTCGGAATCGTCGTCGCCGACGAGAACGGCGGAACCGTCTATCGCAACACCACGGCAGATGCATTGGTGGATTCCTGGGTCGACGGTGTGGTCGGCCGCCTCGTGGTGGAGCGACTCGTGGCCGCGGCTGCCGGTGGGTCGTCCTCCGAACAGGTACGTACACCCGGTTCATCCAGCCACATCCTCCAGGTTGTCGCCAGGCCACTGCAGTCTGATGATGGCAGCGTGGGCGTGGTGGGAGCGGTTGTCATTCTCGAGGACATCACCGAGAGAAGTCGTCAGGAGTCGGTTCGTAGGGATTTCGTGGCCAACGTCAGCCACGAGTTGAAGACCCCCATCGGGGCCCTCAGCCTGTTGGCCGAGACCCTCGCGGCCGAGACCGACCCGGATGTCGTTGGTCGCCTATCAGCCCGTATCGAAACCGAATCGCAGCGTGTGGGTTCGATAATCGAGGACCTCCTGGACCTCAGCCGCATCGAGGGGGAGTCACCTGACAGGGTCGAACTGCTGGATCTGGCGGGGCTGGCTGCCCAGGTGGTTGAGCGGGTGTTGCCGATAGCCGAACAGCGCGGTATCGGTATCCGTCTGGAGGTCGGCTCAGGCGCCCATCTCGAGGCCAGCCGCAACCAGATGGTGAGCATGATGCGGAACCTGGTTGAGAATGCGGTGAAGTACTCAGATGACGGAGGCAAGGTCACGGTTGGTCTCGGGTCAGATGACGACGGGGTCCGGTTCGAGGTAGCTGATGAGGGCATCGGAGTCCCCGAACGTGACATTGAGCGGGTGTTCGAGCGCTTCTACCGCGTAGATCGTGCCCGAACCCGTGAAACCGGGGGCACCGGTCTGGGTCTGTCCATTGTCCGAAACGTCGTTCACGCTCACGGTGGTCGGGTTGACCTGTCCTCCACGGAGGGCAGTGGAACGACGGTCCTGGTACGGCTGCCAGCCGGGGCGGCGGTGGCCTGATGGTCGGCGTACGGATTCTCGTCGTGGAGGACGAGGAGTCCTTTGCCGACGCGCTCGACGTCGGCCTGCGCCGCGAGGGGTTCGAGGTCGAGGTGGCATCGGACGGGATTGCCGCCCTTGAGGCATTCGGCAGGCATGAGCCCGACCTCATTCTTCTGGACCTCATGTTGCCCCGGCTATCGGGAATCGACGTCTGTCGGGAGATCCGTACACGCTCCGATGTCCCGATAATCATGGTCACCGCCAAGGGGGCTGAGATCGACACGGTCGTCGGCCTCGAGATCGGTGCCGATGACTACGTGACCAAGCCGTACCGGTTGAGGGAACTGGTTGCCAGAATGCGGGCGGTGCTGAGGCGCGCAGGGGAGACCACAGCAGTGGAATCCCCGGAGCGTGACAGTGCCCAGGCAGTTGTCGTGGGCGATGTGAGCGTCGATGCGGAGCGCCACGAGGTGGTTGTCCGAGGCCAACCGGTCACCATGCCTCTGCGGGAGTTCGAGCTGTTGGCCCTGCTCATCGAGAACGCCGGTCGTGTGCTGACCCGCGACATGCTGATCGACAGCGTCTGGGGTGACGACTATGTGGGCGACACCAAGACCCTGGACGTCCACGTGAAGCGGGTGCGGGGCCGGATAGAGCTGGATCCGAAGAAGCCCGAGCGCATTGTCACCATCAGGGGTCTTGGATATAAGTACGAACCTGGGCTGCCCTGAGATCCGGCCCCGTAGCCTTGGGCCGTGGACACAGCGGACCAACCCGCACCTCGCCCTGTAGCCAGCCCGTTCACGAGGCTGGCTCGTACCCACGCGCTGGGGGCAATGTCAGATGCCATGATCGCCGTTGCGCTTGCCGGGTCGATCTTCTTTTCCATCGACCCCGATGACGCCCGCTGGAGGGTCGGCCTCTACCTGGTGCTCACGATCGCACCCTTTGCCGTAGTCACACCGCTGGTTGGCCCCCTCGTGGACCGCATCCGCGGTGGTCGCAGGGGAATGATCCTCTTCACCGTGCTGGGCCGGGCCACCCTGGCGTACCTCATGGCGAGACACATTGACGGCCTGCTCCTCTTTCCCGAGGCATTCGGGTTCCTGATCCTCCAGAAGGGCTACTCGGTGGCCAAGAGCGCCGTCGTTCCCAAGCTCGTGAGGTCCGACCTGGAGTTGGTGGAGGCCAACTCCAAGCTGGCCCTGCTGAGCGCCATCAGCGGTATGGTTGGAGCCGGCATAGGTGGGTTGGCGATGCTCGGTGCGGCCTCATGGGCTGCCAACGCAGCGATGGTCGGCTTCGTGGCCACCGCCCTGTTTGCCGTCCAGTTGCCGCGTGTCACGGTGGCGGATCGGCCTGCAACGGCAGATGAGCGGGCCGAGTTGCGACAGGCCGGGATCCTCATGGCCGCTTCCGCAATGGCGATGCTGCGTGCAGCGGTTGGCTTCATGACGTTCCTGCTGGCATTTGAGTTCAGGGGAGGTGATGAGGGCCTCAGCCTCGACGGCTCCGGCCGGGCGGTTGGAGCGGCGGTCGGCGTTGCGCGTGGCCAGGACATCCTGGGCAGTCCCGGCGCACCGGTCTGGCACTTTGGAGCAGTGCTTGTTTGTGCAGGTGTCGGTGCTCTGTTCGGTGCATGGTTTGCTCCGCGCCTTCGTCGAACGGCCAGTGAGGAGAGGATCATCACAGGCGTCCTGGTGGCGGCAATGCTGGGTGGTGTCGTTGCGAGTTGGATTGGAGCCGTCAGGGGGGCCATGGTCCTGGCGGTGATGGTGGCGGGGTCGTCAGCCGCCGCCAAATTGGCGTTTGACTCGCTGGTGCAGCGCGACGCACCCGATGCGAACCACGGTCGGACGTTCAGCAGGTTCGAGGGCCGCTTCCAGTTGAGTTGGGCGGCCGGTGCGTTTGTGGCGGTCGTGGTTCCACTGCCGGCAGAGCTCGGCTACGGGCTGGTGGCCCTGGGTACGGGGCTCGCCCTCGTGTGGTACCTGGCAGGGTCACGGGCAGCCAGGAGGGTTGACACACCGGTTGACCCCGATCGTCCCGACGGCCAGCTCGGCTTCTGGAACCGGAATGACGGCGACCAGCCTCCTCCGTGATGGCCGGGTGCAGCTAGGTCGCGGACGTGTTCAATCCGTCGGGGTCCTCGCCCAGGTCGATGCGGGCCAGCCAGAGGCCCGGGGCGTCCACCTCGTTCGGTGTCGGAAGATGGGACTCCTTCGCCCAGAGGCGCTCCAGGGCATCGGGGCCGGCCCGATCGACCACGCCGGAGATGAACGCACTGCCACGGTCCACCCGTGCCTGGGTCAGGTTCAGGCCCAGAATCCGTTCGACAAACCGGTCAGCGCCACTGGTCTCGACCCGCCTGCGCCGTAGTGCCTCGGTAACCATCGGATACGTCGCGATGAGGCGGCCGCCGATCTCGTCCATTACGTGGTCCACGTAGCCGATGAGGACCGCTACCAGCGATTCGATTCTCGGCTGCAGGGCCTCCTGGTCAGGTGACCTGACCGCTCCGAGGACTATCTCGGGATCAAGGATCTGCTGGAGCTGGGCTATGGCGTCGGGCCCCGCCATCGGGTCGATCCCGCCCAGGTGCTGTTCCAGTTTCGAGGGGTCGTTGCGGAATGCCCCGGCGTGGCGGATCAGGAGGCCGGTGAGGGTGTCACCCACATGGGGGACGCTGAGGACGCTGTGGTGGGTGAGTTCGTGCAGGCAGACCCAGAGCCGCAGGTCTGCGGCCGGGATGCTCCAGTCGGTGGCGAAGGTCTCGATGTTGGGGACGATCAACATGAGGCGGTCGGCGCCCAGTGAGGTCGGGTCTTTCGGGATTGGCAGGTCGTAGGTTCCGAGGTTGCGGAATCCCAGGCGGCCGACCATCGTTCCCGTCGTCAGGTTCGACAACAGCGGTGCCATCGCCTCCATCAACCCGGCCAGCCACGCGGTCGTAGGGTCGCCGTCGGGGTCGGGACCGGATTCGTGGTCGGGGTCGGGACCGGCGTGGAGTGACCCGGACACCCGACCGAGCAGGGGTAGAAGTGTGTCGACCATGCGGGCTGCCCAGACTGCCCTGGAGACCGGTTCAACCGTTGCCGGCCCCTTCCGGCCTGCTGGGAGGCCGGTCTGGTCGGCGACATGGAGTTCTGCGACCCGTGCTAGGGCTTCGTATTCCATTCTGACCGTCGGATCCACGTTGGGTTCGCTCTCGCCACCTGTAGCGATCGTCATTGCCAGCTGGCGGGCAGCAGACCCGTCTGTTCCCTGGTTCTCCATGGCCTCAAGGGCCCCTCCGAGCATGTCTCCGAAGGAGCCACCGAAGACCCGGGCCATCAGGTCTTCGATCGAGGGGTCCTCATCGTCAGGTTCGGGCATTTCGGGTAGATCCACGGTGGCATCGTAGGGCCATGTCGGGGGGTACTCATATCGGTCCGGTAGTTACACCTAACCGTACGGACAGGCTGCCGTCGGTCAGCCGGGTGGTGGTCGTACCATGACGACGATGTCATCCACGGCGCCAGTCGACTCCGAAACGTGGCTCGGTCTCATTGAGGAACCCCTCCCCGTCGAGGAGGCCCTCAGGTGGGCGGGCCGACGCGACTGTGGCGCCGTGGTCCTGTTCAGCGGCAACGCCCGGGACCACGCGGAGGGTCGCGTGGATGTGACCGGACTCGTGTACGAGGCCTACGAGGAGCAGGCAGTACCAAGGCTCCTCCGTGTGGCCGAAGAGGCGCGTCGGCGATGGCCGGCGGTTGCCCGCATCGCGCTGTTGCACCGGGTCGGTTCTGTCCCGATCGGAGAGGCTGCCGTGGTGGTCGTGGTGTCCTCTGCCCATCGCGGTGAGGCGTTCTCGGCAGGTCGATTCTGCATCGACGCCGTGAAGGCAACCGTCCCGATCTGGAAACTTGAGACGTGGGACGGTGGTGAGCACTGGGGAACCGGTGCTCAGCATCTTGTCGACCTGGACGACCTGGAATGGCCTCCCGGTTCCACCGGGTCGGTACCTGTCGACGCTCCAGGAGGCCAGGTATGAACTCCAGCCTCGTGTTTCTCTTCGGGGCCATGATCATGGCGGGGCTGGGGTCGACACTGGTCTGGTTGTTGAGCCGCCCAAGGAAGCACAACGTCGATCCCGACGAGTTTCGAAGGACGCTGCGAAAGTTGAACCGTGATCAGCACCCTGGTTCGTACAGCTCCAGTGCAGTGCGGATTATCGGAGACGACGAGACCGGCAAGACCGAGAACTCGTCCTGAGATGGCACGCGACCTTGCGATAGACCTCGGTACCGCGAACACCCTCGTCTACACACGCGGTGAGGGCGTCGTCCTGGCTGAACCATCGGTGATCGCCATGAACCAGCGGACCGGTGAGGTCCTGGCGATGGGCCGTGACGCCTGGAAGATGATCGGACGGACTCCAGCCCACATTGTGGCCGTAAGGCCTCTCAGGAAGGGTGCCATCACGGACTTCGATGTGACCCAGCGAATGGTCCGGCTCCTGCTTGAGCGGGTCGGTGTGAGCCGGTTGAACCGCCCCAAGGTCCTGGTGTGTGTGCCCTCGGCAATCACGGCGGTTGAGCGACGTGCGGTCACCGAGGCGGCCAAGAGCGCTGGTGCGGCTGACGCACAGTTGATCGAACAGCCACTTGCGGCGGCGATCGGAGCCAACCTGCCGATCAGCGAACCGGTCGGCAACATGGTCGTCGACATTGGTGGTGGCACTTCCGAGTCGGCGCTGTTGTCCCTCGGAGGGGTTGTCGCGATTGAGGCCCTCAGGATCGGGTCGTTCGACATAGATGCTGCGATTCAGGCCTATGTCCGCAGGGAGTACGGCGTTGCGATCGGAGAGGTGACCGCAGAGGAGATCAAGTTGGTCTGCGGCTCCGCCGCAGAGACGACAGGTGAGATGCGTGCCGAGGTGCGCGGCCGCGAGCTCGTCACTGGTCTTCCGAAGACGATTGTCCTGACCCCGGCCGAGATCCGTCGGGCAATCGACGAGCCCGTTTCGGCGATCATCGACTCGGTGGTGTCATGCCTTGCCCAGGCGCCCGCCGAACTGGCACAGGACCTGCTCGTGCAGGGCCTCCACCTGGTAGGTGGTGGCAGCCTCCTGAGTGGTTTCGACAAGCGTCTGGCCGATGAGGCCGGAATACCGGTCACCCATGTTGAGGCTCCCATGGAGTGTGTCGTGATGGGTGCCGGTCAGTGCATCGAGTCCTTTGAGGCGATGCGGGCCATGTTTATCGATCCTCGGCGGTAGCCGGTAGGCGCTGCCGCGTCGATTCTCCAAGCAGGTCCTCGGCTGCCTGACTAACCTGCCAGTCCCTGTCATCGAGTGCCCGTTCCAGGGCTGCCTCGACGTCGGGGCCTTCGAATGCGGCGAGCGCGAGCACTGCCCTACGTCGAACCGGTGGTCGGTCCTGTAGGGCGTCGAGGACTACCGGCAGCCCGGCCTCGTGGGCGAGGGACCCGAGGGAGGCAACGGCCGCTTCGCGGCACAGAGCGTCCTCGTGGTTGCCGGCGATGCCACTGAGCAGTGCGACGGTCAGGTCGGCAAGGTCGCTTCTCTCACCTGCGGCCCAGCAGGCAACCTCTGTTACTCCTGAATCGTTGTCGGAGAGGAGGGCCACGAGGCCTGGGCCTCCGCTCGGGTGGGCGGTGGTGGCGACGATTTCGAGTGCCCGTCGTCGAACCTGTGGTGACGGGTCGCTCAGAGAGGTACCCAGTTCAGCGTCAGTGATGCAGCCCAACCGGTCGAGCGCGCCGATTGCGGCGGATCGGACTGGGGGGTCGACATCGACAAGGTGTCGACGGGCCTCCCGGGGGTCCCTCGTGTGCCCGGCAAGGATCGCCTGCTGGCGCCGGAGTGCGCTGTCTGCGGTCGGTGGCGGTTCCGTGTGCTCGTGGCGGGCCGTCACCGGTCAGCCGATGGCCTGTTCCAGCAGGAAGCCGGCTCCGATGACAATTACGCCAATCACGGTGGCAAGCGCGACTCCGCCGACAATCACGAGTGCCGTGAGCAGGACGAGTGAGCGCAGCCTGTGCCACCACCGGATTCTGGCCCGCTTTCCGGTAACCACCTTGTGGGGTGGGTGGAACCACAGTCCTGACAGGGCCGCCGCACCCCATGGCCGGTCAACTGCGTACTCATGCTCCTGTTGGGTGCTCATGATTGCCTGCCCCACGACCTGTCCGTTGTCGTGGCAGGCTGGGCCCTACCGGCCATGTGGATGGTTCTGGCCCCGATTGGTGACCCGTTGACCGTCCGGGCGTGTAGAACCAGCAGGGCAACGAGGGCGAGGCCCGGGAACAGGGTGGTTACGAACAGCGTGAACACGGCAGAAGACAGGCTACAGCCAGGCATTGACGCGCCTGGCAGCACCTCCCGGCAGGTGCGGCCGGTAGTTGCAGTTGCCCTGCTCCTCATCGGTCTGGCAGCCATGGCGATGACGTTCGTCAGGTTGCCCTACTTCATCTTCAGGCCCGGAACCGTCAACGCTCTGTCTCATCGCATCGTGGTACTCAAGGGTGAGGCCTTTCCGGCTGCCGGTGAGGTGTACTTCACCACTGTCCGACAGGACTCGACGGTGAACGGTTGGGAGTACCTGTGGGCCTTCGTCGATGACGCCGACCTCCTTGTCGACCAGGAGTCGGTGTTGGGTGACCGGAGCCGCGACGAGAACCGCCAGTTCAACATCGAGTTGATGCGGGTCTCCAAGTCCACGGCCGAGGCAGTTGCGTTGAGGCACCTGGGCCTTGATCCGTTCGTTGCAACAGGTGTCGGCATGGCCTCGGTTCAAGACCCCGCCGCCGCCCACCTGACCACCGAAGATGTGATCGTGGCAATCGACGGCGTCGCGACCATGCACGTCGAGGAACTGGTGGCCCTCGTCAAGGGACGTTCGCCGGGTGACAGGATTGAGATCCTCATCGAGGGCCTTGACGGCGACAACCCCAGGACAGTGGTTGTGGAACTGGCAGCACGAGACGATGATCCGACTGTCGGGTTCCTCGGCATTGGTCCTCAGACACGCTGGGAGGACGTCGAGGACCTCCCGATCGACGTGGGTATCCGGACCGACAAGGTGGGTGGAAACTCGGCCGGCCTCGCCCTGACCCTGGCGCTTCTCGAGGTGTTGACGCCCGGTGAACTGACAGCGGGCCTCCGTGTCGCCAGCACCGGCACGATCGACCTTGACGGCGTGGTTGGCCCCATTGGTGGAATCAGGCAGAAGGTGGTTGCCGCCCGCCGGGCCGGGATTGACCTGTTCCTGGTTCCGGAACACGAGGTGTCTGATGCCCGCGACGTTGCAGGTGACCTCAGGGTCGAGGGTGTCAGGAACCTGGACGAGGCGTTGGCCGTACTGACTGAACTGGGTGGTAACGCTGATGCCCTGGCGCTTCCGGCTACATCCGGGTAGGTACCGGTTCACCTGTACGGGTGCCGGTAGGGCCAACCGGAACCGCCGTTAGGCTGCCGTGATGCGCCCCGAGGATGCACCACCACCACCACCACGGCCCCGCTCGATGCCCCGCAGGGGCCAGCTGGCCCGATCAGGCAGGTTCCGGGCCATGGCCCTTGGTGGGGTGGCCGTCTTCTTCATTGCCATGGTGTCGCTCAGGGGCCTGGCCAGCTTCTACACCGACTTTTTGTGGTTTGACTCACTCGGTCACCGCGACGTGTTCACGTCGGTGCTCGGCGCCCAGGTGGTGTTGATTGTCCTCTTCGCGGTGCTGTTCTTCGGAATCCTGTTCGGGAACCTGGTCATCGCGGAACGGCTGGCTCCGGCTGTACGACCGCCCGGCCCCGAAGAGGATCTTCTGGTCCACTACCACCTCATCGTGGGGGGCCGCGGCAGGCTGCTGCGCCTGGGCGTCTCAGGCCTCTTCTCGCTCATCGCCGGGCTCGGCGTCTCGGGCAGGTGGCAGGAGTGGCTGCTCTACACCAACCGCGTCGACTTCGGCGCCGTTGATGCACAGTTCGGGCGCGACATCGGGTTCTTCGTGTTCCAGTTGCCGTTGCTCACCTTCGTGGTGGGTTGGCTCTTCTCGACGTTTCTCGTCACCCTCGTCATCACCTCGATCTCCCACTACCTGAACGGTGGCATCAGGTTCCAGACAATCGGCGAGAGGGTCAAGCCCCAGGTCAAGGCCCACCTTTCGGTGCTGCTCGGTGTGATCGCCATGGTCAAGGCCGCCGACTACTGGCTGGCCAGATTCGAGCTGACGACGTCAACCCGGGGGGTGGTCGACGGCGCCTCGTACACCGATGTCAATGCAGAACTTCCTGCAACGAACCTGCTGATCCTGATCTCCCTGCTGGCCGTCGTACTGCTGCTGGTGAACATCCGGCGGCGGGGCTGGGTGCTGCCGACGCTTGCCGTTGGCCTGTGGTCGTTCGTGGCGCTGGTCATGGGTGGCATCTACCCGGCGGTCGTACAGGGCCTCAGGGTTGAACCGGCCGAGTCCGAAAAGGAGGCGCTCTACATCGAGCGCAACATCGAGGCCACGAGGATTGCCTACGGGCTTGACAGGATCCAGGAGGTGACGATCGACGACTTCGACACCGAGATCACAGCTGTCGACCTTCGGGCAAACGTCACGACCGTGCAGAACATCCGAATACTCGACCCTCTCATCGTGCAGGCCACCTTCGACCGTCTCCAGGGTGAGCGCGAGTTCTACCAGTTCAGCGGGATCCTCGACGACGGCCGGTACCAGATTGACGGCGAGGCGACCCAGGTGATCCTCGGCGCCCGTGAACTCGACCTCAACACGACCCGCTCATGGGAGGCCCAGCACGTCGCCTTCACCCACGGCTACGGCGTCGCGATGGCACCGGTCAGCCGGGTGAAGGGCTCCGGAGACCCCGATTTCATCATCGGAGACTTGCCGGTTGCGATCGACGAGGGCGTCGATGTGGCCCTCGACACCCCACAGATATACGTCGGTGAGGGCCTCGAGGGCTATGCAGTCGTCGGCGCCAGCCGTGACGAGGTCGACTACACCGACGAGAACCAGGAGACCAGGGCGGTCCGGTACTCCGAGATTGGAGGCGAGGGCGGCGTCCAGATGGGGTCGATGCTGCGCAAGGTGGCCTTCGCCCTCAGGTTCGGCCAGATTGAGCCGCTGATCTCCAACTTCATCACCGACGACTCCCGGGTCCTCTACGTGCGGGACGTGCGTGAGCGGGTAGAGAAGTTGGCTCCGTTCCTCCACTTCGACGCCGATCCGTATCCGGTGCTCGTCGACGGTGGTATCTCCTACGTGGTCGACGGCTATACGACCACCGACCGGTATCCCTACTCGCAGCGGGCGCCGGTCGAGGACCTACCGGCGAACGACGACCTGCCTCGCCGGTTCAACTACATGCGCAACTCGGTGAAGGCGGTGGTCGATGCCTTCAGCGGTGAGGTCACCTTCTACGTTGCCGAGCCCGACGATCCTCTGATCAGGACCTACCAGGGTGCGTTCTCGGGCTTGTTCACACCGATGTCAGAGATGCCCACATCTCTTGTCGAGCACCTGCGCTATGCCGAGGACTACTTCCGGATCCAGACCACACTCTGGGGCGCCTACCACGTCAGTGACACTGAGAACTTCTACCAGCGGGCAGCCGAGTGGGCTGTATCCCAGGATCCGGGTCGTACCGGGCAGGGCGCAGCCAACCTGACCGTCAGGGATGAACAGGGCATTGCTTCTGGAACCCGCGATGCCCGGATGCCCCCGTACCGCACGATGGTCGACATCCCCGACGGCGCCGGCGACGGTGCCGAGTTCGTGATCATGAGGGCGTTCGTTCCTCTCGACGAGGATGATGCCCGAAAAGAGCTTGCCGCCTACGTGGTGGGTCGAAGCGACGGTGGAAGTTACGGGGAGGCAATCGTCTTCCGCCCGCCGACCTCCAACTTTGACGGCCCCGCCCTGGCAGAGGAGCGGATCCGCAACGACGAGGAGGTCGCCAGTCTCCAGACCCTCCTGAGCCAGCGTGGTTCCTCGGTGCTTTTCGGTGAGCTTCTGCTCGTGCCGATCGGCAACTCGATCTTGTACGTGAGGCCGCTCTACGTTCAGGCCGAGGGCGACAGAACCGTGCCCGAACTGGAGCGTGTGATCGCCTCGGTAGGTGAACGGGTCGTGATGGCCAACTCACTCCAGGAGGCCCTCGAGGACCTGACCGGGGCCGACCTGAGCGATGTGTTCGGCGGAGCCGTCGTGGCGGAGTCGCCCGAAGGTGATGGCGAGGACGGATCCACTTCACCCGCTTCTGGCGAACCCTCAGGTGGTGTCTATGAGGCCGTGGCTGGTGATGTGGCCACGATCGTGGCCGATATAGAACGGCTCCAGGCTGCCGCGGCCGGTGCCCTCGCCGAGGATCCGGCCGACTGGCTGGAGTTCGGGCGCATCCAGGCCCGCATGCAGGAACTGGTGGCTGTCCTGGCCGATAGGGCCAGCTGACAGGGCCGATCTGGAAGGTTGGTTGGCAGAGGGCCCGGCTGTCGCCTAGCTGGCCGGTTGCCAGCCGCTCGTGCGCTGGCTTGCAGGCGCCCGGGCCGGTGAGTCTGCGCTGAGGTCCTCAAAGGCCTCGTCGTCGGCAAGAGCGGGTGTGGGCGGTTCGTCTTCGAAGGCGAGGCCTGCCTGGTTTCCCAGTTCTGCGATTCGGCCGCGTAGTTCAACGGTTACCCTCGACAGTTCGGCGGACAGGCGGGCGGCGTGGAGGCGAAGCTCCATGACTGCGTCGTCGTCGCTGTTCGTGGCGTGTTCATCAAGCGAGTCGAAGCGGTTCTCCAGGGCGGACAAACGGTCCTCAACGTCGCGGAGGCTGTTGACGAGGTCAAGCAGCATCTGGTCTGGGCCCGGGTCGTTGGACAGCCGTTTTCTTCGTGGTCGCACGATGTGATGGTACTAAGAGCCTCACGGGGGTGGGTGGCGCCGCCGCGACCGGTTGGACAGTCATGTGGGTCGACTAGGGGCCGACCCCTGTCGGGATGGACCTGTGGCTACCCTGCGGCCGTGCGCAGCCGGTCCGCAAGGTCGATCCTCACAGCAGCCGTGGTCGTGCTTGTCTGGGGTTTGCCGGGTTGTGCAACCGATGGTGGCCGTGGGCTTTCGGATGCTCAGGACCAGGCTGTTGTCGCCTCAACCACCACCTCGTGGCGAACTGCCGACTCCACCGCCACGCTCGCACCTCCGGCGGTATCGTCCGCCGGCTCGTGGATATTCCTTCCGGCAACACCGCTGTTGTCAGTCGAGCGGTTGACCGGCACGATTGAACCCGACGGAACCTTCGACATGGCATTTCCGGCCGTGGACGGTGATGGCGTGGCAACTGGCGTCGATGCCCTGCTGCGACAGCCGGTTGAGCACGCCAGGGCCCTGTTCGCAGCTGACCTGTTCGAGGACGAGTCCTCCGGCGTGGAGCCGAGCCACCTTTTCGGAGGTGGCATCGTGTCACTGCTTGATACCCGGGTTGTCAGTGTCGAGTACGACCTGACCGTTGAATGGGGTGGCGCTGCCAGCGGAGACCAGTGGGTGGACGCGGTTGTGGTCGACCTGGTCGACGGCAGCCTCGTGGGCCCGCTGGATGTCTTCTATGACGACAGTCCGTGGTTGGAGACGCTCGCGAGGGTGGCCATCGTCGACCTGGTGGAACGCTTTGGTGAGAACGTGGTCTGGCCCGATGGCCTTGCGGTTGAAGAATCCAACTTCGAGCACCTTGCACTCAGTGCAGAAGGGGTGGTCCTCCTGTTTGACCGCTACCAGGTCGGGCCGGGTGTCCTCGGGGCGCCGAGGGTGACGGTTCCATGGTCGGAGATCGGCGAGTTTGTCGACCCGAACGGCCCGGTCGGACACCTGGTAGCAGGCTGAGGTCTTCGGGCTCAGTTGAGGCCGAGCCTCACAAACTGTTCGGTAGGGGCTTCAACCTCTGTGAGGGCGTGGCGGAGTAGGTCCACGTAGTGGTCGGAACGGCTTGAGTCGGCGAGGTCCTCGGATTCCTCGGTGTCGGAGGCGTCGTAGAGCTCGGACACTGCTCCGGAGGTACGCCCTGCAAGGTAGACAGCGCCGCTGTTCAGGTCGTCGGCGGTGAACGGCTGCCGGATGACCGGCACATCACTCCCCGGCATGTGGTCGAGTGTCGCCCTGTCGTCGGGCCTGGCGAGGCTCAGCCGCGGGAACGCGTGGACGGGCATCGTCGACCACCGGTTCGACCAGACGCTCACGTCGGTCTGTTCACCCTCGACCCCACGGATGTACTTGCCGTCCTTGTCGATGACGTTGACCTCGCGTCCGAAGTAGCCCTGTAGGAGGTGGTCGCGTGCCGTGGGCCGGGTTCCCTCGATCACGCTTCGTAGCGACACACCGTGCGTGCGGTGCTCGGTCTCCAGGTCAAAGAGGTCGGTGAGGGTGGCGTGGACGTCGACGCTGGTGGTGAGTGCACCGCGGTCGCCGGGTTCGACCCCGGGCCATGCCACGAGCATCGGGATGGCTCCGAGCAGGTCGTAGATGGGGGATAGGGGCTTCCCGAACATCTCGTCGCGTTCGCCCAGATAGTGGCCGTGGTCCGTTACGAGGAACAGCGCTGTGTCGTCCCATAGGCCGTTCTGGTCCATGGAGTCGAGGACCTTCCCGAGCCAGTGGTCGATCATCGACAGTTTGGATCCGTAGTTGGCCCTGAGTTGTTCGGCCTGACGTGTTGTGATGACCCCCTTCTCGATCACCTTGCGTCCGTAGGGAGGCCAGATCTCAAGCGGCTCGTCACGCTGGTCGTGGTAGCGGTACGCCCAGCGTTCGGGGGTGTCGAAGGGTTCGTGGGGATCGAACTCGTCCACGAACAGGAAGAACCGGTCGTGGTGTCCGGCGTTGCGGTCCAGCCAGTCGGCGGTTGCCTGCATGGTCCGCGGTCCGGGAAAGTCGGCCTCGTCCCGGAACCATGTACGAGAGGTGTCGTAGCCCCTGTGGACCCAGCCCTCTGTGGCTGGTAGTGCAGGTGTCCCGACCCAGGAGGGGTCCTCTCTCAGCCTCCACGGGTCGTCCTCGTGTCCGCGCACGTAGTCCCACATTCCGAAGTCGGTGTGGTAGTTCTCGCCACCGGTCTCGAACAGATGCGGGTGGTCGGTGATGATGCCGGTCGCCACGCCGCTCATCTTCATCTCGCGGGCGATGTTGGACTCCCATACCTCGATGGATCCCCATGGCCGCCACAGGAAGTCCCATGCGCCACAGAGGATGTCGTGGCGTGCCGGCATGCACGGGAGCGAGGCCGAGTAGTGGCGGTCGAAGCGCAGGGATCGGGCTGCCAGCCGGTCAAGGTTGGGAGTCTCAAACTCGGTGCCTCCGTAGCAGCCCAGCATTCGCCGGTTGAGGCTGTCGAGCAGGATGACCACGACGTTTCGTGGCCCCGAACCCTCGACAAACGGCTTCGGTTCCGGGGTGGCGAATTGGTCGGCCATCTGGGTCAACCGGTCGGGGGTGGCGGGCTGATCTCGATGACGTCGGCATGGTCTGCGAGGCGACGAAGCAGGTTGTTCAACTGCGGTGCCGTGATTCCCCACACGACCACGCTGGTGCGACGCATGTCGTCCTCGTCGGATGTCTCTATGACGCTGAGGCGTCCGCCGGAGTCGCCGACCTGGGAGATGAGGGCGTCGAGGATGTCGTGGCCCGCCACGTGGCTGATGTCGAGGCGACGTCGTGAGCGGGCGAACAGGACGTAGGGCTTGAGGGGCCCAAAGGCCAGAACGACGATGAGTGCCATTGCTCCCGCTGCCACGGACACCAGGTAGAGGCCCAAGGCGGCGGCAACCCCGAAGGCGGCTGCCACCCAGAGTGTTGCTGCCGTTGTTATGCCCGTGATCGTCACACCGCTGCGGATCATGGCGCCTGCACCGATGAAGCCGATGCCGGTCACCACCTGGGCTGCGACCCTGGAGGGGTCGTTTTGAACACCAACCACGGCGAATGCTCCGGCGATCGTGAACAGTGCAGCTCCGAGTGCTACGAGTGTGTGGGTACGTAGACCGGCGGTCTTGTGGCGAGTTTCGCGTTCGAGGCCGAGAACCGCTCCAAGTGCCACGGCCAGGGCAAGCCGGGCAATCAGTTCAAGTTCGGTGGGAGGTGTCATCGCTCCAAGCATGGCATCTGGCCTGCTGGGTGGCTACCAGCGGCTGTTGGAGGTCAGTTCTTTTGCTGGCAGGTGTATGTCGAACCGCTCCCGGACAGCGGCATCGACAGCGGGTGGGATGTGGGAGGGAAAGTGCGTCGAGAGCACCTGTTGTACGTGTTCCCGGGCCCGCTCGTCGACCGACCTGGAACCGGCGTCATACCAGTTGTCGGGGTTGAGGCGGTCGCCGACCTCGGGGTAGAGGTACTCGGTCTGCATCATCGAGAGGGTCTGGTCATGGCCCAGGAAGTGCCCTTGTCCGTGTATGACATCGTGGATCACCTCGGTTGACAGGGTTTCGGGGGTGACCTCGATTCCCCGGATGGAACGGTTGATGGCGCCGAGCATGTCGTTGTCGATGACGAGGGCCTCGAACGAGCATGCCAGCAGGCTGGCGAGCATCCCGGCCGACTCGTAGACGAGGTTGGCGCCCGCGTGGCCCGCAAGGGCCACGGTGAGTCCCTTTTCGTATCCAGCCTGGGCGTCTGGAAGCTTGGAGTCGGTCATGCCGGCTGCCACCCCTGAGGGCAGCCCAAGCCAGTTGCAGACCTGGGCCGATGCTGCGTTGATTACTGCCTCCTCGCCTGAGCCTCCGCTCATGGCGCCTGTGCGCAGGTCGGACACAAATGGCCAGAGGGCCATGACGCAGGGGTGCCCGGGCCTGAGGAGGTTGACGCACGTGAGCGCCCCGAGGCATTCGGCCAGACCCTGGGCGAGCGATCCGGCCAGTGCAGCCGGCGAGGTGGCGCCCGCCTGCCCGGCCGACACCAACTTGATCGGCATTCCGAGCCTGGTCTGGGCGACCATGCATCGGGCTGCGTCGTCGGCGAAGCGCAGTGGCGGCACGACGAAGGTGTTGTGTGCCATGCAGAAGGGCTGTTCGGCAAAGGCGCCCCGACGCCCGAGCATGGTGTCAAACATCTCGATCGCCTCGAAGACGTGCTCAGGTTGGAAGTACGAGATGCCGATCGGCTTGGTGGTGCCCATGGCCACCGCGTAGGAGGTGTTGAGGTCCAGGTCGTGGCTGTCGACCATGTCTCTTGCGACGAGGGTGCGGCCGTGGAAGTGGATGTGGTCGAGCGTGTCGATGAGACGGGAGGTGTCGTAGATGTCCAGGAGTGTTGACGGCCGGTGCCGGCGGGTCTCATGGTCCCATACCGAAACGGCTGCACCGGCCGTGCCGAAGTGGACCCCGTCACCGCCGACCTCGATGGAGCGGTTGTCGTCGAGGCCGTACCAGGTGAACGTCTTGGCGGCTGTTGAAATGGCATGTTCCACGACTGAACGGGGGAAGAGGAGGCGCTCGTCTTCGTCCAGTCGACCACCGGCAGCCGTAACCACTTCTACGAACTCCTCGACGGCGCCGGCCATGCCGATGTCCTCGAGTAGGCACAGGGCGGCTTCGTAGACCTGCGCACAGTCCGACTCGGTGAGGGGGGAGTAGCGGCCACCGGGATAGCCGGGTCGCACTGCCCTCTCGTCCTCGGTGGGTCCAGCGGCCCGGGCTGCGATCCGGGCCGCGCGACCACCGGACCTGCGCCGTGGCACCTCCTCGGTGGTGGCGGTGTCGCTCATCGGGTTCCCCGTGCTGGCGTTGTTCCCCCAGTTGTCATTGTGCCCCCAGTTGTCATTGTGCCCCGCTGTCTGCTGCTGGTTCAGGCTCTGAGTCGCTTGTTCGTCGGGTCGTGGGCCGGGCTGTCCAGCACGGTCGCCACGTGGCGTTCCCCCAGCAGACCGATCTCGAATGTCGAGCCAGGCTCCCGGAATGCCGGATCTACATAGGCGAAGCAGAGTGACCTCCCGACCGTGTGGCCCCAGGCTCCGCTGGTGGTAATGCCCATGATGGTGTCGGTTCCCGCCTCATAAACGGGCTCGTTGCCCCGGCAGTCGGAGTCGATGGCATCGACCTCGCAGTAGACGATGAACATGGTCAGGCCGGTGTTGTCATCGCCGGCTAGTTCCCGCCGGGCCACGACTGCTTCACGCCCCACGAACTCACGGTCGAGGGCCACGAAGCGACCCAGGTCGGCCTCGACGGGTGTGATCTCGGTGGTGAGCTCACCGCCCCAGGCCTTGTAGGCCTTCTCCATGCGCATCGAGTTCATGGCGTAGGCGCCGAAGTGGACCATGTCGTGGGGGGTGCCGGCCTCGATCAGCGCTGCGTAGAGTTCGGGCATCTTGTCGATCGGATGGTGCAGTTCCCAGCCCAACTCCCCCACGTAGGACACCCTCAGGGCGATACAGGGCACGCCGGCGACGGTGATTTCCTGACCTGTCAGCCAGGGGAACGCGTCGTTTCTGAGGTCGGCGTCTGTCAGGCCGGCCAGTACATCGCGTGCCCGGGGGCCGCTTACGGCCAGCAGACCCAGGTTGGCGGTCACGTCGGTGACGGTCACCTGTTCTCCGGGATGGATGTGCTGTACGAGCCAGTCCAGGTCGTGGGACTCGCCCGAGATCGACGAGTTCAGGTAGAACCGTTCGTCGTTCATACGGGTGACCGTCATCTCACACTCAATGCCTCCCAGGTCGGTGAGCATGTGGACGAGGCGGGTGCCGCCCTGTCGGGTGGGCAGCCGGTTGGCCGACAATCGGTCCAGCAGGGCGCCTGCGTCGGCGCCGGTGACCTCGAACTTGGCGAAGGCCGTGAGGTCGGCTAGGCCCACGCGCTCCCGAACCCCGCGGCATTCGTCGCCCACGGCCTCGAAGGCGTTGGAGCGTCGCCACGAGAATTCCTCGGCCGGGCCGTAGTAGGTGACCCTCTCCCAGCCCCAGGTGTCCTGCCACTGGGCGCCGAGGGCCTCGAGTTCGGCCCAGATGGGGGTCTTGTCCAGGGGCCGGCCGGCGGAGCGGTGTTCGCCCGGCATGCGGACTTGGTACATCTCGTGGTACTCGTCCGTGGACTTGTCGACCGTGTAGTTGAGGGTCGCCCATGGGCCGAAGCGGCGTGGGTCCATCTCGCGCACGTTCACCTCGGTCTGGCCGTGCACCATCCACTGGGCCAGGTACCTGCCGTCTCCCGGTCCCTGGGCGACGCCTATTGAGGAGCCGACGCACATCCAGTAGTTGCGCATGCCGGGCGCCGGCCCCATCAGGTAGCCACCATCGGGTGTGTGGGTGATTGGGCCACTGATCACCGTCTTGATGCCGGCTTCGCCGAAAACGGGTATTCGTTGGGCGGCCAGTTCCAGCCAGGGTGCCAGGACCTCTACGTTGGGTGGGGTTAGGTGGAAGTGGAGGTCCCAGTCGATGCCCTCGGTGCCGTAGGTACGGGCTCCGGCGCGTTCGTACGGGCCCACCAGGAGGCTGTCGATCTCACGGCGGTAGTAGCACGATGCCCGTGGGTCGCGGATGACCGGTGGCTCGAAGTCAAGATCGACCATCTCGGGGAGCGTTTCGGTGATGAGGTACTGGTGGATCATCGAGACGATCGGGACCTCTAGCCCGACCATGGCGCCCACCTGTGGGCCGTAGTGTCCGGCTGCGTTGACGACGTGGTCGGCGACTACCCGGGCCTGTTCGCCGGCATGCTCGGTAACCACCTCCCAGCGTCCGTCGGGAAGTTGGTTCATGTCGGTGACGAGCGTGTGGCGGGCGAGCTCACAGCCCAGTTGGCGGGCGCCCGCGGCCATGGCGTTGGTGGCGCTGGTGGGATCGGTCCAGCCGTCACCGGGGGTCCAGAGTCCGAGGACGACGTCGGCGAGGTCGTCTATGAGGGGCTGCTTTTCCCTGATGTCGGCGTGGCCGATGATGTGCGCTTCGACGCCGATCGAGTTGAGCATGCCCTTGACGTAGTGGAACCAGTCGGCCTCGTCGGGGCTGGTGGCGAGGCGTATGGAGCCGCAGGCGTGCCAGCCGGTTGACAGGCCGGTTTCGGCTTCGAGTTGCTGGTAGAGCTGGACGCCGTGCTCGTGGACCTTGGCCATGTTGAGGCTGCCGATGAGGTTCGTTACGAGGCCGGCAGCGTGCCAGGTGGATCCGGAGCTGAGCTCCCCCTTTTCTATGAGGAGGGTGTCGGTCCAGCCCTCGTGAGCCAGGTGGTAGAGGAGGCCGACGCCCATGGCGCCGCCTCCAACGATTACGCACTGTGCCTCGTCGCGCATGCGTCACCTCCTTGCGATTCGTTGGGCGAGAAGGTACACCCAGACCGGCTCAGGGTGTAGTTGTTCCGGGCGGTCTACGGTTGTCGTCCATGACGATCAGCGACTACAGGTCCGCACTGGTTACGGGTGCCTCGGCGGGTATCGGAGCGGCCGTTGTCGCAGACCTGTGCGCACGGGGTCTGACCGTTCACGCTGTCGCCCGCCGCGAGGACAGGCTCAAGGCCCTGGCCGACGCCACCGGGTGTTCCACCCACGTGCTCGACGTTCGGGACACCGCTGCGATGGACGGCTTGTTCGGCTCCCTCGGGGTGGACGTGCTCGTCAACAACGCCGGTGTGGGTCGGGCCATCCAGTCACTTCCCGATGCCGACCCGGCCGACATCGACCAAACCATCGACACAAACGTGACTGCTGCCCTGCATGCTGTTCGCTCGGTTCTCGGACCGATGATCGAACGGGGACGCGGCCACATTGTCAACGTGGGATCCGTGGCCGGCCTCTACCCGCTCCTGTCAGGTGTCTACGGGGCCTCCAAGGGAGCAATCCACCTGATGTCCACCAACCTGCGTCTCGAACTGGCGGGAACCGGCGTGCGGGTAACCGAGATCTGCCCCGGGAGGGTACGCACCGAGTTCTACGACGCCGCCATCGACGACCCCGACCTGCGGCACAACTTCAAGGAGACCGGAATCACCGAGATTACCAGCGAGGACGTTGCCGCCTCGATCGCCTACGCCCTGGAAGCTCCCTGGTACGTCAACGTCGCCCGGGTGGAACTGCAGCCGACGGAGCAGACCTACGGGGGCGTCAACTTCGACCCCTTGGAGGGAATGGACCGGTGAGCAGCGGCACGCTCGCCGGGCAGGTCGCCGTGGTCACCGGTGGCGCCTCGGGCATGGGCGCGGCCACCGTGCGGGCCTTCATTGAGGCTGGTGCTGTCGTCACGCTGGTCGATCGGGACGAGGCAGGTGCACGCCGGGTGGCTCACGAGACAGGGGCGGTGGTGGTGGTCGGTGATGTCAGCGACCCGGAGTTCTGTGACGGATCGGTCGACGCAGTGGTGGCCACGCACGGCTGCATCGACGTGCTGGTCAACGCAGCGGGGGTGATCCACAGGGCGGCTGCTCCCGGTACAGACGACGACGACTGGCGCAGGGTGATGTCGGTCAACGTCGACGGTGTCTTCTACATGTCGCGGGCGGCGCTCCGCCACATGGCTCCCAGGGGGTCGGGATCCGTCGTCAACTTCGGGTCCATCTGGGGTGGTGTGGGCGCGGCAGGGGTGCTCGCCTACTGCGCATCCAAGGGTGCGGTCCACCAGATCACCAGGTCAATGGCTCTGGACCACGCAGTTGAAGGCGTTCGCATCAATGCCGTGGCTCCCGGGCACATCGATACTCCGATGTTGGTTTCCGAACGCGACACACCACCAACCGCAGCCGACCTTGAAGAACTCGCCGAAGCGACCATCCCCATGAAGCGCCTCGCCCAGTCCGACGAGGTTGCCCGGGTGGTGCTCTTCCTGGCCTCCGAGGAGGCTCGTTACGTCACGGGCGCCATCGTGCCGGTGGACGGTGGAATCTCAGCCGGCTGACCGGCCCTGCTGTTGCTGTTGCTGGAAGCCTGGGTGCTCCATGTCGGAGTGGGTCAGAGGCGGTTGAACGACCGTCGCCTGGTGTGAGGGGTCCATTCGGCGGATCTCCACACTGGTCTCGACCTCGGTCCCGGCTTTACCTGACACCGAGCCGCGCAGCGGTGGCACGTCGTCGTAGTCGCGGCCGTGTCCGATCTTGACGTGCCTGGGCCCAACCTCGCGGCCGTTGGTGGGGTCTATTGCCATCCAACCTTGTCCCGGAATGGCCGCCTCGAACCATGCGTGAGTCTCTACGTCGACCACGTCGTCGCCGGTGTCTTCCCCGGTCTCGTCGCTGGCCGTGAACAGGTAGCCCGACACGTACCGTGCCGGAACCCCGAGGCTCCGGCAGATTGCGACCGACAGGTGTGCGAAGTCCTGGCAGACCCCGTGACCGTCGGAGAGAAACTTCTCGACGTCGATTCCGATGTGGGTTGAACCGGTTTCGTAACTCATTCGCTCACGAACCAGGTCGTGGATGCCGACAATCGTGGCAGGACTCTAGGCGGGCTCGGGAACCACAGGCCGCTGGTACGGTCGCCACCATGCGTCTGGCCGACCCCACAACGCTTTCCACGTGGCACGAGTACGAGGCCCACCACAGCGACGCCTTTGTGGAACGCATCACCGCTTTTGTGGACCGGGTCGGCTCGTGAACAGCTACTGGTGTGAGGCGGCATGGTTGGGCCGCGGCCAGGTGGAGCCCGGCATCCTCATTGATACAGCGGATGGCTTCGTGTCCGCCGTTGTCGCCGGGGTGGCTGCGCCACCACCGGGTGCAAAACGGCTAACGGGCCTCACCCTGCCCGGCTTTGCCAATGCCCACAGCCACGCCTTCCACCGGGCCCTGCGGGGACGGACCCAGGCAGGGGCCGGAACCTTCTGGACCTGGCGGGAGCAGATGTATGAGGTGGCCCGTCGCCTGGATCCCGACGCCTGTTACGCCCTTGCGAGGGCCACCTACGGCGAGATGGCACTGTCCGGTGTGTCGGCCGTTGGGGAGTTCCACTACCTCCACCACCAGCCTGATGGCACGCCGTATGTGAATCCGAACGCCATGGGTGAGGCGATCCTGGCGGCGGCAGCCGATGTGGGCATCAGGATCACCTTGCTGGATTCCTGCTACTTGCACGGTGGCCTGTCGGCAGACGGGTATCTTCCGCTCGGAGAGGACCAGAGGCGTTTCGGGGACGGATCGGTCGATGGCTGGGCGCAGCGGGTCGAGGGATTGCGGTCGGGACCACTGGCACAGATAGGCGCGGCTGTGCACTCGGTCCGCGCCGTCGATCCGGTGGCGATCGCGGAGGTGGCGGCATGGGCTGAGGGCCGGGAGGCACCCCTGCACGTGCACCTCTCGGAGCAGCCGACGGAGAACGAGCAGTGTGCTGCCAGCCACGACTGCAGTCCCACCGGCCTATTGGCCGGGCTGGGTGTGTTGAGAGAGGGGCTTACGGCCGTGCATGGCACCCACCTGACACCGGCCGACGTGGGCCTGCTGGGTGCCGCCGGGGTCGGTGTCTGCATGTGTCCGACCACAGAACGTGATCTGGCCGATGGCATCGGTCCTTCGGGGGCGTTGGCAGTCGCCGGTTCCCCACTCAGCCTGGGATCCGACAGCCATGCCGTCATCGACATGTTCGAGGAGGCGAGGGCCGTCGAGTTGGACGAGCGGCTGGCGAGCCTGGAGCGTGGCACCCACGGGGTCGACGACCTCCTGGCCATGGCTACCGTCAACGGTTACCGGGCACTTGGCTGGAGCGGTGGTGGGGTACTGGAGCCGGGCGCACTGGCCGACATGGTGACCGTGGCACTGGATTCGGTGCGTCTGGCAGGTGCCGAAGCAGAGACCGCAATGGCGTCGATCGTGTTTGCCGCCTCAGCGGCCGATGTTACGGATCTGGTGGTTGCTGGCGAGGTGGTGGTACACGACAGGGCCCACGTGTCGGTGGACGTCGCCAATGAGTTGGCGGAGGCGGTCAGGCTGGTCACCTCGTGATGTTGGTGGTCGACAGGATCGGCCTGCTGGTTACCAACGACCCGGGCCTGGGCGTGGGTTTCCTTGGACTCGTGCGCGACGCCTCGGTGGTTGTCGCCGATGGCCAGGTCGTATCTGTCGGGCCGGCTGGGCAGGTGGCCGATGAGCGCATCGACGTTGGCGGTGCCTGCGTGCTGCCGGGCTTCGTGGACTCACACACACCTCGTCTTCGCCGGCGACAGGGCCGAGGAGTTCACGTCTCGGATGGCAGGTCGGCCCTACGACGGTGGTGGCATTCGCGTGACGACGGACGCGACCAGGGCGGCATCCGACGATGACCTGCGGGCCCTGACAGCTACCCGAATGGCCGAGCTCCGGGCGGCCGGGACGACCACGGTCGAGGTCAAGTCCGGTTACGGCCTGAACGTCGACGATGAGGCCCGCACCCTTCGCCTTGCCACAGAGGTCACCGATGAGACCACGTTCCTCGGGGCACACCTGCTGCCCGCTGAGTACGAGGGTCGGGCCGACGACTACATCGACCTGGTGTGTGGCCCGATGCTTGAGGCGTGTGCTCCGCATTCCCGCTGGATCGACGCCTTCTGCGAGATGGGAGCGTTCGATGCCGACCAGTGCCGGGCCGTGCTTGACGCCGGACGGGCTGCAGGCTTCGGTCTGCGCCTTCACGGCAACCAGTTGGGTCACGGTCCGGGGGTGCAGTTGGCAGTCGAGTCCGGGTGTGCTTCGGTTGACCACTGCACCTACCTGTCAGATTCCGACGTCGAGGCCCTGGCGGGGAGCGACACGGTCGCCACATTCCTGCCGGCGACCGACTTTTTGACGCGCCAGCCGTATCCGGATGCCCGACGGGTCATCGACGCCGGTGCCACCGTGGCCCTGGCCACCAACTGCAACCCGGGGTCCAGCTACACGACCTCCATGTCGTTCTGCATTGCCCTTGCGGTGCGCGACATGAACATGACGATTGACGCGGCTGTTCAGGCGGCAACCCTCGGCGGCGCTGTGGCGCTGCGGCGCACTGACGTGGGTCGACTCAGCCCCGGCTCGGCGGGCCACCTGGTGGTCCTTGAGGCACCAAGCCATCACCATCTCGCCTACCGTCCGGGCGTGCCGCTCGTGAGACAGACCATCACTTGATCCGTTCCGCTGCTCCGGCCGGTGGCTGGGTGGCCGGCCTGTCCATGTACGACTGGCCCGAGGTCCGCGACGAGGTGGATGCCCTGTGGTCGGCGATCGCCCGAAGACTTGGGGAGGCCGGGGTGGATGCGCCCACTTGCCACTCGTGATCCTCACCCAGGACTGGACACGTGACTGGGAGATCCCCCGGTTATTGAAGTTCCTGGCGATTTGCTGGGGCGTGAGCGGCCTCTTGTTGCTCACATACCGTTACCTAGTGCGCTACACCCCCATCGGCTCTCTCCTAAACGGAGTAAGGGCGCATCCGAAACTTCGTGAGAGGTCTTGACCAGACCACTTTTGACCTGAGTCGCCGCGGGTGAGGCGAGCGCTGTGGCCAACTTCTTGACGTAGGGTCGCCGGTCATGGCTCGAGAGTTTCGTCCGTGGTCGGTGGTCGCCCGCAATCTGTCCGAGCATGCCGACAACCCGATCCACACCGATGAGGGCGCCCGATCCGCCGGGTTCGGGGCGGCCTTGGTGGCTGGAACGACGGTGCACGCCTACCTGACCCGGCCCGTTGTCGAGGCGTGGGGGACTGCCTGGCTGGCTGGTGGAACCTCGATCGTGGAGTTCTTGGCCCCGGTTGAGGCCGGTGACCCGGTCGACTGCATACCCATGGCTGACCAGAATGGTTCAGTGGAGGTTAGGGCTGAGGTCCGTGGTGACCTCCGAGCGCGACTCGTGGCTCGACTCGGAACGAAGTTTGGCCAGGCCCCGGTGGTGGAGGGCGACAGGCTGGACGATGGCCCGTTGACACCGTGGCTAGAGAGGCTGGACGGTCCATGGACCGACTACGCCAGGCGGGCAGGGGACGACCTGGACATCTACGCCGATGAGGGCCTCGTGCACCCGTGTACGTGGACAGCGTTGGCCAACGGCATCATGGTCCGTCACCTTGTGGACGGTTCATGGATTCACACCCGGAGCCAGATCATCCACCACACGGTCGTACCCGCCGGGGCCGTGGCTTTGGTTGAGGCCCGGGTGGCCGACAAGTTCGAGACCAGACGGGGTACCCGGGCGGTGGTTGACGTGCACATTTCGGTCGATGGCGTACCCGTGGCTAACATCGTCCATGAGGCGTTGGTGTCGCTGAGACCCATCGATTTGTGACACTCACCCTGAGGAACTCCAGGTCGTTGCTGGCCAGTTCGTCACCATGAAGTGCCTCATTAAGTCCGAAGAGGTAGACGAGGTGGTGGCCTTTCAGGCCTTGGGTATCTCCAGTTACATGATCGAGTTAATCGTTCCCGTCGAGGCCGGTCACGCGATCTGCTGATCGCCGTATATGTGTAGGCGCGTTGGTGGGCTCCCGTTATCCTCCCGTCTGCGGGGTGGAGCAGTCTGGTAGCTCGTCGGGCTCATAACCCGAAGGTCGCAGGTTCAAATCCTGCCCCCGCTACCAAGGGGTCTCGGCAGGTTATTGAAATCGGCTCGGCAGGTTTCGACCACTGTCCCAGAGTTGGTTGAATGACCGACCAATAACGATCGAAGCGACCCAAAGGAACCATCCATGACCCGGCTTGGCTACCAGATCCCGAACTTCACCTACCCGGATATCCTGGAGGCGGGTATTTTCGACTCGGTTGTAGCCCAGGCCAGGGCGGCAGAAGCTGCCGGTTTCGATCGGGTTTTCGTTATGGACCACTTCTACCAACTCCCGGGAATTGGAGCCCCGGAAGAGCCAATGTTCGAGTGCTATTCGGTCCTGTCGGCACTTGCTCAGCACACCGAGACAGTCCGTCTCGCGGCGTTGGTGACCGGTAACACATACCGGCATCCCACCCTCCTGGCCAAGACGGTGACCGCTCTCGATCACGTATCGTCGGGTAGGGCGACGTTGGGGATTGGTGCCGGTTGGTTCCAACTCGAACATGACTCCCTTGGCTTTGAGTTCGGTACGTTCACCGACCGGTTCGAGAAGCTCGAAGAGGCACTACAGATTGTGATTCCGATGCTTCGCGGGGAAAAGGTGAGTCTCGCGGGGAAGCACTACCAGGTCTCCGAAGCGGTCAACTCCCCGCTGCCTGTTTCCCGTATTCCGATCATGATCGGAGGCAGTGGTGAGAAAAAGACGCTGCGGATGGTCGCCGAGTACGCCGATGAGTCCAATCTCTCGAGCGGTCCGATCACCGAGATTCCACACAAGCTCGAGGTTCTTGAGGAGCATTGTGAACGTCTAGGTCGCGACCGATCAGAGATCGTGGTTACAAAGCTGCAGATGGTCTGTGTTGCTCCAACCATGGAAGAGGCGGAATCGGACTTGCACGAGGTTGCAGCGGCAAAGGGATGGTCCGATGAGGTCATCGAGATGGCCAAGATGATCCTGATCTACGGCGATCCCGACACCGTCGGAGAGAAACTCCAGGCCTGTATGGACACGGGTATCGACGGGATGACCATCAACCTTGCCGCCAACGGTCACAAGACTGAGCGGATCGGCCTTCTTGGCGAAATCGGATTGGCGGCAACGGCGAGTTGAACTGACGGCCGGTCGTCATTGCCGAGCGACGCAGGTGGATCACTGCTGCAGTTTCCATGCCACCCCCCCCATGGGTGCCGATGCCTTCTAGGTGCACACATGGGGAACGTGTGTTTTCGTAGGTAGTCCCTCGCGCTAGGGGGCGTGCCACAACACCTAGTTGCTCGATCACCTTCGGTGGTCGATTCGACTGGGATATATCCGGCGTTTCGCTGGGATATATCCCGGAGCCGCAGCCCGGAAATCACTAACACGCTGGGCAAACACAAACCTGCCGAGACCCCACCAAGCGAAAGGCCCGGAATCTCAACGGTTCCGGGCCTCTCTGGTTATTGGCCCGGGTGGGGTATGACAAGGTCCCCCGGGACGCCTGACGATCAGACGACGAGCGGCGTCACGCGGTTCTTGATGCAGCGAACCAAGTTGAGCGCCGCCATGGTCGAGGTCTTCGGGTTGTCCGGCAGCGGGCGGCTGCTGATCGAGACATCGAGTCGACCGAAGTCACCAACGGCCGTGATCTCGTGTCGATTCTCGGTCGCCATGGGATCAGCGATGAGCGTGACCAGTGTGTCTTCGGGGCCGATTCCGGCGAGGGCGGTCGTGATGGCCACGTTGGCGTTCTTGGGGAACTGCGAAGCTGCCTCGGTTGCCGTTCCAGTAAAGAAGGCCTCGAGCTCCTCGAGGGCGTTCAGGTTGCACCGCTCCTCGGCTGGAGTTCCCTGCCACGCAACTGGCGGCTTGATGATCCGGTGCTTGACCATCTCGAGCCCCAGGAGGCTCGCCGCAGCGATCGCATCAACGGCACCCAGTGCACCGGGCTGGACGTGAACCTGGGCGTCGTGCGCTGCGGCGATGCCCTGCAACTCCTCAACGAGTGTCGTGTCGGCGAAGGCCGACGCTGACGACACGATGAAGTCGGATCCCGCCTCGAGGGTGGCTCGGCCCCACGGGCCTACGGCATCTCGCCCGGCGGTCTCGGCGACCACGTCGGGGAGCGTTGATGCCAGTTCGCCCGGGTTGGTTATAAGGATTGCACCGGGCGGCAGGCCCTTGGGCGGTTCCGACTCGGGCCGCACGGCGACGGCCACGATCTCGACCGGCGAGTCGTAGAGCAGGCGACACGCTGTTTTGGCCATCGCACCCCAACCTACGAAGGCGATGCGCAGCACAGCCCCCGTCGCCACGACCTCTTCGCTCAAACCCTGATCCCGCACTGCTCGAACGCCTCGCGGGTGACTCGCTTCTCACCGTCGGTCAACTCAAGCAGCGGAGCCCTGACCCGACCACCGACCTGTCCGAGCAGTTCCTGCCAGTACTTCTGGTGGGCGTGGGGCTTCTCGGGAGGACGCGTGCCCTTCAGGGCGGCCCGTACCGGGTTGAGGCTGGCACTGATTCGCCGGGCATCGGCGATCCTCCCCTCGAACGCGGCCTGTGTGTACTCGTGCATCCTCCGGTCGTTCGCCGTCTGCAGGAGGAACGGCGGCGAGGAGCACAGGTAGAGCGTCCAGTCCAGTTCGATGATGTTGTCGAGCCATTCATCTTCGGAAGCGGTGCTCACGTGGATGCGATCAGAGGCCAGGGCCGAGAGTTCCGAGTACATCGGGCGCGGCACGCTGTACTTGATCGCCACCACGTTTTCGAGGTCGGCGAGACGGTTGCACAGGTTGGGTGACATCAGGTAGCCGCTGTCCGGGTGGCTCCACAGGGCGATGCCGATGTCGACGTTGTCGGAGATCGACCGGTAGTAGCCCAAGAGGGTTTCGTCCTGAGCCGTTGAGAAGTGCAGCGCCGGTGCGTGGACGACGATGTAGTCGGCCCCGACGTCCTCGGCATGGTGGGCCAGTTCCAAGACCACGTCCATGTTCTGGTCCGAGCACGACATGATTGTCTGGCCACGTCCGTGGGTCGCCTCGACGGCCAACTCAAACGACCGCTTCCGCTCCTCGAGCGTCATCGAGAAGAACTCTCCCTGCTTGCCGGCGATGAAGAGGCCTTCGATTCCGAGGTCCTCAGTCCAGTGTTTGATGTTCTGGCGAAAGCCGTCCTCGTCGATCCGGAGGTCCTCGGTGAACGGTATGAGAGCAGCGGCCCAGATGCCCTTCATGTTCTGGCGGGCGTAGGCCTTGGCGTCACTCCTGTCGTAGTTCATGTCCCGTGGTCCTATCCGGGGTCACACAATGGAGATGCTGTGGGAGACGCTCTTGATCACCATGTAGTGGTGGAGGCCTTCGGTGCCACCCTCGCGGCCGTACCCACTGGACTTCATGCCGCCAAAGGGGGTCTCTGGAAGTGACGCCTCGAGGGTGTTGATCGAGAGGTTGCCAGCCTCGACCCGGTCGACCATTCGGTCCACGTAGTCGGCCCGGTTTGTGAAGCCGTAGGCGGCCAGCCCGAACGGGAGCGAATTGGCACGTTCGATAGCCGTGTCTAGCGAGTCGACTGGGTTCACGATCGCTACCGGCCCAAATGGCTCCTCCTGCATGATCCGGGCCCGATCGGGGACGTTGGCGAGGACCGTTGGTTCGTGGAAGAAGCCGGTCGTGCCGATGCACTCGCCGCCGGTGGTCGCCTCGCCCCCTGCCTCGCACGCATCTGTGACCAGCGCGACCACGTTGGCCAGGCGGCGGTCGTTGGCGAGCGGCCCCATCTCGACACCTGGTTCCATTCCGTCGCCCACGACGGTGGCTGCGGTTCGCCGGGTGATGCCGTCGAGGAACTGGTCGAAGACAGCTTCGTGGACGAAGAATCGGGTTGGTGAGGTGCACACCTGGCCGGCGTTGCGCATCGCCCGGACTGCCGAACTCTCCGCCGCCGCCTTGACGTCGGTGTCCTCGCACACGATTACCGGGGCGTGCCCACCGAGTTCCATCAGGACCGGTGTCATGTGGTCGGATGCGAGACCGGTGAGGTGGCGCCCCACCGCCGTGGAGCCGGTGAAGGCCACCATCCGGACCACGTCGCTGGAGATGAGGTGCTGGGAAATGTCGGCCGGGAGCCCGAAGACGAGGTTGAGCACGCCCGCTGGGAGCCCGGCATCGTGGAATGCCTCGGCGATGTGCATTGCGCCCGCTGGGGTCTCCTCGGCGGCCTTGAGGATGATCGAACAACCGGATGCCAGGGCACCGGCGACCTTTCGTGCGGGCTGGCTCATCGGGAAGTTCCAGGGCGAGAACGCTGCGACCGGGCCGATCGGCTGGTGGTTGACGACGTGCTTCACCCCTGGACCGCTCGGGATGACCCGCCCGTAGGTTCGCGTCGCTTCGCCGGCGTCCCATTCGAAGAACTCCGCACCACGGATCACTTCAGCCCGTGCTTGGTCGAACGGCTTGCCATTTTCAATAGTTATCGAATGGGCTATTTCATCCTGGCGGGTACGCAAGAGGGCAGCTGCTGACCGGATGAGATCAGCCCGTTCCCTAGGCGACGTCCGCCTCCACACGTCGAACCCGCTCGTTGCGGCGACCAGCGCGTCATCAAGGGTGTCTGGGTCAGCGATGGGAACCTTGCCGATGGCTGCTCCGGTCGCCGGATTGACAACCGGCAGGTCTCCAGTGGTTGTGCGCCAGGCCCCGTCAACGTAGAGCTTCAACTCCGGGTAGCTGGTCATGGGTAGCTCATCGCCTCTCGGGTTCAGCGGCTCATCGGCCAATTGCCGGTACGGATGGCCCAGAGGTCGGGACACGCCGGTCGCAACAGCGTGGTGCCGAGGTAGGCGGCCCCATCATATCGACCAGTTGATCTTGGTCGTTTTGAACGAGGTGGGCAGGGAAGCCCACGACTTCGCCCTGAACCACCCCCGTAGCAGTTGCCCCGCTGATGCGATCCAACCAGTTGCGGGGCGGAAGGCCTGTTCAGAACGTGGTTCAGGTTGGACCTCTCTGGTCTCCAGCCCGGTGGCCTACAACTTGACTGGAAAACTGCTGGGGCCGATGATTCCCGTGAAGGAATCGGAGGGTCAGGGTAGATGGTCTGCGGTAGCCAACCTTCTTGTAGATCCTGCGGCATCACCCACCGAGGCCTGCCAAGGAACCTGGACCTCATTGCCGAGTGGCCGGGTAGTTGAGGTGGCGCCACTCGCCTAGTCCGGCGACTGGCTACCTTGCAGTCGTGGAACCGTCGCAGCGTCGGGTGGTCATTGACACCGACATCGGAACCGATGTGGACGACCTCTGGACGCTCGCCATGGTTTCAGGTCGCACAGACATGGGACTTGTCGCGGTGACCGTTGCCTACGGCGACACCTGCCTGCGGGCCCGCCTCGCCTCGCTGGCACTTGCAGGCATGGGGGTGTCGGCGCCGGTAGCCCGCGGGTTGGAGCAGCCGATGAGTGGCAAGGAGGTCATGTGGGCCGGCTTCGAGGGGGTCGGAGTCCCCGGGATTGACGACGCCTCGTCAGGGCTCGGGGGTGCTGTGGACCTGCTGTGCGACACCGTTTCGGCTGATCCCGGTGGTGTGGACGTGGTCGCCATCGCACCTCTGACCAACATCGCCGCTGCCATTCAGGCTGACGCTTCATTTGCCACCGATGTGGGTCACCTGGTCGTCATGGGTGGCGAGTTCAGCCGTGGCTGGACTGAACACAACGTTTCCTCCGACGTGGATGCGGCTCGGGTTGTCTTCGGATCAGGTATCCCGGTGACCGTGGTGCCGCTGGATCAGACCCTGCGGGTGCTCCTTTCGGCCGAAGACCTTTCCGTGGTCACCGAGAGCCACCCGTTGGGCGTCCTGATGGCCGACCAGGCCGACCGCTTTTGGGAATGGCTGCGCACCCGGCTCCCGGGTGCGCCACACAGGGCCAGCCCCGCGCATGACCCCTGCGCTCTGCTGGCCCTGCTTGAACCGGACCTGTTCGAGGTGGCCCAGATGGCGGTCACGGTCGATGACCATGGCCGTACTGTCGGAGAGGCCGACGGGGCGTCCTCGGTGGGAGTGGTCACCGACCTGGATCCCGACCGCGTCCGCGGGGCGATACTGATGGCCCTGGGGGAGGAGTACGCTCATGACCGCTGAGACCAACGGGTTCGACTTCGACGTACTGGTGGTGGGCAGTGGCTTTGGCGGAAGCGTCAGCGCGCTGCGGTTGACAGAGAAGGGGTACAGGGTCGGGGTCCTCGAGGCCGGTAGGCGGTTCGCCTCAGGGGACTTCCCGAGGACCAACTGGAACCTGCGGAAGTTCCTCTACTTCCCCCGACTGGGCCTGCACGGCATCCAGCGCATCGACCTCTTGAGCGACGCCCTGGTCCTGTCCGGAGCGGGCGTGGGTGGCGGGTCGCTCGTGTACGCCAACACCCTCTACCGGCCCCTTGATGCCTTCTACGTCGACCCCCAGTGGGTGGGCATCACCGACTGGCGGGCCGAGCTGGAACCGTTCTACGACCAGGCCACCCGGATGCTGGGGGTGTGCACGGCCCCGGGGGGTTCACCCAACGACGATGTGATGCGTCAACTGGGTGAACGCATGGGGGTGGCAGATTCGTTCAGGCAGGCCGAGGTCGGCGTCTTCTTCGGCCAGGCGGGCGAGGTCAGCGCCGACCCCTTCTTCGGTGGTGTCGGCCCTGACCGCACCGGTTGCATCGGCTGCGGAGGGTGCATGGTCGGTTGTCGCCACGACTCCAAGAACAGCCTGGACCGCAACTACCTGTACCTGGCCGAAAAGGCCGGTGCGTCGGTGCTCCCGAAGCGGCAGGTGACCGGGGTGAGGCCCCTGCCGGACGGCGGCTACGAGGTCGTGTCGGAACGCCCCGGTCCGGTGCGCGGGCGTGCCGTCAGGTACCACCGTGTCGAGCAGGTCGTGTTCTCAGCCGGCGTGTTGGGCACCGTGCGCCTCCTGGCAGACATGAAGGAGCGGGGCAGCCTGCCAAACCTGTCTTCGCGGCTGGGTGGGCTGGCGCGGACCAACTCCGAGTCCATCCCCGGAGCCAGCTCTGCACCGGACTCGGAGGTGGACTACTCGACCGGCATCGCCATCAGTTCGTCCATCTACCCGGACGACCACACCCACATAGAGGGCGTCCGCTACCCGGCCGGGTCCAACGCCATGGGCCTGTTGGCGACCGTCCTAGTCGACGGTGGAGGCGGGGTGCCACGCCAACTCCGCTTCCTTGGCCAGGTCCTGTGCCACCCGGTCCGCTTCCTACGGAGCCTCTCGGTGCGTCGCTGGTCCGAACGTACGGTGATCCTGCTGGTTATGCAGAGCCACGACAACAGCATCAACTTGCGCTGGCGACGGAAGAGGCGGGGCGTCAGACTGCGATCGGAGCAGGGCACCGGCAAGCCGAACCCCACGTACATCCCCGAGGCGTCCGAAGCCGCCAGGCAGGCAGCCGACATCATGGGCGGCGACGCATTCGGTTCGCTCAACGAGGCACTCCTGGACGTTCCGGTCACGGCCCACATCCTGGGTGGTTGTGTCATCGGCGCCGATGCCGAGCACGGTGTGATCGACGCTTACCACAGGGTGTTCGGCCACCCCGGGCTGCACATCGCCGACGGCTCGACGATCAGCGCCAACCTGGGTGTCAACCCCTCGCTGACCATCACCGCTCAGGCGGAGCGGGCAATGGCGCTGTGGCCAAACCGGGGCGAAGCAGATCCTAGGCCACCTCTGGGGGCCACCTATGAGAGGGTTGAGCCGACGTCGCCGCGGTCCCCGACCGTTCCGTCTGATGCGCCGGCAACCCTGGGTTGGTGAGACCTGCGCCGTCTGCGGATTCGCTCAGTCCTGGCCGAGGGGGCCTTCCAGAAAGACAAGGAAGGATCCGGACAGCCTGATCAGCCGTAGACCAGGGCGCCGTCGTCCAGGTCTGCGACCGGAAGGTCTTCCCTGTCCTTCCAGTAGTCCTGGGAGTGGCACCACGGCTCGTTCGACCCCTGGCTGGGGAGCATGTGCATGGCACGCATCAGGTAGCCGGGGTTGAAGTTGTCCGAGTCCAGCCACGGGAGGAGCTCCATGTCGGAATCCTCGTCGCGGAGAACCGGTGTCACGGTCGAGGCGTCAAACTCGTCCATGTGATTGAGCAGCCGGCAGACGAAGTCGGCTATGAGGTCGGCGCGGAGGGTCCAGCTGGCCCTGAAGTACCCGAAGATCCATGCCATGTTCGGGACACCGGTGAACATCGTTCCCCGGTAGCCGACCGTGTCTGAGAATACGAGGGGTTCGCCGTCGATGCTGAAGTCGATGTCGCCGAGCACGCTCAGCTCGAAGCCGGTGGCGGTGATGATGATGTCAGCATCGAGGTGGTCACCCGACCTGAGCTGGATGCCGGTCTCGGTGAACTCGACTATCTCGTCGGTGACTACCGAGGCGTCACCGGCGGCGATGGTGTGGAACAGGTCGCCGTCGGGGATGAGGGCCAGGCGCTGTTGCCAGGGCCGGTATGCGGGCGTGAAGTGGGGGCTTACGTCGAAGTCCTCCCCAAGGATCTCCCGGATGCCCTTGTAGAGCTCCTCCCTCACCAGGTCGGGATGCTCGAAGGACAGCTCGATCACAGCTGCCTGGTCGTGGAGGATCTTGCGTCGAACGATCTCATGGGTCCACTCTTCGGGGATGTCCAGCTCCCGGAGCGTGTCGGCCATCTCGTTGCTGTTGGGCCGGGCCACGAAGAACGTGGGTGAGCGCTGCAGCATCGTGACGTGGCCGCACTCGTCGGCCATGGCCGGAATGAGGGTCGCCGCTGTCGCGCCGGAGCCGATGACGACCACCTGCTTGTCCCTGTAGTCGAGGTCGTCGGGCCATGTCTGGGGGTGCACGATCTCGCCGTTGAAACGATCCATTCCCTCCCATTCAGGGGTGTAACCCCGGCTGTGGCGGTAGTACCCCTGGCACATCCACAGGAAGTTGCCGGTGAAGCTGACCTGTTCGCCGGTATCGGTGCGGGTGACCTCGAGCGTCCAACGCCTGTCGTCGGTCGACCAGGTGGCGGCGGTGATGGTGTGGTTGTAGCGGATGTGGCGGTCCAGGTCGTTGTCGTCGATCACCTCGCCCATGTAGGTGAGGATCTCGTCGGCGGTTGCAATGGGTGGACCGGTCCACGGCTTGAACCGGTACCCGAACGTGTAGAGGTCGCTGTCTGATCGGATGCCCGGGTAGGTGTGGGTCTTCCACGTGCCGCCGAAGCTGCCCATGGTCTCGATCATCACGAAGCTCTTGTCGGGGCATTGCTGGGTCAGGTGGTAGGCACCGCCCACGCCGGAGATGCCGGCACCCACAATCAACACGTCAAAGTGCTCTACCTCGGAACCGCTCACAGCCAGAGCGTTCCCCATCCGGGAGGTGAGTGCCACATCCGAGGGCCTCTCCAACAGGATCCACCGGTCTCAGGTGTGGAGTGATCCGAGGTCGAAGCCATGGCCCATCGGCTGCTCATCAGGCCAGTTGGTCCGCCACACCTCGGCGCTCAGTTCTCCCACCGGCATGGACCTGGGTTCAAAGCCGGACCGGGTGGTCACGAGCGGTTCGATAACCACGTTGTGGTCCGGCACCATGAAGTACGGGAACGAGTATCGGTCGGAGCCCCGGTTGACCACACGGTGAGGTGTGGCGATGAGGTGCCCGCCGGAGAGCATCTCGAGCATCTCGCCCACGTTCACGACCATGGCGTCGGGCGGGCACTCAGCCACGAACCAGTCGCCGTTCAGGTCGGCCACCTCGAGGCCTCCGACAGGGTCGGGGTGCAGGAGGGTGAGGATGTTGGTGTCCTTGTGGGGGTGGATGCCGAAGCCGGCCTCAGGTGGCATCTCCGGATAGTGCATGAGGGTCATGTTGGTCAGGGGTGCGTTGAACATGGAGTGCAGGGTGGCGGCGTTCACCCCGAGCGACGAGGCCACAGCCTCGATCAGCACCCCGGCGAGGGCGTCGCATGAACTCCAGTAGCGCATGATGACGTCGACCATGTCATGGACTTCGGGCAGCCACAGGTTCGGTCCGTAGAGGTGGCACTGGCCCATGGCGGGGTGTCCGGGTGGGCACTCCCAGTGCAGCTTGTAGGCCTCGTAGGCGTCGGGCATCGTGCCGGTCATTTCAGCACGATTCGGGGTGAAGAAGCCGAGTGGGACAAAGCCCCGGTAGTTGTCCGGTGTGATCGTGTGGTGCGCCTTCATCTCGTCGCCAAGCGCGAAGAGCCGTGTTACAAGGGAGCGCATCTCGTTGAACAGCGACGGTTCGATTCCATGGCCCACGACCGACACAAACCCAACGTGGCGCCATGCGTGGTCCAGCTCCGTGGCAGCGGCCCTCCCACGGAGGTCCACCACGGGGACCTGTGTTGGTGATTCGGGCACCGCGTCAACCTAGCTGTGCCTCTGGAGGCAGGGACCTTCGTCCCTATTCCCACGGCCCACTTCCCGGAATGATCATGGCTAGTCACGGGTGGGGACCTGATCTAGTGACAATTTGGAGAGAGCAGTGCAGGCGCAACAGGTTGTCTTTCGAAGGGCGGGTTCGGGTTTGGGGTTGCTCCTAGCCCTGTTCACCTTTCTTGTGGTCTTCTGGTTGGCGATTCTCACCCCCGTTGCAGCCCAGTCGGCCGATGAGGGCGAGGCCGTATTCAGTGAAAAGTGTGCCGCATGCCATACGTTCGGTGGTGGGGACCTGGTCGGGCCAGACCTCGAAGGTGTGAGCGATCGGCGAGATCCGGCGTGGCTTTCGAGGTGGATCGCAGAGCCGGATGCGATGCTGGCCGAAGGCGACCCGGTTGCCGTCGACATGCTCGCCGAGTTCAACAACGTCCCGATGCCCAACCTCAGCCTTTCCGATACCGAGGTGGCGAGCCTCGTCGCCTATCTGGGCACACGATCCAGTGCGGCCCCTGCAGCAGTTCCCGTTCAGGTCGCCGAGCAGTCCACTGTCGGCTCATCCGAACCAGACGCCGCCACCGGCAAGGCCCTTTTCGAGGGTTCGAACCGGTTCCAGAACGGTGGTCCACCGTGTCTGGCATGCCACAGCATCGCGGGTATCGGTGCCCTCGGTGGTGGCGCCCTCGGCCCTGACCTGACCGGCTCCTTCGGCAAGTTCGGTGAGGACGGAATGGCCTCAATCCTCGCCACCACCCCCTTCGAGACCATGACCCCGATCTTTGACGATCAGCCGCTCACGGACGAGGAACAGGCCCACCTTTCGCTGTTCCTCAGCCGGGCCGCGGTCAGCAAGCGGACAGCGGCCTCCGTCGGCCAGTTGGCGCTGCTGGGGCTGGTTGGTGCGGTATTCCTCTTGATGGTGATGCAGTTCCTCTGGAGGCGCCGTCTCAGGGAGGTGCGCAGGCCGATGGTCGCCCGTTCACGGGCACGGATTGAACGCGCGAGGCAGGCACAGGAAGAGCAACGGAAAGCAACGCCCGGAACGGAAAGCAGGTAGGCACGTGGGTTGGATTCAGGACCTAGTCAACCCCGAAGCGCGTAACTGGGAGGACTTCTACCGGAACCGTTGGCAGCACGACAACGTCATTCGCACCACCCACGGCGTCAACTGCACCGGTGGGTGTTCCTGGGCCGTCTATGTGAAGGACGGGATCATCACCTGGGAGATGCAGCAGACCGACTACCCACTGCTCTGCGATGATCTGCCGCCCTACGAGCCACGCGGCTGCCAGCGTGGAATGTCGGCCTCCTGGTACGTGTACAGCCCGATCCGGGTCAAGTACCCGTATGTCAGGGGCGCTCTATTGGACCTGTGGCGCGAGGCCATGGCCACCCATGCCAGCCCCGTCGAGGCATGGGGATCTATCGCAACGGATGACGAAAAGCGTTCCCGAATACAGCGGGTCCGGGGCAAGGGAGGTTTCAGGCGGTCCAGTTGGGACGAGGTGCTCGAGATCATCGCGGCGGCCTGCCTCTTTACTGCCAAGGAGTACGGACCCGACCGGGTGTTCGGTTTCTCGCCGATTCCCGCGATGTCCTACCTGTCGTACGCGGCCGGTTCACGCTTCCTGCAGCTCTTCGGTGGCGTCAACATGAGTTTCTACGACTGGTACGCCGATCTGCCCAACGCCTTCCCGGAGATCTGGGGTGACCAGACCGACGTAGCTGAGAGTGCCGACTGGTACCACTCCAAGTACATCGTCTCGATGGGTTCCAACCTCAGCATGACCCGGACGCCCGATGTCCACTTCATCTCCGAAGCCCGCCATGAGGGTGCCAAGTTCGTGGTGATCGCCCCCGACCTGAACCAGGTGGCCAAGTACTCGGACTGGTGGATACCCGTAGAGGCCGGGCAGGACACGGCTCTGTGGATGGCGGTCAACCACGTCATCCTCAAGGAGTTCCATGCTGACCGGACTGTGCCCTACTTCAACGACTACGTCAGGCGCTTCACCGACTCGTCGTTCCTGGTGGAGTTGACGCCTGAAGGTGACTCACTCAAGGCTGGCCAGTTCCTGCGTGCCGACCGCGTGGAGCGCTACGCGGGGGTTGAGAACGGCGACTGGAAGATGCTGGTCCACGACCGCAACTCCGGGTCACTGCGGATGCCCAAGGGCACCGTCGGCTTCCGCTGGCAGGAGGAAATGGGCCAGTGGAACATCAAGATGGAGGACGGCCTGGACCACCAGCCAATCAACCCCGACCTGACCTTCATCGAGGAGCACGACGAGGTTGCGATGGTCTCCTTCCACGAGTTCGCAGCGGGCGGGGTCTACGAGCGTGAGGTGCCGATCCGCTACGTCCAGACCAACGACGGGCCGGTTGCCGTCACGACCGTGTTTGACCTGCTCATGGCCCAGTTCGGGGTCAGCCGGGGCCTTGGCGGCGACTACCCGGTGGACTACGACGACGACCGTCCCTACACCCCCGCTTGGCAGGAGAAGTTCACCGGCATCGGTCGCGACACGGTCACGCGCCTGGCACGCGAGTTCGCAGGCAACGCCGAGGCCACCAATGGCAAGTCGATGGTCATCATCGGGGCCTCCGTCAACCACTGGTACAACAACAACCAGTCCTACCGGGCGCCAATCACCGCGTTGATCATGACCGGATGTCCGGGCCGGAACGGTGGCGGCATGAACCACTATGTCGGCCAGGAGAAGTTGTCCCTGGTTGCACCGTGGACGAGCATGGCCCTTGGCCTGGACTGGTCAAAGCCCCCCCGCCTCCAGCAGACACCGATATGGCACTACATCCATAGCGACCAGTGGCGCTACGAGGGTGATTTCACCGACTACGCCCGCGTTCCTCCGGAGACCAAGTGGGCCAAAGGTCACGCGGTCGACCTGGCGGCCGCATCCGTCCGAATGGGATGGATGCCCTTCTTCCCCCAGTTCGGAGACAACTCCCTGGACCTGGTGAGTGAAGCCGAGGCAGCGGGTGCCGGGAGCAACGAGGAGATAGTCGAACGCGTCGCCGGCCAGTTGAGCAGCGGCGAGGTCAAGTTGTCCGTTGAGGATCCCGACGCTGAGGAGAACTGGCCCAGGGTCTGGTTCGTGTGGCGGGGCAATGCCATGCAGTCCAGTGCCAAGGGTGCTGAGTTCTTCCTTCGCCACTACCTGGGTACCCACGACAACATCGAGGCGATCGAACACGCCGCAGGAAAGACCGACACGGTCAAGTTCCGTGAGGAGGCACCCAGGGGGAAGATGGACCTGGTCGTGGATCTCAACTTCCGCATGGACTCCACGGCCCTCTACTCCGACATCGTGCTGCCAGCCGCCTTCTGGTACGAGAAGAACGACCTCAACACGACAGACCTCCACTCCTTCGTCCACCCGCTTGGCGAGGCGGTGCCGCCGGTATGGGAGTCCAAGACGGACTTTGAGATCTTCAAGGCATTCGCAAAGAGTGTCAGTGACATGGCTCCCTCGGTCTTCCCCGAGCCGTTCAAGGACATCGTCACCTCTCCGCTCAAGCACGACACTCCCGACGAGTTGGCCCAGCCGCAGCCGCTGGACTGGGGCAAGGGCGAATGCGACCTGGTCCCCGGTGTGACGGCACCCCACCTCAACGTCGTGGAACGTGACTACGCGAACCTCTACAACCGTTTCATCTCCCTGGGTCCACGGCTCCGCGAGGATGGTGTGAACGGTCACGGTGTGCACATCCCCGTAGCCGAGGCCTACGACGAACTCCTGGAGAGCCCGGTTGGCACTGCACCCGATCCGCGCCGGACCCGCGCTGTCGAGTGGGGCGGCCAGAAGTACCCGGGCCTGGAGAACTCGCTTGACGCTGCCAACATCCTCCTCCGCCTGGCACCCGAGACAAACGGTGAGCAGGCGTATAAGGCGTTCAAGGCCGAAGAGGAGCGGATCGGGGTTCCCCTGACGGACCTGGCCGATGACACACGTGGGGTCACGATGACCTTCCACGACATAACAAGGCAGGTGAGGCGGACCCTCACCAGCCCGTGCTGGTCAGGTGACGTCAGGGACGGCCGCACCTACTCGGCGTGGACCCTCAACGTGGAACGACTGGTGCCATGGCGCACGCTCACCGGGAGACAGCAACTCTACAACGACCACCCCTACTACATCGACTTCGGCGAGCACCTTCCTACGTACAAGCCCAAGCTGGATCCTGTGGCAACGGGCGACATCGTCCGCAGCCCGGTCGACGACCAGTCCCTGGTGCTCAACTACATCACGCCCCACGGCAAGTGGAACATCCACTCCACCTACAAGGACAACCTCCGGATGTTGACCCTGTCACGCGGGATGGATCCGGTCTGGATCAACGACAAGGAAGCCGCCAAGGTCGGGATCGTGGACAACGACTGGGTCGAGGTCTACAACGACAACGGGGTCGTGGTGACGAGGGCTGCGGTGAGTTCCAGGATTCCCGCCGGGATCTGCCTCTACTACCACGCCGTTGAGAGGACCATCTACATCCCCAAGTCGCAGGTTCGTGGGGGAAGGCGGGCCGGTGGCCACAACAGCCTGACCCGTACCCGAATCAACCCGTTGCTGCTTGCCGGTGGCTATGCCCAGTTCACCTACGGCTTCAACTACTGGGGCCCGATCGGCATCTTCACCCGTGACACGTATGTGGTTGTCCGAAAGATGGAGAAGTTGGAATGGTGATGTACGAAACGAACGGGAGCACCTGAGATGGACATTAGGGCCCAGGTATCGATGGTCTTCCACCTGGACAAGTGCATCGGCTGTCACACGTGCAGCGTCGCGTGCAAGAACATCTGGACCGACCGTGAAGGTGTCGAGTACCAGTGGTGGAACAACGTGGAGACCAAGCCCGGTACCGGTTACCCCACCCTCTGGGAGAACCAGGATGAGTACAAGGGAGGCTGGGAGGCAGAGGACGGTCGGCTGCAACTCAAGTTGCAGAGCAAGATCGGCACGCTCGGCAACATCTTCTACAACCGTCGACTGCCCACCGTCAACGACTACTACGAGCCCTGGACCTACGACTACGAGCACCTCTTCAACGCACCTGAGGGTGATGACCAGCCGACTGCTAGGCCGATCTCGCTGATCACCGGTGAGTTCATGGAGATCGAGTCCGGCCCAAACTGGGATGACGACCTGGGTGGCTCACCCGTGTACGCCTCAAATGACCCGAACGTGGGCTCGCTGACCGACGAGGAGAGGGCCCAGCTGAACGAGATCGAGAGGGTGATGTTCTTCTACCTGCCCCGGATCTGCAACCACTGCATCAACCCGGGCTGTGTGGCTGCCTGTCCTGCCGGGGCTGCCTATAAGCGTGGCGAGGACGGCATCGTGCTCGTCAACCAGGACAAGTGCCGTGCATGGCGGATGTGCATCTCAGGATGTCCCTATAAGAAAGTTTACTACAACTGGTCAACGGGCAAGTCGGAGAAGTGCGTCCTCTGCTTCCCACGGCTTGAGAGCGGCCAGGCACCGGCCTGTTTCCACTCGTGCGTCGGCCGAATTCGCTATCTAGGTGTACTGCTGTATGACGCCGACCGGATAGAGGAGGTTGCGAGTTCGCCAGAATCCGAGTTGGTTGAGGCACAGCGGGGAATCATCCAGGATCCGTTTGATCCAGAGGTGATCGCTGCGGCAAAGGCCAACGGTGTCACCGACGGAATGCTCCAGGCAGCAAAGCATTCGCCTGTGTACAAGTTCGTCAAGGAGTGGAAGTTGGCCCTGCCGCTCCACCCCGAATTCCGTACGGTGCCGATGCTCTACTACGTGCCCCCCATGTTGCCAGTCCTCGCCAAGATGAAGGACGGCAAGTACGACGTTGCCGATGCAGAGGCTGAGGGTCTCAAGCCACAGTTGACGTCGCTGGAGAACGCCAGAGCTCCGTTGGCCTACATGGCCAACCTGTTCTCGGCGGGCAACGAGGAGATCGTGACCGAGGTCTACCGGAAGCTCATCGCCGTCCGTGTCTACAAGCGTGCCGAGAAGGTCGGAGACATATCCCAGGAGGAGGCGCAGGAGGCCCTGGCGTTGGGGAACATGACAGCTGAGGAGGCTGAGGCCATCTTCCGCCTCACGGCGCTGCCGTCATTCGAGGAGCGCTTCGTCGTGCCGCCGCTGGCCCGTGAGGTGGCAATCGAGCAGATCGAGAGCCCCTACGATCGCAAGCGCGAGGGCGGGTTCGGTAGCCGCACCGCTCCAGGGCGGAGGTGGTGACCATGGAGGACCGGGCTACAGCGAGGTCCGTCTGGGGGTTCTATGCCGGGCTGCTTGACTACCCGTCTGAGAATCCCCTCGACGCCATCGGGGAGTGTCGGAGCCTGGTCGCAGGGGTTTCGCCTGAGGCCGACGCCCTGCTGGCCCGGTTCCAGGAGTTCGTCGAAGGGTCAACCTTTGGTCGCCTGCAGGAGGAGTACACCCGGGCGTTCGACATGGACGAGTCCCACAGCCTGTACGTGGGCTACCACCTGCTGGGTGAGAGCTACAAGAGAAGCGCGATGCTCCTTGAGTTCATGGAGCGGTACAGGGCGCACGGGGTCGAGGTGGCCGGGGAGTTGGCTGACCACCTGCCGGTGGTCCTGCGGTTTCTGACCGTCTGTGACGACCATGACATGGTCGACGAGATCGTCTATGACGCGGTCTGGCCCACCCTTGAGATGATCTCAAAGGATGACGACGCCGACGACGCGGACCCGGATGAAGAGGGACCGCCGGTGGCAGCCCTCCTTCCCTACCACGAGTTGCTGGATTCCCTGCTTCTCTTTGTGCGGGCTTCCACATCCGGTAGCACCCAACCGCTCGCAGCAACCACTGCTGTGGGATGGCCGACAACGTGAGGAGAGGCTGACAATGTTGGATGACGTGCTGTTCGTGGCCTTCCCGTACCTGGCGTTTATCACCGCCGTCTGGGTCGGGATCTACCGCTTCCGGAATGATCGCTTCTCCTATTCAACCCAGTCGTCCCAGTTCCTTGAGAACCGGATGCTCAGTTGGGGGTCGGCGCCATGGCACTACGCCATCCTGACGATCCTGATGGCGCACTTCGTGGCCCTTGTGGTTCCGTCAATCTGGGCATCTGTGATCTCAGCGCCTGTCCGCCTCTACACCCTTGAGGTGACTGGCATGTCGTTGGCGTTGATGGCAATCTTTGCCCTCTGTGTGCTCGTCTATCGGCGTCTGACGACGCACCGGGTGCGGACCGTGACGACACCGGCCGACTGGCTGTTGCTCGCCCTCCTGTTGGCTCAGGTGGTGCTCGGCTTCTGGGTATCCCTCTTCTTCCGTTGGGGTGCAGACTGGTACCTGCACACGACGGTGCCGTGGGTCGTCTCCCTCGTGAAGTTCCAGCCCGACGCCGCAACCGTCACGACGCTTCCGTGGGTGGTCAAACTCCACATCCTCGGCGGGTTTGCCATTATCGGCGTGTTTCCGTTCACACGCCTCGTGCACGCTGTGATCTGGCCCATCACCTACCTGTGGAGGCCACATCAGGTGGTCATCTGGAACAGGAAGTTGACCGGCACGGGAAGAAAGGCCGCACAGTAACCACGGTCAGAACAGTGGGGAGGCAGGATCAAATGGCTGTGAACAGCCAGATGGAACCGGAGGCCCAATCCCGTGGGGCGAACCGGATCCTTGTTACCGCCACCATCGCGTTCACTCTTTGTTTTGCGGTTTGGGTGGTTTTCGCGATCATCGGACTTCCACTGCGACAAGAATTCGGATTATCCGACTCCCAGTTCGCGTTGCTTGCCGCCACCCCCATTCTCACCGGATCGCTCCTAAGAATTCCCTTCGGCATCTTGACGGACATATTCGGCGGTCGTCGGGTATTCACGATATTGCTACTGGTTACAGCCATTTCCGCCTATCTGGTGAGCAAGGCTGATTCCTATCCCGAACTGCTCATCTCGGCTCTCTTCATAGGCCTGTCGGGAGCCACGTTCGCTGTCGGGATCGCCTGGGTATCTGCCTGGTATCCCCATGAGCGAAAGGGCTACGCCCTGGGAGTGTTCGGTGCTGGCAACGTGGGTGCATCCATCACCAAACTCTTAGCCCCCACCTTGGTTACCGCTGTTTCCATCGGTGGTCTGGCTGGCGGCTACATCCCCGGTGGGTGGAGATTCGTGCCGTTCTCCTATGCCGTGGTGCTGGTTGTCATGGCGATGTTGATTTGGACCTTAACCCCATCACATGACATCAAGCCCGGCCTGGGGCGACCCGTGAGGGAGTTGCTCAAGCCGTTGGGACACATCCGCGTCTGGCGATTCGGCTACTACTACGTCGTGGTTTTCGGTGCCTACGTGGCACTAGCCCTGTGGCTACCGAAGTACTACGTGGATGTGTTCGGAGTTGACCTCAAGGTTGCCGGCGCGCTCACCGCACTGTTCATATTCCCCGCCAGCCTGCTTCGACCCGTGGGAGGCCATCTGGCCGACCGGATAGGTGCTCGCCGAGTCATGCACTGGGTCTTCGCAACGATTGCGGGGGCCTCGTTCTTGTTGTCATTTCCAGATGGACACCTCACCCTTCACAAAACCAAGATGGTAGGGGTTCGAGAGATACTGCCCTTTGATCAGAACATATGGCTGTTCAGCACGCTCGTGTTCATCATCGGAGTCGCTATGGGCATAGGGAAGGCGGCTGTCTACAGGTACATCCCCGACTATTTCGAGGAGGACGTCGGCTCCGTGGGCGGGCTGGTGGGCGCGGTCGGCGGCTTTGGCGGCTTCTACCTGCCTCTCATATTCGCAGGAGCACTGTCTCTCACTAACCTCCCCTCGAGCGCTTTCTTCGTGCTGTTCCTGTTCTCATCAGCAGCTTGGGTGTGGTTGCACCTGACGGTCCTGCGGATTCTTCGAAGTGCGGCTCCCCACCTTGAGCATGAGTTCGACCAACGCGAGTACCCAGTGGCGACATGATGAGCAGCAGGTCAACCAGTGATGACGGGCGACACGTCCCCTGGGGCCAACCGGGAGCCCTTTGATCCCCAAATCGACCCTGAACCTAGAAGTGAGGAATAGGAATGGCTGACTTGTACGAATGGGAAGTCGAGGACGACGACTTCTGGGAGAGCACAGGTAAGAAGGTAGCTACCCGGAATCTCTGGATCTCGATACCGAGCCTGCTCTGCGGGTTCGCGGTGTGG